>NZ_LBIX01000161.1:0-109826 GCF_028128655.1 Bradyrhizobium sp. CCBAU 45394 | reverse complement strand
AAAAATTCGTCGCTGCGGCGCACTAGTTCGCCTCGCCGCGACGCAGTGCCAAAGGCAGAAGCTGCGAGGTCGGTCCGAAACGAGTTAACCGAAAATTGCGGCTTCTCGTCAATGCTGAGATGGTTGTAATCGCCGCACCGCGGCTCCCTTGGAAGTACCTGTTCCATTTCGATTTTACACTCGGTTGGCAGTCTCCTCGCTGGAGAAGTCCGCTATGTGCAAGGGAATTCTGATTGCGCTCTTGGCGCTCCTCTTCTTAACGACGTACGATCACTATTTGTCAGATGGTCGCTATACCGCAGCCGCGATCGCGATGACGAAACAGATTGGTCGCGCCTACGGCGTCTGAGCCCCCGGCTCGGATTGGCGGTCGCCGAATTTTGAAAGCGAGCCCGTGTACGATGAGCGAATTTCTGCCTTGCCGGCCACTGAGACCATGACCTTCCGAAAATCGATCTACGAACCATTGCATCAACGGCTGTTGAGCGAGCGCAGACAAATCGTTCGGCTAACCTTCTCCGAAATGGAAGAGATACTTAGAAGAAAGCTTCCAGCATCGGCTCACAAATTCACGGCGTGGTGGAGCAACGAAAGCTCCATGAAGGTTGGACATACCCAAGCAAGGGCTTGGATGAACGCGGGCTTTCGCGCGCATGCTTCGATTAAAGATCGCGTCGTTTGATCAAGCTATACGGCTTAGCGCTTGTCGAAGGCCTTCGCACGCTGGAACAGCACGGTTTGAAGTCCGGTAATGATCAGCTTGTTCAACGTCTCACAATCGTTTGGCGACAGGTGGGGAAGCTGGCGCGAAGTCTTCCACTGCTCAATGGCGGCGGTCACAGCGGCGCGCAATTCACTATCAGTCGGGCTGGTCATCGGTTGCCCTCAATGCGACCGCCTATAGCTTGGGCCTTTTTGCAGTGAAGGCAATTGAACCTTCGATGTACCGGCTGAGAGTTAGTCAGCGGATTAACGGGCGATGCGGTCAGATCGCGGCCCCATGTCCGCAGCAGATGTGATCTTGCGACCTTAAAGATTGATCGCCGTTCTAGATCACTCCGGCAACTGAGCGAATAACCTCCCACTCGTCCTACTCGCTCGTCCCCGCTGTTTTTGAAAGCGCTGCAAGCGAGCGTAAACCGCTTGTCGGGTGCGGCCTAGCCGCTCGCCGACCTCTTCAGCTGTGGCACCTGCGCTAAAGAGCGAGAGCAATTCCGCCTCTTCGTCTGGCGACCACGGACGCGTTGATGTGCGACTGTTCGTCATTCGCAGTGCCTAAATGCGCGGCGGCGCTGGCCGTCTCGGTGGATCAGGAAAGCGAGCTGGCCGCTCTGAGCGCGGCGGCGCCGGCAAGCGGCTGGGCTCAGGCGCGCGATTACCGCGCGTCATCCACGCTGCTAGACGAGCGTAGCTTCGCCTGAGAGCCGGAACGAACCAAGCCGCCGATGCGCCCTCGTGATCCATGTTCGAAGCATAATTTCGAGCCATTTAGAAAAGATTGCCGACTCCACCCGGTTGGTAACTGATCCTCAAGAATGCAAATGCAAAATTAGTTGCAATGCAAACAGAGCGCTCGCTTGAGACGAAATTGACCAAAAGGCATTTCTCAACTTTCTGCGGGATGTCGATTGGATCGCCTCCACGAAGTTGCCCGACACCCCCGGAACCAAGCTTGCGCTTCTGCGAAATGGCTGGATCGAACGACGCTCAACGAAAACGGGTATCGAATGCCGCATGACAGAAGCTGGTCTGAGGGTGCTTTACCAACCGCGATGACTGCAAGGCGCGGATTAGGAAACGACGAACGTGTCAAAGGCCATGGAACTGATCGTCGCTGGCTACGTGAAGGTGCGGGACCGTCGCGCGCTGACGGACTTACTCGCGCATCGCCGCAAGGTTCTCGCTGAGCTGCAAGCCGTGTCGGGCATCAACCCACAAAGTGCTGTCAAAGCAATATAAGACGAACTCGCGGTGATCGAAGCCGGCCTAGAAGAACTCAAACCCCCGCCGGGATCATTGCCCGAGAACGAGCGGAGCTAGCACAACAAACGTCCTATCACCGCGGCCCTCGTTCGCTTGACTGCGAATAGTAACCGGGCGGAAACCAATCCGAACTACGCTAGTTGAGCGCTTAACGGACAGGGCGCGATACGCATGGGCAGGAGAAGCCCGCTCCCCGAAAGTGGAGCGGGTTTCTTTTTCGATTGAGCAAGAATGCGCGTTAATAAGATCACGTGGGACAAAGTCGGCCGGGTAACCGAGCCGGGTCGCTACAAGTGCTCTTTCGGATATCTAACCGTCACTTCAGAGGACATTGAGGTGTGGACGCGCTATCCCGACGCGACCTTCACTTTGATCGCGCGGCCGACGACTGAGCAATCGGTGGGGGAAGATTACCGTCTAGGCGCGTTCGACATCGGCGATCGTCAACAGTAGGCCTGAGGAAAGGGAACATCGAACAACGACGTTTCGACATTCGTTGGAGGCTTTCATTACTGCCAACGCCACGAAGCGGTTTTACCTTCAATTGACGCTTCCGCTCCGCGGCGGGGCTAAAGATCGAAGCATCGCAGCCCCCATAGGAACTTAGCCGCGCAGGTTCGGTTGGCTACGGTGTGCCGCTCGGCGTCCCTTTGCCAACATCAGGAGATGTAGGTGGCAAAAGCTTTAATTTCGAAGGCTGACCTCGAACGCATTGCGCTTCAGGACATTCGTAGTTTCCCCGGCTCCGAACATGTCGTCTCAGTAGAAGTCGAATACGCGGCCTATCAACCACAGGGCATCAACTGGCAATTGTGTGTCATAGCGAACGACGGAGGCGATCTCGACCGCATTCAATATGCTGCCAAGGTCACAAGCGATCGGTTGAAGCGCCGATACGATCTTCGGCTGGCCTCCTAGGCAGCACGATCAGCCCGTGGTGTCGAGCTGATGCGCAATGAGGATCTATATCAATCGCCTCGCCGGGACGTCGCTGGACAAGGGCGTCGAACTGAACGCGCGGGCATGCTGCCAGGGACAGCAGCCTTGTTCCAGATTTAACGTTCCGCGGCGACATCAAGCTTAATCCGCGTCTTCGATTGCACCGGGGCTAAGGAGAGTTAGCCTCTCTTGCACCGGACATAGTCCCATTCGGGTTCACCATGGCGCAGCCGTCGCGCCAATATACTCGGCGCGGCGGCTTCGTTTGATTTGATTGGACATCTCGCGCGAGTTGCATTTGAAAAGGCGGTCAGACAGCGCCCCCCTCGATCTTATTGAGATGCGTCGGCAACTCACGGCCATGCGCTCGCAACACTCGGACAACCTCGCCATAGCATCGCTACTGAACCGCTTCCTCGTGAAAGTTGCGTTTTTGTCAGAGCCAAAGGATGCGGCGCACGCGCAGCATCTACGGTCTGAGTTCGCACGGACGTTGCGAAGTGTTGAAGGCATCGCCTCGCGGAGCGTCGTTAAGCAGCCCAAGTAACACTAACGCACGGACGTTCTTGCGCTCGCCGGGGCCGGCGACGATGCTAGATGCAGTCGCGAAGTCGTCCTCGTCTCGCGTACCGGCGACTTCCCGGCTAGGGGTCGCCGTCCCATTGGTCGGCGACCCCGCCCTGTGATGCTGCTAACCTTGAGGGGACTGAAAGTGTCTCTCGAATGGACGGGTGTTGAGCGGCGACGCGTCACACGCAAGACGGTGGACCAGATGGTTATGCTCTCGCTGCCAGGCGACGTGATCATCACGCCCTGCAAGATGTTAAACCTTTCCGTTCTTGGCGCCGGCGTACTGCTAAAAGATATTCCAATCCGGTCGACTGGCTTCGACCTATCCTTCGACGAATTTCGGACGAGCTTCCCGTGCCGCCTCGTATGGCGTCGCGGTGTTTTCGCCGGGGTGGAGTTTGTCCATTAGCTTCCCACTCCCCCGGCCTGGTTCCAGCGTGCCGCTCCCGCGGGCGATATGACCTGGGTTAGCGGCGTTCGCGGCTTCGACCATGCTTGCCATCCTTGCCGACGCGCTTCGCAACTGGGTCTTGTGTCCCAGTTGAATGGCGAGCGCGATTTACGCTCCGATTGCTGCCCCCGATTTCCTCGGCAATAGCGCGGTCGGACTTCCGCGGGTTCTCGGCAATGGCCGCTTCAGCACGCTTGCCGGCGATCAGGCCGCGACGTGTGCCATGTTCGCCAGCCTTCAACAATGTTGATAGCAGCGTTGGTAGGATCAGAAGTGGGATAAAATATTTCTGCATAAAATCAATTGCTTGAAGGTTTATTGGGGTGCCGGCCAGGGCGATTGTGGAGACCGGAACGGCATGGGGTGTGCCTGCTGCCGGGGAGCCTGCTATTTTTTTTTGCCAGCTAATACCGCGCGTCGGTTTGTTGGTATTTCTGTTGGTATCGGCCGCCATTGACGACGAAAAATAATTCAAATTCAAATAGTTATGGCATTAGGCGGTTACCGGCCAGGGGCACCACGCTTCGCCCTTCGGGCTTCGCGTGGCGCAGCCATGCGAGACCGAAGGGCGAAGCGTGTCCGGCGAAGCCTCTTGGCGAAGACGGACTGGCTCAACGTAGCTCAATCCCTTCCCATCCTCCCGTCCCCACTTTATAAACCGGTAGCTTCTTCCGTCATTCGAAGAGGCTCACATGAACGACCTGCACACGTGGCTTTCGCAGCAGCACCACGGTTTGCGCACCTTCCGGATCTTTCAGCAGAAACTCGAGGTGCTCGGCCGGGACCATCCATCCCAGCGCGGCCTGTGCCGCCTGTTGAGCAGTCTCGTCGGCAGCTATGTCGAGGCCTTTGACGAGGCCCCGCTGCCGGTCGAAATTGCCGACGGCGCCTATCGCCGCCTGCTGGCGCTGGTCGCAAGCATCGACCTGAATGCCGACGCCGACCGGCGGCTCGCCGACATCAACCGGGTTGCGGAGAGTCGGCTCTGGCAGTGACGAGAAAGTGCCGCCTGCAACCAGCGTCGGCCCTCCCCAACGCGCTGTGCCGGCAGAAGGCCGCGCGCGTGCCGGAACGAACGATCGGCGGCGCGTTCGACTTCGCCAAGTCGATACCTATATCCTGCAGCAACGTGGTGTTGCAGCGAGCAGCTTTGATGGCCAGGAGACGCACGACGGAAGCCGACTCCGACGACCTCCCCCGCTATTTCGTCTGGGTCCGGGGCCTCGAAGGCCCCGAGCCGCAGAAATGGACGGCGATGGATTTCGGCATCGGCGACTGGAAGCGGCCACTCGTGCTGGCCTTTCTGGAGCTGCCGGAAGGCGAGCGGCACCTGCCGCTGTCGGCACTGGCGCGGCGCTATCCGCCGCCGCGGGTGGAGACATTGTAGGCTTGTAGAGTGGGTTGGGCGAAGCCGTAACCCACCACTTCCCTATCCGCCGAAGCAGAAGAGGTGGGTTACGCTGACGCTACCCCACCCTACGAAGAGCGACATCGCTTCCCCTCGCCGTCCGGCACGCCGACCAGCAAAACCAAATGCTTTTCGCGACCGTCATTCCGCGACGTCCGACCGCGGCGAGACCGCGCGTTCCTGCTTGCTACCTCAGCGGGACTATGCGCAGAATACATCCCATTTTATAACGCAATCGTTGATTGAGTCCGAGGAGTGCCGGCTCGGGCCTGAAGCGCTTCCTCGTGAAATTGCCGGAGGAGCCCATGCCAGATCAGGATGGCGCGCGGACCGCTGATACTGCCGGACCGGAACACCCGCATAGCAGGATGAATGCCGGCGGGACGGCCGACGCCGCCCGGTCGAAACGCAAGCTGGTGCTGTTCGCCGACGGCACGGGCAATGCGTTCACAGCCCAGGAATCCAGCGTCTGGCGTCTCTACGAGGCGCTCGACCACACCCAGCCGGACCAGATCACCCACTACATCAAGGGTGTCGGCACCGCCGGCTGGGCGCCGCTCGCCGCGCTCGACGGCGCAACCGGTTTCGGCGTGCCCTCCAACGTCCGCAAGCTCTACCGCTTCCTGTGCTGGAACTGGCGCGAGGGCGACGAGATCTACATCTTCGGCTTCAGCCGCGGCGCCTTCACCGCGCGCACGCTGGCGTCCATGATCGCGAGCCAGGGCCTGGTGCCGGCGGAGATCGAAGGCACGCCGGTGTCGCATGAGGAGATGGGGCGCAACGCCATGGCCGCGTGGCGGGAATACCGCCGCGACACCGTGCCATGGAAGAAGAGCCTGCCGACGATCTGGATCGCGCGCTTCATCCGCGATTTCCTGCTCTATCTCTATCATTCGATCTGCGGTCACCGTTCCTACGCCGATGTCCGGGCGGCGATGAACGGTCGCAAGGACGTCGACATCGAATTCATGGGGCTGTTCGACACGGTCGAGGCCTTCGGCGTCCCGATCGAGGAGCTGCGCGTCGCGATCGACTGGGCGATCTGGCCGATCTCGTTCCGCAATCACCGGCCCTCGCGCAAGGTGAAGCACATCTGTCATGCGCTGGCGCTGGACGACGAGCGCACCACCTTCCATCCGCTGCGGATCGACCAGAGCCATTTGGCGGCCGACCAGACGGTCAAGGAGGTGTGGTTCACCGGCGTCCATTCCGACGTCGGCGGCGGCTATCCGGATTCCACGCTGTCCTTCGTGCCGCTGGTCTGGATGACCGATCAGCTCGAAGGCCGGCTCCGTTTCCAGGACGGCGAGATCGAGCACTTCAGGGACTACCAATCGGCGATCGGACCGAAGCACGATTCGCGCAGCGGCGCCGCCGTGCTCTATCGTTACGGACCACGCCCGGTCCTCGCCGGTGAGGTCAATGGCGGGCTGCCGGTGGTGCACTTCGCCGTCATCGAACGCATGCTGTTCGGCTGCGACGACTACGCGCCGATCATGCTGCCGGCGGACGCGCTGGTGCTGATGCCGGACGGCAGCAAGCTGAACCTCATCGCGGACAGTACCCGCGGGGTGATGAAGCAGGCCTATCTGGCGAAAGCCAAGGGCCCGCGGCGCGAAAGCGAGGCCGAAGCGTTCACGCGCATGAGCACGCCCAGCGCCGAAATGGCCAGGCTCACGCGCGACACCGTGTGGTGGCGGCGCGTCGCCTATTTCTCGCTGCTGTTCATGGTCGGCGTGATCGCGGTCTGGCCGTGGATCGCCCGCAGCCTGATCGGGGTGTCGAAGGATAACGGTCTGCAAGGCACGGTGGTGCTGCACGTCATCGCCACCATCGATTGGCTCGTTGGCGCCGTGCTGGGTCCGCTCGCCAATCTCGTCAGGAACGTTCTGCCATCCTATGCGGCGCCGTGGCTCGACATCACGCTGTATTACCCGTTCGCCACCTCGACCGTCCTGGCCATCACCTACCTGATCTGGCGCAGGAACACGGTGCTGCGCGACACCATCCAGGAACGCGCGCGGCTGGCCTGGAGCAGGCCGCACCGCATGGCAAGCCGGCGGCATGTCGACGAGCCCGGCATGCTGCTCCGCTTCGCCCGATGGATGCGGCTGAATGCGGGGCCGGCCCGCTGGTTCTTCGTCAGGCTCGTGCTGCCGGGCATCTTCCTGTTCATCATCTTCTACGCCGCACTGCTAATCGGAGCGACCAGCGTCTTCACGGCCCGCACCGCGACCGGAAATATCTGCGCGACGCCCGGGCCGGAGGCCGGGACGCCGGTGCCCGACGAGCCGGTCGATGCGCCCGGCCGCTTCGCGACGAGGGAGTTTTGCTGGTGGAGCGGCCTTGCGGTCGAGAAGGGCCGCAAATACCGCGTCTGGGTCGAGATCGAGGATCCCTGGTTCGACCGCACCATCATGAGCGGCACGAACGGCTTCATGACCTATTTCACGCCTCACTACCTCGCCCTGCCGACGCTCCGTCAGTTCGGCGCCGCCTGGTTCCAGCCCGTGGTGCGCATCGGCACGAAGGGAATGAGCGACATTCCGCTGCAGGCCGTCAACGTCATGCCGGCCGAGGAATTGCCGCGCCGGATGAATCCGACCATTCCGGCCGAGGACGATGCGGACAAGCGCAAGGGCAGGTATCCGACCCAGCTGGACAAGACGAAGGAGTTCGAGGCACTCCCCGACAACAATCCGCTCAAGCTCGCTGTCAGCAAGCTCGGACCTTTCGACCCGGTGCCGAAGGATCCCACGGCGCGCACGATCTGGGAGGACCAGAAACTGTCGGGACGGCTGGTGGCCGAATTCGTCGCGCCCGACGCCGGCGATCTGTTCTTCTACGTCAACGACGCCGTGCAGATTTACCCAGCACTGCTGCCGGCAGCGTTGCGGCCGGCGATGCTCGACGCGGTCCAGGGGCCCTATGAGCAGTTCTACAAGAACAATGCCGGCACCGCGCGCATCATCGTGCAGCGACTGCCGAGCCTGCCGATGCCGACGGACAAACCGGCCGCGACGAAGCAGTAGGCGTCCGGGACGCCGCCTCATTGCGGCCCCCATGATTATGGGTGTCGCGGCGTGCCTGCTGCGGGTAAACTTGCCGTGCGCCGCGGGGGACACGCGGTGCGGGACGATGGACATGAGCGAACAGGGCGAGACGGGTGACGCCATCACCATCCTCCTCGTCGAGGATGACGCGCCGACCTGCTGGCGGCTGCAGGATGCGCTGGTCAAGGCCGGCTACGAGGTGCGCAGCGCCGGCACGCTGGGAGAGGCCCGGTCAGCGCTGGGCGAGGCGGCACCGCGCGTGCTGCTCACCGATCTCAAGCTTCCCGACGGCCATGGCGTCGAGCTGATCCGCGAGGTCCGGCAGCGCTTTCCCGACACCGAGATCATGGTGATCTCGGCGCTCGGCGACGAGGAGAGTGTGATCTCCGCGATCACGGTCGGCGCCACCGGCTACCTGCTCAAGGACGCTTTCCCCACCGATATCGCCACCACCGTGCGCGATCTGGTCGCCGGCCATTCCCCGATCTCGGCCTCGATCGCACGTTTCATCGTGCGGCGAACGCAAAATTCGGCGGAGCCGCCCCCGGGCCCCGCACTCAACACCGCAAGACTGACCCCGCGCGAGATCGACATCCTCTGGGGCATCGCCAAAGGTTTCAGCTATGCCGAGATCGCAAGCCATCTCGGCCTGTCCAGGCAGACCGTGCCCGGGCACATCAAGAACATCTATCGCAAGCTCGAGGTCCACACGCGCAGCGAAGCGGTGTTCGAGGCCGTCCAGCAGGGCCTGATCAAGCTGTGAGCGAGATCGCGGCGAAGGCACCGGCCAAACCCGCGCGGCGCCGGCTGCTGGCCGCGCGCCTCGTGCCTTACCT
This sequence comes from Bradyrhizobium sp. CCBAU 45394, assembly GCF_028128655.1. NCBI lineage: Bacteria > Pseudomonadati > Pseudomonadota > Alphaproteobacteria > Hyphomicrobiales > Nitrobacteraceae > Bradyrhizobium > Bradyrhizobium sp. CCBAU 45394. The sequence continues at coordinate 100,586 of NZ_LBIX01000161.1, read as the reverse complement.
GCTGCTCCAGGCGATGATCGTGATCGCCACCATCCTCGGGCTGCGGCTGCTCCAGCCGAGCGACCCCGACGATTTTGCCTTGAGCGGATTTTCGCTGCGGGAGGACGGCGCGAGCCGTCCCGTGACGCTGCCGCACTTCACCTCGTCGCGTTACTCTCTGGCCGATCCGCCGCTCTACACCGGCGCCTTCACGGTTGGGCGCGGCGATGCGGCGACGGGATGGTCGGTGTTCCTGCCGCGCTTCAGCAATGCGGTGGAGGTCGCCGTCAACGGTGTCGTCGTGCTCGACTCCCGCCGCGATTTCAACGCCAACCGGCCGGACCGTAACACGCCGCTCATCGCGCTCATTCCCGCATCGTTGCTGCGTGACGGCGGCAACGAGATCACGGTACGGCTGTTCGTATGGGGACCCTTGAAGGGTTTTCTCGACACCGTCTATGTCGGCCCCGATGCAGCCTTGCGTCCCGCCTATGAGACACGCACGCTGCTGTTCGTCACGTTGCCGGTGGTGTTCTCCGCCTGGCAGTCCATCCTCGCCGTCATCCTTGCGATCATGTGGCTGATGCGGCGCCGCGAGCCGGTTTACGGCGTGCTGGCGGCGGCGATGGTGCTCGGCGTGGTGCAGGCGTTCGTACCGCCGCCGGTGCCGCCGGCCACCACGTCGCGGCTTGCCGCGGTGCTGCTGGCATCGGCACCGACCGAGAGCGCGCTGATCGTCGTGTTCGGCGTGCTGTTCTTCGGCTGGCGCTGGCCGCGTTACGGCGCGCTGCTGTTCGCGCCGGGCATCGTCGTGTTCGTGGTCGGGCTGATCGCCGGGCCGCCACTGCCGCGCATTCTGTTTCTCCTGCTTGGCATCCCCACGGTCGGGGTCTGCCTGTTCCTGATGGCCTGCGTCACCGCGGCCGCGGTTGTGCGGCGGCAGGATGCCGCGAGCTTCACGCTCGGCTGCGCGGTGAGCATCGTGCTGACCTGCTGGGTCCACGACATGCTGTCGGTGTCCGAGATCGTCACCAACGAACGCATCTTCGTCTCGCGCCTGTCCTATTCGGCGATGCTGGTCGCGATCGGCGCCGGCCTGACCTGGCGCTTCGCCCGCGCGCTGAACCAGGTCGACAGCTTTGCCGGCCAGCTCGTGACGCGCGTGCGCGAGGCCGAGGAGCGGCTGAAGGCGAGCTTTGCCCGCGAGGAGGCGCGCGCCCGGGCCGCCGCGCTCGCCAACGAGCGCACGCGGCTGATGCGCGACCTGCATGACGGCCTCGGCGGCCAGCTCGTCAGCATCGTCGCGCTGTCCGAGCGCGGCCATGAGGGTGCGACCATCACAGACGCCGCCCGCGCGGCGCTGAAGGATCTCCGTCTCGTTATCGACTCCATGGACGACATCGGCGGCGACCTCATGCTCGCGCTCGGCTCCTGGCGCGAGCGCGCGGCGATGCAATTGCGCCCGCACGACATCGCGCTCGACTGGCGCGTGGCGACGCCGCAGGGCCTGCCGCTGCATCCCGAGCTCAGGCCATGGCACGTCATCCAGATCGTGCGCATCCTCGACGAGGCCGTGACCAATGCGGTCAAGCACGCGCACGCCGGCAATATCGCGGTCACGATCGAGACGCTCGACGCGGACCAGGGGCCGTACGGCGTGATCAGCGTGACCGACGACGGCCGCGGTTTTGCGCTGGCCGGCAATTGCGAGGCCGCTAGCGCGAGCCAGACCGCGCGGGGCTTGCGCAACATGAGAAGCCGCGCCGCGCGCTGCGGCGCGGTGCTCGATCTGAGCTCGGATGCCTCGGGCACGCGGGTGCGGCTGCAATTGCCGCAAATCTTTCCCGACAGCGACGCCGCTGCCGGCTGAAAAAGCCCCCTCCCCGAACGTGTGGGACGCACGGAGAGAGGGAACGGGCCGGATGATCTTCATGCGGAGGACGGGGGGTTCGTCCGCAGGGTCATCACGTCGCCCGAAGCGATGCAATCAACTCAATTCGAACGAGATCGTCAGCGAACACCGACGCGATTGACCGGGCCGCCGCGATTCATCGGCGTGCCGGCACGTACGCCGACACCGGGCGCACCGACGCCGGGCGTCGCGACCGCAGCCGCCGCGACCGGGGCTCCCGGCGCGACCACCACCGCCGCCGTCGGCCGCACCACGCAGCCCTTGGGCACGCCGACCGTCTTGCAATAGACCACCGCCTGCGCCGGGCTCGTGCCCAGCGACACCATCGCCGCACCCGCCAGCGCCATGATCGTCAGCCCGGCGCTCAGCACTCCCGCTCTTTTCGACATCTTGCTCTCCTGCTTCCCGTTCGGCGTCCCGGTGCAATCACCGGGTTCGCAGCCGACGTGCAGTCTGAATGGCAAAAGACGGCGTACGGATACATGCCATGAAGATGGGGGTACGCAGGCCAGAAGCGCGATCCGATGCCATGAACATGGCATGGACCGGCACCAGGCCTTCGCGAGATGGTCCGCCCGCTTGATCCCGAATGGGACCACCGACAAGCCCAAAGAGGTGTTTTATGAAGATTTCGATTCTTGCCGCGCTGCTGCTTGCCGCCACCGCCCTGCCCGCCGCGGCACAATCCGGTCCGACGCTGCAGGAGCAGATGGCCTGCCGCGGCGACGCCAGCAAATTCTGCGCCGAGCATGTCGGCAAGCCGCCGCAGATGAACGCCTGCCTGCGCGAGAACAAGTCGAAGCTTTCGGACGGCTGCCGCAAGGTGGTGGAGTCGCACGGGGGGTGAGCTAGCGGTCATTCCGGGGCGCGCCGACGGCGCGAGCCCGGAATCCATCGCGCTGCGGTCATCGCGGATAAATGGATTCCGGGCCTGCGTGCTGCGCACGCATCCCGGAATGACGAGGCGCTGCCGGATGGGCACGGACGATCTCGCCGTCGTCGATCCGCAGCGGTTGCAGGTGCGAGGCATTGACGGCTTGCATATCGCGGACGCCTCGTTGATCCCGATCATGATCTCCGGCAACATCCAGACGCCGACGATCCTGATTGCCGAGCGCGCAGCGACCGCGATCCTGGGTTAGGTGCTAGTCGTCGTCGGGGCCGAACAGCCTGATCTGCGGGAAGCTACCGCGCGGCCGGCCCGCGTAATCGCGCGCGTCTGAATCTTGGCGGATGTTGCGGGCCACGTCGTCCCAATCGGTCCGGTCGCGCATGCCGCGGGGATCGCGGGACTCATAGCGGTGACGCTCGGACCAACGCTCGCGCCGATCCATCCGGCGCCGTTCGGACGCGGCATGCTTCACGTCAAAATCCCTCGCCTTGGCATAGGCGTTGTCAGGTGAGGAGGACGGCTCTGTCGAAGCCTGCTGTTCGACGGGCTTTGCGGCCTGCGGAGGCGATGGCGATGCCGGTTTCGGCGGCTCGACCGCGGCCGCTTGCGACGGCTGTGGCGCAGGCAGCTCGGCGTTCGCCGGAGTGACCTGCGTGTCGGGCCTTGTCTCAGGCTTGGCGTCGTCCCGCGCCTGCGCGGGCGCGGCGATCATCGCGCCGAAGGCTTGCGAGCCGGTGAGATATTGCACGCGCTCCGACGGCGCATTGCTCTGGACCGGCGCGATAGCCGCTTCCGTGCGCTGCGCCAGCTTGCCGGCATCCGGCCCCTGCTTGGGCGCGATCGGATTCATGATGTTGCCGGCGACGATGCCGCCACCGAGACCAATGGCGATGGCCGCGACGATGGTTCCGGCACCGACGAAATAGGCTGTCGAGGCGCGCATTGGTCCACTCCCTCTTTTGGAGCGGGCAACGCCTGGAGATTGCCGGATGTTCCTGATATCGACGGTTCCCTCGGCGCGATGGCTTGCCACCGCGCCTCAGCTCATTGTTTGAGCATGATCTCTTCGGGAAACCGCGCGTCAGATCTGCTGCGCGACCTTCTCGAGCCCAATGATGCGGGCGAGCTTGCGCACTTCCTCTTTCTGGTCGTCACGCAGTTGGAACAGGAGCGGCATCGCGGCCGACTTCAACTGCTGGACCTCGTCGCAGTTCGGATCGATCTGCGCGCCGGGCGGCGCGTTCGGATTCGACAGCTTGTTCGCCTGGATCCTGCGGACGACGTTGCGCAGCGCCGTCTCGACCGAAGGCCAGTAATATTCCTGCGACGACGACAGCTTCAGACGATCCTTGATGCCCGAAATCTGAACGTCGGAGAGCAGCGAATAGGACTTCTGCGGCTGCGGCTTGGCGACGACTTTCGGCTTGGCCGGGACTTCGACGGCGGGAGCTTCCGCCGTGGGCGCCTCGTTCACGCTCGCCGATGAACCCGTCTTGGACATCGGAAAATCGGACGGAGTGGCGGCGGCAAAGGCCTGGCGCAGCGGCTCGGTCAGCACCGGCGCCTGCGCAAGCTTGTCGGCGGGCACCTGGACCGGCTCGATCGCGGCCGAGGCAAGCGCCAGGGTCGGAACCAGACGGTCGGCCTTGGCGGCGCGGTTGGTCGCGAGCGGTTTCGGCGGGGCCTGGGTGATCATCTCGGCGCTAACGCTGGGCACGCTGTCGCGTCCGAGAATGGCGGTGGTGGCGGCACCGAGGACGAGGAAACAGGTCAGAACGACGATGGTGATGGCTTTGGACAAACGTCTCTCCGAGGGGGAGGGGCGGTTCACGATGTTGTCAACGGTGCCCGGGAAAAAGGAACGAATTAAGGCTTGAGTGTGCCTTTGCGGCGACAATCACCATGCCTATGGCGACACGACTAAAAAGCCGAGTAAAATCAAGCAGCTGAGGCCAGATCGTAGGCATCCTGGATGTCCGCGACGATTTCGGAGGCCTCCCAGACCGCGCGCGGCTCGACCGATTGCAGCGTCACCGTCCAGTTGCCGCCCCGGCGGGTGCGGGGGACGCTGACGATATCGAAGCGCACATTGCGGCACAGCGGGTGGCGGGCCAGCGCATGGGCCACGCGGACGCGGATTTCGTCCAGCGAAGCCGCCGTCTTGGAGTTGAGAAAATCGAAATCCATCGCCTGTCCCTCTCGGTCCTGATTGGCGGCCTTGAGGGGGATTCTGGGCGGGCGATGGTTAATCTGCCGTTAAGTGAGGGGGAAATGCAGCCGTGCTGGATTAACTGTGATCGATGCGACGGCGCCTGGTCTTCCTCGCCCCGTTCATACGGGGAGAGGGAAAGGAACCTATCGCCCACCCGCCGCGCGATATTCTGCGACCGTCCGCGCGACGAGATCGTCAACCGCAAGCACATCGGTCACGCCGGATGTCGAGTGCCCGCCGCTCCAGATATCGCGCCAGCGCTTTGGCCGGTTCTCGCGCGCGTTGACGTCGATGTCCTTGGCGATGTCGATCGCCCCGCGCGCCGGCAGGTCGTCGGGATCAAGCCCCGCAGCGACGATCGACGGCTTCAGCATGCTGGTCTGAAGCCCCGTGAACGCGGTGGTCAGCAGGATGTCGTCGGCGCTGCTCTCGACCAGCATCCGTTTGTGACGATCATCCGCCATGCTCTCGCGCGTCGCGATAAACTTCGTGCCCATGTAGCCGAGATCGCAGCCGAGCACTTCCGCGGCATGCAGCGCGCGGCCATCGCTGATGCCGCCCGCGACCACGATGATGCCATCGTAGAATGCGCGCACCGCGCGGACGAAGGCGAACGGATTGAGCCAGCCGGTCTGCCCGCCCGCGCCCGCCGTGAGCAGCACGAGTCCATCGGCACCTGCTTCCGCCGCACGTTCGGCGTGGCGGATCGAGGCGACATCCGCCAACACCAGCGCACCGGCGTCATGCAGCGGCTTGAGCACTGGCGCGGGCGAGCCGACCGAGGTGATGACGATCTCCGGCCTGTGCCGCAGCAGCACGGCGAGATCCTGCTCCAGCCGCGCATTGGAGCGGTGCACGATCAGGTTTGGGCAGAGCGGCGCCGCCTTGCGGCCGGCTTGATCTTCATGCCGGCGCAGGCCCGTTTCGATCTCGCGGAGCCATTCGTCGAGCTGTTCCGCGCTACGGCAATTCGCGCTGGGAAAGCTGCCGATCACGCCGCTCTGGCAGGCCGCGACCATGAGCTCGACGCCCGACACCAGAAACATCGGCGCGGCGATCAGCGGCAGCGCCAGGCGATCGCGGAAACGTTGCAGCCGATCAGACGTCACGCATGCCTCCCTCGCGCGGGCTGTGTCGTTCCATCCCGCATTCCCTGTGCTAGCGTTACGGCAAACATTGGCACGCCAGAAGCCGATGACAAAGCAGCGAGGAAACATATGTCCGATCCGCTCCACGCATCGTCCCCGACTTGCGCACAGGCGCTGCGGGCGCTGGCGCGCTATCCCGGCCGCACCGCGTTCGCCTGGCCTGGCGGATCGCTGAGTTATCAGGGCACCATCGACCTGATCGGGCGCATCCAGGGCGTGTTCATGCGGCTTGGAGTGCAGCCCGGCGCGCGCGTCGCCTTCCTCACTGCGAACCGCGCCGACACCTGGTGCGCGGGTGTCGCAGCGCAATTGTCGAGGTTTTGCGTCACCTGGCTGCATCCACTGGGATCGGGGGGAGACCAGCTGTTCCAACTCGAGGATTCCGAGGCCGAGGTGCTGGTGGTCGATGCGGCCGCGTTCCGCGATCGCGGCGGCGAGCTTGCCGCGAGTGCGAGCCGACTCAAGGCGGTCTTCACCACGGGACCGGCCGGGTATGGCGTCGACCTGTTGCAGGCGATCGAGATCGAAGGCCATGCCAGCGCTCATTGCCTCGCCGGCCCTGACGATCTCTCCACGCTGAATTACACCGGCGGCACGACCGGCAAATCCAAGGGCGCGCTGCGCTACCACCGCGAAAATGCCGGAGCCGCCGCCGCGATCCTCGCCGACTTCGAAATCCCGGAAGGTGCGCGCTATCTCACGGTCGCCCCGATCAGCCATGTCGCCGGCACCAAGGTGCTGCCGACCCTGATGCGCGGCGGCACCGTGCACATGCTGAAGGGTTTCGATCCCGAGGCCGTGCTGGCGACGATCGCGCGCGAGCGCATCAACTTCACGCTGTTCGTGCCGACCATGATTTATGTGCTGCTCGACCATCCCGCGCTGAGCAGGACCGACCTCTCCTCGCTCGAGCTCGTGCTCTACGGCGCGTCCGCGATGTCGCCGAGCCGACTGATCGAGGGCATCGAACGGATCGGGCCGGTGTTCTCGCAGCTCTACGGCCAGACCGAATGCTATCCGATCTCGGTACTGCGCAAGAAGGACCATGATCCCCGGACGCCCGAACTGTTCCTGTCCTGCGGCTTCCCGATCGCGGCCTGCGAGGTCAGGATCCTCGACGACAATGACCAGGAGGTGAAGACGGGCGAGGCCGGCGAGATCTGCGTGCGCGCCCCGCATGTCATGGCGGAATACTGGAAGCGGCCTGACATCACCGCCGAGACGCTGAAGAACGGCTGGGTCCACACCGGCGACATCGCGCGCAAGGACGAGCGCGGCTACATGTTCATCCTCGACCGCAAGAAGGACATGATCGTCTCCGGCGGCTTCAACATCTTTCCGCGCGAGGTCGAGGACGTGCTGTCGCAGCACGCCGATGTCGCGATGGTCGCGGTCGTCGGCATCCCCGACGAGAAATGGGGCGAAGCCGTCACCGCCATCGTGGTGCCGCGCGAAGGCGCAAAGCCCGATCCGGACGAGCTGATCAATTTCGTGAAGACGCGGAAAGGTTCGGCGCATGCGCCAAAGCAGATCCAGTTCGTCAAGCAATTGCCGATGACCGGCGTCGGCAAGGTCGACAAGAAGGTGCTGCGCGCGGGATTCTGGAGCGGGCGGGACCGGATGGTGGGGTAGTCGTCTCGATCTGCAACTTGTGGCAGGCGGCACCGTGCAGGCCCCCGCGCCCGACCCCGGGATTTTACGGTGTCGCTGTGACCGGCGAACAACAGCGCGGAAGGGACTTTTCAGGCACGCCGTCCGCGCGATTGCGGGCGAATCAACGAATCAACTAGACCGCTGATGGGGCTGGGAAGCGGAGTATCAAATGAGAGTCGCTTCCTTGGAAAGTGCGTTGGCCGCGATCACGTTGATCACGGCTATTGTTGTCCTGCTGTGGGAGATCAAGATCGTCTACGGCAGTTGAACAGGCAGGACGCTGGCGTCGAACAGAGACCTCCGGACAAGAGAAGAGGCTCGCGACCAGGGCATCCCTTCCGCGGCGGCGGAAGTCTGCCGTTCCTTCGGCTCAAGCAGCGATCACGGCGCTTGCCGTCACGCTCACCGCTTCTCGATCACCAAACTCTGCACCGCGCGACCGAAATAGCCCTGCCGATCCGCCAGCCGCGACATGGCGAGTCCTGCGCCATCAGGGCCGATCCAGGAGTCGCCGTCGAGCAGGATCCATTCGCCGACCGGCTGGCGCGCAAGGCTCACGGTGAGGTCCGCGTTGATGTAGGTCCAGGCGCGGAAGTCGAGCGTCGAGGCGGTGCCGTTGGAAAAGTCGGCGGCGACCACGGCGCGCATGGCCTGCGAGATCGCTTCGCCCTCGATCAGGGGATGGTCGACGCGAAACCAGATCGCGCCCGCACCGGCCTGGCCGAAGCGGCCGCGCGCGGCGCGCATCGAGACCGAGCGCACGAACGGGCTGCTGGCGGCATGACCGTCCTCGACCAGCGAATCCTCCGGTGACGGCAGCGTGAGCGGGACTTCCTTGACGTCATCCGGCAGCGCCTGCGCCTGACGCCTGATCTTCAGCACTGTGGCACCCACGACCTGCACGCCGTCGGCGAGCAGCTTGATTTCGCAGAGCTGAATCTTGCGGCCCTCGCGCAAGACCTCGGTCTCGATCGTGAGCGGCGCCACCGGCACCGGGCGCATCAGATCGATGGTGACGCGCGCGATGTCCATCGTAACAGGCGTCGGAATACGCTCCGCCGCCCACGTCACCAGCGATGCCGGCGCCGAGCCATGCTGCATGCGCCGGTCCCACGGACCCGCAGCGTCAGGGCTGGTGACGACACTGTTGCCGTCGACACGGTAGATCGGGGGCATGGTGCAGATCTCTGTTGGCTGAGACGCTCGGAGTTCCAATGACAGTGTCGTCCTGGCGAAAGCCAGGACCCATTACCCCAGGGAGAAGTTGTGGCGCGCAACTCTCAACTCCGAGTCTTCGCCAAACTACTCCCTGGGGTAATGGGTCCTGGATCTGCGCTCCGCTCCGCTGCGCTTGTCCAGCACGACGGAGGAAAGATACGCGCGCTGCAATACGCAATAGCCGCCGTTCACAACGGCGGATCGATCGCCTCGTCGTATTCCTTCTTGAAGCGCGCGATCAGCTCGGCGGCAGGCAGAACCTGGTCGACGCTGCCGATGCCCTGGCCCGAGCCCCAGATCTCCTTCCAGGCCTTTGGCTTGGCGCGCTCGCCGGAGGCGTCGGTGCCGAAGTTCATCTTGGACGGATCGGACGTCGGCAGGTTCTCCGGATCCATGCCGGCGGCGAGGATCGAGGGCTTCAGATAATTGCCGTGCACGCCGGTGAAGAGGTTGGAATAGACGATGTCGTCGGCCGTCGACCCCGCGATCATCTCCTTGTACTTCTCGACAGCGTTGGCTTCCTTGGTCGCAATGAAGGCCGAGCCGATATAGGCGAAGTCGGCGCCGAGGATGCGCGCGGCGCGGATCGCCTTGCCGTTGCCGATTGCGCCCGACAGCGCGATCGGGCCGTCGAACCACTTTCGCGTTTCCGCCACGAAGGCAAGCGGCGAGATCACGCCGGCGTGGCCGCCGGCGCCGGCCGCGACCAGGATCAGGCCGTCGGCGCCCTTCTCGATCGCCTTGTGCGCGAATTTCTGGTTGATCACGTCGTGGAAGACGATGCCGCCCCAGCCGTGCACGGCCTGGTTCAGTTCCTCGCGCGCGCCGAGCGAGGAGATGATCATCGGCACCTTGTACTTGGCGCAGAGCTGCATGTCGTGATCGAGCCGGTTGTTCGACTTGTGCACGATCTGGTTGACCGCGAACGGCGCCGACGGCCTGTCGGGATGCGCGCGATCATAGGCCGCGAGCTCTTCGGTGATCCGCGCCAGCCATTCGTCGAGCAGCTCGGGCGGCCGCGCGTTCAGCGCCGGAAACGAGCCGACGACACCCGCCTTGCACTGCGCGATCACGAGATCGGGCACCGAGATGATGAAGAGCGGCGAGCCGATCACGGGGATCGACAGGCGCCCTTTGAACAAGGCAGGCATGGACATCGCGAAACGATCCTCTATTGGCGGTCAAATCGAAGCTGGGAGCCATACCAACAAGGCAATCTTTCCACTGTCAAGTATTGCGTTTTGCCGCCGCGGAAGATGCCGTTACCGCAATTCCAAGCCGCGGAATTCCTCTTCCGTCATTCCGGGGCGCCGAAAGGCGCGAGCCCGGAATCCATCTGACCTCCGCACGCGTGGCGAAATGGATTCCGGGTTCGCGCTTCGCGCGCCCCGGAATGACCATGAGACATCACGCAATCAGGTCCGGATTGATCAGCCGCTCGAACGAGAACATCTCGTCCCACTTCTCCTGCGTCAGCAGCTTGCGCTCGACCACCACGATCTGGTGCAGCGACTTGCCGCTCTTGTAACCTTCGCGCGCGATCTCGGCGCATTGCTTGTAGCCGAGCAGCGGCTTCAGCACCGTGACGATACCGAGCGAGTTCAGCACCATGTTGCGGGTGTGCTCCGCGTTGGCGGTGATGCCGACGACGCAGTTCTCGCGCAGGCTGTTGACCGCGCGCTCCATGGTGCGGATCGAGAAGAACAGCGCGAACGAGATCACCGGCTCCATCACGTTGAGTTGGAGCTGGCCGGCGGACGCGGCAAGCGTCACCGTGGTGTCGAGGCCGATGACGAGGAAGCTGGTCTGGTTGACGACCTCGGGGATCACGGGATTGACCTTGCCCGGCATGATCGAGGAGCCCGGCTGGAGCTGCGGCAGGTTGATCTCGTTGAAGCCGGCGCGCGGGCCCGAAGCCAGCAACCGGATGTCGTTGCAGATTTTTGTCAGCTTGCTCGCCGTGCGCTTGAGCACGCCGGAGAGCTGCACATAGGCGCCGGTGTCCGAGGTCGCCTCGACGAGGTCGCCGGCGAGAATGAAGTCGATGCCGGTCAGCGCGCTCAGATGCCGGACGGCGAGCTTGGGATAGCCGTGCGCCGCGGTGACGGAGGTGCCGATCGCGGTCGCGCCGAGATTGATCTCGCGCAGCAGCGCCCGTGCCTCGGAGATACGATCGACCTCCTCGCCCATGGTGGTACCCCAGCCGCGGAATTCGGCGCCGAGCGACATCGGCACGGCGTCCTGAAGATGCGTACGGCCCATCTTCAGCACGCGGTCGAACTCACGGCCCTTGGCGAAGAACGCCTCCTGGAGCTGGCGCAGCGCCGTCATGTAGCTCTCGAGCCGCAGGATCAGCGCGAGGCGGAAGGCGGTCGGATAGGTGTCGTTGGTCGACTGGCCGTAGTTCACATGATCGTTCGGGCTGACGTGCTGATAGTCGCCCTTCTTGAAGCCCAGCGATTCCAGCGCGAGGTTGGCGATCACCTCGTTGGCGTTCATGTTGGTCGAGGTGCCGGCGCCGCCCTGGATGAAGTCGGTGACGAATTGATCCATCATGTCGCCGGCAATCACGCGGTCGCAGCCGAGGATGATCGCATCGGCCACCTTGGTGTCGATCACGCCGAGATCGCGATTGGCCATCGCCGCGGCCTTCTTCACGTAACCCAGCGCCTTCACGAAGTAAGGCTCCTGGTTCATCGGAATGCCGGTGATGTGGAAGTTCTCCTTCCCGCGGATGGTCTGGACGCCGTAGTAAATATCGTCGGCGATCTCACGCTGTCCGAGGAAATCCTGCTCCGTACGGCTCATGGGCGCTCCTGGTTGCTCGCGCGCGGCGTCGTCACGTCAGTTCTGGCACAGCGCGCTGGTCACGAAAGTATCGGTGCGGCAGTCGTCCGGTTTGCGTTGCCTGCCCGGGATGAGAACCTTGGCCGAGCATTTCTCGGCGGAGTCGGCGTTGAGGCTCTTGCCTTGCTTGTAGCCCTTGCCCTGGCAGAGCTGGTCGGCGGCCTGCTTGCAATCCGGCGCGCCGTTCGACGAGACCGGACAGGCCACGCGCCCCGAGACCATGGTCGAGGGCGTGGCCAGCCGCGACAGGTCGTTCATGGTCTCGCTCGGACTTTTGATCGGCGGCAGGATCGAGGGCAGCTTGTCGAACAGCTTGCCCATTTCGTTGATCAGCCCAGGATTTTCCCCGCCCGCCGGCGGGGCAGGCGCCGATGGCGGCGGCGCAGCCTGCGGCCCCTGCTCCTGCAAGCCGAGCGCCGGCGGCGCGGATTGCGGCCATCCAGTCCCGCCCGCACCCAGCAGGAGCAGCAGCACTGCTGACGTCAGCGTCCCAAGCCGCACGGCCGGATTGCCGGATCGAACCATCATGACGGCAACCGTAGCCGAAGCCGGCGCAGCGGCAAAGCGCTGCGGATGCGTTATCCGTCGAGCATGATCTATCCGCAAAACCGCTTCACGCTTTGCGCTGACGCGGCCCTTCGGGTCCGGATCATTCTCTAGATCAGCTTGACCGCCACCACGAAGCCGAGCACCAGCACGGCGGCACCGAGCGCGACCCACAGACCGAGATGCTTCTCGATCCGAACCCGGATCCAGTCGCCATAGCGGTTGAGCAGGATCGCGGCGATGAAGAAGCGTCCGCCGCGCGCGACGATCGAGCACAGGACGAACAGGCCGATGTTGTAGCCGGCAAAGCCCGAGGTGATGGTGACGAGCTTGTAGGGGATCGGCGTCAACCCCTTGAGCAGGATGATCACCGCACCCCACTCCGCATAGGAGGCGCGGAAGGCATCGACCTTGTCGCCGAGGCCATAGACCTGGATCAGCCAGTGGCCGACCGAGTCGAACAGCAGCGCACCGATGGCGTAGCCCAGCAGGCCGCCGAGCACCGAGGTCGCGGTGCAGACCGCCGCGTAGACCCAGGCGCGCTGCGGGCGCGCCAGCGACATCGGGATCAGCATCACATCCGGCGGAACCGGAAAGAAGGAGCTTTCGGCGAAAGCCACGGCTCCCATGATCCAGAGCGCGTAGGGCTTGTGGGCGGCGTCGATGCACCAGTCGTAGATACGTTTCAGCATGGCGCCGCGATGAAGCACCATGGGACGGATTTGTCCATGCTGAGATTGAGGCGAATTATGACGGTTCTAGTGGCGCTTGCGCGCCGTACGGCCCTCGAGCGCGACAATTGGCCGCCTCGCGGCGACGCGCGGTGACGCAACTTTGGGCAGCTTCATCGCCGACTTCGGCAGCTTCTCGGCGATGCCGAGCATGTCTTCCCGCCGCGTCATCTCGCGCCAGACGTCCTCGGGGCGCACGCCGGCCGAGGCCCAGAGCACGGTGAGGTTGTAGAGCAGGTCGGCGCTTTCCCGGACCACGGCATCGGTGTCGCCATTGACGGCATCGATGACGACCTCAATGGCCTCTTCGGCCAGTTTCTTCGCCATTTTGGAGGGGCCACGCTGAAACAGCCGGGCGGTGCGCGATGTTGCCGGATCAAGGTCTCTGGCCGCGAGCACAGCCAGATATAGCCGCTCAAGCGAATCACTCATGGTACTCAAAACTACTCTAAACCAATGGCGAACGCGTTAACGCCCGGCAATTAAAGCAAAAAACAGGCCGGCGCGGCAAGTGCGACGGCCTGTTTTGGTCAACCCTTGGTAGCCAAGGTCTGGTCGCCAGGGCTGGTCTTCAAGGCTCGTCGTCAAGGCTAGTAGCAGTTGGTGTAATAGCCTTGGCCGCAGAGCTCGGAGGGGGCGGTGCCGCCGTAGCGCTGATACTGGTAGTTCGGGCCCGGACCGTAATAGGGGCCGTCGCCGTAATAGGCAGGGCCGCTGTAATAGGCCGGACCGCCATAATAGGGCCCGTTGTCGTAGGCATAGGCATTACGGGTCGCGGCGATGGCAATGCCGGTGCCGACGATGCCGGCAAAGGCTGCGGCAGCCGCTGCGCCACCACCACCACGCCAGTGACGGCCGCCGGCGTATGAGGCGGTCGGAGCGACCGCAGTCAGCGCCAGCACCGCAGCGGTGGCGAGAACGGCCTTGCGGCCGGCCAGTCTCGAAAATCGGTCGAACATGTCCTGGACCCTCCTTGGGACCTCGAATGGTGCCTGCGCAGACAGGCTCATGTCTTTCAAACACCCACGTCCCATGTTGGGTTCCCGAACCCCAACACAAGCTGAACGGGGTTGCGTAATCGTGACGCAACCACCGCTCATCCGCCGTTCATATTGGCGCGCGCAGGCTCGTCGCCGGCCGGCGCTGCGAGCGTCACGAAACCACAACAATGCGGGACCGGCGCAACTGATGTCAGAATTCAAGACGATCATTTCTCGTTGCCTGCTGGCGCTCTCGATCTCGCTTGCGACACTGACCGCACGCGACGTCACCGCGGCCGAGACCGCCGTGCCCTCCGTCGCGATCCACTTCACCTTCGACCGCCCGATCGATGCGAGCATGGCGCCGTTCTTCCTTGCCGCGAAGGACGGCAAATTCGGCGCCGAGCGCCTCAACGTCTCCTTCAACACCGCGCCCGGGTCCCCGGAGACGCTCGCGCGCGTCGTCAAGGGCGACAGCGAGCTCGCGCTCGTCGACATCAACGAGCTGATCCGCTTTCGCGACAAGGACGAGGCGGCGCCGCTCAAGGCGGTGTTCGTGCTGTTCAACCGCGCGCCCTACGCAATCGTCGCGCGCAGGAGCCGCGGCATCCACCTGTTGCCCGATCTCGACGGCAAGACCGTCGGCGTCGCCGACAGCGATCTGTCGATGCGGCTGTGGCCGGCACTGGCGCAGCAGAACGGCATCAACGTGTCGCGCATCAAATTCCACAAGATGAGCGCGGCGGTGCGCGAGCCGATCCTGTCCGCGGGGCAAGTCGATGCCGTCGCCGGCTTCAGCTATCTCTCGGCGGTGAACCTGCGCGACCGCGGCGTGCCCGGCGACGATCTCGTGGTGCTGCGCTACGCCGACTATGGCTGCGAAGCCTATGGCTTTGCCGTGGTGGCCAACCCCGCTTTCGCCGCGGCGAAGCCGGACGCGCTTAAGGGATTTGTCCGCGCCTTGATCGCCGGGATCAACGCGACCGTCAAAGAGCCCGCCCGTGCGGCGGACGAGGCCGCGAGCCGTATCGACGACGGCGACCGCGACCTCGAACTGGAGCGCCTGCGCACCGTGCTCGTCGACAACATCCTGACCGACGAGGTCAAGCGCAACGGCCTCGGCGGCATCGACCCGGCGCGGCTGGACCGCTCGATCGACCAGATCGCCCAGGACTTCAAATTCCGCAAGCGGCCGGCCGCGGGCGACATCTTCGACGACCGGTTCCTGCCGCCGGTCGCAGGGCGGCTGATCAATTGAGCAAAACCGCTAGCTTCCGCTGTATCTCGCGGACGATCCCTGCTTAGAATACGGGCCCCGTTATCCGCCCGAGTTGCCGGTCCGCATGTCCATTTTCAGCCTCTACACCCGCGTTCTCGAGCTGCTCGGCAAGGAGGCGCGGCTGGGCTGGCTGCTGGCGTTTGCCAATCTCCTGCTCGCCGCCTCGCAATTCGCCGAGCCCGTCCTGTTCGGCCGCATCGTCGACGTGCTCTCCGGCAAGTCAGTCGCCGGTTCGAGCTCGGCATGGCCCTTCCTGGCTGCCTGGGTCGCGTTCGGGCTGTTCACCATCGCATGCAGCGCGCTCGTTGCGCTGCAAGCCGACCGGCTGTCCCACCGCCAGCGCCAGGCGGTGCTGACCGACTATTTCGAGCACATTCTGCAACTGCCGCTGACCTTCCACTCCGGCACCCATTCGGGCCGGCTGATGAAGGTGATGCTCAACGGCACCGACGCGTTGTGGCGGCTGTGGCTCGGCTTCTTCCGCGAGCACTTTGCCGCAATCCTCTCGGTCGTGGTGCTGCTGCCGCTGTCGCTCTATCTGAACTGGCGGCTCGCGATCCTGCTGTTCGTGCTCTGCATCGTCTTCACGGCGCTGACGACTTTCGTCGTGCGCCGGACCTTCGGCATGCAGATGGCGGTCGAGGAGCACTACAGCGAGCTCTCCGCGCGGGCCTCCGACGCGCTCGGCAACGTCGCGCTGGTGCAGAGCTTCGTGCGCGTCGAATCCGAGGTGCAGGGGCTGCGCTCGGTCGCCAATCAATTGCTCGAAGCCCAGATGCCGGTGTTGTCCTGGTGGGCGCTCGTCACCGTCATCACGCGCGCCTCCACCACCATCACTGTGCTCGCGATCTTCACGCTCGGCATCGCCCTGCACGACCAGGGGCTGACCTCGGTCGGCGAGATCGTGATGTTCGTGAGTTTTGCGACGCTGCTGATCCAGAAGCTCGAGCAGGTCGTGAGCTTCATCAACAACGTGTTCATGGAAGCGCCGCGCCTGCGCGAATTCTTCAACGTGCTCGATGCCGTGCCGGCGGTCCACGACCGTCCCGACGCGATCGATGCCGGACGCCTGTCCGGCCTCGTCGAGTTCAACGACGTCACCTTCTCCTATGACGGCAAGCGGCCGGCGGTCGAGGACCTCTCCTTCACCGCGCTGCCCGGGCAGACCGTCGCGCTGGTCGGCCCGACCGGCGCCGGCAAGTCCACCGCGATTGCGCTGTTGCATCGCGCCTTCGATCCGCAATCCGGCTTCATCAGGATCGACGGCATGGACGTGCGCGGCGTCACGCTGACCTCGCTGCGGCGGAACATCGGCGTCGTATTCCAGGAAGCGCTCTTGTTCAACCGCTCGATCGCGGAGAATTTGCGCGTCGGCAAGCCGGATGCGACCGAAGCCGAGATGCGCAAGGCGGCCGAGCGCGCACAGGCGCTCGAATTCATCGAGCGCAGCGGCGGGTTCGAGACCAATGCCGGCGAGCGCGGCCGCATGCTCTCCGGCGGCGAGCGGCAGCGGCTGTCGATCGCGCGTGCGCTGCTGAAGGACCCGCCGATCCTGATCCTGGACGAGGCGACCAGTGCGCTCGACGCCGTTACCGAGGTCAAGGTGAACGCCGCTCTCGACGAAGTGATGAGGGGCCGCACCACCTTCGTGATCGCCCACCGCCTCGCCACCATCCGCAACGCCACGCGGATCCTGGTATTCGAGAACGGGCGCGTGACCGAAAGCGGAACTTTCGATGAACTCGTGGCCAAAGGCGGCCATTTTGCCGAGCTCGCCAGGGCCCAGTTCATGGTGCAGGAACAGTCACAAGCCAACACACGGGCCAGCGTGACGGCGGCCGAGACTATCGCGACTGCAGCCAAATCCCCCTAGCAAGTCCCCGCAGGACCGCCGAAATTCGGCCTATTTCATTGCGGAATACCGCGCCGAAACCCCTATTCTCGACGCAGGAGCCGGTATAGGTTTGCGACGCCGCAAGCGGCGGCGCCGGAATTCAAAACCCGAAACTCAGATCACGAGAACCGTCCGGAACCGGCGGATCTCCAAGGACCGGAATCGGATAGTGCACGCCTTTCGCCCGCTGCTTCGCAAATCCCTGTTCAACCTGTTCGCCGCGGCCGTCGCATGCGCCGCGCTGCTCGCGCCGCGCGCGGCGAGCGCCGAAGCGCTGCTGCTGATCGAAGCCGACAGCGGCAAGGTGTTGCAGGCGGATAACGCGACCATTCCCTGGTATCCGGCATCCGTCACCAAGATCATGACCGCCTATGTCACGTTGAAGGCGGTGAAGGACGGCAGGCTCACGCTCGACACGCTGCTCACGGTGTCGCCGACCGCGGCCTCGCAGTCGCCGTCGAAAATGGGGTTCCGCCCCGGAACACAGCTCACCGTCGACAACGCGCTGAAGATGATGATGGTCAAGTCGGCGAACGACATGGCCGTGGTGCTCGCCGAAGGCGTCGGCGGATCGATCGACGGCTTCTCCGTCATGATGAACGATACCGCCAAGAAGCTCGGCATGACGCAGACGAGCTACGTCAATCCGAACGGCCTGCCCGCCGATGGTCAGATCACGTCCGCGCGGGATCTCGGCATTCTCGCACGCTCGTTCCTGCGCGACCTGCCGGAATACGAATACTTCGTGCACATTCCGGCGATCCGTTTCGGCAAGCGCGTCACCGGGAATTTCAACAAGCTGATCGGCCGCTATCCCGGCGCCGATGGTTTCAAGACCGGCTTCATCTGCGCTTCCGGTTACAACCTCGTCGCCTCGGCCACACGCAACGGCCGCCGGCTGATCGCCGTTGTGCTCGGCGCCAATTCCGGAACGGCGCGCGCGGTGAAGGCGGCGCAGCTCCTGGAGCGCGGCTTCAGCCAGGACAATCTGTCGTGGCTGCGTCCCTCGCTCGGCACCGTCGAAAACCTCGTGCCGGTCGACGCCTCGCCGCCGAACCTGCGCGACGACATGTGCGGCGGCCATCGCAAGCGGCCGGCGAGCGACGACGACGATGCCCTGATCGCGGCCAATGGCGGCACGACCGGATCGGCCTCCGCCACCGGCGGCGAAGCCCAGGTGACCTTCTTCACCGCCGGGCTTCAGCCGCCCCTGATGAAGGCCTCCGAGCTGATGGCCTCGGCGCCGGCGGCAGCCGAGCCCGTGCTGGTCTATACCGGCCCGACCCGCACCGGCACTGCCCTGATCGCCGCGGTCGCAGCCGATGCCGACCAGCAGGCCACGCCGAAGGCGCGTGGCAAGAAGTCGCGTGTCGCCAAGAAACCGGACGCAGCCGACAAGGCGGCTGATAAGCCGAAGGACACCAAGACGGCAGCAGCGAAGCCAGGCGCCAAGGGTGATGTGAAGAGTGACGCAAAGGCTGACACCAAGACCGCGGCCAAACCCGCGGGGACCAAGCATGCCGCGGCGAAGCCCGATGCGGCGAAACCCGCCGCAAATAGCGATCAGCCGGCAAAACCCGCCAAGCCCAAGGCCGCGACCAAGCCTCCCGCCAAGCCGGCCAACAACAGTTAACGCCCCTGCGAATTAAACCGAAGCCGGCGCTTCGCACCTGCGGCAGCGCGGTTTTGCGACGATTCCAGTAGCCACTCTCCGGCCTTTGCCCTAAGCCTCGACGGCTTGCCACCCGTTCCGGCAGGCTCGATACTGGCGGTAATGAGGCAAGCCCGAGATACAACGGGCTCTGGTGTAGGAGAGGGGAGTTTCCATGGAGCGCATCTGGCTTAAGCAATATCCGCCCGGCGTGCCCGCCGATATCGAGCCGACGCAATACGCATCGCTGGTCGACCTTCTGGAGGAGAGCTTCGCCAAGTTCGCCGACCGCAAGGCGTTCATCTGCATGGACAAGTCGATCAGCTACCGCGACCTCGACCAGATGTCGGTTGCGCTGGCCGCCTATCTGCAAGGCCGCGGACTCCAGCGCGGCGCTCGCGTCGCCATCATGATGCCGAACGTGCTGCAATACCCGATCGCCACCGCCGCGGTGCTGCGGGCCGGCTTTGCGGTGGTCAACGTCAATCCGCTCTACACGCCGCGCGAGCTCGAGCATCAGCTCAAGGATTCCGGCGCCGAAGCCATCATCGTGCTGGAGAACTTTGCCCACACCGTCGAGCAGGTGATCACTAAGACATCGGTAAAGCACGTCATCGTCGCCAGCATGGGCGACCTGCTCGGCTTCAAGGGCGTGATCGTCAACCTCGTCGTCCGCCGCGTCAAGAAAATGGTACCGGCCTGGTCGCTGCCGGGCGCGGTGTCCTTTAACGACGCGCTGTCGGCCGGCCGCGGCTTGACATTCAACAAGCCGAAACTGTCGCCGGGCGACGTCGCCTTCCTGCAATATACCGGCGGCACCACCGGCGTCTCCAAGGGCGCGACCCTGCTCCACCGCAACATCGTCGCCAACGTCTTGCAGAACGATGCCTGGCTCCAGCCGGCGCTCGCCGCGCCTCCGCATGTCGACCAGTTGATGATCGTCTGCGCGCTGCCGCTCTATCACATCTTCGCGCTGACGGCCTGCTACCTGCTCGCGGTGCGCGCCGGCGGCTGCAATCTCCTGATCCCCAACCCGCGCGACATCGCGGGCTTCGTCAAGGAGCTGGCGAAGTACCAGGTCAACAGCTTCCCGGCCGTCAACACACTGTACAACGGCCTGATGCACCATCCGGACTTCAAGAAGCTCGACTTCTCCAAGCTGAAGATCTCCAACGGCGGCGGCATGGCCGTGCAGCGCCCCGTCGCCGAGCAGTGGAAGGCGGTGACCGGCTGCTTCATCGCCGAAGGCTATGGTCTGTCGGAGACCTCACCGACGCTGACCTGCAATCCGGCAACCACGAACGATTTCTCCGGCTCGATCGGCATCCCCGTGCCCTCGACCTATATTTCCATCCGCGACGACGACGGCAATGAAGTGCCGCTCGGCCAGGCGGGCGAGATCTGCGCCAAGGGCCCGCAGGTGATGTCGGGTTACTGGAACAGGCCGGAAGAGACCGCCAAGGTGATGACCGCGGACGGCTATTTCCGCACCGGCGACATCGGCGTGATGGACGAGAAGGGCTACACCAAGATCGTGGACCGCAAGAAGGACATGATCCTGGTCTCCGGCTTCAACGTCTATCCGAACGAGATCGAGGAAGTGATCGCGAGCCATCCGGGCGTGCTCGAATGCGCCGTGATCGGCATCCCCGATTCCAAATCGGGCGAAGCGGTGAAGGCCTTCGTGGTGAAGAAGGACCAAAACCTCACCGCCGAAGCCGTGATCAAGTTCTGTCACGAGCAGCTCACCGGCTACAAGGTGCCCAAGCACATCGAATTCCGCACCGACCTGCCGAAGACCAACGTCGGCAAGATCCTGCGCCGGCAGCTCCGCGACGAGAAGAAGGCGGAGGCGGCGTAAGGCTGCCTTTGAGTCATGACTGAGGTCGGCGACATCAAGCCGGCCGGCATTCTCGCCTTCTGGCGCGAGGCCGGCCGCGAACGCTGGTACAAGCGCAGCGAGGCTTTCGACGCGGAGGTCAGGCGCCGCTTTCTCGCCCTCTGGCAGCAGGCGGCCGCCGGCGAGCTCGCGTCATGGGAGGCAAGCGACGACGGCGCACTCGCGCTCGTCATCGTGCTCGATCAGTTCCCCCGCAACATGTTTCGCGGCGATCCCAGGACCTTCTCCAGCGATGCGCTGGCGCGCGAAATTGCCCGCCGCGCCATCGATCGGGGCGCGGATCGCCGGATCGATCCTGCCCTGCTCGAATTCCTCTACATGCCCTTCATGCATTCCGAGCACCTGCCCGACCAGCTGCACTGCATTGCGCTGTTTCAGGACGCCGACAATGCCGAGAACCTGAAATACGCGCGGGAGCACGCCGACATTATCCGCCGGTTCGGCCGCTTCCCCCACCGCAACCGCGTCCTCGGACGCCCGACCACCGAGGAAGAACAGGCCTTCCTCGACAATGGCGGCTTTTCCGGCTGATGACATCAAGGTGAAGGGCCGCAACCTTCGCCGCTTTCCCTGCCGGCAATATTGTGCAGGCCCGCCGCACAGTCTAAAAAGCGGGATCGATTTTCAGGGAGACTGACGATGGCGATCCAGACTGGCGACAAGCTGCCCGAGGCGAAATTCCGCGTGATGACGGCGGAAGGCCCGCAGGTGAAGACCACCGACGATATCTTCAAGGGCAAGAAGGTGGCGCTGTTCGCGGTGCCCGGCGCCTACACCGGCACCTGCCACAAAATGCATCTGCCGAGCATCTTCCTCAACGCCTACGCCATCAAGGACAAGGGCGTCGACACCATCGCCATCATCTCCGTCAACGACGCCTTCGTCATGAACGCCTGGAAGCGCGACACCGACCAGCGCGACGAGGCCGTCTTCCTCGCCGACGGCAATGCCGACTTCACCAAGGCGATCGGCATGGAGCTCGACGCCTCCGCCAACGGCCTCGGCATCCGCTCCAAGCGCTATTCGATGCTGGTCGAGGACGGCGTGGTGAAGAAGCTGAACCTCGAGGCGATGCCCGGCAAGGTCGAGGTGTCAGGCGGCGATACGCTGCTCGGGCAGCTCTGAGATAGATGTCATTCCGGGGCGCCTCGCAGAGGCGAACCCGGAATCACGAGATTCTCGGGTGCGCAATTGCGCACCTGAGTTCGGTGCCTTGCACTGCCCCGGAATGACGGAACAAACTGCTACTCCGCCACCCTCTGCTGCAACCTCGCCTTCACGATCCCGTCCCGCGCCAGCTGATCCGCGCGCTCGTTCTCGGGGTGGCCGGCGTGACCCTTGACCCAGTGCCAGCGGACCTGATGCGCCTTCAGCGCGGCGTCGAGGCGCTGCCAAAGCTCGACATTCTTGACCGGCTTCTTGTCGGCGGTGCGCCAGCCGTTGCGCTTCCAGCCGTGGATCCAGCCCGTGATCCCCTGCCGGACATACTGGCTGTCGGTGTAGAGATCGACGGTGCACGGCTTCTTCAGCGCTTCGAGCGCCGAGATCGCCGCCATCAGCTCCATCTGGTTGTTGGTGGTGTGACGCTCGCCGCCGTTCAGCTCCTTCTCCTTGTTGCCGAACTTCAGGATCGCGCCCCAGCCGCCGGGCCCGGGATTTCCCGAGCACGCGCCGTCGGTATAGATCGTGACAACGGGAAGCTCGCTCACGCGACCAGTCCTGACGGCATCAGCCCGTAGTCGCGCACGCTCGAAACGCTCTGGTGGAAGCGCAGCTTGCGGACATATTCCAGCGGATCCTTCGGCCTCACCAGCGCACCGGGCGGCACGTTGAGCCAGTCGACCAGCCGCGTCAGCAGGAAACGGATCGCGGCACCGCGTGCCAGCAGCGGCAGCGCGGCCTCTTCCGCCTCCGAGAGCTTGCGCACGCGGCCATAGGCGTTGAGGAAAGCGCGCGCCTTGGTGACGTTGAAGGAGTGATCCGGCTCGAAGCACCACGCGTTGAGGCAGATCGCGACGTCATAGGCCAGCATGTCATTGCAGGCGAAGGTGAAGTCGATGATCCCCGAGAGCTTGTCGCCGAGGAAGAAGACGTTGTCGTTGAAGAGGTCGGCGTGGATCACGCCCTCGGGCAGATTGGTCGGCCAGACCCCGCTCGCGAGATAGTCGAGCTCGGCTGCGAGAAACGCGCGCAGGCCCGGCTGCACCTCGTCGGCGCGGCTTGCGGCCGCATCGAACAACGGTCGCCAGCCCGCGACCGAGAGCGCGTTCGCGCGCCTGATCGCGAAATTGGCGCCGGCCAGATGCATCCTGGCCAGGCCCTCGCCGACGCCGGCGCAATGGGCCGCGTTCGGCTTGCGCGGCCAGACGCCTTCGAGAAAGGTGATGATCGCGGCGGGGCGGCCCGACAGCTCGCGCAGCGCCTCGCCGTCTCTTCCCTTCACCGGCAGCGGACAATTGACGCCGTGCTCGGCGAGATGCGTCATCAGCGCGAGGAAGAACGGCAGATCGTTCTTCGCCACGCGCTTCTCGTAGAGCGTGAGGATGAACGATCCCTTGGTGGTGTGCAGCAGGAAGTTGGAGTTCTCGACGCCCTCGGCGATGCCCTTGTAGGAGAGCAGTTCGCCGAGATCGTATTGGCTCAGGAAATCCGCAAGCTCGTCGGCGGCGACGTCGGTGTAGACCGCCATAGAGGTCTACTCGGCGGCGGCTTCGGGGCGCACCTGGCGCGGCAGCGGAAAGAACTCGTTCTCTTCCGCGGCCGAGACCGTCTCCACATGCAGCGTGAAGCGCTCGGCGAACGCGTCCATGATCTCCTCGACGATCACTTCCGGCGCCGAGGCGCCCGCGGTGATGCCGAGGCTGGTGATGTTTTCGAACCGCTTCCAGTCGAGATCGGCGGCGCGTTGCGCCAGCACCGCGATCGGGCAGCCCTCACGCTCGGCGACCTCGCGCAGGCGCTGCGAGTTCGACGAATTCGGCGCGCCGACCACGATCAGGGCGTCCACCACCGGCGCCACCTTCTTCACCGCGAGCTGGCGGTTGGTGGTGGCGTAGCAGATGTCTTCCTTGTGCGGCCCGTTGATGTTCGGGAAACGCTCCTTGAGCAGCGCGACGATCTCTGCGGTGTCGTCGATCGACAGCGTGGTCTGGGTCACGAAGGCGAGGTTGTTGGGGTCCTTCGGGGTGATGGTCTTGGCGTCCTCGGCGGTCTCGATCAGGGTGACGGCGCCGACGGGGAGCTGGCCGAGCGTGCCGACCACCTCGGGGTGATGGGAATGGCCGATCAGGAAGATCTCGCGGCCGCGCTTGAAGTGGATCGCCGCCTCGCGGTGGACCTTGGTCACCAGCGGGCAGGTCGCGTCCAGCGAGAACAAATTGCGGGACTGGGCGTCGGCGGGAACCGATTTCGGCACGCCATGGGCCGAGAATACGACCGGCGCGGTGGTACTTTCCGGGATTTCGGCCAGCTCCTCGACGAAGATGGCGCCCTTCTTCTTCAACCCATCGACGACGTATTTATTGTGCACAATCTCATGGCGAACATAGACGGGGGCGCCGTATTTATCGAGCGCCCGTTCCACGGTGTCGATCGCCCGGACCACCCCGGCGCAGAAGCCGCGGGGAGAACAAAGCACGATCTTCAGGTCTGGTTTGGCTGACATTGAGCGATCTCGGGACCGAATCACCTCGCCGAATGGGGCGGGAAGCGGTCGATGGATGAATAGGGCTTAGGGTACGGGCTTACAGCGACTTCAGAGGGAATTGGGCCCCCTTTCGGGCGCTGTCAAGGCACTATCTATAGCAGAACCATTGCGTGGCTAGCCCCTCCGGGCTTATATAGCGCGAATTCCCAGTCATCGCTGATGACCACCGGCTTCGCCTCCAAAGGGGTGGGCGAAGCACAAAGGAGATTTGCCATGAGCAACGCACCTCTGATGCCCAAGGCGACCGCCGTCTGGCTGCTCGACAACACCGCGCTGACCTTCGACCAGGTCGCCGATTTCACCAAGATGCATCCCCTCGAGGTGCGCGCGATCGCCGACGGCGACGCCGCCCAGGGCATCAAGGGCATGGATCCCCTCTCCAACGGCCAGCTCACCCGCGAGGAGATCGAGAAGGGTGAGAAGAACCCGGATTACCGCCTCCGCCTCCAGGAGAGCAAGGTCGTGCTGCCGCCGCAGCCCAAGCGCAAGGGCCCGCGCTACACCCCGGTCTCGCGCCGCCACGAGCGCCCGAGCGCAATCCTCTGGCTGCTGCGCAACCATGCGGAGCTCAAGGACGCCCAGATCATGCGCCTGGTCGGCACCACCAAGAGCACGATCGCCAGCGTGCGCGACCGCACCCACTGGAACACGTCCTCGCTGACCCCGATCGATCCGGTCACCCTCGGCCTCTGCTCGCAGATCGAGCTCGATTTCGAGGTGGCCCGCGCGGCCAAGGAAAAGCCGATCGACGCGGCCTATGGCGGCGCGACCCTGCTGCCGGCCTCGGAGACCACCAAGAAGGACGAGTTCGAGCCGGCCGAGCGATCGAGCGACGACCTCAACGTGGACGCCGTGTTCGCCAAGCTGAAGACCCTCGGCGGCAAGAAGCAGGACGAGGAGGAGTAATTCCCCCTCCTCCGATTTACCGTCAAGCTGGATTTGAACGCGGCGGCCCCCCGCCGCGTTTTTATTTGGGCGCGCGGGCGTGTGTCGATGCCTGCCTGGCAGATTCGCGGAGGCCAGGGCGAGACTGCATGATCTCGGCAGCAAGCCGGCGAGGCGCACGTGGCCGCAATCTGGAACGATGCGTATGATGTCGCATTGTTCCCGCGCGGAGGATCAGAGATGCAAGTCAACGAAGAACGCTTTGCCTTGATGCTTGGTCACGCGGCGCTGTCGGTCTGGGGTGAGATGCCCCGGGACATTCAGGAATCGCTGTTCGAGATCGCCGTACAAGGGCACCCCGAGGATCGCGACCCGCTCGCGAAGCTCCTGCATGATCGGCATCCCCGCACCGTGCATTCGGACTGACAGGATACAGGATTGGTCGAGCAGATCGACGCGGCGCCGGGCCCCCCGCCCGGCGCCGCGAAGACGTCATCAGAACTTGTAGGTGACGCCGCCGCCGACCAGCCACGGGTCGATATGCGCGTTGCCGGTGACAGGCAGGCCGCTGACGGTCGCGCTGTAGTCCGGCCGCAGCCAGAGCTTCTTGACGTCGACGTTGAGACCCCAATGCCGGTCGAGCATGTAGTCGAAGCCGAACTGCACGGCGCCGCCCCACGCATTGCTGACGTGCAGGCTCGTGGTGGTGGCGACGATCGCGGGCGGGCCGACGATGGCGGCCGGCGCATTGGCGGCGGAATTGTTGAAGAACACGGTGTAGTTCACGCCCGCACCGATATACGGCTTGAACGCGCCGAAATTGTCGAAGTGATATTGCAGCGTCAGCGTCGGCGGCAGCAGCGTGGTCTTGCCGATCGGCAAATTCGCGAGCGAGCCGGTGCCGCTGATCGAATGCCTGGTCACGCCGAGGATCAGCTCGGCCGCGATGTTCCTGGTGAAGAAATAGCTGATGTCGAGCTCGGGCACGACCTGGTCGCTGATCGAGAGGCCGGAATTCGGCGACGACAGCGACGGCACGCCCGCGACGTTGACGGTCGAGCCGCCGGCATCGGGCAACACACCGAGCACGCGCAGGCGCACCATCCAGGGATTGAACGCCTCCACGGGCGGCGGCGCCTTCTTGTAGACCGGCAGGTCCGCGGCCTGCGCCGAGGCAAAAGTCCCCGCGAGCATCGCACCGACCATCGCGATCCGCGCCAAGTGTCTTGTCGTTCTCTGCATTTCAATCCCCTTCAGCCGTCTCTCGCGCATCGTTGCGCGACACCAGCGTCAGAGCAGAAAGGGGATGGTGAAGGATTTGACGCCGATCAAATCCGGCGAAACGCGGCACGATTTGTGCCGCGGCGTTGCAGATGTGTCACGAGGAACGCGAATGCGAGCAAGTGGCCAGGCAGGATTATACCGCACCCGATATCACGGCCGCTCGGGATGGTTCAGCATGTACTCGCCGAGATCGCGCTGGCGGCGGTCGGCGCGGGCGGTGGCGGCGCTGCGCTGGACGTCACGGTCCTTGCGGCAGGCCACATATTCCGGCGAGCCCGCCGCATAACCGCGGCTCTGGCACACCGCGTCGTCATCGTCGCCGCCCACAGCCACGGGCGTCTGGTAGCGCGCCGAGCAGGCGGAGAGCACAATGGCGAGAGCTAAGGCTGCAAGCAGGCGCGGCGCGGTGGCGAGTGGCATACGAGGTCCCCTGTTGGCGGGCCCTGTTTAGCCCGGAATGAGGAGATTGTAAGTCGGCAACACCGTCATTCCGGAGCGGTCCGTAGGACCGAACCCGGAATCTCGAGATTCTCAGGTGCGCAATCGCGCACCATAGTTCGATGCTTCGCATCGCCCCGGAACGACGGTTCGAAACCTCACACCCGCCCCTTCAGTGCCGCCCCGATCTCGTCCAGCACCTTGGGGTCCTCGATCGTCGCGGGCATGGTCCAGGATTCGCCGTCGGCAATCTTCTTGATGGTGCCGCGCAAGATCTTGCCGGAGCGCGTCTTGGGCAGGCGGCCGACGGTGATGGCGAGCTTGAAGGCGGCGACGGGGCCGAGCTTGTCGCGCACCAGCGCGATGATCTCCTTCTCGATCTCGGCGGGTGCGCGCTGCACGCCGGCCTTAAGCACCAGGAAGCCGCAGGGCACCTCGCCCTTGATCGCGTCCTTGACGCCGAGCACGGCGCATTCGGCGACGTCGGGATGCGAGGCCAGGATTTCCTCCATGCCGCCGGTGGACAGGCGATGCCCGGCGACGTTGATGATGTCGTCGGTACGGCCCATCACCCAGACATAGCCGTCCTCATCCTTGTAGCCGGCGTCCGAGGTTTTGTAATAGCCGGGGAATTCGCTGAGGTAAGCCTCCTTGAAGCGCTCGTCCTGCTTCCACAGCGTCGGCAGGCAGCCCGGCGGCATCGGCAGCTTGATGACGATCGAGCCCATGGTGTTGGGACCGACAGGCTTGGCCGCTTCATCGACCACGTCGACCTGGTAGCCCGGCATCGGCACCGTCGGCGAGCCGTGCTTCACCGGCAGCATGCCGAGGCCGACCGGATTACCGGCGATGCACCAGCCGGTCTCGGTCTGCCACCAATGGTCGATCACAGGCACCTTCAGCTGCTGCTCCGCCCATTCCACCGTGGGCGGATCGGCGCGCTCGCCGGCGAGGAACAGCGTGCGGAATGTCGACAGGTCGTATTGCCGGATGAACTTTCCTTCCGGATCCTCTTTCCGAATCGCGCGGAACGCGGTCGGCGCGGTGAACAGCGCCACCGCCTTGTGCTCGGAGATGACGCGCCAGAATGCGCCGGCATCGGGCGTGCCGATCGGCTTGCCCTCATACATGATCGAGGTCGCGCCGTGCAGCAGCGGGCCGTAGACGATGTAGCTGTGGCCAACCACCCAGCCGATGTCGGAGCCGCACCACCAGACCTCGCCCGGCTTGACGCCATAGAGGTTGAACATCGACCACTTCACCGCGACCAGATGGCCGCCATTGTCGCGCACCACGCCCTTGGGAATGCCCGTGGTGCCCGAAGTATAAAGGATGTAGAGCGGATCGGTGGCGGCGACCGGCGCGCAAGGCGCCTTCTTGCCGTCGTTCATCGCCTTGCGGCGCAGGCTCGCCCAATCGTAATCGCGGCCCGGCGCCAGGTCACAGGTGAGCTGCGGACGTTGCAGCACGATGCAGGCCTTCGGCTTGCTGCCGGCAAGCCTGATCGCCTCGTCGAGCAGCGGCTTGTACTGCACGATGCGGCCGGGCTCGATGCCGCAGCTCGCCGACAGGATCAGCTTCGGCTGTGCATCGTCGATGCGGGTGGCAAGCTCCTTCGCGGCAAAGCCGCCGAACACGACCGAATGCACCGCGCCGATGCGCGCGCAGGCGAGCATCGCGACCACCGCCTCCGGCACCATCGGCATGTAAAGGATGACGCGATCGCCCTTGGCGACGCCGAAATCCTGCATGACGGCGCCGAGCGCCTGCACCTCGTTCAGCAGCTCGGCATAGGTGAGCTTGGTGATCGAGTTCGTCAGCGGCGAATCATGGATCAGCGCGACCTGGTCGGCGCGGCCGCGTTCGACATGGCGGTCGAGCGCGTTATAGCAGGTGTTGACCACGCCGCCGGTGAACCAGCGGCCGTAGGTTCCTTGCGACGCGTCGAAGATCGTCTTGGGCGGCTCGATCCAGTCGATTTCCCTGGCCGCCTCGGCCCAGAAGCCCTGGGGATCAGCCAGCGAGCGTGCATGGACCTCGTGATAGCTGCTCTTGCCCTGGATGTTCATGTCCCGCGCTCCCGTTTCCCTTATTTGCCTAGCCTTGACCTGACGACAGGACAGCCGTCCCGCCATGACCAGGATCAATCGCCGGCCTTGTTTGAGAGGTATTTTCCCGGGATCGGGCCGCGGTTCAAGCTGAAAAGGATGATGTCCTTCCCCCTCTCCCCGCTTGCGGGGAGAGGGTCGGGGTGAGGGGGAGTCTCCCCGGGGACGGTGAGAGCTGGACTCGCGGAGAGTCCCCCTCACCCGGAATTTGCTGTCGCAAATTCCGGCCTCTCCCCGCACGCGGGGAGAGGAGAAGAATCCCGCCTACCCCTCCATCGCGTTCAGCCGCTGCAACCGCTCCTGCATGACCTTCCTCAGATCATAGCCGGGCCGGCCAAAGCTTGAGTTGCGGGTGGCGAGGAAATCGCGCTGGGTACGGCGCAGGTCGCCGGCCGAGCGCTTGTTCGCGGATTTCAGCACGCGCTCGTAGGTCTCGGCGATCTGGCGGTCGAGCACGCCCAGCTCCGGATCGGCGCAGATCACCTTCTCGACCTCGCGCTTCGCGGTCGCGCAATCGAACGAGGGGCCGTTGCCGGAATTCGCCGCGAGCGGACGCCGCGGCTCATCGCCGAATTTCGCGATCTCCGCGATCATGGTGCGGCGGCCGTTGGCCGCGTTGTCGTTGCCGGGGTCGAGCTTCAGCGCGGTCTCGTAATCGGCCAGCGCCTTCCTGCGCTCGCCCATCTTCTTGTAGAGCACGGCGCGATTGTTGTAGGTCTGCGCGAAATTCGGATCGAGCTTCAGCGCGGACTCGTAGTCGCTCAGCGCCGCCCCGAACTCGCCCTTGAACTGGTAGGAATCGCCGCGGTTGGTGAAGAAGTTCGGCTTCGGTGCCAGCCGCAGTGCCTGGTCGTAGTCGGCGATCGCCTTGTCGTAATCGCCCATCGCGGCCAGCGACAGGCCGCGATTGTCGTAATATTCCGGCACCTTCGGATCGAGCCTGATCGCCTCGCCGGCGTCGGCGACGGACTTGTCGAGCTGGCCGAGCTTCTTGTAGGCCGCGCCGCGATTGGTGTAGGTGCGCGGCCGGTTCGGATCGAGCCGGAGCGCCTCGCTGAGATCGCGGATCGCCTTTTCGTTGTCGCCGCCGAGATAGTAGGTCACGCCGCGGTCGGACCAGGCCTGCGCGTCATCCGGCTTCAGCTTGATCGCCTGGTCGTAATCGGCCAGCGCGCGGTCGAGCCGGCGCTGACTGGTGTAGACGACGCCGCGCAGCTCGTAGGACTCCGCATCCTGCGGATCGAGCTCGATCGCCTTGCTGAGGTCCGCCGCGGCGCGGTTGAGATCGCCGCCGGCCTCGCGCAGGAGATCGCCGCGCAGGCGCCAGGCTTTTGCGTTCTTGCCGTCGAGTGCGATCGCGCGATCGATGTCCCGCAGGGCCTGGGTGAGACCACCCGAGGTGCGCGCATTGGCGTCAGCACGGACCAGCAGCGCCGCAGCGCGATCGGAGCTCGAATTGGCCGCCTGGTCGATGATGGCGCTGCACGACGTGATCAGCTCGGCGGGAGCAGCCTTGCTGCCGGCGATACAATCGGCGGCGGCCGAGGCAGGCGCGGCGAGGACAAGGCTCATGGCGGCGCTGAGCAGGAGGGCGCACAGCGAGGTTTTGGATGCTTGCGCGGAAGAGCGCGTGCCGCACATGAGGAAGGCTCCGTGACGTCAGGTTTTCACCATTGTCGCGGTGGATTGGCGATGGGTTCAAGCGCGCCCAGCAAGCGACGCACCGGCACCTGCACTCCCTCGCCCCGCTTGCGGGGAGAGGGGGAGCCTCAGCGGGGACGGCAGCAGTGAGACTCGCGGAAAGTCCCCCTCACCCGGAATTTGCTCCGCAAATTCCGGCCTCTCCCCGCACGCGGGGAGAGGCGAAGAACTCAATACCCGTCCACCCCGTTGATCTGTTGCAGCCTGTCCTGCATCGCCTTCTTCAGATCATACCCCGGTCGGCCAAACCCGCTATTCCTGCGCGCGATGAAATCGTCCTGTTCGCGCTGGATCTTGCGCGCCTCCGCCGGGCTCTGGGCTTCGCGGATGACGCGCAAATGCGATCCGTAGATCTCGCGGTCGAGA
This sequence comes from Bradyrhizobium sp. CCBAU 45394, assembly GCF_028128655.1. Lineage (NCBI taxonomy): Bacteria > Pseudomonadati > Pseudomonadota > Alphaproteobacteria > Hyphomicrobiales > Nitrobacteraceae > Bradyrhizobium > Bradyrhizobium sp. CCBAU 45394. Next base: position 69,256 of record NZ_LBIX01000161.1, on the reverse strand, counting down.
TCGGCGAGCTCGCGATTCCCGCAGATCGCCTTCTCCACGGCGCGGGCCGCGCGGGCGCAATTGAAGCTGGGCTTGCCCGCGACCGCCATCTGCGCGCCGATCCGCTCGAGCTCGCGCGCCATAGCCTTGTGATTGGCCTTGGCCTTCTCGTGGTTCGGATCGAGCTTCAACGCGGCGCCGAAATCCTGCACCGCCTTGGGCTTGTCGCCTTTCTTCAACCAGAGCTCGCCCCGCGCGTTGAAGACATCCGCGAGGGTGGGATCGAGCAAGAGAGCACGGCTGTCGTCGGCGATCGCGCGGTCGACCTGATCGTGCCGCGCGTAAAGCGCGCCGCGCGCGACGAGCGCCTTGATCAGGTCCCCCTTCGCCGTCTTCTCATTGTCGATCACGTCAGCGCAGGCGGAATTGGCCTTGTCCATGTCGTCGCCAGCGGCAGCCGCAAGGCACGGCGCGATGTCGACCTGCGTGACGGCGGCCGGCTCGCCACCGGTCGCGGCCAGGGCCACGCCGAGCGGGAGCGCGCAGAGCAGTACGGCACCGGACCATTGAATGAGATTTTGAAAACGCATGCTTGCTGCAGTCAGGAGGTCTTGCCTTGAGGCCGTACTATCCATCATACGGCCGGATTGGTGCTAGCTTGTGGCGCCGCTCAAATCGGTTTCGGGGATTATCGTGTCGACATTCGAATGGATCATCGCGCTGCTGCTCGGCGCCGTTGCCTTATCGGCGCTGGCGCGGCGGATCAAGGTCCCCTACCCGACCTTTCTCGCCATCGGCGGCGCCCTGATCGCTTTCGTTCCGAATAGTCCGACCTGGACGCTGGAGCCGGACCTGGCACTGGCGCTTTTTGTCGCACCGGTCCTGCTCGATGCGGCCTTCGACACCTCGCTGCGGGACCTGCGCAACAACTGGGTTCCGGTCTCGACCCTCGTCGTGGCCGCGGTCGGCCTGACCACGGTAGGAGTTGCCTACGTCGCGCACCGGCTGATGCCTGACATGCCCTGGGCCGCCGCGATCGCGCTCGGCGCCATCGTGGCGCCGCCGGATGCCGCGGCGGCGGTCGCGATCCTGAGCCAGGTCAAGCTGCCCCATCGCATGGTGAAGGTGCTGGAGGGTGAGAGCCTGCTCAACGACGCGACCTCGCTGCTGATCTATCGCATCGCGGTCGGCGCGGTCGTCATGCAGCATCTGAAATGGAGCGAGGTCGCGCCGACGATCGCGCTGGCGCTGGTCGGCAGCGTCCTCGCCGGTCTGCTGGCGGGGCGCATCATACCGCTGTTCCTCCAACGCGTGAAGGAAGCGCCCAGCGCGATCATCCTGCAATTCGCCACCACCTTCATGGTGTGGATCGCCGCCGAGCATCTCGGCCTCTCCGGCATCCTCACCATCGTCGTCTACGCCATCACCATGGCGCGCACGGCGGGGGCGCACATGCCGGCGCGGCTGCGGGTGCCGTCCTATGCGGTGTGGGAGACGATGGTGTTCGTGCTCAACGTGCTCGCCTTCATGCTGATCGGCATGCAGATGCGGCCGATCTGGACGCGATTGGACGCGGACGTGCGCTGGGAGTATTGCGTGGCGGCAGCCTGGATCCTGCTCACGGTGGTCCTGGTGCGGCTGCTCTGGGTGACGTTCTACCGCACGACATTGCGCGCGCTGATTGCCCACGGACTTTATCATCCCAAGGATCCGAAACAGGTGGCCTCGCCGAAGGGCGGCCTCATCATCTCCTGGTGTGGCATGCGCGGCCTCGTCACGCTCGCGACCGCCTTCGCCCTGCCGGAGAACTTTCCCTATCGCGACTTCATCGTCTTCATCGCCTTTGCCGTCGTGCTGGGATCGCTCGTCATCCAGGGCCTGACGCTGCGGCCGCTGATCCTGGCCTTCGGGCTCAAGGACGACGATCCCGTCGGCATCGAGGTCGCGCGCGGACGCGCGGTCGCCTATCGCGCGGCGCTCGATGCGATCGAGAGCGACCCGTCGGAGGAGGCGGAAATCCTGCGGCTCGAATATCGCGCTATCCTGATGCAGGCGGACGACGATCCGAACGGCGGCATTGCCAGTGGCGAATTACCGGCCGATCCGCTGCGCCGCCGCGCCATCGAGGCTGCGCGCAAATCGATCTTCGACCTGCGCGCCACCGAGGTGATCGGCGACGACGCCTTTCACCGCCTCGAGGAGGAGCTCGATCGCGCAGAATTGAGCGCGGGGGGATAAGCCTCAAGAGCAGCACACTCCGCTGTCGTCCCGAACGAGCGAAGCTCCAGACAACGCGCAGCGTTGACTGGAGCGGAGCGCCGATCCGGGGACGACAGCGGGGCATTGAACCAAACGCCGTCTCTTCAGACACACTCCAGATGACGACCCTGATCGACGACCGTCGTGTTCGCGCGCGTGATGCGTCGCCTGCACGATATTTTTACCTCCACATGGCCCTGGCCTGCGCGGCGACCGCTTTTCTCGGCTTCGCGCCGACCTATTGGGTGCCGCTCGCCCACCGGACGTTCTCCGCAAGCCCCGTGATTCACTTTCACGGCCTCCTGTTCTTCACCTGGTCTCTCTATTTTGTGATCCAGACCTGGCTGGCGGCTTCAGGCCGCGTGGTCAATCACCGCGCGATCGGCATCGTCGGCGTTTCGCTCGCGACCGCGATGACGATCTTCGGCTTCCTCGCCTCCGTGCACGTGATGCAGCACTCCGCCGCGCTCGGGCAGAAAGAAGCCGGCATCGCCTTCTCGATCGTGCCGATGAGCGGCATCGCGTTCTTCGCGGTGGTGTTTGTGCTCGGCATCGCGAACACCCGCAGGCCCGAGATCCACAAGCGCCTGATGCTGCTCGCCGCGGTCTCGATCCTCGACGCCGCGATCGCACGCTGGTTTCTGACCTTCCTCGCCCCTCCCGGACCGCCCGGCCCGCCGCCGGTGCCGGTGACCATCGCGCCGGCCGTGGTCGCCTCGCTGTTGCTCGTCGTCGCCATGGTGCGCGACTGGCGCACCGAGCGCCGCGTGCATCCGGTCTACATCACCGGCACGCTCGCGATGCTGGCGGTGAAGGTGCTGAACTGGCCGATCAGCGAAAGCGCGGCATGGCATGCGTTCGCCGGCGGGATTCTGGCGCTGGCGCAGTAGTTCTCCGATGTCGTCCTGGCGCAAGCCAGGACCCATTACCCCGAATGTCGATTGTTGAAGAAGGCTGGAGCTACCAGCCTTCGCCAAACCTGTCCCTATGGTAATGGGTCCTGGATCAGCGCTCGCTACGCTCGCTTGTCCAGGACGACGGCGGAGTGTGAGGCAGCGCTTACGCCCCCGCCTTGCACGTGATCCCGCCGTCCACCACCAGCTCGATCCCCGTCACATATTTCGACTCGTCCGACGCCAGGAACAGCGCGGCATTCGCGACGTCAAAGGCATCGCCCATGTGACCCATCGGCACCTGGGCATCGCGCGCGCGCCACATCGCCTCGACGTCGCCCTTGGCGTAGCTGGCGGCAAGGCCGGCGGAATGCTCGACCATCGGGGTCTTCATCAGGCCGGGCAGGATCGCATTCACGCGCACATGATGCCGCGCGAACTCGATCGCGGTGGTGCGCGTCATCTGGTTCATCGCCGCCTTCGAGGTGCCATAGGTGACGTAGGAGATGCCCATGTGGCGGATCGAGGCGATCGAAGAGATGTTGATGATTGAGCCGCCGCCCTGCTTCACCATCACGGGGATGACGTGCTTCATGGCGAAATAGGCGCTCTTGAGGTTGACGCTGAAGACGCGGTCCCAGCTCTCCTCGGTTACCTCGACCACGCTGCCCATCTCGGCGATGCCGACATTGTTGTCGAGCACGTCGATGCGGCCATAGGCCTTCAGGCACGCCGCGACCATCGCCTCGATCTCGGCTGACCGCGAGACGTCGGCGGTAAACGCGGTCGCCTTGCCGCCTTCGTCATTGATGATCTTCGCGGTCTCCTCCGCAGCAGTGCCGTTGCGGTCGACGCAGAACACCTGCGCACCCTCGCGCGCGAAGGTCACCGCGGTCGCCTTGCCGTTGCCCCAGCCCGGCCCGATCGAGCCCGCGCCCACCACCATCGCAACCTTGCCCTTGAGCCGATCCATCGCGTGTCTCCCTTGTTGTTGTTCTTGTAGCCCGGATGGAGCGAAGTGCAATCCGGGCTACGGATCGTTGCAGACCTTCATCGTCGTGACGTTAGCACCTATGGGATGCCCGACAATCTCCGACAATGTCCGGCACGCGCCGTCATGGCAGAGCCGCCATTCCCCGGCCGCGCCGGAATTGCCGAGCACGACCTCCTGCATCGGCGCACGCTGCGGCTGCCATTGAAACCAGCCATCGACGAGCCGCGCTTCGGGCGGCGGCTCCATGCCGGCACCGCTGCCCTTGACCCGCGCCTGCACCAGTTCGAGCCCCGCCGGCGTGACGCGCCAGTCCTCCTGCCAGTCGACCTTTTCGATCGAATGCGTCCACACCAGCGTGAAGGCGGACAGCGCCAGCGCCTTCACGCCCGATGCTGTGGCGAAGCAGAGGCTCACACCGCCTCGACCACTGCCGGCGGGCGCTGCCGCCACTGCCACAGCACGAGCGCGGCGGACAGCACGAAGCCCGCGGTGTCGCTGAACGGGAAGTCGCCGAGCAGGCAGAACGCGGCACCGAGCGCGACCAGGCGTTCGACGAGCGTCAGCCGCGTGAACAGGAAGCCGATCGCCACCATGCCGAACAGGCCGATCGCGACCAGCGCCTTGAAGGTCGCCAGCGCGACCGCGCCGTAGAAGCCGAGCTTGGCCGCCATGGGATCGCCGGCCTGGAGCATCAGCGCCGGCGAATAGACGAAGACGAAGGGGATGACATAGCCGGCGAGCGCGATGCGCATCGCCTCCCAGCCGATCTTGTCCGGATTTTCCTTCGCGATCGGCGCGGCCGCGAGCGCGGCGAGCGCGACCGGCGGCGAGAGGTCGGCCATGATGCCGTAGTAGAACGCGAACATGTGGCTCGCGATCAGGGGCACGCCGAGTTTCGCCAGCGCGGGCGCCGCGAGCGCGGCGGTGATGATGTAGGTCGGGATGGTCGGAATGCCGGTGCCGAGCAGGATCGACAGCAGCATGGTCATGATCAGCGCCAGGAACAGGCTCTTCTCGCCGAGACCGATCACCCAGCCGCCGAAGATGGTGCCGACGCCGGTCTGCGACATCATGCCGATGATGACGCCGACGATGGCGCAAGCCATGCCGACGGTGATGGCGGACTTGGCGCTCTCGGCCAGCGCGTCGCGGCACTCGCGCAGGGCCTTGAACCCGCCGCGGATGAAAGCGGTGATCACGATCAGCCCGGCCACGACGCTCGCGACCGGCACGATCTGAAGGCCGTCGCGCGACAATGCGGCGACGACGAGCGCGAGCCCGACCCAGAAGATGGTGCGGATCACCATCGAGGACGCACCGGCCGTGATGCTGGCGCCCAGGATCAGCGTCACCGTGAGCGCGAGGCCCATGCTGCCGGCATAGAGCGGCGTAAAGCCTTCGAACAGCATGTAGACCAGCGCGGCGAGCGGCAGCACGAGGTACCAGCGCGTCACCAGCGCCTTCCAGGCGCTCGGGATCTCCGAGCGCTTCATGCCGACGAGACCGTGCTTGCCGGCTTCCAGATGCACCATCCAGAACGCGGATGCGAAATAGAGGATCGCGGGGATCGCCGCTGCCTTCACGATCTCGGAATACTGGACGCCGAGCGTCTCCGCCATGATGAAGGCGACCGCGCCCATCACCGGCGGCATGATCTGCCCGCCCATCGACGCCGTGGCCTCGACACCGGCTGCAAAGGCGCGGCGATAGCCGAACTTGATCATCAAGGGAATCGTGAACTGGCCGACGGTGACGACGTTGGCGACGCCCGAGCCCGAGATCGTGCCCATCATGCCCGAGGCGAACACCGCGACCTTGGCAGGTCCGCCGCGGGTGCGGCCGAACAGGCCGAGCGAGACGTCGGTGAAGAGCTGGATCATGCCGGCGCGCTCGAGGAACGAGCCGAACAGGATGAACAGGAAGATGTAGGTCGCCGACACGTAGATCGGCACGCCGTAAAAGCCTTCGGTGCCGAACGACAGATGCGTGACGATCTGGTCGAAATCATAGCCGCGATGGTTGAGCGGCGATGGCAGATACTGGCCGAAGAACCAGTAGAGCAGGCACGCGCCGCACATCAGCGGCAGCGCCGCGCCCATCAGGCGCCGCGTGCCCTCGAAGATCAGCACCGCAAGCAGCGTGCCGACGGCGAGATCGAGCCTGGTCGGATCGCCGTCGCGCGCGATCAAATCGGCGTAGAAAATCCACTGGTAGAGGCCGCAGAAGAAGCCGGCGCCGCCGATCACCCAGCCGAGCGCGCGGCCGACATCGCTCCTTGCAGTGAAGTTCGCGATCAGGCCGAAGGTGAGGAGAACGAGAAAGCCGACATGGACGCCGCGCACCACCTGGCTCGGCAGATAGTTGAAGGCGGCGACATAGAGCTGGAAGGTCGCAAAGGCGATGCCGATCCAGTAGGCGAGCCGGCCCCACCAGCCCGGGCCAAACCCTTCGGGGAAGCCGTGCTCGAAATTGTCGAATTCGACCTTGATGGGCGCCTCAGAGCCCTCTGCCTGCAACATCGATGTTTCCCCGCGCCCTGATTAGGTGCGTTCTTACAGCATTCGCGCTGCGCCCTGAATACGTCATACCCGGGCAGAAGCGCGAAGCGTCTTCGCGCAGATGACCCGGGCATCCACGCTCACTCCGTCATTCCGGGGCGATGCGACGCATCGAACCCGGAATCTCGAGATTCCGGGTTCGGCTCTTGCGAGCCGCCCCGGAATGACAGCGGAGAATTACTTGATCAGCCCCTTTTCCTTGTAATAGCGGATCGCGCCGGGGTGCAGCGGAACCGGGCTGCCGGTGGCGGCCGTCTCGAGCTTGATCTCCTTGCCGGCCGCGTGGGCATTCTGCAACTCCGGCAGCGACTCGTAGACCAGCTTGGTCATCTGGTAGGCGAGATCGTCGGACACCGCCGAGCTGGTCACGAGATAGTTGACCACGGCCGCGGTCGGCACGTCCTTGTCCTGGCCCGTATAGGTGTTGGCGGGAATGGTCGCCGCGATGAAGGGCGGGCCGATCTTGTCGACGGTCTCCTTCGGCACCGACACCACCGTGATCGGGCTCGAGGTGGAGAGATCCTTCAGCGAGGCCACGCCGAGCCCGGCCGATTGCAGCGTCGCACCCAACTGGCGGTTCTTCATGAGGTCGACGGATTCGGCGAACGGCAGATACTCCACCTTGCCGAGGTCCTTGTAGCTCATGCCGGCCGCGCTGAGGATCGCGCGGGAGTTCAGCTCGGTGCCCGACTTCGGCGCGCCGACCGACAGGCTCTTGGCCTTGAGGTCGGCCAGCGTCTTGATGCCGCTCTCGGTGGTCGCGACGATCTGGATGTAGTTCGGATAGATCGCGCCGATGGTCCTGAGCTTGTCGAGCTTGGTCTTGAAGCCGGCTTCCTCGTCGCCGTCCCAGGCCGCCTTGAGCGAGTCGCCCAGCGTGAACGCGAGCTCGCCGCGGCCCTGCTGGAGCAGGATCAGGTTCTCGACCGACGCCTTGGTGGCCTGCACCTGCGTCTTCACGTTCGGGATCTTGTCGCCGTAGATCTTCCCGATCGCGACCCCGAGCGGGTAGTAGACGCCGGAGGTGCCTCCGGTCAGCACGTTGATGAAGGATTGCGCATGCGCGCAAGGCGCCGACGCCGCCAGAGCAAGAGCCGCGGCCACGCCGAAAATCGTCCGTTTCATGATTTCTGTACTCCCCAAACCGGCGGGGAAATTGGCCGGATGAGGGGGGCGGGTCAACCCATCCAATAGGCAAAACAGGACTGCGGTAAACAGCCGTTCCGGCTCGACTTTTGGGGAACCCGACGGGTGCGGCGACGTGGCGCAGCCGGATCGCGGCGCGCCCGAACGCATCGTGTTCGAGCGCGCTATCTGCTCACTGGAACGTCATGTCCAGGCACTTGGAGATGTCGGAGCCGAGGCCGGAGGAGATGATGATGCAGCCGCGCACCTTCTGCGCGGTGACGTCAGCCGCCCAGACCGAGTAGCCGCCGGGGCCGAAGAACGAATTGGTGTTCGGCGGCTCGGTCTCGGTGGCGTCGAAGTCGTAATGTCCATCGGTCTCGAAGATGCGCGGCTTCTTGGTGCAGCCGCCGTCGGTCTGGACGTTGATGACTTCCTTGTTGTCCCGGGTCAGCGCCAGCGAGACCTGGCAGCGGAAATATTCCGAGGTCCTGGTGTTGAAGAGATAGGTGTAGGACTTGCAGGTCGCCGTGTTCAGCTTGCCCGGGGCAAGGCCGCGGCTGCACGAGATCCGCTGGTTGTGGCTGAGCTGGTAATCATCGGCCCGGGCGGCCGGTGCCAGCGCCGTAAGCAACAGCGCGGCAGCCGAGCAGGCTTTAATGACATGGTTCATTCGAATCATCCCCACCAATATTTTTGTCGAATTGCGTTCTAGACGGAAAGCGGAACATAGTCGCGAGGGGACGAAGGGAAAATCACAAACTGCTGGACAAGACGTGATGCGCCGCGGCGCTTTCGCGAATTGACCCGAAAATGCCGTTCGTGATTTGTTCAAGCCGGGCACCCCGACGATGGGGAGGATAGGATCATGGCATTTTCAACGAAGGCATTTGCAATCGCAGCCGCGCTCGGCGCATTCACAGCACCCGCATTGGCGCAGACCGAGGCGACGCCCTGGGAGCTCAAGCCCGACATGGGCTACGCCTATGACAGGGACGGCAAGACTTATTCCTACAAGATGGGCACCAGCAACGCCGGCGAGCTGCTGAAGGGCGCCAAGAAGGTGCCGAAGGGCACGCTGTTCTTCATCGGCCACAACGGCCAGCTCTACATGCGCAGCGGCCCGTATCTGGAAGGCGACGGCAAGTTCAAGTTCGGGCCGGATCAGTAGGCACGGCACCGTAGGGTGGGCAAAGGCGCGTTAGCGCCGTGCCCACCACCTGTCAGCACACTCTGGTCGAAAGCGGTGGGCACGCTTCGCTTTGCCCACCCTACGGCAGCGTCCTAAAACGCCCCCGCCAGCTCCCGCGCGCCGGCATTGTTGCTGTTGCTGTCCATCCGCGTATCCGTCACCGCGAGCAGCTTCGCCACCGTGTTGTGGCGGATCGCGACCGGGTTGCGCTCGTAGCCGCCGCGCTGGAAGAAGTTCGAGGTCGGCACCTGGTCGCGCATCGCCTGCGGCATCGTCACCATGTCGAGGCCGGTGCCGTCGCCGGTGAGGTTCATCATCTCGAGCTCGGCCGCCGTGAGCGGACGCGCGTAGCCCTTTGCGCGCGCGAACAGCACCGACGTCAGCAGCTTGTGGGTCTGCAGCATCGGTCCGATATCGACGTCGAGCACCATGGCATGCATCGCCCAGCCCTGCGCGGTGTTGCCGATCTTCTCGTGCTCCGACCAGGTGTCCGGCACCGACTTCGCATGCGCCACCATTTTCTTCAGCACGGTGAGCTTGTGCTCGAGCGACTGCCGCGCCGGGCCCGAGGTCCGCGCCACCTTGTCGGAGAGCGCGCGAATGAATTCATGGCCCTGCTCGGCCAGCAGCTCGACGCTGTTGGTGGTCAGGAGCTGGTTGTAGCCCATCGCGGTCGAGATCGCGCGCTTGCCGCCATGCTCGATGCCCGCCTGCACGTCGTAACTGCCGGTGCCGCCGGTCTCGAACGAATAGACCCGCACGGCCTGCTCGCGCGTCAGCCCGGAGGCGAGCGCGTAGCGCGCATAGGCGCGCTTGAACTCGACCTCGCTGGACGGGCGCTGCGGCGTGAACTGGTAGAGCTCCTGCGCCGCACGCAGCAGATCGGCGACGACGGGGATCGGCTTTTTGGTCGGGCGCTCCGGCGTTTCCTCCGGCTCCGGATTCACCGGCCGCTTCGGCCCGTTATACAGCGGCGGATGCTCCAGCACGTAATCGTCGAGCGTGATCTGCTGCCCGCCGCGCCGCTTGGCATTGCGGGTCTTTCGCTTCTCGGAGATCTGGCCCCAATAGGCACCGGCTTCCTCGTCGAAGGCCGCGCGCGCGGCCTGATATTCCTGCAGCTTGCGGCGATATTCGAGCACGGCGGGCGACGCCCCGCCTTGCGCAAAAAACTGCGACAGGAGCTGGGCCTTGGCATCGCGGACGGCGGGCGGCAGCGCGTCGGACGCGCCGCCACGCGCGGCGGGCGCGAGCAGGACGAGCGCGAATGGAACCAGCGCAAGGCTCTTTCGAATCGAATGATGCATGCCGCTCTCTTAACAGGCATCCGGTAACCGTCACGTTAACGCGCCGTTTACCATCGTCACTTCCAGGCGAACACCGGCTGTTCCAGCTCGGTCACGCGGGTCTGCCGCCCCGCCAGCACCTCGCGGAACTGGTAGATCAACGCCGCCGTCGGCGCGTGGATCAGGCTCATCTGGTGGTGAAAGCGGATCACTCGGCGGCTGCTTTCGGGGATCGCGGTGAAATCAAAGGCGTCGTCGCGCTCGATCGTCGCGAGCGCGATGCGATGAACGGAGGCGACCTCGTCCGGGTTCGGACGGATGGCGGCGGCGGCCGTGGCCCAGACCACCACCGGCGTGATCAGATAGCCGGAGCGGGTCGGATAATCGTCGAGCGTGCCGAGCACCTCCGCGCTGGTGAGGCGAAGGCCGAGCTCCTCGTCGAGCTCGCGCAGCGCCGCCTCGACCGGCGTCTCGCCGGCATCGCAGCGTCCGCCCGGCAAGGCCCATTGGCCGCGATGAGCGCGCAGGTGCGATGCGCGCAGCGTGAGCAGGAACGCGGTGTCGTCCCCCTCGCCCGCCGCGGTCAGCGCGACCGCCACCGCGGCGCGCTTCAGCGAAGGCGCTGCGCCGTCTTCCGGCAGCCGCGTGAAGGCCGCGCAGGCGACCGCGATATTCCGCCGTGTGGCATCGTCGAACGGTCTCATCATGCTTGACTACACCACGTCCGCCCCCGATGAAATGAGATCGCAAGGCCCGCAGAGGAATGGACGACGAGATGACCAACAAGGCCGCCGCAAGGCTCAAATCGGAGGGCTGGACCATCCTCGAGACCACGGGCTTCTTGCACCTGATCGGCCCCTTGTGGCAGCGCAAGGTCGACGGCCGCTACGAATTCGCACTCGCCACCGAGGACAAGCATCACAACCGCCGCGGCATGGTCCAGGGCGGCGTGATGATGACGTTCGCCGACCGCACCTGCGGCATGACCGCCCGCTACGTCTCCGGCAAGGAGTTCATGGCGACAGTGCAGCTCGACACCCATTTCGTCGAGGCCGGCCAGATCGGCGACATCTTGATCTCCCGCCCGCGCGTGGTGCGCGCGACGCGCAGTCTGATTTTCATGAGCACCGAAGTCAGCGTGGACAACCGCTGTGTGGTGATGGCCAACGGCGTGTTCAAGATCTTGAAGGGGCCGGCGTAACGGCGCGTTCCGCCGTCGTCCTGGCGAAAGCCAGGACCCATTACCCCTGAGAGAAATTGCAGCGCGAACCGGTAACCGCGAATCTTCGCAAAACCAATTCCTGGGGTAATGGGTCCTGGATCGGCGCTCGCAATTGGACAACGCTACGCGTTTCCAAGCGCTCGCTTGTCCAGGACGACGATGGGGAAACAACGGCGCTCCCCCAACCTCGTCATTGCGAGCGCAGCGAGGCACTCCAGACGCGTTCCTCGGACGCATCTCTGGATTGCTTTGCAGCGCTCGCAATGACGGAGCGGGATGGCTATGCTGCCCCCACAAGAAGCAGCGAGGATCCGCCCATGCAATACCGCCAGCTCGGCCGCACTGGCCTGAAAGTCTCGCCGATCTGTTTGGGCACCATGATGTTCGGCGGACCGACCGATGAAGCCGCGTCAACGCGGATCATCGCGAAGGCGCATGATGCCGGGATCAATTTCATCGACACCGCCGACGCCTATTCGAAGGGCGGCTCCGAAGAGGTCGTCGGTCGCGCGATCGGCAACAACCGCCATGCCTGGGTGCTGGCGACCAAGCTCGCCAACCCCATGGGCGACGATCCCAACCGCGTCGGCCTGTCGCGGCGCTGGGTGTTGCAGGCCGCGGACGAAAGCCTCAAGCGGCTCGGCACCGACCACATCGATATCTACTATCTGCACAAGGAGGACCATGCGACGCCGCTGGAGGAGACGGTGCGCGCGATGGGCGATCTGATCCGCGCGGGCAAGGTGCGCTATTTCGGCGTCTCGAACTATCGCGCCTGGCGCGTCGCCGAGATCTGCAACATCTGCGACCGGCTCGGCATCGACCGGCCCGCGGTGAGCCAACCCTATTACAACGCGATGAACCGCATGCCCGAGGTCGAGCACTTTCCGGCCTGCGCCTACTACGGCCTCGGCATCGTGCCCTATAGCCCCTTGGCGCGCGGCGTGCTCACCGGCAAGTACAAGCCGGATGCAGCCCCGGACAAGGAGACGCGTGCGGGACGCAACGACACCCGCATGATGCAGACGGAATGGCGGCCGGAGTCGCTCCAGCTCGCGCAGGAGATCAAGAGCCACGCCGAGAAGAAAGGCATCACCGCCGGCCAGTTCGCGGTCGCCTGGGTGCTGAACTCCGCTTTCGTCTCCTCGATTGTGGCGGGCCCGCGCACCGAGGAGCAGTGGGACGGCTACATCAGCGCACTCGACTATCGCTTCACCAGCGAGGACGAAGCCCTGATCGACCGCCTGGTGACGCCGGGCCATCCCTCGACACCGGGCTACAACGACCCGGCCTATCCGATCGAAGGCCGCCGCGCGCGAACGGCATAACAGCGGGAGGCGACGATGGCGCATGAAGATCGATACGGCCTGCCATTCTCCACCAACTCGCACGAAGCGGCATCCGCCTATCGCGACGGCGTCGACCTCATGCTGGCGGGCTGGACCGGTACGGCGGAGACGCTGGAGCGCGCCATCGCCGCCGATCCGGACTTTGCGCTTCCCCTTATCGCCCGCGCCCGCCTGCATGCCTTCTACCAGCAGGGCGACCTCGCGCGACAGAAAGCGGCACGCGCGCGTGAGCTCGTTGCAAAGCGCGGCACGGAGCGCGAGCGTTCGCATGTCGAGACCCTGGCGCTGGCGATCGAGGGACGGCTGCCCGAGGCGATTGCGGCGACGCTGAAACACGTCGAGGCATGGCCGCGCGATGCCGTGGTGCTGTCGCTGCCGCTCGGCGCGTTCGGCCTGTTCGCCTTCTCCGGCATGGCCGATCACGACCGCGCGCGGCATGAGCTGTGCGAGCGCGTCGCGCGGCATTATGGCGAAGACTGGTGGTTCCTCACCATGTCCGGCTGGGCGATGATCGAGAACGGCGACGTAGCCCGCGGCCGCGGCATCACCGAGCGCGGCTTCGCCCTGCGCCGGCAGAATGCCCATGCCGCGCACGCCGTGCTGCATGCGATGTTCGAGGACGGCTCGATCGAGGCGGCCGACCGTCTCGTCGACGAGTGGATTCCCACTTACGACCGCGCCGGAATCCTGCACGGCCACATCCGCTGGCACCAGGCGCTCGGCGCGCTCGAGCATGGCGACGCCGCACGCGCACTTGCGATCTATGCCGACGTGCTGCAGCCCTCCGCGACGCAGGCGCCGCCGCTCAACGTCGTCACCGACGGCGCCTCGCTGCTCTGGCGTCTGTCTGCTTACGGCCACGCCGTGCCGCAGGAACTCTGGCTTGACGCCGACGCCGCCGCGCAAAAACTGTTTCCGAAATCGAGCCTGCCGTTCGCCGACGTCCACATGGCGCTATTCGCCGCCGCAACGCAAAACCGCGGCGCGCTCGCCGCGCGCCTTGCCGTGATCGAGCAGCGGGTCGTCGAGGGCAAGCTGCCGGCCGGCCCCGTGGTGCCGGCGATCTGCCGCGCGCTGGCGGCCTTTGCGGACGCGGACTATGCGGCCTGCGTGCGGACGCTCGCACCCGTGCTCGCCGACGTCGTCCGCATCGGCGGCAGCCATGCCCAGCGCGAATTGATCGAGGACACCTTTATTGTCGCCCTCATGCGCGGCGGCGAGCTGGCGCGCGCCCGCAGCATGCTCGACGCCCGCCTGCATCGCCGCCCCTCCCTGCGCGATACGCGCTGGCAGGCGGCGATGGCTTGAGGCAGGATAAGAAAAACAAAGCGGAGGACGCCCATGACCGAGATCGTTGCACTGGAGGCGCTGGCCGGCCGCGTTGCATCGGGGCAATCGCTGGCCGTCCCCGTGGACCGCTCCGGCGTCGCGATGGCCGCGACCGCCGCCATCATCGCGGCCGGCATCGACAATCTTCATCTGGTCTGCGTCCCCATCAGCGGCATGCAGGCCGATCTCCTGATCGGTGCCGGTGCGGTCAAGACGCTCGAGACCAGCGCCATCTCGCTCGGCGAAGCCGGCGGCGCGCCGCGTTTCGGCGCCGCGGTGCGGGCGGGTAGCGTAACGCTGCGCGATGCCACCTGCCCCGCGATTCACGCCGGCCTGATGGCGGCGCAACACGGCGTGCCCTTCATGCCGATCGCCGGCATCATCGGCAGCGATCTGCTCGAGGTGCGGCCGGACTGGAAGGTGATCGACAGCCCGGTCGGCGAGGCGCGCAAGGTCGTGGTGGTGCCGGCGATCAAGCCCGACGTTGCGCTGTTCCATGCGCCGGAGGCCGACCGTGCCGGCAATATCAGGATCGGCCGTTTCCGCGAGCTCGCCACCATGGCCTATGCCGCCAAGCGCACGCTGGTCACCGTCGAACGCATCGTCGACCGCGATCTGTTCGAGACGGAGGATTCCGCCGCCGGCGTGCTGCCCTCGCTCTATGTCGACGCCATCGCGGTTGCCGAGCGCGGCGCCTGGCCGCTGGCGCTGTGGAACGAATATCCTGCCGACGAGGCCGAGATCGCGCGCTATGCGGCGATGGCGCGCAGCGAGGACGGCTTCCGAGCCTATCTCTCGACCTTCCTGTCCCATCGCAAGCAGGTGGCCTGATGTCATCGGAACGCGAACGGCGCGAAATCCTGATCACCACCATCGCCGACCTGCTCGACGGCATCCGTCACGTCGCGGTCGGCGCATCGTCGCCGATCCCCGCGGCCGGTGCGATGCTGCTGCGCGCACGCAACGAACTCTGTGGCAAACCGCCGGTGCGCATCTCGATCCTGGGATCGCAGCGGCATAATTTCTTCACCAATGGCGGCATCGAGCTGTTCGACTGCGCCGCGCAGGGCCGCGTCGATGCGTTCTTTCTCGGCGGTGGCCAGATCGACGGCGCGGGCAACATCAACCTCGTCGGCACCGGCGATTACCCGAAGACCGATGTGCGCTGGCCCGGCTCGTTCGGCTCGGCCTATCTCTATCATCTCATTCCGCGCGTGATCCTGTTTCGCGAGGAGCACACCCCGCGCGTGTTCGTGCCGAAGGTCGATTTCGTCAGCGCCCGGGCGACCACACCGGAGGTCCCTCGCCGCGGCGGGCCGTACGCGCTCCTGACCAACATGGCGCTGTTCGACTTCGACCGCGAGGCAGGCGGCTTCGCCCTGCGCTCGGTGCATCCGCCCTTCACGCCGGCCGACGTCAGGGAAAATACCGGCTTCACCTATGAAGAACCGGAGGTCGTGCGGGAAACCGCGCGGCCCGATTCCGCAACCCTGGCATTGCTGCGCGGCCGAATTTTCGACGAGCTCGCCGAGACTTACCCGGCCTTTGCCAGGACCATGAAGCAGGCGGCGTGACCCTCCGGTCCTGCCACGAAAAAAACACTGGCCTGACGGCAAGTGCCTGCCGGGATGGTTGGGCGATTTTGGGCGAATCGCCGATGGGTGGCGCGGTGGTATTCCAGACAGGCTTGGCGGCACAAACGGGATCGCAACCAATTTGCGGTTCGATGGTTGTTGAGCGGAACCTTTCCGCGGTCCCCTGGCCTATGAGCCTCACGATGCGCCTCTGCCGACCGGCCCTCGCAGCAGCCTTCGTTGTCCTCGCAAGCCCTTGTTTTGCTGAGTCTTCCAGGCCGATTCCCGTCAACAATCAGCCCGTGCAGCAGAGCGCCTTCATCGATCTGCTGGCGCTGATGTCCGGCCACTGCAAGACGCTCAAGGTCGCGGGGCGTACCCTTGCCTGTAAGACGGTGGCCTACGCCCATGGCGACACGGGCCGGGTCAATTTCGCCGTCGCTGTCGACGACCCCACTGATGCGAACCACGTCGTGTCGTTCTCCGGCGAGAACGGCAAGCGGGCCGACGACAACTCCTACGAGCTGCCGATCGACCGCATGCTGCTCAACTCCAAGGACCGGCCCAAGGTCGACGGCCTGCCGGTGCCGGCGGAGCAGACCTCCACCGGAATCTGCCGCCAGACCGGCAATTTCGCCGCCCGGAAGGTGACAGACGTCACCTGCTCCGCCACCGACAGCGAGGGCCGGAAGTACGAGCTCCTGTTCGTCTCCGACGGCACGCCGGTAAGCGTGCGCCGCATCAGGCAATCGTCGCCGTCGATCCAGGATCCGTTCAAGTAGCGGCCCCTTGTGTCGCCCTGCTTGTCACCGGGGTGAGCACGCATCCTTCCGTTGAAACTCCAGGTCAGGCGGTTATGCTCTCGCGTGCATCCTCATTGAGGAGACCCGATTGCATCCAGAGGCGAGGCCGAGAGTCCGGCAATGCGCGTGATCCGCGGGCTCGCGCGCATCCTGATCGCCTGCTTGTTCGCTGGCCTCTCGCATGAATGCGTCGCAGCCGACGGCCCCCAGCAGCGTTCGGTCCTGGTTCTGGAAGAAGCCGATTTTCGCTCGCCCTTTTATTCGGAGATCTTTGCCGGAATCCGCACCGCCGCGAAGCAGAACGGGAAGAGCAACACGGTGATCTACGGCGAAAGCCTCGATCTCGCCCGCTTCCCGGGACCGGACTATGAATTGAGCCTGGTCGGTCACCTCAAGACCAAATATGCGCAGCGGCCGATCGACGTCATCGTTTCGATCGGCGTCGCATCGGCGAAATTCCTTCAGAAGCGGAAGCAGGACATCTGGCCCGCCGCGCCCGTGGTATACGGCTTCGTTCCCGACCTGCCTGAGACGCGCGCGCTGTTCCTGCCCGATACGACGGCCGTCTTCGCCAGAGTGAGGCCGACACACCTCCTGACCGCAGCGCGCGCAATCGTTCCCGACCTGACGCGTGTCGTCCTGGTGGGCGAGGCCTGGAAGAATCCGCTGGTGTACGGACATTGGAAGCAGGACTTCGCGGCCGCAATGCCCGATCTCGAAGTCATCGATCTGTCCGGCGCGGTGCTGCGTGAGGTCCGCAGTCGCGTCGCTTCCCTGCCCGACCGCTCCGCGATCCTGACCTCGGCGATGTATTCCGACGGCGAAGGCACCTATTACGCCCCGGCCTCGGCGCTCGCACGCGTTGCCGAGAGTGCGAACCGCCCGATCATCATAACGTCCGATACGTTCCTCGGACGGTCGGGCGTGGGTGGCTTCCTGCTGCTGCCCGAAATCATCGGGCGAGAAGCCGGCGAAGTGGCGATGCGGATCCTCGACGGCGAAGCGCCCTCGAGCATCGCACCGTTCAGCGGAAACAACGTGAGGCCGATCTTCGACTGGCGGCAGCTGAAACGCTGGAATGTGGACGAAGCCAATCTGCCCCCCGGCAGCGAGGTGCGTTTCCGCCAACCGACCTTCTGGGAGCAGTATTACTGGCACTCCGCGATCGTTGCAGGCGTGGTGCTGGTGCAGGCGCTGATGATCACCATTCTGCTGCGCGAGCGCCGTCTGCGCTTCGTGGCCGAGGTCGAGGCGCGCCAGCGCATGTCGGAGCTCGCCCACATGAACCGCCGCGCGACCGCGGGAGAGATGTCCGTCTCGCTCGCACACGAGCTGAACCAGCCGCTCGCCGCCATTCTGATCAATGCCGAGACGGCCCAGCAGATATTACAGAGTCCGGCGCCCGACCTCGGCGAGATCAGGGACATCCTGGACCACATCCGCCGTGACGATCAGCGGGCCGCCGAAGTCATCGGCCGGCTGCGCTCGTTTCTGAAGCGAGACCCGGCCGAACGGCGCGAGCTCGACCTCAATGCCACTGTCGGCGAGGTGTTTCGATTCCTCTCCGTGCAGGCCCTGACCCACGATGTTGAACTCGTCATGCAACCGTCGTCCGCAGACATTCGCGTGAAAGGCGACAAGATTCAGCTCCAGCAGGCCATCCTCAATCTCGTCGTGAACGGCATGGAGGCTGTGGCCCATCTTCCGGACGAGCGGCGCCGCGTCGTCGGACGAACCAGTCTCACCGAGGGCAACCTCGCCCTTGTCTCCATCGCCGACAAGGGCGACGGCATCCTCGCGGAGAAAGTCGCCGAGATCTTCAAGCCGTTCTTCACGACCAAGGCGCAAGGCATGGGCATAGGCCTCTCGATCGCGCATACCATCGTCCAGGCGCATGGCGGCCGCATCTGGGCCGAAAACGTCCCGTCAGGGGGCGTCGTTTTTCACGTCAGCCTGCCGCTGGCAGCGCCGCGATAGGCGCCGTCGCGTGCGCCGGCGACGTCATCCCGGCGAAAGCCTCAAGCGAACGCCTTCTCCAGGGTCGCGAAGATCACCGCGAGCGACTTGTCATGGCGGGTCACCGGCGGCACCGGGCGCTCGATCTTCATGAGCTGATAGACCGCCATCTGCGCCGCGCGCACCGAATATTCGACGGTGAACACGACGTCGTCGGGGATCTCGACGAACTGGCTGACGAAGGCAAGGTTGACGGAATTCCTGGGCACCGGCAGCGGCCGGTCGGTCACGTTGCGCGGCATGAACATGCTGGTGATGTAGGGCATGCGGCAGGGAATGCAGGTCGCAGTCTCGAACACGTCGCGATCGAAATTCAGGTGCCCGCACAGCTCGTTCAGGATGTCGGCGCCGCCGCACTCGGACATCGGCTTCCCGACGAAATTGCCGATGCGGTCCGGATGCAGCGCATAGCCCCAGAACACCTGAACGTCCTTCGGCTGGCCGGCGAAATGCGGCTGATGATACAGCACCGCCGACATCAACCAGTTGGAATCCCGGAACGTCACCAGCCCGCCGGTGCCGGCCCTGTTGCCCGAGAACGCCTCCATCTTGTCGAAGAAGCGCGGATCGCGGCAGGTGACGGTGAAGGACAGCCAGTACGATTCCGGGATCGAGCTGTTGAACGCGGACGGATTGCCGAATTCGGGACGTCCTTGCGCGATCGTCTCCCACAGCGCCCAGCCCTGGCTGTCGGCCTTGGTCAGGTGCGGCGGCGGCTCGGTCATGGTGCCCAGGCTCGAAGCATCCGTCATCGAGCCGTTCTGGAAGAACACGAGATCGCCGTCCTCGATGCGGACGTTGGCGGTGCGGCCGTCGCGATCGAGCACCAGCTGGCGGACGCGCACGCGTCCGCCCTCGTCTTCGAGCGTCATGTCGGTGACGGCCGTGCCGCGCACGAACTGCACGCCTTGCCGCTTCAGCCAGTCGGCAAGCGGCTGTACGATCGCGTCATACTGGTTGTAGACGGTACGCTTGACGCCGGCGAGGGTTTCGATGCGCGGGAATTCGCTCATGAAGCGGTGCAGATAGCGCCTCAGCTCGACCGCGCTGTGCCAGGGCTGGAAGGCGAAAGTGGTCTGCCACATGTACCAGAAATTGGACTCGAAGAATTTTGGCGACAGCCAGTCGGTGATGCGGCTGTTGCCGAGCGTCTCCTCCGAGGCCTCGGTGAGCCGCAGCAGCTCGAGCCGGTCGCGCGCGGAAAAGCCCATGTGGGAGACGTCGATCTTGAAGCGGTTGCGGTCAACCAGCCGCGCCCGCGAATGCGCCGGGTTCTCCTCGTTGAACGCGACGGTCTCGTCGCGCACGCTCAGGCCCGGACGCTCGAGCGAGGGGATGCTCGACAGCAGGTCCCAGGTGCATTCGTAATGGTCGGTGGTGAGCATGCGCCCGCCGCGCAGCGAATAGGCGCCGTTCGCGAGCATTGCGCCGTCGAGGCTGCCGCCGACCAGCGGCTGCGCCTCGTAGATCACGATGTCGCGACCCGGCAGCTGCGCGTCGCGAACCAGGAACGCCGCGCCCGCGAGCGATCCGATGCCACCACCGACGAAATACGCCTTCATGACTTGCCTCGATTGCAATTCGAACTTTCGCGGCGACATTGCATGAGGGCCAGCGCGCGAAGTTGCGCTGGATCAAGCGCGATGGACACGGCGTTCAAGAGGATGTGAGCGCTCTCTTTCTCTCCCTCTCCCCGTTCTTACGGGGAGAGGGTCGGGGTGAGGGGCTGCTTCAGCAATGACGGTGAGAGTTATACTCGCGGAGGCTCCCCCTCACCCATATCGCATCTTCGATGCGATATGGCCTCTCCCCGCAAGCGGGGAGAGGCGAAGATCAGGCCGGCTTCTTCGCGTAGATCTGCGCGATCTCCTCGGCGAAGCGGTGTTCGAGCGCGGGGCGCTTGTTCTTCAGCGTCGGCGTGAGCAGGCCGCTGGCAATGGTCCAGGGGTCCAGCGTCCACCATACCGCGCGCGGCGTCGCGTAGGACGGATAGGCCTTCACGGCCGCTGCGATTCGCGCAAGCAGCGCGGCCCGCTCCGCCGCACCGCCTTGCTTGCCGCTCGCAGCCAACCTTTCCTTCTCCTGCACCCAGGCCTTGGCGTTGAGCACAACCAGCGCGGCGAGGAACGGACGCTGCTCGCCGACCACCAGCGCCTGCTCGAACAGGGGATCGGCCAGGATCGCGGTCTCGAGATCGACCGGCGCGATCTTCTCGCCGGTGGACGTCACGAGGATATCCTTGATGCGGCCGGTGATGGTGATGCGTCCGTTCTCGATGCGGGCCTGGTCGCCGGTGTGCAGCCAGCCATCGGCCTCCTTCACGCGGCGCGTCTCCTCGGGCTTGTGCCAGTAGCCTAGCATCACGCTTGGGCCACGCACCAGCAGCTCGTCGTTCTCACCCAGCCTGGCCTCGACGCCGTCGAGCACATGGCCGACCGAGCGCGGATCGTTGTCCTCGGGGGTGTTGACCGAGACCACCGGCGAGGTCTCGGTCATGCCGTAGCCCTGGAGAATGTCGAGCCCGAGTGCGAGAAACAGACGAATGACGGGCTCGGCGATCGGCGCGCCGCCGGAAACCGCGACGCGCAACCGGCCGCCGAGCTGCGCCAGCACCTTGTCGGCGACGAGCTGCTTCAGCAGCGGCCAGGCCAGCCGGTCGAGCAGCGACAGTGCGCCGCGTCCCTGCCGCGCGTCGAACCGCCGGCCGCCGACGGCAATCGTGAGATCGAGCAGCGCCCGCTCGATGCTTCCGGCCGATGCGCGGTGCTGCATGATCAGCGCGTAGACGCGCTCGTAGATCCGCGGCACTGAGACCAGCACCGTCGGCCGCACATGCTTGAGGTCGTCCCCGAGTTGCGGCACCGAGCGCGCATAGGCGACGCAGGCCCCGGCCGCGATCGGATAGTAATAGCCGCCGGTGCGCTCGAACGTGTGCGAGAGCGGCAGGAAGGACAGGAAGACGTCGTCGGGCGACGCCGCGATGCGATGCGCGATCGCCTTCACATTGGCGACAACGTTGTCATGCGACAGCATCACGCCCTTCGGCCGCCCGGTCGTGCCCGAGGTGTAGACGATGGCGGCAAGATCGTCCGGCGCCACCGCGACGTCGGACAATGGCGCGGTCGCGCCAGGCGCGGACGCAAGCCACGGGTCGAGCGCGACGATGCGTGCATCGGCCGGCACCGGTCCGGTCATGTCGGCACAGACGATGCGCTTGAGCGCATCGAGCGGCTGGCCGGTGGCCACGATCGCCTGCCAGCGCGCCAGCGTATCGACGAACAGCAGCAGCGCGCCGGAATCGGCGAGGATGTAGGCGATGCTGTCGGGGTTGTCGACCGCATGCATCGGCACCGGCACGAGACCGCGCGACAGCGACGCCTGGTCCATCGCGATATGCGCAATGCCGTTCGGCATCAGGATGGCGACGCGCTCGCCCGGCAAAAAATTCTCCGCGGCCAGCGCCCGCCGCCACAGCTCGAATTCCGCGTCGATCTCGTGCCAGGACTGGCTGACCCAGCGCCCGGCATGCGCGTCGAAATGGCGATAGGCTTCCGCCGCCGGCGTCGCCTCGACGCGCCAGCGCAGCAGCTCAGGCAGTGTCTTCACGTCGGCGAGCGTCTGCGGTTGACTGATCGGCCCCGGCATGGCGTCCTTTCCTTCACCGTCGATTCCCATGAATCTGGGGACTCGACACTAGGCCGGCCAGCCCTCGCCGCCTTGATCCTCAGCAAGGCGGCCATGCTTCGGAGCGATCCATGACGCGCGACCTGCTGTTTCTGCTGCGCCCGGGGTTCGAGGACCCGGCCTATCCGGGCCGGCGCTTCTATTGCTGGCATTGCGCGCTGATGGAGGGCGTGCTCGCTTCGTTTCCGGCGCTCGCCGAAAAGCTCGACGTCGAGCGCATCGCGTGGCCGCAGCCGCGGCAGGCCGTGATCGCGCTGGTCGGGGAGGAGAACCAGTCGCTGCCGCTGCTCGTGCTGGCAGACGGCGCGACATCGCGGCACCAGACCGGCACCCACCGCGGCCGCGCCTTCATCGCCGACAAGGACGCCATCCTCGCCGCGCTCTCCGAACGCCACGGCTTTCCCGATCCGCATCCGTAGGAACGTCGACGTAGCCCGGATGGAGCGCAGCGCAATCCGGGCCACGGACCTGCAATGACGTCGCGAAACGAGGGAAGATTGGCATTGCGCATCCCCGATCGCCTCGCATACTCGGCCCGACAAGCCGTCCGAAAGGTCCGATCATGCCGCACCCCCTCCCCGCCCTTATCGTCATCGACGTCCAGCGCGCGTTCGACGAATGGGAGGCGGCGGGCAAGCGCCGCAACAATCCGGACGCGGTGGCCCGCATCGTCGATCTGCTCGCGGCGTTCAGGGCAAACGGTGCGCCGATCTTTCATATCCGCCACGAGGGCACGAAGCCAAATTCGTCGTTTCTGCCATCGCGCTCTGGCTACGCCGTCAAGGACGAGGCGCGCGAACAGGACGGCGAGGCGGTGATCGTCAAGCGCGTCAACAGCGCCTTCATCGGCACGGACCTCGAGACGCGCCTGCGCGCAAGCGGCATCACCACGCTCGTCATTTGCGGCGCCACCACCAACCATTGCGTGGAGACGACGACGCGGATGGCCGGCAATCTCGGATTCGACACGCGGCTCGTGCGCGATGCGACCTGGACCTTCGACCGGATCGGACCCGATGGCGACGCACATTCCGCCGAGGAGATCCATGCGATGACGCTGTCGAATCTCAACGGCGAGTTCGCGCGCATCGTCACCGCGGGCGAGGTGATCGCATCATTCGCGGCGAAGTGATGGCAGCAGTGCGATCAATGCCGGTGATGCGACAATAAATCTCACGCCGCGCGATCATCCGCGCCGAATCGGACAGCGCCTGCTGCGTCGTTTCGACGCCCGCACTGGCCGGAACGCAACCAGCGCCCATGTGTTGTCACACGACATTCAACTGGAGTGATGACATGAAGTATCTCATTGTCGCGATGGCCGTCGGTGCCGCGGCGCTTGCCGGCGGATCGGCGGCGAACGCGGCCAACACCACAAGCGCGAAGCAAAGCGCGCGGGGAGGCCAGCCGACCGACATCAGCGCGCAGCACAGGCACCACCATCATGGCTATCGCCATCATCAATGGCGCCATCACCACCATGGCTATTATCGTCCGCACTACCGGAGCTACGGCTATTACCCGCGGCACCACGGTTACTACGGCGGCGGCCCGTACGGATACTATGGTGGCGGCGGTCCGGGTGTGACCTTCAGCTTCGGCGGCAACCGCTGGTAAGCCGGCGATCGGCTGCGAACGAAGGGCCCGCGACCACGCGGGCCTTTTTTCATCCGCGCAAGATCATCCCCGCCGTCTCCAGCCCGCTCGCCAGCGCCGCCTCGACCGTGCCCATGTCGCGGCCGCGATAGAGCGCTTCGCCGGAGAACAGCACCGCTCCATCGGCGCGCGCGAGCATGGTTTGCGCCGCGCGCGTCCGCGGCGTGGCCCAGGAATAGGCGCCGCGGGCGAACGGATCCTGCCCCCAATTGGTCGCCGTGGCCGCGACGAGATCGCGCGCGACGTCTTCGCGCGACAGGCCGAAGATGGTGGAGAGCGAACCAAGCCCGGCCTCGATCAACGCCTGCGGATCGAGGCCTTGCAGCTCCGCCGTCCGCGGGCCGCCGAACCAGCCGGTGAGCACGGGATGCTGATCCGGATGGCGCGTCCACCACACCGGGATGGTCCGGTCCGACAGCAGGAAGGTCATATCCGCAAGATCCGGCTTTCGCTCGCGCCACCATGGCCGCGCAAACCGCAGCAGAATCTTGACGACGTTGCCGAAGCCGATGTCGTCGGCAGCCGCCGCCTTCGCGCGCACGCTCGCCGGAAGCGCGATCTCGCGCAGCAGCGGCAGCGGCACCGTGAGGATCACGCGGTCGCAGCGATGCACCTCGCCGCCGGCACCGCGAACGACCACCGCGCCGCCCTCGTCCTCGATCGCCGACACCACGCAGCCGAGGCGGACCGCCGCGCCATGCCTGCGGCACTCGGCGGCGAGAAAATCGATCAGCGCGCCATAGCCGCCATTGATGCGCGCCTGCGTGTGGAGCCCGCCGTCCATCCATTCCTCGCGCAGCGCCAGCGTGGAGGCGCGCTCGGGATCGGCGGCATCGTAGCCCTCGACCATCCGCTCGATCGAATAGCGCAGTCCGTCATACTCGGGTCTGGCAAAATGACGGCGCAGGAAATCGGCGACGGTGAGATCGTCCTTCAAATTCCCGAGCACGGCATGCAGCTCCGCCTCGTGCGGATCATGGCGATCCTCACGCGAGAAATTTGCACCGTCAAATCTCCATAGCGTGCCTTCGATCTCCTGAAGGGACAGCCCCGCCTCGCGCAGCAGGGCGCGTGTCACCGGGGCATCGCCATGGACGAATTCGGCGCCGCCATCGGCGGGGTAGCCGAACTCCGCCGCCGGCAGCGGGTGGATGCGCCCGCCGCAGCGCTCGCGTGCTTCCAGGACCGTCACCTTCTTGCCCGCGCGCGCGAGCTCGCGCCCCGCCATCAGGCCGGCCGCGCCGGCACCGACGATGACGATATGCTGTGGTTTGTCCGACATGCCGATGCTTTTACTTACCCACGGCCTGCGGATCGTTCTTGATCAGGTAGCGCAGCAGCAGGACACCGCTGCCGAGCTCCCGCACCCCCTCCAGCGTCATCGCGGCGAGGGGCGCGCGCTTGTCGCTGTCGGCTTCCGTCGAAGAGAACACGAAGGGCGCGCCGCTTGCGCCATCCACCGCGGGGCTGAGGATGAGATTGAATTCGTCGATGAGACCGGCGCGCAGGAACGCGCCATTGGCGACGCCGCCGCCCTCGACCAGCAGGCGCTTCACGCCGAGCTCGCGGTTGAGAATGTCCAGCGCCAGTGCGAGGTCGATCTCCGACTTGCCGGCGAAGATGTAGGACACGCCCTCGCCGCGCAGGCCTGCAAGATGCGAATCCGGCACGCCCTCGGTCAGCACGACGACGATCGGATCGCCGCCGATATCGGAGCGGCCCCAGCCGATCTTGCCCTGCGCGTCGAGCACGACGCCATAGGTCTTTGCATCACGCCGCGCAAACCACGGCTCCCGCGAAAACGTCCCGGCCGTTCCGGCGGGATAAGGCTTGCCCTTGGCGAACTCCGAGCCGGTGACGCGGCCGATGACCCAGGCATCGCCGCCGAGCTCGTCGTGGATCTTCTCGAACCAGTCCGTGCCCGCGCCCTTCGGACGCCAGCGGCTGGGGTGCGTGCGGCCGTCCAGGCTGGAATGCATCAGACAGATGACGTACGGCTTCATGCAAATCTCCGGACCGCGCTCAACCCGCCGTTCCGCTGCCGCCGCTCTTGGCGCGATCGTTGACGATCGCCGCGAGCGGATTGAGTTTTGGCGGCGCAACGAGCTGGAGCGTGTTGGTGTCGTGATGATTGAACGGCGCACCGCGGACGAACAACTCGGTCTGGATCAGATAGGTCCAGCTTCCGTCCTCGTTGAAGGTGACGTCGCAGCGGTAAGCGTCGGTGCGGAAGGCCTGTTCCAGGAAGTCGGTCGAGCAGATCCCGTAAGCGGTGTCGCCGCGCTTCGCCGTGACCGAAATTTTCCTGTCATCAGGTCCGGCCTTGCCCGAGGCGAGCAGCACCTGCCCGCGCGGGATCGCCAGCGTCTGCATGATCAGCCCGGTCGCGGGCTCCCACAGCCAGTAGCCGACCTGGTCGTGGAAGGTGATGTCCTCCTCGGGCGTGTTGATGTGGATGTGATAACGCAGGCCGTAGAACAGCTGCGGGCCGTTGGCCTGCGGATCAATCGGGTCCATCCGAATGCGCTCGATGAAGGTCCGCCGCTCCGGTCCTTCGGCCTTCGGGTTGACGTCGATCCCCTTCTTGGCCTGCCAGCTGCCTGCGAGACGGCGCAGCGGGCCGAGGTTGGCGAGACCGTCGGGCGAGACGTTCTCGGGCTCGGTGAAGATGTCGGCGGGAAGGGGAAGCATGAGTGTCCTCGCGGGAAGTTGCGGGGAGCAGCAATAGCACGGAGACGGCAACGTGGCTCGTGCTCAAGCCTCACAATCGCGAATGGACATCCGCGCCACACGCAGACGATCGGTGGGCCTCAAGGGAGTTCGCGGGGGAAAATACGAAGCGCGGTCTCAGTGGCTTGAACCGCGAAGCGGAGCCGAACCGATTGGGTTCGGCTCCGTCGCAAGGACGTCTAGTGGCGGTGGTCGCGGACCTCCGGTTGATTGCGGTGGTCGCGAACGATGGTCTGATTGCGGTGGTCGCGCACGACGGGCGGGTCGCGATGGTCGCGGACGATGGTCGTCGCGTTCGAGGGCGTCCCCACGTTTGCCAATGCGATCGCTGCGAGAGCCACAAGGATGTAATTGCGCATGAGTCTTGTCCTTTGCCTGGTGGCTCACTGCGAACCACCTGACAACAAGCTAGATTGACCGGCTCGAATGATATGTGCCGGCGATCACGCGATGATTGTCGATGCGCTGGCCGATTGCACTCCGCCCCGCGCGGGTTCAGCCCGACTTCGTACCCGTGATGGCGGCAAGCGCCTCGACGAGCCGGTCGAGATCGGCCTCCTCGGTGTAGAGCGCCGGCGTCACGCGGATGCATTGGCCCTTGGCGACGCCAGCCCGGCGAACCGTCAGGACCTTGTGGGTGTCCCTGAGCTTCGCCACGGTGGCGTCGTTGTCGACCTTGCTCGTCTTGCCGGCGATGCGGAAGGACGTGATCGCACCATAGAGGCCGGCCTCATCCGGCGTCAGGATCTCGATGTCCTTGAAGCCGCGAACGCGGCTGACCCAGTAGTCGCGCAGGTAGCGCAGGCGGGCCTGTTTCGCCGCAGCGCCGATCTGCTGATGCAGTTCGACGGCCGCGGGCACCGTCAGCACCGTCGCGAAATTGACCGTGCCGGTGTGGACGCGCGAGCGGATGTCGGTCGCCGGGAAATCCTCGTCACCAAGGTCACGGTCGACGTCGGCGAGGCGATCCTTCCTGATGTAGAGGAAGCCCACGCCGACCGGCGCGCCGATCCATTTGTGCAGGTTGAACCCGACGAAGTCGACCTCGAGCTCGCCCACCCTGAAGTCCATCTGTCCCCAGGAATGAGCGGCGTCGAGGATGACATCGATGCCCTTCGCCTTGGCCATGCGGGCGATTTCGGTGACCGGCATGACGAGGCCGGTGCGATGGCTGACATGGGTGAGGAGGAGAAGCCTGGTCTTCGGATTCGCCTCGAGGGCGCGGGCATAGGCGTCGAGCACGGCCTGGCGGGTGGCCGGCTCCGGCACGTCGAACTTGACCACGTCGACGCCGCGGCGCGCTTTGAGCGCGTTCATGGCGTATTGCATCGAATCGTAGTCGAGGTCGGCGTAGAGCACGCTGTCGCCGGGCCTCAGCTTGTTGTATCCGCCGATGAGCAGCTGCAGCGCTTCGGTGGCGCCGCGGGTGAGCGCGATTTCCTCGGGCGCAGCTCCAACCGCATCCGCCACCCTGGCCCGCACGGCCTCGAAATCCGCGCCCGCGCGCTGCCGCGCGTAATAGGTGTTCTGATAGTTGACCATATCGGACAGACGGATGAACTCGCGCCGCACGGGCTCGGCCATGATGCCCCAGAAGCCGTTCTCCAGATTGACGACATCGGCGTCACGGCATAGAGCCCCTTCACGGCCGTCCAATAGGCCTTGTCGGTGGCGATTGCGACCGCCGATCCGGTCGGCTGTGCCGGCAGGCCCTCGGCGGCAAGAGCCGGCGCCGCCAACGGCGCGACAGCTGCGGCCGCGAGGCCCTTCAGGATCGACCGGCGGTCGGAAGAAATTGTCTTGATCAGATGCATGTCCACCCTCTGCGCTGCGCGGCGAAAGGAGCAGCGATCAATGGAACACCGATGACAGGGCGGTGACAGTCTGATGATGCCGGACGTTGCCCCGGCAGGGAATACGATCTGGTTGGTCGCACACACCGGCCTCGTCAAAACGGAAAAGCCGCGCGCCCTGCTGGCAACTCACGCCCGCACCGATCTGCCTGGCTTGCTGCAACAACGGCGCACAACCGCAATCGTCAGGCGTTGTCAGGTCCAGGCCCATCGGCCTGTCCGCCGAGGCGATCATCGATGTAGCGCCGAAGCGCCGCGGCCGCGTTCAGCATATGCGCCCGCATCCTGCGCGATGCGGTGTCGCCGTCGCCTTCGGCGATCGCCTGCATGATGACGTCATGCTCGTCGCGGGACTTGCGAATGCGATCGCCATGCCGCAATTGCGTGCGGCGAAAAGCGCTGAGACGCGAGCGGACATCCTGCGCCTGCTCGGCCAGAAACGAGTTGTGCGTCGCCCGGTAGATGCATTCGTGGAATTCCCGGTTGAACGCGTCATAGGCATCGACATCATTGGCCTCGACCATCTTCAGCGAGGCGTCATGCAGCTCGATCAAATGGCTGCGCTCGAGCGGGGTCATGCGATAGGTCGCGAGCCTGACGCACATCGCCTCGACCTCGGCACTGGTCTCGAACATGTCCATGATGCGCTCGGGCGTCATCCGCGCCACGACGAGGCCGCGCCGCCCCCGCACTTCGACCAGGCCGCTGACCACGAGCTGGCGAAGCGCCTCCCGCACCGGCGTGCGGGAGGCTCCGAAGCGATCGGCCAGCAGCTGCTCTTCCAGGGCGGAACCGGCGACCAGCGCACCCGAGGCGATCTCGTCGGTGAGCGCGTTGCGGATGCGATCGGAGAGCAGCCCGCCATCGTCCTCGGCGTCGGCTGCGACTTTCAACAATCCTGCCATTCAGCCTCCCGTGATCGCGCGCACCGCGAAGTAAAGAACAGAGGGCGCGACCAGACACCCGAGCCCGGTGTGGAACGTCGCCGTCAACGCACCGTAGGGCACCAGGCGCCGGTCCGTCGCCGCCAGCCCTCCGGACACGCCGCTGACCGTTCCCATCAAGCCGCCAAACACCATTGCGCTGCGCGGATTGTTCAGACCGATCATCTTCGCCACGAAGGGCGTACCGATCATGACGATCACCGCCTTGAATACACCGGTCGCGATCGAGAGCGCAATAACCGGCGAGGATGCGCCGATCGCAGCCCCCGTGACCGGCCCCACGATGTAGGTCACCGCGCCGGCGCCGATCGTCGTCATCGAGATGGCATCGGTGTAACCGAATGCCGCGGCGACGAACACGCCCAGAATGAACGGGACGACAGTTCCGAGCCCAAGCGCGACCGCACCGATCGCCCCGGCCTTGCGCGCGTGAACGACATCGACCTCGAAGGCGGTCGCGACGATGGCGAAGTCGCGCAGCATGGCTCCGCCCATCAGACCGATCCCGGTCAGCGCCGGCAGGTCGGCGACGCCCTTTTCACCGCCCGTGGCGAGGCCTCCGAAAAAGGCCAGCACGAGACCCAGCATGATCGCGATCGCCGAGCCGTGGATGCGTCCGAAGGTGAGGTATTTCGAGATCGCTCCGGAGACCCACATCAGGATCCCGACGGCCGCGAAAGCGGTGAGCAGCGAGTTTGCAGCAAGAATGTGCGATATCATCGTCATCCGATCCTCCCGGACTTGAAGTGGGGCACGCTCGCCTCGAGCGCCTCTCGCGCCTCGATCTCGTCCATGGTCTCGACCCGGCCGCTGAGCCGGCCGATCAGGGCCACCATCGCGAAACACACGGCGACCGCGCCGATCCCCGCGATGACGACGATGGGACCGCCTTTGGCCGCAGCGACGACGTTCTGCTGCGCCGCCATGGCGACCACGATCGGAATGTAGAAGCTGCCCCAGAACTCGACGCCGGTCTTGAGACCGTGGCTGAGCAGGCCGTGCCGCACCAGCCAGAGCCGGGCGGCGATCAGGAACATCATCGCAATGCCGACGCCGCCGACATTGGCCTTAACGCCGAGGGCGATGCCGAGCAGGTCCCCCAGCAAGACCCCCAGCAACGTGCAGATGGAGAGCAGCGCTACGCCGGAAACGGTCACGGGCGCCTCCCCTGAACGAACGGAGCTCCGGCCACGCGACTTGGACGCCTTGCATGCATTCGCATCTTAAATCTCCTCCTGTGTATGCGAATATCCATCGCTTATGAGTTTGCGTATACACTAATTGACATTAAGGCGCAATACGCATACATTCGGTACAAATGAAGGCAACCTCGCATGCCAAGGAGCCGAGATGAGCAATTGGGGTATGCAAAAGGCCGCTCTGGGAGAGCGCCTGACGGCCGGCCGGCGGCACGCGAAGGGAAAGATCGTCCCGCTCCCGAGCCTGCCCGCGTTTCTCGCGGCCGTGATCCGATCAGGCGACCGGGTGTGCCTGGAGGGCGACAACCAGAAGCAGGCCGACATCCTCGCCGCGGCGCTTGCGAACCTCGACCCCGCTGAGATCAGCGACCTGCACATGGTGCAGTCCGGCGTGGTCCTGCCCGCGCACCTCGATGTCTTCGAGAAGGGCATCGCGCGGCGGCTCGACTTTTCCTATTCGGGCCCGCAATCGGCGCGCATTGCGCGCATGCTGTTCGGCCGCAAGATCGAGCTCGGCGCGGTCCATACCTATCTCGAGCTGTTCGCCCGCTACTTCATCGATCTCACGCCGAACGTCGCGCTGATCGCAGCGGTGAGCGCCGACAAGGACGGCAATCTCTATACGGGACCGAACACCGAAGACACGCCGACCGTGGTCGAGGCGACGAGTTACAAAAATGGTCTCGTGGTGGCGCAGGTCACCGAGATCGTCGACAAGGTGCCCCGCGTCGACATTCCCGGCGACCTCGTGCATTTCGTGGTCGAAGCCGGCAGGCCGTTCTATGTCGAGCCGCTCTTCACCCGCGACCCCGCAGCCATCACCGAGACCCAAATCCTGACGGCGATGCTCGCCATCAAGGGCATCTATGCGCCCTACGGCGTGCGCCGCCTCAATCACGGCATCGGCTTCAACACCGCCGCGATCGAGCTGTTGCTGCCGACCTATGGCGAGAAGCTCGGCCTCAAGGGCAAGGTCTGCACCCATTTCGCGCTCAACCCGCATCCAACCCTCATTCCGGCGATCGAATCCGGCTGGGTCGACCAGATCCACTGCTTCGGGTCGGAAGTCGGCATGGAGGACTATGTCGCGGCGCGCTCCGACATCTTCTTCACCGGCCCCGACGGCTCGCTGCGATCCAATCGCGCCTTCTGCCAGACGGCCGGCCTCTATGCCTGCGACATGTTCATTGGATCGACACTCCAGATCGATCTCGAGGGTCACAGCTCGACGGTGACGACGAGCCGCATCGCCGGGTTCGGCGGCGCGCCCAACATGGGATCCGATCCACATGGCCGCCGCCATCCGAGCGAACCCTGGCTCAAGGCCGGCGCTGAAGCGGACCCTCACTCCAACGCCGCGCTGCGCCGCGGCCGCAAGCTGGTGGTGCAGATCGGCGAGACTTTTGGCGAGCGCAATGCTCCGCTGTTCGTCGAGCGGCTCGATGCGCTCGAGCTGGCGCGCGAGCTCAAGCTCGATCTCGCGCCGGTGATGGTCTACTCGGACGACGTGACCCACATCGTTACCGAGGAAGGCATCGCCAACCTCCTGATGTGCCGCAGCAAGGACGAGCGCGAGCAGGCGATCCGCGGCGTCGCCGGATACACCGACATCGGACGCGCGCGCGATGCGAAGCTGGTCGAGCAGCTCAGGCAACGCGGCGTCATTCGTCGTCCCGAGGATCTCGGCATCGATCCGCTCGACGCCGACCGCCGCCTGCTGGCGGCCCGCTCGATCAAGGACCTCATGCTGGCCTCCGGCGGCCTCTACCGTCCGCCCAGCCGCTTCCGCAACTGGTGAGGAGTTTCGCATGGAAAAGCTCAGTTTCAGGCTGACCGCAGCCAGATCCGCCGGCGGCACCCGCGCGCAGGCGATCGTCGGCGTCGTCGCCTCCGGCAATCTCGAAGTGCTGCTGGAACGCGCCTCGCCGGCCGACATGTGCACGATCGACATCGCAACCGCAGCTCACGGTTTCGGCGCGGTGTGGGACGCCGTGGTCCGCGACTTCGTCGCCCGCCGCTCTGCCGGCGGCTTGCGCATCTCCATCAATGACGGCGGAGCCCGGCCGGACACGGTCGCGCTGCGCCTTGCGCAAGGCGTCCGCAAGATCGAGGAGCCGGAACGATGACACAGGTCGCAGCCAACACTATTTCGCTGAGCTGGTACGAGGCGAGCGCCCGGCAGCGCATCGACGCGCTGGTCGATGCCGGCAGCTTTGCCGAATACATCGGCCCCGAGCTGCGCGAGATCAGCCCGCATCTTTCGATCTTCGACCTGCCGGAGCAGTTCGACGACGGCATCGTCATCGGTCACGGCCGCCTGGAGGGGTCGCCGGTGCTCGTTGCCGCGCAGGAGGGACGCTTCATGGGCGGCGCCTTCGGCGAAGTCCACGGCGCCAAGCTCACCGGCCTCCTGCGCGCGGCGCGTACGCTCAAGCACGACGTGCTGATCCTGTTCGACACCGGCGGCGTGCGGCTTCAGGAAGCCAATGCCGGCGAGCTCGCGATCGCAGAGATCATGCGCGCGTTGGTCGAGGCACGCCGCGCCGGCATCAACGTCGTCGGCCTGATCGGCGGACGTGCCGGCTGCTATGGCGGCGGCAGCCTGATCGCCGGCACCTGCTCGCGCCTGATCATCTCCGAGCAGGGCCGGCTCAGCGTGAGCGGCCCCGAAGTGATCGAGACCAACAGGGGCATCGAGGAGTTCGACTCGCGCGATCGCGCGCTGGTCTGGCGCACCATGGGCGGCAAGCACCGCTATCTCATCGGCGGAGCCGACACGTTCGTCGACGACGAGGCGCTGGCGTTTCGGCATGCTGCGATCGACGCGCTCAAGATCAAGCGTGGCTGCGACGCCGGCGTACTCGCAGCCGAGCAGAATCGCCTGGAGCGGCGCCTGCAGCGTTTCGGTGAAGCCGAGGACGCCGTCGAGATCTGGCAGGCGCTTGGTATCGACGCGCCGACCGAGATCCCCGCGCTTCCGACCGACGCCTTT
This sequence comes from Bradyrhizobium sp. CCBAU 45394, assembly GCF_028128655.1. Lineage (NCBI taxonomy): Bacteria > Pseudomonadati > Pseudomonadota > Alphaproteobacteria > Hyphomicrobiales > Nitrobacteraceae > Bradyrhizobium > Bradyrhizobium sp. CCBAU 45394. The sequence goes on along the minus strand of NZ_LBIX01000161.1, from coordinate 35,619 downwards.
CTTCACGCGGCAGACACAAGGGAGAACGCCGATGACGCTCGATGACATCCTGGCCGGCCTGTTCCCGAACGGCCGAAAGATCGAAACGACCGGCGCGATGATCGCGGGAACGGCGACCCTGCCTGACGGCGGACTGATCCACGTGCTCGGCATCACGCAAGGACAGCCGCTCGGCGTGGACGAGGCGATCGCGCTCGCAGGGCGCGTGATCGAGATTATCAAATCTGGGGATCGCGCGCCGATCCTGGTCCTGGTGGATTCCGCCAGCCAGCGCATGAGCAAGCGCGACGAGTTGCTCGGCCTCAGCGAATATTTGTCGCATCTCGCCAAGGTACTGCTGCTCGCGGAAGCGGAAGGACACCGCACCGTCGGCCTGCTCTACGGCGGCAGCGCGGCCGGTGCGTTCATCGCCACCGCTCTTGCCACCGGCACGCTGGTGGCGCTTCCCGGCGCGCATCCCGCCGTGATGGATCTGCCGTCGATGGCGCGGGTCACCAAGCTTCCGATAGAAGTGCTGAAGGCCAAGGCGGAAGCGACACCCGTTTTCGCGCCCGGGCTCGACAATATGGTCCGCACCGGCGGCATTCACGTCGTCTGGGACGAAACTGCGCCCCTGGCGCCGCAGCTTGCGGCCGTGCTGGCACAGCCTGCCGGACGGGACGAACGCAGCCGGCTCGGCGCGGAGCGGGGCGGACGCCGGAAGGCGGCCGAGATCGCCGATCGGGTCGTCGCACTCGCCGCGATATCGCAGCAGGGAGCGCAACATGGCTGAAGCGCTCGCGCGTCACACCATGGTGAAGGCCTCGGCCGCCGGATGGGCTGCCGTGATGAGCCGCCATCCCGAACTCGCCAGCGAGTCGATCATCGACGGCTGGGCGCGCGCCGACCGCCCCCTCATCGTTCGCCGGCCGGCTTGCAGCGATGCCGCCGGCATGATTCCGCTCGGCCTGCCGCTGCCGCCCAGCCACGGCAAACGGCGCATCGCGCTCGCGCTCGCACCCGGCGACATCATCGCATCGGCTCCGCCGCCATCCTTGGCCGATGCGGCCGCCGCGGCACCTGCGCGCTGGCGGGAGACGATCGGCCTGCTGCTCCAGCTTCTGCCGGAGACACGCACCTTCGGCAGCCTGGCCTGGCAGCATCTCACCGGCCTGCCCTATCTTTCCGACAGTTCGGACCTCGATCTGCTCTGGCCGCTGTCGTCGGCAAGGCAAGCCGACACGCTGCCGTCGGACATCGGCCGGATTGCGAACCAGGCGCCGATGCGGCTGGACGGCGAGATCGTTGGTCGCGCGGGAGGGGTCCAATGGCGCGAGCTCATCGGAGCTGACGACGATGAAGTCCTCGTGAAAGGCCCCGCCGGCGTCATCAGCACGACGCGCGCCGCGTTTCTGACGGGGAGTCTGTCGTGAACGTCGCGCTGAGATGGCAATCGACACCTGCCAACGCGCCCGATGCGGAGCAGCTCGGTGATCTGGCGTCGCGTTGCCTGAAGCTCGAAGTCGAAACTCATCCGAAGCCGGGGCTCGTCAGCCATGTCGACAATGGCGCGCACAGCGACATGGACGCCGGGCTCTTGTGCCGCAGCGCCGATACCTTGAGGCCATTCCTCCGTGATCTGGCGCTTGCCGGAGCCGAAGGCGCCGGCATGAGCCGGTTGCGCGCGATCGGGGTCGCCGCTGAGCGCGCCATGCTCGCGGAAACCGGAGGCGTCAACACGCATCGCGGCGCGATCTTCGGACTGGGTCTGCTCTGCGCCGCGGCCGGATATCGCGGTGCGCTCGGCATTCGCAAATCGCTCGGCGATCTGGTGTCGCAGCGCTGGGGCGAAGATATCCTTTCGGGTCCCATATCCTTGCGCAGCCACGGCGCCATGGCCTCGCGGCGTTACGGTGCCGGCGGCGCCAGGGCGGAGGCGGCTTGCGGCTTCCCATCGGTCTACGAGATCGCCCTGCCCGCCCTGCATACTGCACGACAGCTCGCGCCTTGCGATGAGGAAGCGGTCCGCGTTCAGACCTGCATGACGCTCATCGCCGATGTCACCGACACCAACCTCCTGCATCGCGGCGGAGCGGAGGGTTTGCGCTACGCCCAAGACAGCGCATCCGCATTTCTTGCCGCCGGAGGCGTTGGACGTCACGGTTGGCGCGAGCGAGCCATCGAGATTCATCAGGCATTCGTGGCACGCAATCTCAGTCCCGGCGGCTCGGCTGATCTGCTGGCCATGGCCCTCTTCGTCGATCGGCTGGAGCCCTGATGCTGGCCCTGCTCTGCGGTGGACAAGGCACCCTCTCGGACAAGATCTTCGATCTGGCCGCCGGTCAGCCTGCCGCGGAGCCTGTTTTCGTCGGGGCAACCGCGCATCTTGGCGAGGATCCGCGGCAGTTCGTCCGGACGCACAGCGCAGACGAGCTGTCCGCAAACCATGTCAGCCAGATCCTGACCGTCACGTCGGCACTCGCGATCCATGCCTGCATGGCCGATCTCCTGACCGAACCTGCGGCCGTCACCGGCTACAGCGTCGGCGAGATGACCGCCTGGAGCATTGCAGGGATATGGACCGCCGATGAAGCCTTGCGATTGACGGCTGTTCGCGCGCGCCTGATGGATAGCGTCGCCGGCCCCGACGGCCGCCTCGGCTATGTCCGCGGGCTCGACCCGGCCGCGCTCGAACGCCTGCTCGGGAAGCATCGCTGCGAGATCACGATCAGGAACCCCGATCGTCTCGTTGTCGTCGGAGGCGCCGAGCAGGACGTGATCGACCTCTGCGAGGAAGCGATACGACAAGGCGCCACGCGCACAGGTCTTCTCGCCGTGAGAATCGCCTCGCACACACGGCAGCTCGAACAGGCCTGCCACCCCTTTCAACTGGCGCTCGACGCCAGCACACGCTCCGCCATTGCAAGCCAGCGCGTCCTGCTCGCCGGAGGCGACGGCGAGCGCATCTTCTCCGCGAGCAACGCAACAGCAAAGCTCGCCTGCCAGGTGGCGCGCCCGATCGACTGGTCGGCGACGCTGGAAGCCCTTGCGGAGCTGGGCGTCAGCAGGGTGCTGGATCTCGGTCCAGGACACGCGCTCGCCGAGATGATGCAGGCCTTCCTTCCCTCCATCCGCTGCTACGCGGCGGACGGATTTCGCACGGTCGATGGCCTGCGAAACTGGATTGCGGCCGAATAGCCAATCGGCAGCGCGAAGCCGTTGGAATTACAGAATTGCTTTGGATATTGGGCTGTTGGAAGAGCCGGATGGTGCGCCATTCAGAATAAAACTACGAACTCGTACATTATTGAAATTGCTATGTAAATAATCTTCCGATACCGGGGCCGAACGATTGGTGATGCCATTAACCGATGTTCCGAGCCTTATTAGAGCATCTGCGCTTACGGATAGCGACCGAACCGATACCGGTCATCACCTCGCGCTTCGGCAGGTGACCGTGGCGGAAACCGCGTCGGTGACCGTCCGCGGCTTCAAATCGGCATACTGCCGAGAAAGTCCCACCTCGACTACCTGGGCAGAAGGGCACGTGCACCTTTGCGCTATCTGGGCATATCGCACCTTCGATGGAGCAGTGGAGGGGGCAAGCACCCTATGATATGCCGCCTTTCCGATCTCCGCCTGAGGCTGACAGCGTGCATAGCACGCCACCCTTAGACGCATCTGTAAGTCCGCTGAGCGGGCTGGCTATCCAAGAACGGGAGCGGCAAACAACCCTCCGGCGCCTTACCAGACTCAGGAAAGAGGCATCTGCCGATATAGAACAGCTGATCGCCTTCCTGGACGGCTCCGACCCATACGTGATGACCGAGCGGGAAGAGGTGGTCGACGACGTGGCGTGCCATACCGACAAGTTGGAGGTGAGCGAGGGGGACGATGAGGACGCTGGAGACGACGAGCCGTCCCTGGGCAGCCTCGGCCCGCGGGAACCGCCGGAAACTGAACCGACCTTGAGCACGAGCACGACGGCACCCAGCCGGACGATAGCGGGATTGACATGGAAGGCCTGCTTGAGCAGGTGGGCTCGTAGAGCTGGCAACTGGACGGGTATGTCTAATGCGCCTGATCCGGCTTCTGCTCGGCCGGCTGTGCTTTAGGCCGAGCATTCGCATCGCCATAACCGGCGCGGTGATCAGCGGGCTCAAGAGTAAGCGTCGTTCTTAGGCCACAGCTTTGAGGGCTTGAGCGCGGTAGGCCCAAGGCAATAGCTGGTCGATGTCGCGGTTGGGATGACCGCTGACGATCCTGGTCAAGACGTCCGTGAGATAGGCGAGCGGATCGACGTCGTTGATCTTGCAGGTCTCGACCAAGGTTGCGACGATGGCCCAATGTTCGGCGCCCCCGTCGGATCCGGCAAACAGCGCATTCTTCCGACTGAGCTTGATGCCACGGATTGATCGCTCGACCGTGTTGTTGTCGAGTTCGATGCGGCCGTCATCGATAAAGCGCGTTAAGCCTTGCCAGCGCGAGAGGGCGTAGCGGATGGCCTCGGCGAGCTTGATCTTCTGGCTGATGAGAGCCAGCTTGGCGCGCAGCCATACCTCGAAGGCATCGGCCAGTGGTCGGCTCTTCTGCTGCCGCACGAGGCGCCGCTCCTCCGCACTGCGGCCGCGGATCTCCTTCTCGATCGCATAGAATGCGGCGATGTGCTTCAGCGCCTCACTCGCGATCGGAGCGGGGCCGGCTGTCGCGAGTTCGTAGAAGTTGCGCCGCATGTGCACCCAACAGAAGGCGAGCTCGACCCCGCCACGTTCGGCAAGCTTTGGGTAGGCGTTGTAGCCATCGACCTGCAGGACGCCCTTGAAGCCAGCAAGATGGCTGAACAGCCGCTCGGCTTTTCGATCGGGTGCATAGACATAGGCGATGCCGGGCGGATCTAGGCCGCTCCAGGGCCGGTCGTCGGCGGCATAGGCCCAGAGCTGGCCGGTCTTGGTGCGCCCTCGACCGGGATCGAGCACCGGCACCGTGGTCTCGTCGGCGAACAGCTTCGACCTTGCTCTAAGTACCGTGAGAAGGCGCTCGTGCAGCGGGCGCAGATGGAAGGCGGCATGCCCAACCCAGTCCGCCAGCGTTGATCGATCGAGATGGATGCCCTGACGGGCGCAGATCTGGGCTTGCCGGTAGAGCGGCAGATGATCGGCATATTTGGACACCAGAACCTGGGCGACGGTTGCCTCCGTGGGCAGGCCCCCCTCGATCAACCGGGCCGGAGCCTCGGCCTGCAGGACGCCATCTCCGCAGCCTCGGCAGGCGTATTTGGGACGTCGGGTGACGACAACGCGGAACTGCGCCGGCACCATGTCCAGCCGCTCGCTCTTGTCTTCGCCGATCTGGTGCAGTTCGCCCTGGCAGCAGGGGCAGGTCTTGTCGTCGATGTCGACAACGACCTCGATCCGCGGCAGATGCGCCGGCAGTGCTCCGCGATTGACGCGCCGCTTGCGTGCGCGCTCCACTCGGCCTTCAGGGGTTGTCTCGTCCTGACCGGCCTCGGCAGAGGCTGCGACCTGTTGGACGTCCTCGAGGCCCAGCAGCATCTGCTCCTCGGGGAGCGTCTCGGCCTTCCGGCCAAAGCGGTGGCGTTGCAGCTCCTTGATAATCTGACGCAGCCGTTCGCTCTCGTGAAGCGCTGCCAGCAGCATCGCCTTGAGCGTCTCAGGATCATCAGGAAGGTTATCGCTCACTGGCAAATCAGAGCATATTCGTGCCCGCCTGACGACGCGCTCGATGCCCCTGATTCACTTCGCCGCAGCGCGACCCACAATTATCCGGCTTGCGTCGGGACGATCGTCTCCCGTGCCGCGTGGACACGCCGCCAATCAAGCCCTTCGAGCAGCGCCGACAATTCCGCCGCCGACAAACGCATCACGCCATCCTCGATCTTCGGCCAGCGGAAGACGCCTTCCTCGAGCCGCTTGGCGAACAGGCACAAACCGGTACCATCCCAGAAGATTAGCTTGATCCGATCCGCGCGTTTGGCACGGAACACATAGACCCCACCCGAGAACGGATCGGCCTGCATGTGCTCGCGCACCAACATAGCAAGCCCCTCCATTCCCTTGCGGAAGTCGACCGGCTTGGTTGCCACCATCACCCGAACAGTTCCGGACGGGCCGATCACCGGCTTGCCTTCAGCGCATGGACGATGGCCGCAATCATCGCCACATCCGCGCCTCGGCCCACCCGGATAGTGACACCTTCGGCTTCGATCTCGATGCCTCCGGCATCTGGCTTGGCCTTGCGTCGCGCTGTCTTGCGCTCATGGCCAACAGCCGCGACTGGGGTCATGGCGTCTACCACCGCCGGTACAAACGGCGGATCGTCAGGCATCGGCGTCGGCAACCGGCGTGCTTGCCGGCGCCAGGTGAACACTTGTTGTGGGCTCAGCCCGTGTCGCCGGGCAATCTCGGAAACGACCGCGCCTGGTACCAGCGTCTCCTCGACGATCCGGGCCTTGTCGTCCTTGGAGAACCAACGACGGCGTCCCGTCTCCGTGATCACTTCCAGCCGGCGCGCCGTCACGTCCGACTTAAGCGTATGGTCAAGCATAGACACAAGCCGATCCCTTCAAAGAGATCGTGAAACTCGCTTATCCCATGTGCCGCGAGAAGGTGGGAGCGAAACGACGCTTACGCTCAAGATTGCTTCGGCGCCGTCTTTCCCGCGCTACCGCTACTAGTATCTGGGCTCGTCGGTTCACGCTGGTAGGCCTCTATGCTATAAGGCAACCCGCGACCGGGCGACACTGGCCGCAATCCTAGTTACCTTATCGCCGGCTCCCAAGTCGGCCGTTTTCTTTTGGGAGATGCCGTTAACGGTTCAATCGATCACTCAGATCAAGCCATTGTACAGTTGCGTCGCGTCAGCTAGAAAAATCCTATCCCAGCGTCAGTAGTGTCTGTGGGTTATGATTACGTACAAAGGGTACCATATTCAGCGAATAGCATCCGGGCGCAGGCACTTTGCCCGTATTACGCGGACAGACGGTCAGAACATCCGAGTTGTCTTTCCGACGTCAGAGCATCCCTACCTTGACACAAAGCCGACCGCGACCGCGGAGGAGGCGGAGGAACTCGCCAAAGCGGGTATCGATTTCGGCGGGGTGGTGTAGACCGAGAACATTTCAGTTTTTCCAAAAGAATTGGAGTAGCAAGCGTGGCGATGGGCACGGTGAAGTGGTTCAACCCGGCAAAGGGCTATGGTTTCATTCAGGCGGACAATGGCGGGCCGGATGTATTTGTTCATATCAGTGCAGTGGAGAAGGCGGGTTTCAGTGCGCTGGCAGAGGGTGCCCGTGTGAGCTACGAGCTTAGGGCGGGGCAGTCAGGCAAAATGTCCGCTGAAGATCTGCGGATTGGCTGATGACCTGAGCGATGTCCAAAGCCATTGAGCTGATCGTTGCCGGCTATGTGAAGGTGAAGGATCGCCGGGCGCTTGAAGAGCTGAGTTCGCATCGCCGCAAACTCCTATCGGACTTGCAGGCCGTTACTGGGCTTGACGCGGCTGGCGCAATCCAGGGGATTCAGGACGAGTTGGCAGCGATCGAGGCCGGTCTGGAGCAACTGAAGCCGCCGCCCGGCACAATTCCCGAGAACGAATGGCAGTAAGACTGGACCGCCGGTTTACGCCCGCGTGCCTACGTGCCAACCTTGAACCGTGCCGTGTCGATCGCGCGGAACGTCGCGGCACCGGCCGCGGGAGCTGTACCAGAGCGGCTCCTGCGGTCAACGCCACATCGTATACTCGGCTCCTAGGGATCAGTTCTTGGAAAAATCGGTAAATTGCACTTGCTCCTGGAAGGGCACCATGTTTGCTGAAGAAGTACTCTCCGGCGTTCACGATGGCACCGTTGCCGGGGTCGCGCGGAATTTCCGGGTTGATTGTCCTCAACACGGACGGCGCATACACCAGGGCATGGGACATCACAGCACCGTACAGGAAGTGGAGCTGAAGGGGCTTTTTAAGAAGCATCGTACGGAGCTGAAGGCCAAGCTTGAGAGTTCCGAGAGAACCAGGTTTACCCGCGCGCTTGAGGGCAAGCTTCGGCCTGAAGTCCACGAGGTCGAAAGATGGAAGCGGCTGCTGGAAGCTATCGTTGCCGCCTAACCTTACGCAGCGTCACTAGCTCCGCAGCGGCGTGTCAATGTGCAGCCACGCGTCATGCACATCGGCAGAATATCAAGGTTTGTGAATGCTCAAACTTGGGGTGCGCCTAGTCGTCGGCGCGTCCCTAGCCGCATCGCACTGCGGCAAGAAAGAATCGCCAAGAAGAGGGCGAGAGAGATCACCGTGGGCGGTTCCCGCACGGGCGGCTGGGGGCTAGTAAGGGCAGCCTCGCTCACCGCCGCTCAGCGTAAGGAAATCGCACGAAAAGGCGCCAATGCACGCTGGACGAAACGCGACGTCGCCAAGGTCGATGCCTGACTTAGCCGACGTCGAGCCCTCTAGTAACCACGGCTTCATGCACCTTCTAAAGTTCGAAGTGATCGTTAGTTGGCAGCCGTTTCACGCCGGTCCTGTCCTCAATGCCAGGAACTTACTGCCTCCTAAGACTTTGGTTCGTACACAATTGAGGGACCAGTCATGGGAAATTCTCGCAGTCTGATTATCAGCGGCGTTGCTGCCTTAACGCTCATTGGCTCTGCCGGAGTTGTGAGCACGTCGTCGTGGGCGCAGGGCTACTCTTACCGTGACGCGGAGTCCCGCTACTATGGTGATTATGGTGAGACGCGACGCGAACGGATGATTGAGCGAAACAACGCGCGTCGCCAGAGGATGATCGAACGCAACAATTATCGGCGGCAGGAGCAAATCTATGAGAACAACGCCGCGCGTCAGGACATGATCAACCGTAACAACTGGGGCTGGTAGGGCGGAGAGACAGCCCCGGCTTCAGGGGGCTTTTGAGGGTAGGCCGGGGCCGCTCCGCCAGCTCGGCGGCGAGCATGGCGAGACTCAAGGCAATCCGATAGCCTTCGTTCCATCGCTCCAAAACTTTTTAGGTGGCGCGGAAGCGTCCGCGCAACTCACGCTGCAACTATCAAGCGCGATCGGCAAGCAGACCGGCAGTCACTTTCCAACTACGGCATTCGATCTTGCCGGCGAGCCAGCGCCAAGACAGCGAATAGTAGCAGCAAACAAAAACCAGCCAATCACTTCCATTTTTGACGCCCCCCGGCTTTGGGGAACATATCGGTCGCGGCCCCGTTTGCTACTCTGCCCGACGGAGCGGCGGAGGATTGTTGGGGACAAAGGTGTAGACCCCGGAATTTTACGGGTAGTCGCGTTTGTAAGTCGATAGTCGGCCGGCTCGGGCGGCCGTCGTCGTTTTATTGGTTGGCAAAAAGGCCGTAGCTCGCAAGAGGCCGTAGCTCAGTGCAGCGTCAGTTGAGTTGGTGCGCTCCGAAGGGCTAGTTGAGCCTGACATGCGTCAATGTCGGCCTGACGTGGCGAGGGAAGCGCATTGACGTTATCCAGAGCTGCGATCAATTCCGGCAACCAAGCGGCGCTTGTGGCGGCAGCGATCGATGCGGCCGAGCTATTTGCGCCCTGGGTATTCATGCCTGAAATCGAGGCTGAGATCACATCGTTGTAAATCGCGTCTAGAAGCATGTTCAACATGATCGCCGTCCCCTTATTGGTTGGCAACCAAGCTAGGCATGGATTGTTTCAGGGATTCTTCGTGGAGCTGCGGAATAGCTTCGTGGGCGTCGCGAGGCTCTCGGCGTGTTGGCAGCCTGTCGCGTCTAACAGACACAATTTTCTACGGTCATGAGCCCGCTTGTGGCTAGGGGTACGCACTCGCGCTTCCTAACGCCGGACTACTATTTCGCTGTTTTGACCGATACCTTGTCAGTCATTCGAAGCGCGTAATCACATTTCCACAGCAGCCAAATCAACCGCCCAGGCCATATACGACTATCGGTCGGACAGCGCAGTCGACGAGGCCATAGGTTTTGCTGAGGACTCCTGCAGCCGAGCGCGTCATGAGCGGCGTATCCTTTGTATTCCATCATAGCGATATCAACGCCCAGCTCGAAACGGCCATCCACGATCGCATCGATAGAGCCGTCAGCGCGGAAATCAAGAGGCGTGCCGTCGAAAATGCAATCAGCGGAGAAGTCGTTAGGGACCCTTATTTCCACCGCCGATTTTCCTCGCTTTCTTCCAGGCCGACCTTGAGGCCGGCCACTTCCAGACCGACATCTGTTCCAATGGTCTCATTCATACAGCGGCAGAAACGTGAATTGCGACTGAGTTCGTCGACATTATCCCTTACTAATTTCAGCGAAATGAGCCCACTGACTACCTCTAGTTCAGTACCGCTAGGTCGACAAGAGGTGCGCCATCGCGGCAAGTGGCTCAGATCTCGGTCGGAGCTTGGCGTAAATGCTAGTCCATTAGGCTGAAGAAGGCCCTCTGCCAGAAGGATCTCTCAAAAGACACTGTGCCGGCATCCTCCACGCCCTTTACCTCAAGTCTTCCATTCCGATCAAAATTGGCGAGCAAGCCAAAAATGGAAATGCTGCCTGCTTGATTGGGGGCATTGCTGTAGGACGCCGTCGTAACTTGAGCGGATTGATTGACCGGGCCCCTAACCTGCCACGTGTTTGTAGACGGGAGGTACCGTCCTCTATAGGACACGCCGCACTGCAAGACGCCGACGAGATTTGTCCGGCAGAGCTTTGGATCGAGCTGAATGTTGAGCCAGGCTCCGCGTCTGGCTTCCTCGATTATGTCAGAAGTATCAATGATCCTGAGTGTTGCGAAAAATGACCCAAAGAGCACCAAGGCGCCGCCAGCGATCTTGAAAAAAAGCCGCGAAAAACTTCGGGATCTGGAAAAAGATGACATTTGTCGTCCAGGTACTGCGCTCTACTACTTAGTGCAATCCTGGCAGTTTTGCGTTTTGTCTGGCGAAGTTTCTCGATCCATCTTTATTCCGGAAAAGGTATTAAGATTCATAGCACTTGGCGAAAGCGAGGAAGGGGCTGCTATGCGCTGTCGAAGCTCCCAGTCTGCGCTCACCGCCGGCCATCTCCTGTCCTTGGTCGAGGACTGGCGCCTTTTGATATCTTGGCCGTCGTGGTTGGACAACTGGAAGTGCGCAGACTCCGTAGGAAGATCCCGCCTCGCTCAGCGCGAGGGCGTCTGGTGATGAGCTCAATCCCCGCCAGACCCAGGCGGCACGGCCTGCAGCAATAATCACGGCGGACACTATGCCCTTGACTTGGTTGCACTAATCTGTTGAAGGGGCGACTGGCATTGGTCGCCTTTACCTGACGAGGTGATCGTGCCTTTCTTGCGCTAATGTCATCAGTCTGAGGGAGCAAAGGGGTGACCGCATTTGTGCTGATTGGCGCAGCCGGATATGTCGCACCACGTCATATGGGCGCGATCAAGTCCGTTGGAGGCGCGCTCCGGGCAGCGTTCGATCCGAACGACTCGGTGGGGGTGATCGACAGTTATTTCCCCGAGGCCCATTTCTTCACGGAATTCGAACGGTTCGACCGTCACGTCGATAAGCTTCGACGTCGCAATGAAGGTGTCGACTACGTGTCGATCTGCTCGCCAAACTATCTCCATGACGCGCATTGTCGTTTTGCGCTGCGGTCGGGCGCCGATGCAATCTGCGAAAAGCCGCTCGTCCTGAACCCATGGAATCTCGATGGCCTTGCCGGGATGGAGCGTGACACTGGTCACCGCATCTCAACAATCCTCCAGTTGCGCTTGCATCCCGTCATTCAAGAGTTGAAAAAGCGCGTCGCCGCTTCGGACAGGCGTCACTCCGTCGATTTGGCCTACATTGCGTCACGGGGGCGATGGTACCATGCATCATGGAAGGGAGACGATCAGAAGTCTGGTGGCGTCGCGACAAACATCGGCATTCATTTCTTTGATATGCTTGGTTATGTTTTTGGTCAGAGGCTTGCTACCGTAGCCCATGTGAGGGAAGCCGAACGGGCCGCCGGAATGATTTCGTATGAGCGCGCGGACGTTCGGTGGTTTCTCTCGATCGATCGCAAAGATCTCCCCCCAGAGGTGCAAGGAAAGAAGACGAGCTACCGCTCGCTGACGATTGACGGCGAGGAGATCGAGTTTTCAGACGGTTTCACGGATTTGCATAACTCGAGTTACCGCGAGATCGTGGCTGGCCGAGGCTTCTCGCTGGATGACGTCAGACCGTGCGTGGAGGCGGTATCGGAGTTCAGGACTTCCCCTCTTGTGGCTGCCGGCGAGCGCCACCCGTTTGTCAAATAGTACCACGGCTCTGCGGGATTGGCCGCCGAGTGTTCGCTTGAGCGAGCCGTCGCTTGGAGGTGTCGGTCTGTCAACTTGACACAGAATAGTCCCGTAGCAATGACTTGATCGGAACAGAGAGATCGAGCGTTTCATAGCACTGGCAGATGCCGCCCAGCGGCGCAGATGGAGGACGACAGTTGCCGGCCGATAACAGCTTTGCAGAGGTTTTTATCCACGAGAGTGCCTATGTCGATGATGGCGTCACGATCGGCAAGGGGACACGCATTTGGCATTTTAGCCATGTTCTCGGCGAGGTGGCCATCGGCAAAGACTGTGTGATCGGTCAGAATGTCATGATCGGCCCCCGTGTCCGTGTCGGCGACGGATGCAAGATTCAGAACAACGTCTCGCTGTTCGAGGGAGTTGACCTGGACGACGATGTATTCTGCGGCCCGTCGTGTGTGTTTACCAACGTCAACAATCCTCGTGCGTTTATCAATAGAAGGGCTGAATTCCGCAAGACGATCGTCGGCCGAGGAGCAACGATCGGGGCCAATGCGACGATTGTTTGCGGGCATGATCTCGGCCGCTATTGTTTCATTGCTGCGGGTGCCGTGGTGACGCGGAACGTCCCAGCATTTGCTCTCATGGCCGGCGTTCCAGCCGTTCGCATCGGCTGGGTCAGTCGGTCAGGGGAGCGGTTGGGCGACGACTTGATCTGCCCAGCGACGGGCGAACGGTACCGCATCGAGGGCGATCTGCTGAAAGAATGCGATTCTTGAGCAGGAAAAATGGGCAGCGGGGATTTCGTCAGCGCTTTACACCGTCGCTGGCTAGGGCCGCGCAGAGCGTTGCCGGAACAACCAAACTTTCCGCTGGCGCGTTGTCCGATCCATCTGCTCGCCTTCTAAACGCCGATCTCCTTGCGTGCTTGGCTGCAGCCACATTGCCCTGGTCAACGACCGGCTTCACGATCGTGCTATCGCTATGGCTGGTCGCAGTGATTTTTCTGATGCCGACGTTCGGTGTGTCGCAATTCTTGGATCTGCTGTTTCGGCCGATCTGTCTTTCAGCTCTTGCGATCTTCTTTCTTGCGCTCATCGGGATCACCTGGGGCGACGTTCCCACCCAAGACGTGCTTCGTGGTATCAGGCCAGTGATCAAGCTGCTCGCGATACCGTTCCTGATCTATCATTTTCAGAACTCAGCTCGCGGTGACGCAGTGTTCAAGGCTTTCCTTGCATCCTGCGTCTTGCTGATGGGGCTGTCCTGGATTGTCTTGTTTGCGCCCGAGCTGAAACTGAATCCGGCTGCAGCTGCCGGAGTGCCGGTTAGAAACTATATCGATCAGACCCAAGAATTCGCCTTGTGTATGATCGCACTCGCCCCGTGCGCTGTTTCCTTCTACAGGCAGCGGCGCTATGCGCTCGCAGCTGCATGCGCCGCCTTGATGCTCTGCTTCTTCTTCAACCTGGCGTTCGTTGCGGCCGCACGAACGGCTCTGATCTACTTTCCCGTGCTGGTTATCGTTTTCGCAGCTAAGCATCTCGACCGCCGGCAGTCATGGATCCTGCTGTTCTTTGTTTCGTTGGCTGCGGTCGCGGTGTGGTTTAGTTCGTCATATTTGCGGAGCCGTGTCGAAAATATTTCGGCGGAGTACGAACTCTACAAGCAGGGCGTGCCCCTCTCGACGGGGCTGCGGCTCGAGTACTGGCAAAAATCATTCAGATTCTTTGTCGATGCACCTATGATCGGCCACGGGACCGGCTCGATCAAAACCATGTTCGAGCGCGACGCTGAGGGAAAGTCCGGGCTTTCTGCCGTCGTGATAGGCAACCCTCACAATCAAACCCTTGCTGTTGCGGTTCAATGGGGCGCTTTAGGGATCATCGCGCTATATACGATGTGGCTCTTTCACCTGTGGTTCTTCCGCGGAGAGGAGTTCGCAAGCTGGATCGGCACGCTTGTTGTGATTCAAAACATCTGCAGCTCAGTCCTGAATTCACATCTGTTCGATTTTCAAGAAGGTTGGATGTATGTCGTCGGCGTCGGCGCTGCAGCAGGCATGAGTCTCCGCGCTCGCGGAAGCAAGAAACCAGTTGAACTGACCCATTACCTAGGAGATCTTGCGGCGAGCCGTACGCAGCGAGGCATCTAGGGAAAGGCAGCCGTTGCGGCTATGATGTTGAAGCTCCGATGGCCAGCCTTCCTTGGCCCCAAGCCTTCACCGTTGACCTCCTCAAGAGTAGTATCCTTGTTGTTGGGCAACCTTTCAAAGCGATGATTTGAACCCCCGGCCGGAGCTGTCCGACCTGCACCTGGAACTCATGGGTTAACCCCGCCTCAGAGGCGGCTATCCTCCGAGAGGGTTCCTCGACATCCGTAGGAGACTTGTTCACGTAAATCAAACTAGTTATAGACTTGGCTTCCTTGGACAGTTGCAGCTTGACGGCGCCACAATCGACCGAGTGAAGGGCACGATTTCTTTGGACTGGGGACTTCTGCTGGAGAGCGGGACGGAAGCGCCTCATCTTTGTTTCTCGGGGTGAAAATTGTCTATCCAGCATTCATCAAAGCAACCAGGCACCGAATTCGAGTGCCATCCAGAACAGCGTGCATCTCGTTTAGTCGCGCTGGAGCAGTTGCTCCAGGCGATCAATGAGAGAAACTACACGGTCGGCATCGTCGGCCTTGGCTACGTTGGTTTGCCACTTGCGCGAGGCTTTTGGCGGAAGGGATTTCGGGTCTCCGGGTTCGACATCGATCAGACGAAAGTCGATGCTCTTAATGCCGGGCGCTCCTATATCCGACATTTTCCCGGTCACGAAGTTGAGGCGCTGGTTACAAGCGGCAGCTTTTCGGCCTCGACTGACTTTTCCGGCCTAAAGGAGGTGGACGCCATTTTGATTTGCGTGCCGACGCCGCTCACCCGATATCGCGAGCCGGATCTATCCTACGTCGTTTCGACAACCGAGAGTATTTTGCCGCATCTACGCCCGGGGCATCTGATTTCATTGGAATCAACGACTTATCCCGGCACGACGCGGGAGGTGGTTCAGCCGATTTTGGAGCGTCATGGGCTGAAGGTCGGAGCAGATATCTTTTTGGCATTTTCTCCTGAGCGAGAGGATCCGGGTAATCCTGAGTTCGAGACCTCCCAGATCCCAAAGGTAGTTGGGGCGGACGACTCCACCAGCCAAACACTCGCGGTGGCCGTATATGGCAGTATCGTCGAAAAAGTTGTGCCGGTGTCGTCAAGTGCCACGGCGGAAGCTGTGAAGCTGAGCGAGAACATTTTCCGATCGGTCAACATCGCGCTCGCAAACGAACTTAAGCTCGTCTACGGCCGGATGAACATCGATATTTGGGAGGTGATCGAAGCTGCCAAGACCAAGCCCTTTGGGTATATGCCATTTTATCCGGGGCCTGGTTTGGGAGGGCATTGCATCCCGATCGATCCCTTTTACTTGACTTGGAAGGCGCGAGAATACTCGATTGCCACGCGCTTTATCGAATTAGCGGGCCAGATCAATACGGCCATGCCCGACCATATCGTGTCACGCCTTTCTCACGCCTTGGATGAACGTTTCGGTAAGGGACTCAATGGTGCCCACGTTCTCGTTTGCGGCGTCGCCTACAAGAAAAATGTCGACGATATGCGTGAAAGTCCCGCCCTGGTGATCATTGACCAGTTGCGGCAGCGCAAGGCGAATGTAGCTTATTACGACCCATTTGTTCCGGTCATCGTCCATACGCGGGAACATGCGACGCTGGCCGGTATGCGCTCAATCGACTTCACCGAAAAGGCGATCAGGGGCTTCGACGTGGCCCTCATTTGTACCGACCATGACGGGGTCAGCTACCCGACCCTTGTGGATTGGAGCAAGCTCGTCGTCGATACACGAAATGCAACTTCCGGCGTGTCGGACAATCGCGATCGGATCGTAAAGGCCTGACGTCGTCGTTGGAAAGGGCTTTGCATTCCATCGCCCGGAGCACATGCGATCTCCCCCTTATCCTGCAACGGGATCGTCAGCCTGAAGGTACGTCATTCTTCGCAATACCAGTACGAGCCGCAACGCCATGACTCAACACGATAAGCTGGAGGATACGGGTTCACGATCTTCAAATTTCGACTTGATCCGCGTCGTCGCCTGCCTGGCGGTGATCTTGCTCCATGTTTCTGCGAGGTCGGTGTATGCCTACATGGCGGGAGAAATCAGTCATCGATATTGGTTCGAGGCGATCGTCGCAAATTCCGCGACGCGATGGTCCGTCCCTGTCTTTGTAATGCTCAGTGGCGCAATCCTGCTGAGCAAGGGAGTGACGTGGAAGGAGGCGTGCAGCCGCCGAGTCCCGCGAATGCTCATTGTGCTTTTTACTTCACTTATCGTGTACGGTCTGTGGCGGGCATTTGTGGTCGGTGATTTTGCATGGGGGCAGTATCTTTTGGATACTGTGAACGGCGCGCCGTATTTCCACTTGTATTTTTTGTTTGTGATGATCGGGCTCTACGCGATCGCACCGATCGTCAGCAGCATCGTGCGTAGTCTCAACCCTCGAACGCTCGCCCAAGCCACTCTGGCGTACTGTGTGATCACTTGCATTGTGCTGACGAGTGGAACGGCGACGCTTTCCTATACCAGAAACGCAGTGACGTTCGCCTGGGACTACGTCGGCTATTTCGTTCTCGGTTTTCTGATGCTTCGCTTCGCTAAGCATCAGCTTTGGCGATTATTTGTTCTTGGTTATCTGATGACCGCTATCTGGGTCGAAGTGTGCGCATTGCTTCGAGGCGCGTCCTGGAATTGGACACTGTACGCGTGGACATATTTTTCGCCCATGACTTACATCACGGCTATCGGCATCTTCGGATTTCTGCTGTCGGTCAACGTTCCAACGGCGACGGCGTGGTATCTTGAGAAATTGGCGCCTTCAACCTTGCTGGTGTACTTGCTGCATCCGATGGTGTTGGAAACTGTACGCAAAGCGTATGGATTTGCAGGCACGCCGATAGCCAACCCGTCGGTCGAGATTGTGTTAACTTTCATGCTGACGACGGGTTTCTCGTTCTTGGCAGCGTTGCTTCTGAGAAGCCTTCCTCCCGTCCGCCGGATTTTTTGAGTCTGCTCCAATCACGGAGTCCACGCTCGCGAACTACCCATAAACCGTTAGAATTATTGCGTAATTTTGATCTACCTTGATGATTGACAGCATTTATGGAATGTCCTAGCGCTATTTGCAACGGCTGGGTTGTCCTCAGATGGGTTTCTCCGGCAAGTAGCGCTCGATGGTGGGGACCTTCGTTCTGCAGATATTGACCGATGTTGTGCTGCGGTCGGTTCGATCAGGGGTAATGCCTCTTCCATCTAGGCGGGTAGAGCTTTGGCCTATGCTGGCCGGAGCTAAAAATGTTGTGGACTCTGGTCTTTGGAGTGCAGTTCCACCGGCGGAGCTCGTGCTCGTGTAGCAATCGGGATGGCGGACGATCAGCAAAACGGTCTCCGATGGATGGTCTGTTGAATCGAGAATTTTGTGAAAGTTGGAATTGGCTTCCCGATGCACGCCTATCAAAAAACAAGACTTCGATGGACGGTGTTTCCCTCACATGTACCGGCGAAAGCTGACCGATGTGTGGGATAGCTGGAATTCTGCGTCTTGGCCGCGGTCCGCTGCAGGACCTGGACCGGAAGCTGTCGGTGATGAGCCGGCTCATCGCTCACCGTGGACCGAATGGGCATGGGAACTGGACTGCGCCGGGGCGGAACGCGGGGCTGACGCATCGCCGGCTGAGCATCCTCGACCTCTCTGAAGCGGGTGCCCAGCCCATGGCTGCGCCTTCGGGCGATTGCGTGGTTCACAACGGAGAGATCTATAATTTTGTCGAGCTGCGTGAGCAGTTGCAGGATGGCTGGAAATTCCGCAGCGCGACGGACACGGAAGTCGTCCTCGCAGCCTACGATCACTGGGGAATAGACTGTACAGCTCGTTTGCGCGGCATGTTTGCGTTTGCCTTATGGGACGAGCGGCGGCAGCGACTTTTCTGTGCGCGCGATCGCTTTGGTATCAAACCATTCTACTACGCGATTGTTAATGGCGATCTGTATTTTGCCTCCGAGGCGAAAGCGCTTTTGCCGTTCTTGCCGACGATCGAAACCGATCGAGCTGCTCTTGCCGAGTATCTCACCTTCCAGTGCTGTATCGGCGAAACCACGCTGTTCAGCGGAATCAAGCAACTGCTTCCAGGGCACACTCTCGTGGTCGAGAACGGAGTTGTCTCGATTCGACGCTATTGGGATGTCCAGTACGAGATCGATCACGAGCACAGCCCATCCTATTTCCGGCGCCGGCTGCGGGAAATCATGGAAGACTCCGTGCGGCTGCATCTGCGCAGCGATGTGCCGGTGGGAGCCTATGTTTCAGGCGGCGTCGATTCCAGCCTTCTAGCGATCATCGCCGCTCGTCAAAATGGCGCTGATCTGGATGCCTTCAATGGCCGATTCATTGAGTATCCAGGGTATGATGAAAGCACGTACGCCCGAGCGGCGACGGACGCGGTGGGCGGAATGCTTCATGTCGAAGACATTGGCCACGAAGACTTCCACCGCCACATCCGAGATGTAATCTATCATCTGGACTTTCCGGTAGCGGGTCCGGGCTCCTTTGCGCAGTACATGGTTTCGAAGTTGGCGTCGCAGCATGTGCGTGTTGTGCTTGGCGGTCAGGGCGGCGACGAAATCTTCGGGGGCTATGCGCGTTATCTGCTTGCCTACTTCGAACAATGCATCAAGGCGGCGATAGACGGAAGTTACAAGAATGGCAACTTTCTTGTCACAATTGAATCCATCGTCCCCAATCTGGGATTGCTGCGCGACTATTTGCCGTTGATGCGCGAGTTCTGGCGAGAAGGCCTGTTTGGCGCGATGGACGATCGTTACTTCCGTCTCATCAATCGTGCCAACGATATGAAGGAGGAGATTGCCTGGGACGAACTCGACCTAGCCCCTGTGGTAGAGTCTTATCGCGCCATATTCAACAATACTGAGAATGTGCGCAAGCAGGCCTATTTCGATGGCATGACACATTTTGACTTCAAATGCCTGCTTCCCGGTCTGCTTACCGTTGAGGATCGCATGAGCATGGCACACGGACTGGAGAGCCGCCTGCCGTTCCTCGATCATCCGCTGGTCGAATTCGCCGCGACGCTGCCGCCTGACATCAAGTTCTCCGGCGGACGTTTGAAGCATCTGCTCAAGGAAGTTTTTGCGGATGAGATTCCAGCGGAAATTTTCGAGCGACGCGACAAAATGGGCTTTCCGGTGCCCCTGAAGGAGTGGTTCGAGGGGCCTCTCAACGGCATGATCTCCGAAATCTTCGCGACGATGAAGGAGCGTCGGAGACCGTTTATCAACGCTGATGCCGTGCTGGCCAATTTTGGTCGGACCCAGCCATTTTCACGCAAGACGTGGGGCCTGCTGAGCCTCGAGCTGTGGTTTCAGGCATTTCATGACCGCGCCGGGGATTACCGAAGCCTGCTCTCTGAGGATCAGGCGAACATATGAGCGCGACCCGCATCCTCGTCCTTTCTCACATGTATCCGCGGGACCACTACCCTACGGGCGGCATTTTTGTGCATGAACAGGTCAAGGCCCTTCAGCGTCGAGGCGTCGAGGTCGTTGTTCTGTCGGGAGAGCCGTTCTGGATCTCCAGCCACGCGCCAGCCACGATATCGCGGGCCTTGAAGGTGTGGCGGAACGAGCCTCTTCGCTGGCACCGCTGGGATGGCGTGCCCGTGATGTATTTTCCGTATTGTGTTGGCGGCATATTTCGCGATTTTATTCATTCCATCACCTATTGGCAGGGCGCAAATCGCGTCATCGAACAGGTGCGTGCGCGCTTCCCGTTTGATCTGATACACGCCCATACATCCTTCCTAGATGGCCACGCTGCGGTTCGCATCGGCAAGCGCCTCGACCGTCCCGTGGTTCTGACCGAGCATACGGGACCCTTTTCGGTGCTGACGGGCCATGCCGGCTATCGCCATTTCACAAAGACCGGAGTAGAGCGCGCCGATCGCGTGCTCGCCGTCAGTCGATCGCTACAGGCCGACATGGCCACCGAACTCGGGAAAGTGGCCGAGAAGGTAGAGGTGTTGGGCAATGGCTTTGATCCCACCGTATACTTTTCGGCGCCTCCAGTCGAAGATCGCAACGCAGCGGTTCGGATGCTTTGGGTTGGCCACCCAAGTCCGATCAAAGGTGTGGACCGCCTGATCAGGGCAATGAAGCGCGCGCTGCCAGAGGCGCCGAACCTTGAATTGACGGTAATGGGCGGCGGGGAAGGGGTCGATGCCGTTCGCCAGCAAGCGGCGGGACTGGGTATCGATGACCGCGTGACCTTCATGCCCGCCGGAAAGCGGCCCGAGGTGGCCGCCACCATGCGGGCTCACGATTTTCTTGTGGTTTCAAGTCACACTGAGACCTTTAGCCTTGTTGCGTTAGAGGCAATGGCCTGCGGTCGTCCCGTGCTGACCACGGCTTGTGGAGGTCCGGAGGATTTCGTCATCCACGGTGAAACCGGACTCATCGTGGAAAATAGCGAGGATGGCCTGGCCGCGGGAATAGTGGACATGGCCAAGGGCTATTCTAGCTTTGACATGTCGAAGGCGGCGATCCAGCTCCGCGAGGCGCACAGTTGGGAAAACGTGGCTAGGAAACTGACGGGGATCTATCGAGATTTGGTTCCTGGCCGGCCTGCATCTCGAGCTACCAAAGTGCCCGCTTCGCGTAGTTTGCGGATTCTGATGATTACGACAGATCATCTGATGATCGATCGACGAATATTGCAAGAAGCAGAGACGTTGCGCGACGCCGGTCACCAGGTTGAACTCCTCGCCGGTTTCGAATGTCCGCAGGCCGAGACGTCTGTATGGCATGGCATCCCTATTTCTCGATACGTCTACGATTGGAATGACACACGCGCTCAGAAGCTCCTGCGATTTGTCAACCACCGCAATAACAGGCTCTGGCCGTATCTGTGGCGAGCCACCCAGAAGCTCCTCGCGCTCGTCACGGGGCTCACAAGCTTTGAACATTTTGTGCTTCGTCAGGTCTTGGAGAGGCAGTTCGATGTCCTGCACGTTCACGATTATCCGCTGCTCCGTGTTGGAGCGGATGTAAAGCGACGGCGCAACTGCGTTCTCGTTTACGATGCGCATGAGCTCTATCATGGGCAGGCGCAACTCCCGGCGCCTGTCAGGCGACGGTATCGTCGCCGAGAACGACGGTTCATACATGCCGCGGACGCGGCTATTACAGTCAATCCCTACATTGCGGGGATCATGGCGCGCGACTACGGCTGCCTGCCTCCGAGGGTGTTGCTCAATGCCGCGCCTCCTGGTCCGGCGGTTCCAGCAGTCAAGAATTTGCGGGCGCAACTAGGACTGTCCGAGCAGGCAAAGATTGTCCTCTACCAGGGCTGGATGTCGCCCGAGCGCGGCATTGACGCGCTTGTGCGAGCCGCAGCGCATTTCCTTACGGGGATTCATCTTGTGCTGATCGGTTATGGCGAGTGCGAACCACAACTCAAGGCTATCAGTCAGGAGCAAGGAACGGACGATGGCCGAGTCATTTTCATGGGCCGGATGGAGCCGGAGCTCTTGGCAGAGCTCACCTGGGAGGCGGATCTGGGCGTTATCCCCTATCGACCGGTGGACCTCAATCACCTCTATTGCAGCCCCAACAAGCTATTCGAGTTCGCTGTCGCCGGACTACCGTTCCTCGCCAACGATCTCCCTTTTCTACGAGACATTGCGGAGGAGCACGGCTTTGGCGTCATCACCAACCTCGACCAACCCAAGTCGATCGCCGAAGCAATCGCGCAAGCGCTGGCAGATCCTGAGAGATTTGCGACTCTCAAGGCGGCCGCGCGTACGGCCGGCATGCGTCTCAATTGGGACATCGAAGGAAAGAAGCTTATCGAGATCTATGCGCAATTGAACGAGGTCGTCGAGCGAAGGCGAGTTTGATGGATGCAGCATTGAAGAAGGTGGTGATGTTCTTCCTGGCACCCATTCGTCTCATTTGGGCTAACCGATGGATGGTGTTCGCTACCCTGATGCACGACCTGCGCCAGCGCCACGGCGCGAGTGTTTTTGGCATGGCCTGGACGGTCTTGTTTCCGATTATATTTTTGGGACTCTACAGCCTCGTCTTCAATCTCATTCTGCAGGTTCGTATCCCTGGCAAGAGTTCATTTGACTACACGCTCATTATTTTCTCAGGCCTCATTCCCTTTCTCGGATTTAGCGAAGCTCTGTCCTCTGGGGTCGGAAGCCTCATCGATAATCGCTCGTTGCTGAAGGGGACGATTTTCCCTGTCGAGCTCGTCGCTGTGAAATCGGTTCTCGTTTCCTCGGTCACCATGTTGGTCGGGCTCGTGCTGCTATTGGCAATCCTAGCCGCAAATGGTGAGATACGCATCACGCAGATGGCCTTGCCAATTATTCTGCTAATTCAATTCTTCTTCACTGTCGGCATCATCTGGACACTGTCCATTCTCAATATCTTCTTTCGTGACATCGCCAATCTGGTGTCGCCGCTCCTTTTGTTTCTGATGCTGGTTTCGCCAATAGGCTATACCGATGACATGATCCCTCCGGAAATGATGCCGGTTATGGTCGTCAACCCGCTCTACTATATGATCTCGATCTATCGAGATCTCATCCACTTCGGCCGCATTCCAGGAGAAGGGCTTGCTGTATTCGGCGGTGCATCGGTCGCGCTGTTTATCCTGTCGTATCACTTCTTTCAGCGTCTGAAGCCAATGGCAGCCGATCATGTCTGATCTTGTCATCGACCTGAAAAACGTCAGCAAGCATTATCGCCTGTTCCGCTCCAAGGGGTGGCGAATGGTGGATGCGCTGGGCTTGCCGGTACCGAGAGATACCGCGTGGGATTTCTGGGCGCTCAGAGACGTCAATTTCCTGCTCGGTCGGGGCGAACGGGTTGGTCTCATCGGTCGCAACGGTGCTGGGAAGAGCACGCTGTTGAAATTGATTGCCGGGTTGATACGACCGACAAGCGGATCGGTGCAGGTTAAGGGACGAGTGACCGCGCTCATGGAAATGGGAACTGGCTTTCATCCCGACCTCACCGGCATCCAGAACGTGCGTGCATCACTCGCGTATCTCGGCGTGACAGGCAAAGTTGCGGACAGAAAGGCCGAGGAGATCATAGAGTTCGCCGAACTTGGCGATTTCATTCACCATCCCTTCCGTATCTATTCGGCCGGCATGCAGGCGCGCCTCACCTTCACTGTTGCTACCAGCGTCGAGCCCGACATTCTTATCGTCGATGAAATCCTGGGTGCAGGCGACGCCTACTTTTCGATCAAGGCGACGGAAAGAATGAAGGAGCTCACGAAGAACGGGGCGACGCTGTTATTGGTTTCGCACGACCTCGCCTCTGTGCAAATGATGTGCGAACGAGCCGTTTGGATTGATCGCGGACGTTTACAGGCTGAGGGAGACACGCTGACGCTGTGCAAGTCCTATATGTCGGCGGTACGGCAGCGCGAGGATGGGCGGCTAAAGGCGGCAGAGATCACCAAGGTACCCAGCGCGCTTTCTGATCAGGAAGGGCATCTGGTAACAGGACGATTTGTCACCGGCGCGCCTTCTGCTCCGAAGAAGCGCCATCGCATCCGCTCATTGCGACTCCTGCTGGACGGACGGGAACAAGCCTCCGTCCAGCTCGGCGACGCTCGGGATAATGACCCGGGTGAGGCAATATACCTGAACGATGCGCCGGGTTATACGAACTGGTCGGCGCCGAAAATCGGACCTGACAGCACGACCTGGCGCGAGTTCGCGGACGAAAGCGGACGCTATTTCCACGCCCCGTTCGCAATCCGGCTTCCTTTCGAACTTGCGGCTTCCGGTGTTATCGAGATCGAACACGCCGCGGAGGCTGGCGAGGAAGTGCGCGTCGAGTTCACGATCGGCGAAAACTATTCGTTGGCCGGCCCCCTCTCTCCATCCGTGGACGGGGCCTGGCAGATTGAGCGGTTGAGGTTGCCGGCCGATCTTTCTCCTTTGTCGCCCGCAGCGGAGCAAGAAACGGATGTGAAGATCAGCGAAGATCACGTTGTGGAGGGCGACTCCTACGGGAAGGGCGATGTACAGATCGACAAAGTGCATTTCTTTTCACCCGATGATGACGAGCAGGAGGAGCGCAGAACGTTCATCTGCGGAGAGGCGGCTGCGGTAGACATAGAGTGGGAGGCATTGAAGGCGATCGAGCACTGTCGTCTGGTCTTAGCGATCTACAGAATGGATGGTCGCTGCGCCGCGCAACTCGTTAGTCCACCGTCGCATCGATCCGCGGGACGGCATCGTGACCGGGTCGCCTTGCTGCCGATCCGACTTGGAGCGATGGAGTACATCGTTTCCGTTGGAATATTCAGGAATCTCCACGATGAACACCGTAGCGGTGCCGAGCCGCTGCACGTGCTCGACCGACGATTCCGACTCAAGGTCATGAGCCCAGCGGGGCGAGGCCTTGAAACTGGCGACTTCCTGCATGACGCTGTCTGGCATCCCCTCAAGTAGATGTGCATGCGATGACGAGAGCTGACTCCGTTTCCTATTACGAGCAAGATGCGCTTTGGGGCGAACATATCGGCGCGTCGGCAAGGGATGTTCGTGACACCGTGCTGGCCATGATCCCAGCGGATGCGCGCAGCATTTTGGATGCAGGTTGTGGAAACGGCGCTATCACCAATCACCTACCTGCAGATCGCCACATTGAGGGCTGCGATATCTCAAAGGCCGCATTGGCTCACGTGCGTTGCCCAACAAAGATAGCCGATTTGACGAACCTGCCATTCGGCGACGGCGAGTTCGATCTGGTCCTCGCCACGGATGTGCTGGAGCATATTCCTGACACGTCGTATGCCCGAGCGCTTAGCGAACTCTTTCGCGTCTCGTCGCGGTGGATACTTGTAGCCGTTCCCTACAATGAAATTCTTGATGCGGCGACGGTCGAGTGCCGGTCCTGTAAAGCATCCTTCCATGTGCATTTGCACCAGCGCTCCTATTCTGCCCAAGAACTAGCCAAGTCGTGGGAGGGGCAAGCCGGTGTTGTTGAGCATGCGTTTTGCGGCGCACGCTGGCGCTGGAGCTCGCCTCTCGTCGTCGAGCTTCTGCATCTCGCCAACGGCCGTTACTATGGCTTCGAACACGCGCAGTGTCCTCAGTGCGGAGCGGCCTATCATCCGGAGCAGTCGGAGCTGGCTGCATCCATCGAGCGGCGGCTTGAATCGCTTCACTATGCCTTGGCCATTTCGGGGCGGATCGCGTGGCCAAACCGTTCCGAGGTCGTCATGCTGTTCGACAAGACGATCGACTCAAAGTCGCAGCCGCCGGCGGAAGAGGATCGCGACCCACCGGGCGCCCTACCATCGCGGGTTTCGCGAAGTGATCTCGCAATCGTCAACGATCCAAAAAATTATGCACGGGCGACCTATCTCGTTCCGGACATCGCCAATACGTCGGCAATGTTTTTACCGCGCCTGCCGTCACGTATTCGCGTTATGCCCAACGCTTCCCTGACTCTCCACGACCCGAACCTTCAGCGCGATGTTCCGCTGGAGGCATCGAGCGAAGGTTGGTGCGCCGTCCCGTCTGTCGCCGCGTCGCGGTTCGGCTATCTCCTGCGGATCGCCGAACTGACGGAACCGTGGGGATCAATGACCTTTGATGGGGAGATGGCTCCCTGGCTGTCCGAGGCGCTTAACGGGCCACGACACGAAGATCTCGAGCGTCGTATCGAAGAACTATTGAAGCTTAGTGAAGCGCTTGAAGAGAAGCGTGCTGCTGGAGAGTCTCGGATACAAATGCTTCTCGGCCTCACGTCGGAGCTCGAAGCGAGTCGAGATCAAGTCGAAGGTCGCGTGCAAGAGCTATTGAAAGTTACGGAGGACCTCGAAAACAGGCGTGCCGCGGGGGAGGCCCGAATCCAAGGGCTTCTTGAACTGTGCGCGGATGTGGAAGGGAGGCGGAGTCAGGCGGAGCTTCGGGTGCAGGAGTTGTCGCGCACAATTGAGGCACTGCAGAGGAGACTCGCGACGGGAGAAGAGCGGATTGAAGGACTCCTTGCCTTGAGCGCGGAGATTGAGACCAAGCGAGATGAGGCAGAAGTTCGAATTAAGCTACTCTTGGATCTTGCGGAGAAGCTGGAGGCAAAGCGCGATCACGCCGAACGTCGGGTACAACTGCTCATGCAACAAGCTGAGGAACTCGAAACGCGACGCGCGACCGCAGAGCAGAAGATGCTCCAATTGACCGCGGAAGGGTCGAATAAAACGGACAAGAAATGACTCGGACAATTCTTTCAGTTGTTGGGGCCAGACCTCAATTCATAAAAGCCGCCGCCGTTTCGCGAGCGATCGCGGCAACGCCGGGCCTCAGCGAAGTTATGCTTCATACGGGGCAGCATTTTGATGAGGACATGTCCGAGATCTTCTTTCGTGAGCTTGGCATTCCTCAGCCTCAATACCGTCTGAACATCAATGGTGGGCTACATGGCGAAATGACGGGGCGCATGCTGGCCGGCATAGAAGCCGTGCTGCTAAAGGAGCGACCCGCAATCGTCCTTGTTTATGGCGACACCAATTCGACGCTCGCTGGTGCCCTCGCTGCTGCCAAGTTGCATCTTCCCATTGCGCACGTAGAAGCCGGACTGCGATCATTCAATCGGAGGATGCCGGAAGAAACCAACCGTGTACTGACAGATCACATGAGCACCTGGCTATTCTGTCCGACAAATGCTGCTGTAGCGAACTTGAGCAGCGAGGGCATTACGGCAGGGGTACTGCATGTCGGCGATGTTATGTACGATGCGGCTCTTGACGCGTCGCGTCGTGCACGTGCTGAATCCCATATTGTCGAGCGGCTGTCGCTCGTCCCCGGTGCGTACGCATTGGCGACGGTGCACCGGGCTGACAACACGGAGACACCAGAGGCGCTGACAAAGGTGCTGGCGTATCTGAGGACGGAGGCATCAAAGCGACCAGTCGTGCTGCCACTTCATCCGCGGACCCGCGCAGCGGCGTTGCGTTTTAATCTTGATTTCGATGGCTTGATGGCCATTCCGCCTGTGAGCTATCTCAATATGGCTCAGTTGCTCGAAAATTGTGACAGCGTCTTCACCGACTCGGGCGGTTTGCAAAAAGAGGCGTACTTTCATCGCAAGCCGTGTGTCACGTTACGGACGGACACAGAATGGGTCGAAACCGTAGACGCCGGCTGGAACCGACTTTGGACGTCGGAGGCACCGTCAGCTTCCCGGATTGACATTCCCGAATATGGCGAGGGCGACGCCGCAAAGCGGATTGCTACCGTGCTGGTCGAGGCGCTCATCTGATGCCCAATGACGTGGTCATGTTCGCGATGGACCGTCAAATCGATCGACGGATCGTGCTTGCGGCTGAGATGTTGATGGCACGCGGGCTGACTGTTCGCTTGCTCGCGCCGGCGGATGGTGCACCGCTTGACGAGCCGAAATGGATCCAACGAATTGGCGATCGAGCGCCTGGAGTTCATGGGGCGGGCTTGCGCATATACCGATTCGTCAGGGACCGGATTCCCTTGCCGCGGGAGGTGCTTCGTTGGCTCACTTGGCGGGTAATACGAAGACCTGAGCACGCGTTTGTTTCCCTCTTTGCGCCTGCGCTCGAAGGTGCCGTGGCCAGGGTTTACATTGCGCACGACTTACCCATGCTGCCTGTCGCAGCGGCCGCGCGCGGCTTGCACGGCGGCAAAATCTTGTTTGATAGCCATGAACTCTATCCAGAGCAGGAGTTCTCGACCTGGGAGAAGCGTCTGTGGCGTGACGTGGAACGGCGCCACATCCGGGAAGCGGATGCCGTCGTAACCGTTAATCCGTCAATCGCGCGTGAAATTTCGAAGCGTTATGGTATCAGCGACCCGATTGTGGTTCAAAACGCCGAACGATACCAGCGAGCCCGCTCTGAGGGTGATCGTAGGCGCCTTCGCGTAAAGCTTAATATTCCTGCTGAAGCGACAGTCTTTCTTTATCAGGGGGGGCTGACCCTTAGCCGGAACATCGAAACGTTGGTAGATGCGTTCGGACGTGTGCGCGACAAGAATGCGATGCTGGTGGTGCTCGGAGACGGTCCGGCTTTGTTGCCTCTTCAACGACGAGCTCGTTCGGCCGGGGTCACGAACCGTGTCCGGTTTCACCCGGCCGTTCCGCAAGCCGAACTTCTCGACATGACAAGGGGAGCCGATTTTGGCGTCATTCCCTACCGCGCGAACTGCCTCAACATGGAGCTATGCACGCCGAACAAGCTTTTCGAATTCATCATGGCACGCGTGCCCATCATCGCAACTGATTTGCCGGAGATTCGGAGAATTGTTACGGGGTACGGGATCGGTCTTGTTGGCAATACGGATGATGCAGGCGG
This sequence comes from Bradyrhizobium sp. CCBAU 45394, assembly GCF_028128655.1. Classification (NCBI taxonomy): domain Bacteria; kingdom Pseudomonadati; phylum Pseudomonadota; class Alphaproteobacteria; order Hyphomicrobiales; family Nitrobacteraceae; genus Bradyrhizobium; species Bradyrhizobium sp. CCBAU 45394. The sequence goes on along the minus strand of NZ_LBIX01000161.1, from coordinate 6,894 downwards.
ATTCGCCTGTCTGATTGAGGAAGCCCTGGAGATATCGGCCGCTCGGAAGCTGGAATGGGAGATTAGCCTGGAGCAAGCGGCTTGTGAGCTTTGCTGGGAACGCGAGGGTGAGCAGTATTTCTCCATTGTTCGCGATCTTGCCAGCGCAGGCGGCCGCGAGGCGCAGTCATGAAAATTGTCATCCTGGCGCAGTATTTTGAGGAGCCTGATCAGCCGGGGCTTCCCTTGCTCAGTTCTATGGCTGAGCAATTTGCCATGTCTGGTCACGAGGTGACGGTGATTGCCGGTCGCTACATTAGAATGGGAAGGCAAAAAGCACCTAGATTTCGGCAGATGCCATCCGGCTATTCGATACGGCGCACGTGGTCCGGGTCCGACGAAGGCGCCGATTTGCTAAGTCGCCTTTTGAGCTTTTTTGCGTTTTCATTGTCGTCGATGTTTACCCTCGTGTGGATGGGAAAGGTCGACCTGATCTATGCGTCAAGCCCCCCCATCTTTCCGACATTTCCCGCACTTTTATGGGCACGCCTCACTGGCGCAAAATTTGTTCTGGAAATCTGTGACCTTTGGCCGGAATCTGCAATTGCGTTAGGCCTCATCCGCAACAAGCGCTTCATAGCGTGGACGGCAGCTATGGAGGCATTTCTGTATCGCCACAGCGACGGACTCGTCGGTCTGACCCAAGGAATTTCGAGGTGGATTCAGGAGCGGTATGAAGTTAAAGCGCCAATCACCGTTGCTCGTTGTGCAGTCTCACCAATTTCGCCCTCACAAGCGATTGGAAACCGTGCTGTCATACGGCGGGAGCGCGAGTGGGATGGAAAGTGTGTTGCGATTTTTGCAGGTACAATTGGCCATGCACAAGATATCGAAACATTGCTGGAAGCCGCGGCTCAGCTAATTGATCAGAGTAAGCTTCTCATCGTTGTGATGGGAGACGGAGCATATCGGGACCGTGTTAACGCGAGGGCGCGCGAGCTGAACAATCTCCAATTTGTTGAGCCTATATCGAGGGCAGAAACAATGAACATGCTCGCGGCTTCCGACATTGGTCTGTGCACGCTGAAAAGTGATCCTCTGTTCGATGGAGCCGTTCCTACAAAGTTGATAGACTATCTGGGTGCCGGGCTGCCAGTTGTTGCGCCCGACTTGAAAGAGATCGCGGCGGTTGTGAAGGCGATGAATGCTGGCATTCTCTACCAAGCCGGTGATGCACAATCGCTTGCTGGTGCGCTGAGAGCATTGGTCGGCAACTGCTCTGCAGTTATTCCTCGCCCCCTTCTTCCGGAAGAGTTTAAGATTGAAAACAGAAATCGCCTCATCGAGAGATTTGTAGAAGGAGTAGTCTCCGAAGCTGTTTAGACGTGGAAGCCGGCGGCGTGCTCTGCGCGATGTCTCGTTTGCTGGAGCGGTGTTGCTTCATCCTGGTAAGCTTCTTCCGTTTTTCCGCAAACAAAATTCAATTGCGAGCTTAGGTCTGATGATAGCGAATCCAGCTGGATAGCTATCCTCAGGGGAGTTCTGCTGAGTTCCAATTCGATACGGAGAAAGGGGCCCTATGACGATTGCCTTTATCGATCTCAAGGCACAGGCTGCCGCTTTGGGGGAGCGCATTCCTAACTCCATGGCGCGAGTATTGGCGCATGGGGCGTTTATTTCAGGGCCGGAGGTGGAAGCGCTCGAAAAGGCGCTTGCTGAGTTTTGCGGTGCTCGTCATGTAATCAGTTGTGCGAATGGGACGGACGCGCTTAGCCTTGTATTGATGGCCGAGGGGGTTGGACCGGGCGATGCTGTATTTGTTCCGGCTTTTACGTTTGTCGCGACAGCTGAAGTCGCCCCGCTGCTTGGGGCGACCCCTGTTTTTGTTGATGTGTGTGACGACACGTTTAACATCAACATAGATAGCCTCCGGAACGCGATCGGCGAGGCCAAGCGGCTGGGCTTGAGGCCTCGTACGATTATTTCGGTCGACCTGTTTGGTCTTCCTGCAAATTACGACGCAATCAACAAGCTCGCCGAAGAGTATAATCTTTTTGTGATTGCCGATGCAGCACAAAGTTTTGGCGGGCGATACAATGGGCGCATGACGGGAACGCTTGCGAAGTACACAACGACGAGTTTTTTCCCGTCAAAACCGTTAGGTTGTTACGGAGACGGCGGGGCAATTTTTACGGACGATGACGAAATGGCGCGTCTCGTTCGCTCGCTCGCTGTGCATGGAAAAGGCAGTGACAAATACGATAACGTGCGCATTGGCATGAACAGCCGTCTGGACACGCTTCAAGCCGCAGTTCTCATCGAGAAGCTTTCGATCTTCCCATCGGAGATTGTTGCACGTGACCTGATCGCCGGCCGGTATACTGCCGCCCTTGGCGATTTCGTGAAAACACCGCTCGTTCCGGACGGTTCTTTTTCGGTCTGGGCACAATATACTATCCAAGTGCGTCAGCGCGAGCGCTTTGCCTCACGAATGAGGCAGGCGGGAATTCCGACAGCCATATACTATCCCATACCGCTGCACTTGCAGACAGGTTATCGACACTTCCCGACCGCTCCTGGAGGGTTGAGAGTTAGTGAAACCTTGGCACGCGAAGTAATTAGCTTGCCAATGCATGCCTACCTCGACGAAGAGAAGCAAAAACGAATCGTTGCCAGCGTCATCGATTCAAGCCCAGGCGAATAATAGCATCGCACTTTGCTACGCTCTGACGCTGAAAGACGACGATTGGTAGGACTGGGGCAGTTGGCCAAACATCGCGCAGATATTCAGGCTCTCCGAGGGATTGCCGTTGGATTGGTGGTACTCGACCATTTTAAGGTCGGTCCCTTTCACCACGGCTTCCTCGGAGTCGATATTTTTTTCGTCGTCTCTGGCTTCTTGATCACGCAGATCATCGCCCGCGAAATCGACCTCGGCCAATTTACGTTCGCTGGATTCTACGCTCGTCGGGCCAAACGGATATTGCCAGCGGCCTATGTAACGATCCTTCTGACATCGATTGGGGCAATCTGGTTTCTCGATTCCGTGGAGATGGCATCGCTCACGATCCAGGTTTGGGGAGCGATCACTTACACGATCAACTTTGTGCTCTGGCAGAGCGTCGGCTACTTCGATGTCTCAGCTGGGTTCAAACCATTGCTTCATCTTTGGTCACTCGCAATCGAAGAGCAGTTTTATCTTCTTTTTCCGGCACTCCTTGTTCTCCTTCCGAAAGAGCGACGCTTGCCCATAGTCGCAGGTGTTGGAGTCGCCAGTTTTATCGCATGTCTATGCGTTGGGCTGTTTAGCCCAACGGCCGCATTCTATCTGCTCCCAACGAGAGCATGGGAGCTGATGCTGGGAGCACTCGGAGCCCTCGCCGTACGACGCCCTCGATGGCTCTCACTCGCGTATTGGCCAGGACTCGCTGCCGTTGTCACGCTCCCTATCGTCGGGACGGGAACACCACATCCCGGCATCGACGCGCTCATAATTTGCTGCGCCACGCTGACCATCGTACTTGGCGAGAAAGCATCGGTTGCGAAACTGCTCCTCAGCCGGATCGGCCTCGTAAAGCTGGGGGATATTTCGTATTCACTCTACCTCGTTCACTGGCCCGTCGTCGTCTTTATGAACGATGCTTTTGGCACAGAAGTCTCAATGCCAATCCGCGCGACTGGCATGGCAATCTCTATCGCGCTGGCGTTTGGACTATACTTATTCGTTGAACAGCCATCCCGACGTTTGAAGATTCACTCACCTCACGTTGCGGCCTTAGCCATCCTTATGAGCGCCGTCATCGTTTCCGTTCAGGTCGCCGCACAACGATACGCCGGTGGTGGCATTGACACCGCTTATCTCAAGCGACCGAACCATGGTCTAGACCGCGCCTGCGATAACTATGTGTTCGAGAACAAAGCGGCGTGCCGCACATCAGATGCGCCAACTGCCGTGGTCTGGGGTGATTCTTACGCAATGGTTGCAGCTTCTGGCGCGCGATACTATCTGCCCGAAGGTCTTGTGCAAGCTACGTACAGCGCCTGTCCGCCCTTCATCGGTTACGCCCCTTACAATCCCACATACGATGATCCTTCGCTGATCGCAAAATACTGCATCGCGTTTAACGACGGAGTAGAACGGTTCATTCTTCAAGACCCGCAAATTCGAACCGTGATCCTCGCCGCCTCATTTTGGCAGTATACCAAGCCAGACTTCAAGATGATGCGACGAGATGCAGACGGAGCCGTCCTGATCGAGCCGTCCGATTTGGCGACTACTGAAAAGCTATTCTTCCATCAGATCGAGCGACTGAAGAGTGCTGGCAAGGAGGTGGTCGTGGTCGAGCCACCACCCGGCGTCGACAAGAGCAATTTACTTTGCAGCGAACGAGCAGCAGCCGGTAAGATGACGTATTATCAATGCGACCAATCAGCTCCTTTGTTTCACGCCAGTTCATCCGGCATCGAACAACTCATGCAATCTGCATCTCAGGCTGGCGCCACAATAGTTAGACTTGCGGACGGCCTCTGTAATCAGGTCGTGTGTCACACGCTTATTGATGGTGTCATTGTTTACCGTGACAGTGGGCACCTCAGTTACGACGGAGCGAGAAAGGTGTTCGACATTCTCGCCGCGAGAGGCAAACTTCCGCCACCATTTAAGTGAGGAGAGTTAGACCTTCAACTGTCGGGCGTGCCGGTCGATTTGCCACTTGCTGCCGGTGCACTATGCCGCAGATGATATCACCATGATTGTATGTGCGTATGTGCCGCTGACGAGACTAAACAAGCGAAGAGAGTACGCCGCAGTTCTGTGCGTCAAGTTCTCAAGTTCAGCAAATTTGATTCGTAGGGTCAGGCCGAGCCATTCCCCTCCAAAGAAAGATCTGGCAGATCAGTGTATTCGCGCCGGAGCGAATGCCACTGATCGCAGATAGGCCGCGATCGGCAGGTGATTCGGACGGCTGCGGATAGCTTCCTGGAGCGCCAATAGGAGAGTGGCCCTGACATCGGGACTCATCGTGCGGCGGTACGCCATGATCCTGAAGCCGGTTGCGCTGGCGACGACATTACCCGAGCCTGGTTTGGATTGAACATTACTGCTGCCTGGTGCCCGGTCGACGAGCTCAGCCTTGCCTGGCCCCTGCTTCAGGCTATTGATCCAGTCCAATGCATTGTCCAGGCTGTGCTCAATGCCATGGCAGAGATCGGCCACTGTTCTCTGACAGGCCCCGGTGCGGGTATAGTATTCGTGAGCCGCGATCAGCCCTCCGACGATAAAGTCGTGATAGCCGACATTCTGCGAACATTCAGAATCCGAATGCGGCCACCCACCGAAAGCCAGCGCGTAGCTTCCGGTGGCGTCCAAACAGGGTTGCTTGGGCCGCTGGGTCTGTTCCGCCAGCAGTAGGTCGAGCCCGTGGCGCGTAAAGGGCTGAAGGGCGTGCACGCCTATCGACTCCATGATGGCTGCAATGTGGAGGTAAGCCGCGAACGCATTCGCGAACTTGGTCCGGGTCATGGCATTCCTAGCGCCATACGTTTCAATCGCCCCTTCCTGCAAAACGGTCTGCCACATCCGTCGGAGATAGTCGCGGATTCTCGGGTCGGGTCGCAGACGGTTCATCGCGTCCAGCGCACGCGCAACCTGGAGCGGTGTGATCAGGTCCAAGCCGCCATAGCACTCAGTGTAAGTGGTGCGTGCGCTCGGCCGGACGGTGGTGATCAGTCGATTGATCGCAGCGTCGACCAACGTTTCCGCCGATGTGCGCTGCGCAACATTCGTGATGTAAGGAAGCGCCTGACCATTGAAGTACAATGCATCCGCGAGGAAACGATCCGCCACGTGCGTCTGGTTCAAGGCGGGATTTCGTGGACAGGACCGCCCCCGATCAATGACCCCCTGCGGATTGGACAAATGCAGTTTCAGCTGGGCAATCAGGCGATCGGCCGCAATATCCACCAGATCTCCCTGCACAGAAAGCGCATCAGGTACAAGCGGTCCGATGATAAGGACCGAGCATCTCGCCTCTTTCGCCTTGGCCTGATGCAGGCAGGCACCGCCCTCGCCTGCATCCCACAGGAAATGCTCGCCCCACAATGTCAGCCCGGTAGCGAGCGAATCGGCGGAGACAGGTGCGTGGAGGAAGCGCCGCGACGTCAGATCGGAGACAATGATTTCGCCGGACGCCCGATCATGTCGGACGATGTAGCGGCTGCTGCGACGCAACTCACCGACTTCCTGCGTCACCCGGAAGACCAGGGTCGTGCCCTGCGTTACCGCGTCCTGTGCTGCTTGAAGGGACATGGCTACGGCCGCCATTGGCGACGCCCACGCCGCGCAGGCAGCGACTACCGCCGCACGCAAACACATGGCAGGGCGCCGAAAACGAGCGTGCTCAGTCATGCCGATTCCGATCTACCACACTGCGGGCGCATGGAACCATCGCCCTACATATCATGTCAGATGGAAGTTGCTCGACGATAGTTGGCTCAGAAGAAGATGATCGAACGTGAGATGACTCCCATCGGCGAACGTCACTCCCACATCGAGCCCAACCTGTTCCGCATGGTTGACAATGTAGTCGTAAGTCGGCGCCAATGTGATCGGGATGGTCACAACATCGTCAATCGTGCCGCCCGCGTCGAAGTTCAAGATCGTGTGGTCGCCGCCACTGAAATGGAAATTGTCTACAGAACCGGTCGTCCCCGTCAGAACGGTGTTTGGAGTCTCCGTCAAGTAGACTTGCGCCGTGCTGCTTGTGTTCGCGAAGTTGAAGACATCGTCGCGGCCGTCGCCGTTATAATCTCCGACCAGTGTCGAGATGCCGGTAAGGCCGATCTTGGTCCAGTCTGCGGCCACGAAACTCGACCCGTTCGACAAAAGGAGCTGGCTCTGACTGGCTGTGTCGCTAA
>NZ_LBIX01000160.1:0-101701 GCF_028128655.1 Bradyrhizobium sp. CCBAU 45394 | reverse complement strand
AGTCTTGCGCTGCCGAATCCCCTCGGCTGGGAGGAGCGGATGACATGAAGGCCTCGAGATTTTCGGACGCCCAGAAGGCGTTTATCCTGAAGCAAGGCAACGACGGGGTCGCGGTTGCGGACATCTGCCGCAAGGCCGAGATCAGTCAGGCAACCTATTTCAACTGGAAGAAGAAGTACGACGGACTGCTGCCGACCGAGATGCGCCGGTTGAAGCAGCTTGAGGACGAGAATGCCAAGCTCAAGAAGCTGGTGGCAGATCTGTCGCTCGACCAGGAGATGCTGCAGGACGTGATCCGCCGAAAGCTGTGAAGCCTGGTCGGAAGCGCAAGCTCGTCGATGAGGTTTGCGGTGAGTGGCAGGTGTCGATCCGTAAGGCCTGTGCGGCCCTCGAGTTCGACCGCTCGACCTACCACTACAAATCCCGTCGCTCCGGCCAGGCGGCCCTCGAAGCTCGGATCAAGGAGATCTGCCATGTATTTGGTTGAAATCCCCTGATCAGCTCCGCAGCTGGCCCTCGAATGTTTTGGCTGGTGGTCCACTCCCAAAGCCGCTTCTCCTTCTCCAGGAACAGAAGCACTTCATCGATCGAGCTGAATTGGAGTGGCCTATTGAGAATAGGTCTCGGAACTTCAATCTTGGTTCATAAATGCCGCCTCAAAAGCGGTATCTTCTCGCAACGGCTGCGCGAGTGCAAGTGAGCTGACGCGCTACAAATTTGTGGAGCCGCCGCATTTGAGCCGCTGCTCTGCCCCGTCAGGGGCGCCCTTCCACAGCGCAATTCTGCGGTTTGGTGGAGATGAGCGTAGGAGCGACGCTTTACGGCTTTCGCTTTGGCTGATTCCCAATCAGCTACCGATCTAGATCGACCAAATATACTGGCAGACCAGCATCTGCAGATCGCGCTGAAGTCTGCTCTCGGTAGCGGTTCTTTTCTTCGGGATTGGCAAGTCGAACGCGCAAGGTAGCCAATTCGTCGCAAAGAGGCTTTCCGCCCGACCGCGCCGCGTTGAGTTTGGCGCGTATTCTTTGGTCGGCACAGATCGCCTCAGCATCCGAATATTTTCGAGCAGCGAAAGCAACAACCGGCTTTCGATCGACCTCGATTGTGAACACCGAGAGCGAAAGCCTATCATCGCGCATGACTTTCCTTGCAGGCTAGATCGCGCCGATTTTCACGCAGATCACATGAATGATCACAAATATTGGGAGCGCGCCCAAAAACCATGCGACCGCATCGCCATCGCGATCCGACGCAAACTCGCGGTTCGCGTCTGTCTCACGCCCATGAGGTACGACTGAAAAGACCTGGCTGGGGCGTGTGCATCTGGCCGCGCGCCGCAACAGTTGTTTGACTGTCGCTTCCTTCTTGAGCGTATCCGCGCCTGCGTCTCGATCGGACATCCAGCTAGCCCTTCGCCTTCAGTCCGATCTCGACCAGTCGGCGGATGGTCTCGGAGCGAGCGGGCTTGTCGGCCTGCTGTGCCGCCCACGCATCGAGGTTTGCCATGAATTCATCGGAGAGGCGGAATGTGCGCGAGGGGTCTCTGCCCGTTGCAGGGCGACCTGCGCCGGGCCTTTTCCCGCCGACACGCTTTGGTATTGCCTTTTTCACAATTCGGTCTTACCGTTTTCAGGCTTGGAAAACAAGCGGCCCGCCGACCGTGTTGGAAGCACGGCGACAGGCCTGGCCCAAATCATGAGGTAAGTCATGGCTCAGGTTAATCCAGAGAATAGCACACCTATGCCGGCAGTTTCGACGCGGCGCCGCTTCCTATCCCACGCCGCAAGCGTGGCCGTCAGCGGTGCAGTTCTATCGCTGGCGACAAATCCGCCAGCAGCAGCCGTGGGCGCGCCAGCGGGTGCCCTAGCATCCCTGACGTCGATCCAATCTTCGCGTTGATCTCCCGGCATCGCGCCGAGGAGCGGGCCTATGAGGCCGCCCTGATGGCTCGCGACGAACTCGAGGAAATCGTACCGGAGGAGTTCCGGCGGCCGGGGCGCGTGCAATGGGGTATGAAGGACGGGGTTAATCCGTACTATCTGCATTCTCACAAGCAAATCGACGATTGTCTTGTCGCCGGAAGCCGACATTCCCCCAAAATCAAGGCCCAGCTACACGCCGATCTCGATCGCGACAGGTTTGAGATCTGGGCGAAGCGGGAAGAAATCGGCCTTCCTTACGCCGAGGAACGAGTCGCGCAGCTATGCGACTCTTGCCAAGATCTGGAGTGGGCGCTCGCCAACACGATGCCGACTTCCATTGCCGGCGTCGCGGCACTGCTTCGTTACGCCAACGAGGTGGAGGACCAGGGCGTGGAGTGGCCAGACACCGACACGATCGGCCCAGACGGATGGCATTATCAACTTCGGCAAACCGCGGCGCGCGCGCTTCAAACGGTGCTCGCCACAGACCAGCCAGCGAGAACGTAGGCTCACGTCGTTGCGCGCCCGTCAAAAGGCGATGCGTGCGGTTAGTGCGGCGGCAGGACCTCTGAGCAGTAGCGCCCGTCGGCTTCGGCCGGCGGGCTTTGTTTTGAGCGGGGCTTTCGTTATTTGCGAAGAACAAAGCCAGAAGCGCCGTGTACGATCCGTGTCTCACCACTGAGCGAGACTAATCGGGAAAGCCTGAAATCAAAGGGTTTTTCTAGGACCAAATGAGACACGGCTTCTCAAAGATTTTAAGACCTACGGCATTGATTTTATTGGCGATCCCGGCAGGATTCGAACCTGCAACCCGCGGAGTAGAAATCCGCTATTCGGCCAAGACACCCCGCCTCGGCTTAGCCACCGATTGGCCACTGCAATCCCGTGAACAAACCGCGCCATAGGACGTCAAACAAGCGCAAACTCTTTTGTTTTTGTTGGTCTTAGACGGGGGATTTCCTGTTCGACCAATCGCAATAATCGGGTGTTGCGTGTCCGCGATTTGAGCTTGCGTCGGAGACGACCGAGCCGCCGAGTTTTGCGGGTTATCGCGAAGTGAAGCAATTCATACGCTCACTTCCGGAAGTGCCGTCGGGAGATCCTTCCACCCCCAACGACGCCTCAAATTTGTGAGCGGGCGGCAGCTTGCGACTTGCATCGCCAACAATGGCCGCCACGTGTTCGCTCCAGCGCTCCAGCGCTCCAACGCGTCGCGCATCTCCTCGGCGTAGCGAGCTCGATTGTAGATGCCTGCGACGCCCGCGCGATGTCCGCTAACATGGTTCAGGACGGCTTCTACAATGTGCGGTAACACCCCGAGCCGATCCGCCATTGCCGTGGCAGCGGATCGGCGAATGTCGTGGACGGTCCATGCGGGCAGAGCCTCGCCCTGGGCCTCAAGAATGCGCGCATCAAGCGCAGCCTTCGACTTCGACCAGCCGGAGAAACCGCGTTTCTTGTCATCACCTTTGCGTCGAGGCCCATCACCAAAGCTTTCAATTACCCACATTTGACGTCGGATTTGAGCGAGGCGCCGCGGGCGAAATCTTGAATCGGTAGAATCTGTTGTGATTCGTTGTTGAGCACCTGATTCGGAAGCGCGGGGTGTTCGATGGGCTTGGTGAAGGAACGCGCGGGGGCGCGTGCTCAGCGATTGACGACCGGTATCGAGACGTGGGTTGATCGGGAAGTTGCGGGATGCGAGTTTAAGGATGAGCGGCTTGGTCGCCGGTTCTGCAAATTGCTCGCACAAATCGGGAGCGACATGGGTCAAAGCATCCCGCTGGTTTGTCAGGATTGGGCCAACACGAAGGCCGCCTATCGCTTCTTCTCCAACGAGCGGGTCGACGAGGCGGATATTCTTTGCGGTCATTTCGAGGCGACGCGCGGGCGCGTAGCGGCGACGGAGGGACCGATCCTCGTCCTCCATGACACGACGGAATTCAGCTTCAAGCGCGAGAAGCCGGATCTGATCGGCTTTACGGGCAAGACGGCAGGACGCACGCAGTGCGGCATCCTGATGCATTCAAGTCTCGCCGTGACGACCGAGGGGCTTCCGCTCGGACTGTCGGCAATCAAGTTCTGGACCCGCAAGAAGTTCAAGGGGACGACGGCGCTGAAGCGAAAGATCAATCCGACACGGGCGCCGATCGAGCAGAAGGAGAGCATCCGCTGGCTCGAGAACTTACGGCAATCGACCGACCTTCTCGCTGCCCCTGGACGATGCGTTCATATTGGTGATCGCGAGAGCGACATCTATGAGCTGTTTTGCCTGGCCCAGGAGGCTGGAACGCATTTCCTGGTGCGAACCTGTGTTGATCGGCTTGCCGGGGACGGCAATCATACAATTGGCGATGAAATGGACGAGGTTACGATCAAGGGTCTACATCGGATCAAGGTCAAGGACGACAAAGGGGACCCCGACGACGCCGTTCTTGAGATCAGGTACCGCAAGATACGAGTCCTGCCGCCGATTGGCAAACAGACGAAATATCCCGCACTCACTCTGACCGTGATCCATGCTCAAGAGCGGGGAAGGCCGAAGCGGCGAAAGAAAATCGAGTGGAAGCTCCTCACCGATCTCCCAGTCCAATCGCGCAAGGACGCCATCAATAAAATCGAATGGTACGCCTTGAGGTGGAAGATCGAAGTCTTCCATAAGATCCTCAAATCGGGCTGCAAAGCAGAGGACTCAAAATTGCGAACTGCTGAGCGTCTGGTCAATCTGATCGCGGTCTTCTGCATTGTGAGTTGGCGCGTCTTCTGGATGACGATGCTCAATCGCTCCTCGCCGAATGCCGTACCGCAAATGGCGCTGACAGATCCCGAAATCAGGCTTCTTGATCATTTGGTGAAACACAGGGGTGGTGATTGCTCTCGACGAAGCACGCTCTCGCACTATGTCGTCAAGATCGCGCGGCTCGGAGGATACTTGGCCCGAGCCAACGATCCGCCTCCAGGAAACACCGTGATCTGGCGCGGACTATCGCGGCTGAACGACATCGAACTTGGAGCCGCAATCGAGGCTACAACTATGGGTAATTGAAAGTGCGGCTAAACGCTTACACAAATGCTGATTCCGCTCGATGTCGCCCACCATTCCGAGATGATCTCGCCCGGGATGATGAGGCTTCTTCTGGCTCCGATACGGTCCCGCCTTTCGGCTTTGCGAAGGGGGACCTGGATGCCGACAGAGAGGCTTGCGATGCGCCATGCGCGCGATGTGATCAGATTGAAGTCGGCCGGGATGCCGACCCGCGAGATAGCGCGGCGGGTCGGAACGGCGCCTTCGACGGTGCGGTTGACGATCCGCCGGTTCGAGGCGGCGGGGCTGACCTGGCCGTTGCCCGACGACGTCACCGACAACGATCTCATCATCGATCGGCGGGCACTGCAGAACCGACTATGGGCTAGTGTCGGCTTCAACTGAATAGGGCGCGCGCAGCTGATTGCGGACGACTGTAACATCTACGTTTGCAGCGAACGCGCGGGTCAGCGGGCGATGGAGAGCATCTCGCGCTTCATCTCACAAAAGCTCAAGGTAAACGAGGCGAAGAGTGCGGCGGCACGACCGCAGGAGCAGAAGTTTCTCGGGTTCAGCTTCACCGCTGGTCCAGGCATCAAGCGCACGATCGCGCCGAAATCTCTGGAACGCTTCAAACAGCGAATCCGGGAGATCACGCGAAAGGCAAAGGACGCCAGCATCAAGACGACAATGGAAGAACTGGCCACCTATATGCGGGCTGGCGCGGCTATTTCGGCTTCTGTGAAACGCCCGAGGTGCTGATAGCCCTCACTCGCTGGGTCCGACCGCGACTGCGGGCCGCTCTGTGGCGCCAATGGAAAACTCCACGGCGCCGCTGCGCAGCACTCATCGCAAATGGGGTTTCAGAGTGGGCTGAAGGAACACGGCCGGCAGCGGCCGCGGTCCTTGGTATCTCGCCCGCTCTCTACTGGGCTCTCAAATGCATACTTCAAATCGCTCGGCCTGACATCATTGTTCCGATCGTGTTAGCGCAACTTCTCGAACCGCCGTGTACGGACCCGTTCGCAACGTCGTGTGGGAGGGGCGGAGCTGCTAGGCTCCCCCCTACCCCGATCAATAACTGCGCGCGATCATTGGAATCCGCACGCGGGCTGCTCACGGCGTGGCGATACGAGATTGCGGCGGCGGAACATACCGGTTACGGAAGAGGCGAATGTCCCGTGGTCCTCCCGGACCCCGCACAACCGTATAGGGCACGCTATAGATGTCGATGCTCCTCTGTGGCTCGCTCGAATTCGGCAGTAAGCCGTGCCGATCTAACTGAAGAATCAGGGGATCGGGGGCCGGTTGATCACGATGGACCCAGTTCGGGCCGACAACAGGCCCGAAATCCGGTGGCCCGGAGTTATTCATTGGTCCTGTTGCTGCGCGATCCAGTCGCTGGCGATGGCGTGAAGGCTCGGCGGAAGACGAGGGCCCGGCGGCTTCCTGATTCTGAAAGCCGGGCTCGCGGGCCGGGCCCACGACAGACGGCCCAGCTCGTTGGTCGCGCTGAAGCGCGAATGCGTGGGCGAATTCGCGCAGCGTTGAGTCGTCGCTGCGTACTCTGTCACGGGAGGGCTCCAGTCGAGCCAACTCGAGGAGGGTGCGCTGACGACGCAGGTTCTCCTCTGACGCAGTGAAACTCAAGCTGTCGCTAGTGTCGTCTTGGCTCTCAATGTAGTTCTCGAAAGTGTCGACGGTGTCGCTTCGACGCCCCAAGGCGTGGGCCTGGTGATGACGCACAGGCGCGATGGAAGGCGATGAAGGGGTTTGCTGACCCGGGGTGGTCGGTTCACGGGCCCCATCATGCGGCACAAGGCGAGCATCGTTAGGCAACGCAAGCGGCGACCACTCCGCCGAAGCAACGGACAAGGCCAGTGGATTGGCTCCCAGGCTACTGCTGGCCAACCGCTCAGCACACCACTGGCGATAATCGTTAATATCAGCCTCTGAGGCAAAACCGCCCGAGGAGTCTAAAACGGCGTTGCGGTCGAGAATCCCCTCAGAGCTGTCGCTAGCGCGGCCCGGCGACGGGTTGCGCACAAAGCGAGGACCGTCACGCAACGCGGACTCACGATAGGGGCGATTCATGCGAGAATACGGGAGACGTTCCTGTACCCCGGCCAGCACTGCGCGGAATTCCCCGGACATACTGCCCAGCGAATTGTCCCCCCCGTTGGATGGTTCGACCATTCTCAGCGCGCTTGGCTGCTGGCGAGAGTCCGTTGGATCGGCTGGTGGGGAAGCTTCCGTACTCGAACGCCGGATTTCTCCTTCTTCGATCATTGTTGGCACAGTGCGTGCGGCCAAAGCTCGGTCGATAGAATCCATGCCTCGTCTCCCGTTGGGAACCGTCACAGCCGGTCTTTTGATTACGGTAGATTGCGGGGCTGAGCTTACAAGATGCTGACGACCTCGATGACAAAAGCGGTGTCGGCCTTGAGGCGGCAGATGTGGGTAATTCAAAGTCACCAAAGAGGAACTCCCGATCAATGCGCCGGGGCTGGGCTTGGATCAAGGCCAGAACCGCAGGGGCGAGGGGGAGGATATGCTCGCGATGGTTTTTGACCCGGCCCCCGGGAATGGTCCACGTCGCTTCAGCAACTTCAGGCCATCGCATGCCACCCACTTCGTCGCGGCGCTGGGCGGTGAGGATCAGCAACCGGACGATGCGGCCATAGTCGTCATCGTGGCATGCCAGCCAGATCGCTCTTAGCTCCGCATCGGACAAAACCCGATCACGGGATGCCGGCGCAGGCGGACGGTTGGTGCCGAGCACCGGATTGGCCGGAAGGTCCAGCCCCTCCCGGATGGCCCAGTTGAACATGGCCGACACAGCGGCTCTCGCGCGGGCTGCGCTCACTGATAGGCGAGATGGTCCGAGACGTGGCGGCGGGTGACCTCGCTCGGTCGTGCGAGCTTGGAGGTGTTTATCGACATCTGCAAAAGATCGTAGAATGCTCTGAAGCGCTCCGCGTAGGCAGCATTCCTTGGCCCGAGCGTTGCGCTCAGGATCCGATGAAAGAGCAGGCCCCGCTTCGAATAGGCTTGCAGCCTTCGAGCCGGTCGCAATGCGCTCACGCCCTGCCGTGGGATGAACCAGCATCCAAGCTGCTCGAGGTGCCACTCACTCGGCGCGATCGGCCACTGAGACCGCCGCTCAGCAAGCACCCGGTCGATCTCCCGTATGAGGCCGCCCATCCTCAACGCTGCCAGCTCAGGCGTCTCGTCGGACAGCGACCACGAGAGATGGCCGTCTCCTATTGAGTCGGTGAAGCTCTCCCGTGCCTCCTCGATTCGCTTTTCCGTAAGATTTCGGTAGGCCTTGTGCACGCTTCCCGGAGCATTCCGAAGCAGCGTGTCGAGCTCGATCAGAGCTTTCCTGAGATCATCCCGACTGGCATTCGTGATTTGCTCCTGGCGCTCGGCAAGCTCTCGCGCCTCCTTCTTCCAGGCCTCAATGGCTGACGTTTCGACTCGGCTGACCACGGGCCCAGGCAAAATATTCGTCCAAATGACAGGAGTAATATGTTGCATCGATAGGCGTGCGCCGCCCGATTTGCAATCGGCTCTGTTCGTTGCTCACACTTCTTCGCCCGTGCCGAGCGGCCATGCCCAACACGCTTCCTTAGAAGTATATGGCCGCAGGGAAAAGCTGCGCGAAACCTAGCGGGGACAACGAAAAGCTGCATTGTGGTCACGATGCTATTGACGAACCGATACGGACTGTTTTTCAATCTGGGCGGGAGATCCGCGCGTGCTTAGCGACGCGGACGGGGGCGGTCATATGTGGAATTTTAGCCGAGGCGCGGCTTGCGTTGGCATTTGTCTCGCCATGGGCGGGTGTACCAGCCTGTACTATATTCATGATCCGCAGACAGGCGTGATCACGGCCGGTGAGCTGCCGTATTTCCTCAAGTCGATCCGATGTGAGGTCGTGACCTTTTACCAGATCGAACGGGAGAGGCGGAAGGAATACCTGAAGATCTACAAGGCCAGGCCTGAAGAGGCCTTCGACAGGTACGCTCATTTCGACATAGACCCGTTCCTGTATGGCACCTTTTTCCTGGAGTTGAAGGTGACCGATACGGGCGGGCTCGGATCCGGTACAGCGTTCGATTACAAGCGGATTCTGAGCGCGACCAGTAGTGAGATCACCCATGTGGGTCCCACTGCTTCAGCCCAGGACACCTATGACCTGATCTGGTCATTCCTGATGAAGCAGAACGCCCAGCTTGCGTCCGACTCGACGCCGGCTGCCGCGGGACCCGCAACGTACGAGCGTGGCTGCTATCGAGGAACGCCTACGGACCTGATCGAGCTCGAGGGACTCGCCGAGAACAAGTACCCGGACCGCGCCGCCTATAAGCGCATCATTGTCGATGCGTCCAAGCCACTGGCGGCTTGGTTGCGGGACAATGCTATTCTCATCGCCGCTAACAATCTCACGCCGGCCATGCCTTCGGAGAGCGCGGAGCCGGCGCAGATGACTTACACGTTTTCGATCCAGGTTACCGGCGGCGTCGAGGCAAAGTACTCCCTCACGTCGTCGCGTTGGACGCCTGCTGCAGTTCAGGCGTCTGCCTCCGCTCAGCAGTTCAGTAATCTCGGAATCTACATCAACGGTCCGAATGCGGTGCTTGCCAACGGAGCCAAATCCGGGTCCGCCGGCTACGCGGCGAAGACGCCGCCGCTTGGATCAAAGGACAATCCAATTTACACAGCTCCCTCGCCGGGAGGAGAGAAGTCGCAGGAATTCCCGGGAGGCGCCGGACGCCGTACGGGCGGCGGACCCCGGACAAATGGATTCATCGTGGCGCCGGTGCCTGTGTTCCCGCCGACCCCAACCCCGACGCAGTAGGACAATGGTTCGCCTCTGGTTGCCCAGACTCGTTCTGCTGCACGCGCTCTCGATCTCTTGGGGCGCGAATGCTCAGCCTGCGCTTCCTTCGGGAGTGTCCGAAATGGAGCTGTACGGCACGGTCATTCGCGGATCGAAATGGGAGATTAAGGAAATCCCCGTCTGCTGGGAGAATCTGCAGCCGAAGGATCAAAAGTATGCCGACCTAGTTCGAAAAGCGGTTGCGGAGACTTGGGAGACTGCGGGGCAAGGCGGCGTGTGGTTTTCGAAGACCTGGCCGTTGTGTACCGACGGCGCGCCCGGTGTGCACGTGCGGGTCGCTGACGAGGGCGCTCACACCGATGTCGTCGGCAAGTACCTTGACCGCAAGCCATCGGGCATGACTCTCAATTTCAGTTTCAATCATTGGAGCAAAGGCTGTCGAGATAGACGCGAGTTTTGCATTCGTGCCGTTGCGGTCCACGAATTCGGACATGTGCTTGGTTTCACGCATGAACAGAACCGCGACGATGCGCCGGAGCAGTGCCGCAACGAGAAATCGTCTGGCTCGGTCGGCGATTATAAAGTCACCAAATACGACCCCAATTCCATCATGAACTATTGTAATCCAGCATGGAACGGAAACGGACAACTCAGCCCGCTCGATATCGCCGCTGTCAGAACATTCTATCCTTCCTGATATTTGGCCTGTCTCTATTCCTCTGCCCGCCGGCGCAAGCGGACCGCGCGGCAGTGCAGATTGCTGCGCGGTATAACGTCCGGACGGTTCACGTCCAGTATGTTGGCATCATGTACAACGACAAGCAGGAGGTCGGCGGCGGCTCCGGGCTGCTCATCGGCGATAGCCTCGTGCTGACCAACAGCCATGTGATCGGACGCGAGGAGAACTACAAGAGCTTCGAAGTCAATGCTCGTCTCGGATCGCGCAATGCGAACCCGATCAAGGTCACCGCGATTCATCGCGATGATGCCAGGGACCTGGCGCTCCTCAAATTGTCGCAGCCCGCCGGCAACAGCGGGGGTACCTCGCGTTGTCCGATGCCGGTGATCAATGACAACCAGCAAGCCCCGATGGGGACTCAGCTCTATCTGCTCGGTTACCCCCTTGATTTGGATCTCAGCATATCGAGCGGTCTGATAAGCAACCAGACTAGCCCGAATGGTCGCTGGCAGACCGACACGGTCATGAACGTCGGCAACAGCGGTGGACCCGCATTCAACGAGTTCGGCGCACTGCTAGGTATTGCGGTCGGCGGCATTATCAAGTGGAACGATGCGCAGGTTTCTGGCGTCAACTTCATCATTCCAGCCACTGTGATTACCGCAAGCCCGCTCTACAGTATGATCACGGCCATTCCCCAACCCTCTGTTTGCTGGACGAAGTGGGTCGACACGACGATCTCGTTTGAGAACTGGAGCAGGCTAAATTCCACGCACGTGCAGACGCAAGCAAATGCCGGCGTGAAAATTCCCGAAATTCTTGCCGGAGCGATCCACACTCTTCTCCCGGAGGACCGGCGACTGATAGTGAACGTTCCGGTATCGCAACTCGTCGAGCCAAAGCAGATCGAGCGGTCGTTTACGGTGGACAAGACCAAGGACGATCACCCGGTCGTATTTGCGGAGCACTCGGCTGATTACGCTGAGACCTTCGCGGCTGAACCTGGGTACCGAATCACGGGGTGCTCCTGGCACGTGGAGACCGCCAATGGTGCCGGCAATATTGCTTGCGCGATAAACGGCAGCGGGGCACAGGCTCGTTTCACCTACAGGCTCACCAGCGGACCTGCCGTCGACAGGTATCGCGGATGGCTGGGCGCGACCGTCAATCTTTCCCAGATTCTAGCGAAGTAGGTAACGGACCGGATGGTTATGCTCGCCCTGCCAACCCACGCTTCGAACCGGTTACATTGGCTCCGCCACGCGTTCCAGCACGTTCGGACAGGGCTCGTTATCTTGTTCTGCGCGCTCGCCACCGGTTGCGCCCACCAAGGTCCGGTCTCACAGCCTGCCAAGCCGCATGTCCACAAAGCTCCGCAGAAACATGGGAGCGCGTTCAAGAGATTCGGCTATCGCTATGGCCCCGGGTATTACCATCATGTCCGTCACTATCATGGCTATCGGCCGTGGCGACCGACAACCGGTGAGGCGAGCCAGGAGGCGCCGCCTGACAAGAGCACCACCGGTGCCGAGGTTGTGGTCAACAAGTCGGCTATCAAGGGTCTGGTGCCGGTCTACTTCGCCACGAATCGCATGGTGACGGGCGGGCCTGGTCTCGAATTGAGCCAGATCTCCTATGCTCGTTCTGCCACCAACACTTTTGGTTACGTGACCGTCAGTATTCCCGTCGTTCACAAGATGGGCGAAGTTGAGACGCCGAAGACGAACTGGTTTGGGCTACGCAAGGAGGCGGAAGACGACAGAAAGCATTTCCGAATCCAGAAGCTATATCGTCTGTCTCGCGAAGAGTTCGCTTCCGCTATCGCAAATCCCGCCGACAGCATGATGCTCTTTGTGCATGGCTACAACGTCGGTTTTTCCGACGCTGCATTTAAGGCAGCGCAGATTGCTTTCGATGCGAACTACAAAGGTCGCGTCATGATGTATTCCTGGCCGTCCAAGGGCGGGCTGCTCGATTATGACTACGATCGCGAAAGCGCACTCTATGCGCCGGACGGCTTGTTCGATCTCCTTCAGCTCATCAAGAAGGAAGCGAAAGTTTCCAGGATTATCGTGATCGCACACAGCTTGGGCAGCGAGGTGGTATTGGGAGCTTTGCAACAAGCCGCGCTGAGCCAGACGACGCTAGGCATTACCGAGCTGATTTTTGCGGCGCCGGATGTTGATCGCGACCTCTATCTGGAAAGAGCTAACCAGATCAAATCTGCAGCAGGCGCGGTCACCCTATACGCCTCCTCGACGGATCTCGCCTTGCTGGCCTCCATGAAGAAAGCGCAATCCACCTCGCGAATGGGGTTCGTATCCAAGAGTGGGCCGACTCTCGTGCCCGGTATCGAAACGATTGATGTTTCCGCGGTGGGGAGCGAAATGTTTGCTCTAAATCACAGTACGTACTCAACCAGCCGCGCTGTTCTCGATGATATAGGCCGGATCATCTCTTCTTCGACGCATCTTAAACCCCCGCAGCGGACCCCGACCTTGCGATCGATGCCCGACGATTCCACCACGACTTATTGGATGTATCCCTATTAAAATTGGCTCTTCGGCTGTGCTTAAGCCAATAGGCTGGGCCATGGTTGCAGTCACTCTGAGGAGCGCGTGTCTTGCCCCTCAAGTTGCGCCACGAGCCAATCTGCAAACGCTCGCACGGCCGATCGCTGTCGGCTGGCGCGCGGGTAGATCAGGCGGTGACCGACGTAGCGGATATCGTCAGCGCGTCCTGCCAGCGGAGCGACCAATCGTCCGCTCGCCAGTTCGCGCTCGGCCAGAAGCGTTGATTCCAAGGCTACGCCCAACCCCTCCGCAGCCGTCGCAATCGCAAGAAAGCTGCGGTCGAATCTCATGCCGTGAAGCGCAGGTGCTTCCAACCCATTCGCAGTGAACCATTGATGCCACTGCACCCGCTTCACATCGGAGCGGATGAGCGTCTGATCGAGGAGATCGGCAGGCTTCCTGATCGATTTTGCGAGCGAGGGCGAGCAGAGCGGCGTGACCGTCTCCTCCGGCAGAGGGACAATTTCGACGCCTTCCGCGCGCGGCGGACCGTAGACGATGTCGATATCGAAATCGTCGTTGCTGAAGCGCGCATAGTCGGTGCTTGCAGCCAGCCGAACCTCGAGCTTCGGGTAAGCAGCGAGAAACTGTGCAAGCCGTGGCGCCAGCCATTGCGCGGCAAAGCTTGGCGCGGAATGGACGCGCACCAATTGTGGACCGCGCGCGGCAACTTCCTCGAGGCCACGGCGGAGCTGATCGAATGCCGCTCCCGTGTGACGCATCAAGTTCTCGCCGGCTGGCGTGAGCCGCACGGATCGTGCGCTGCGCTCGAACAAAACAGTCCGAAGCGTGCCCTCCAGCTTGCGGATGGCATGACTGACGGCACTCGGTGTCAGGTGAAGCTCATTCGCCGCATCGCGAAACGATCCGGTGCGGGCAGCCGCTTCAAAGGCACGAATTGCCGATATGGGGATATTCGACAGCATGCCATAAGTGAACCAGATTCATCGATCCGTGACAACTGCGCGCTTGTCCGCTCGCCGTCGGCTGGTCATTCCTAAGCGCCAAGGAAGAACAACTTGCGGGAGGAACTGATGCTGCTCAGCGGTAAGACGGCCATCATTTCGGGCGCGGCCTCGCCGCGCGGGATTGGGCTTGCCACCGCCCGGCGGTTCGCCGCCGAGGGCGCTCGGGTCGCCATTCTCGATATTGACGCCGGCGCTGCGGCGGATGCTGCGGCATCGCTTGGAAATTCCCATATCGGACTAGGGTGCGACGTCGCCGACAAATCGTCCTGCGCGCAGGCGGTCGCCCGCGTGATCGAAGCCTTTGGCGGCATCGATGTTTTGATCAACAATGCCGGCATCACCCAGCCAGTGAAGTTCCTGGAGATTTCGGCGGCCGATTGGGATCGCATCCAGGATGTCAATCTGAAGGGTGTTCTGTTCCTCTCCCAGGCCGTGATCCCGCACATGCGAGCACGGAAGTCCGGATCGATCGCATGCATGTCGTCGGTCTCGGCCCAGCGCGGCGGTGGAATTTTTGGCGGCCCGCACTACTCCGCGGCGAAAGCCGGTGTGCTTGGCCTTGCCAAGGCGATGGCCCGTGAGTTCGGTCCGGATGGCATTCGCGTCAATTGCGTCACGCCCGGCCTGATCGGCACCGATATCACAGCGGGCAAGCTGACCGACGAGATGAGGGCAAAGATCCTGGAAGGCATTCCGCTCAATCGTCTCGGCACGGCCGAAGACGTCGCCGGGATCTACACCTTCCTAGCCTCGGATCTCTCCGCTTATGTGACCGGCGCCGTGATCGACGTCAACGGCGGCATGCTCATCCACTGAGCCAGCAAGACAAGGTCAGATCGATGGAACCCGTGACCAAGACCCTTACGAATACGCCCAAGCTGGCGGACCGCGCCTACAACATTCGCCGCAACGCCCTGCGCATGGGTGAGGTCCAGGGCCAGGGCTATATCGCACAGGCGCTGGACATCTCCGACGTTCTCGCCGTGGCCTATTTTCATGCGATGCGCTATCGGCCCGAAGATCCTTCTTGGGAGGAGCGCGACCGCTTTTTGCTCTCCAACGGGCACTATGCCATCGCGCTCTACGCGGCCTTGATCGAGGCGGGGATCGTCCCCGAGGAAGAGCTCGAAACTTATGGCAGCGACGAGAGCCGGTTGCCGATGTCGGGCATGGCCTCCTACACACCCGGAATGGAAATGTCGGGCGGTTCGCTCGGGCTCGGACTCAGCATTGCCGTCGGCATGGGCCTGGGGCTCAAGCGCAAGAAGTCCGAGGCGCGGGTGTACACCTTGTTCTCCGATGGCGAGCTCGACGAAGGCTCGGTTTGGGAGGCGATCCAGTCGGCGGGCCACTACAAGCTCGACAATCTGATCGGCATCGTCGACGTCAACAATCAGCAGGCGGACGGCCCTTCGACGCAGGTCATGGCGTTCGAGCCGCTGGTCGACAAGCTTCAGGCCTTCGGCTGGTTCGTGCAGCGCGTCGACGGCAACGATCTCGATGCCGTGGTTGCCGCCTTCGACGCGGCCAAGTCCCATCCCGAGCCCAAGCCGCGGATGATCGTCGCCGACACGCTGATGGGCAAGGGCGTTCCTTTCCTCGAGCAGCGCGAGAAGAGCCATTTCATCCGCGTCGAGCAACACGAATGGCAGCTCGCGCTTGCCGCGCTGGAAGCCGGGAGGCAGGCATGAAAACCGTCCGATCAGCACCGCAGCCGGGCAAGCCGCGCCTGACCACCTCAGCCATGATTGCCTCGATCGCGGCCGAGGGGCAGAGGACGAAGCCGGCGCCCTTTGGACACGCGCTTGTCGAGCTCGCGCGCAGCCGTCCTGATGTGGTCGGCATGACGGCCGATCTCGGCAAGTACACTGACCTGCATATTTTTGCGAAGGAATTTCCGGACCGCTATTACCAGATGGGCATGGCCGAGCAGCTTCTGTTCGGCGCGGCCTCCGGCCTTGCCGCCGAAGGCTTCATGCCGTTCGCCACCACCTACGCCGTGTTCGCGTCTCGGCGGGCTTACGATTTCATTCACCAGACCATTGCGGAGGAAGACCGCAACGTGAAGATCGTCTGCGCGTTGCCGGGCCTGACCTCGGGCTACGGCCCGAGCCATCAGGCAGCGGAGGACCTCGCGCTGTTTCGCGCGATGCCGAATATGACGGTCATCGATCCCTGCGATGCCCACGAAATCGAGCAACTGGTGCCTGCTATCGCGGCGCTTCACGGGCCGGTCTACATGCGTCTGCTGCGCGGCCAGGTGCCGGTCGTGCTGGACGAATATGACTACAAGTTCGAGCTCGGCAAGGCCGCGCTGATCCGTGACGGGAAGGACGTCCTGGTTATCTCATCCGGCATCATGACCATGCGTGCGCTCGAGGCCGCGCAGACCTTGAAGGACGACAGCGTCGATGTTGCGGTGCTGCATGTGCCAACCATCAAGCCGCTCGACGCCGAGACGATCTTGCGCGAAGCCGGCAGGCCGGGCCGGCTCGTCGTCGTTGCCGAAAACCACACAACAATTGGCGGTCTCGGCGAGGCGGTTGCCGCACTTCTGATGCGTTCAGGCGTCCATCCGACTTTCCGCCAGATCGCATTGCCGGACGAGTTTCTTGATGCTGGTGCACTTCCGACGCTGCACGACCGCTACGGGATTTCCACTGTAGAGGTCGCACGACAGATCAAGAAGTGGCTTTAGGATACCGGCGCTAAGCGCCAATCGAGCCAAGCTCAGGTGAGGAGCTACGCCCGTCGCATGTTGTGGCGGCGAGTGATTGCTCCTGCCCAAATGTCTGTGATCTAGAGCCGGCAAGCGGAGAACCCGGAAAGCTGCACGCCAGCGTGCGCTGATGCAGCGGGCAGCAACGTCAATAAAGGACCAGGAGGAAAACATGACAGTATCGAAGCCCGGAAGCATCAGCCGCCGTTCGCTGTTGATGGCAGCCACGGCCGTACCTCTCTGCGGGATTCTGACCCGTCCGGCGTCTGCCGCAGAGTACGTCTATAAGTTCGCGACCGGACAGGATCCGACGCATCCGGTGAATGTCCGGGCCCAGGAGGCCATCGACCGTATTCGCGAAGCGACCAGCGGCCGGCTGGAGATCAGGCTGTTTCCGGCCAATCAACTCGGCTCCGACACCGAGCTTTTGACCCAGGTTCGCAGCGGCGGCGTCGAGTTCTTCAACCAATCGTCCTCGATTCTTGCCACCCTGGTCCCAAGTGCGGGCATCGTGAACACCGGCTTCGCATTCGCCGACTACGACAGCGTATGGAAGGCGATGGACGGCGGCCTCGGCACCTACATCCGGGCGCAGATCGCCAAGACGCCGATCATGGCGGTTTCGAAGGCCTGGGACAACGGCTTTCGTCAGGTGACCTCGTCCGGCCGCGAGGTGCGAACGCCGGATGATCTCAAGAACTTCCAGATCCGCGTGCCGCCCGCGCCATTGCTGACCTCGCTCTTCAAGGCGCTCGGAGCCGGGCCGACGCCGATCAACTTCAACGAGGTCTATTCCGCGTTGCAGACCAAGGTCGTCGACGGCCAGGAGAATCCGTTGCCGATCATCGCGACCGCGCGTCTTTATGAAGTGCAAAGCACGTGCAGCCTGACCGGGCACGTCTGGGACGGTTACTGGATCCTGGGCAACAAGCGCGCCTTCGAGCGCCTGCCCAAGGATGTGCAGGAGATCGTGACGCGCGAGCTCGATCGTTCCGCGGTCGATCAGCGGGCCGACATCGCAAAGCTCAGCCAGTCCCTGCGCGCCGATCTGTCGGCCAAAGGCCTCAAGTTCATCGACGTCGATCGCGCCGCTTTCCGCCAGGCGCTGTCCAAGACCAGCTTTTACGCCGACTGGAAGGGCAAGTTTGGCGAGGAGGCATGGTCTCACCTTGAAAAAGCCGCGGGCCAACTATCATGACCAGCGTGAGCCATACACCGCATGTCGACGGCAGGTTGACACCCGGCACGTCTCAGGCGATCTCGGGCAGATGGGTGGTGCGGGCCAACACATTACTTGGCCACGTGGTTGCGATCCCGGCAGCATTGCTCGTGGTGGCCGAGATCGCGGTCCTGTCCGCGGGCATCGTGGGCAGATACGTGTTCCGCTCGCCGATCGTCTGGTCCGACGAGCTCGCCGGCATTCTCTTCCTCTGGCTCGCCATGTTCGGATCCGTGATTGCGTTCCAGCGCGGCGAGCATATGCGGATGACCGCCATTGTCGGCGTTCTCAGTGCGGAGCTCCGCGCGTTCCTGGATGTCATAGCGGCCGCGGCGTCGCTGGCATTTCTCGTGCTCGTCGTTTGGCCGGCCTATGAATTCGCCGCCGACGAGGCATTCGTCACGACCCCGGCGCTCGAGATCGTCAACACCTGGCGTGCGGCGGCGCTGCCGGTCGGCATCGGGCTGATGCTGATCGCAGCCGTCCTCCGGCTCATCCGCATCGCGAGCCTGCGCAGCTTGCTGGCTTCGCTCGCGATCGTCGCAGGCATCATCGGGACGTTCATTCTGCTGGCGCCGGTCTTGAAGCCGCTTGGCAATCTGAATCTTCTGATCTTCTTCGTTTTCGTGGTCGGCGCGATGGTCTTTGCGGCCGTGCCGATCGCGTTCGCATTCGGCCTCGCCACGGTCGGCTATCTCGCCCTGACAACCAACACGCCCGACGTGGTGATGATCGGACGAATGGATGAGGGCATGAGCCACCTGATCTTGCTCGCCGTGCCTCTCTTCGTCTTTCTCGGCCTTCTGATCGAGATGACGGGCATGGCGCGGGCCATGGTCAGCTTCCTTGCAAGCCTTCTGGGCCACGTGCGCGGCGGACTGCACTACGTGCTCGTCGGGGCGATGTATCTGGTCTCAGGCATTTCCGGCTCCAAGGCGGCGGACATGGCTGCGGTGGCGCCGGTGTTGTTTCCCGAGATGCGGCAGCGGGGGGCCAAGCCCGGCGATCTCGTTGCGCTCCTGGCCGCGACGGGGGCGCAGACCGAGACGATTCCCCCGTCACTGGTTCTGATCACGATCGGCTCAGTGACCGGTGTATCGATCTCGGCGCTGTTCACCGGCGGGTTGCTTCCGGGCGTGGTGCTCGCGGTCATGCTCGCGGCCGTGGTGTGGTGGCGATACCGCCGCGAGGACCTGTCTCACGTCAAACGAGCGACGGGGCGGCAGATCGGCCGCGCCTTCGTGATCGCGATACCGGCGATCGCGCTGCCATTCGTGATCCGGACCGCTGTCGTCGAAGGCGTTGCGACGGCGACGGAGGTCTCGACCATTGGCATCCTGTACTCGGCCTGTGCGGGTCTCTTCATCTATCGGCAGTTCGACTGGCGTCGCATCTATCCGATGCTGCTCGAGACGGCCTCGCTGTCGGGGGCGATTCTCCTCATCATCGGCGCGGCGACGGGCATGGCGTGGGCGCTGACTCAGTCGGGATTTTCCGCCTCTCTTGCCAAGTTCATGACCAGCCTTCCCGGCGGCGTTCCTGTGTTCCTCGCCGTGACGATCGTGACCTTCGTGATCCTGGGCAGCGTTCTGGAAGGGATTCCGGCCATCGTCCTGTTCGGACCGCTGTTGTTCCCGATCGCGCGGCAGGTCGGGGTGCACGATGTCCACTATGCGATGGTGGTCGTTCTGGCCATGGGCATCGGGCTGTTCGCGCCACCGTTCGGCGTCGGCTACTACGCGGCCTGCGCGATCAGTCGCATCAACCCGGACGAGGGAATGAAGCCGATCGTGGGCTACATGATCGCGCTCTTGATCGGTACACTGATCGTCGCAGCCGTGCCCTGGCTATCGATCGGCTTCCTTTGACGCCTCGGCGGGACGCCTCGCGGGACAAAACCGCGAGGCACCTCGTCAGGCGAATTTCGGCAGATGCAGCGGCAAGCCTTCGCAGGGCATATCGATCTCCTCGACCTGGCCCTTGCCGACTTCGGTGACGCGCAGCTTCTTGCCTTCGAGCGCGAAAGCACAATTCGTCGGCTGCGGCCCGTCCAGAATCAGACGGTCGGCGACCTCACCCCGGTGGTCCAGCACCGTGACGTTCTTCTGGTTGTAGACCGTGCAATAAAGCCGGCCGTCCGTGCCGAAGGCCATTCCATCCGGCCCCTTGAAATCGGGATTGGCGTCCGGTTGCAGGACGTTGCCGAAAACCACCCGTTTCGGCGCGGCCTCGCCAAGCACGTCGTATCGGTAGATCTCGCCGGTAAAGGATGCGTTGGCATAGAGGTGATCGTCGGGACCGAAAGCAATGCCGTTGGTGAAGCGGATCTTGCGATCGAGCACGCGTACGACCTTCATGGCCGCCGGATCGATCTCATACACACGACCGTCCCAATCAAGGTCCATATAACCGTCGACGAAGGCCTGGCCGTTGATGAAATCTTCAGCCGCCATGCCGGAGTCGGTCATGTAAAGCAGCCCATTCGGACCGAAGCAGAGATCGTTCGGAAACAGGAAGCGGTCCGTACCTTTGCCCTGCATTCGCCGGATCTCGTTTCCGCCTTCGTCGATGCAAATCAGCGCCCGGAGGCCTGCTTCCGCGATCCAGATCCGACCGTCGCCGTCAGTCGTCAACCCGTTCGGACGCCCACCCGTCGTCCGGATGACCCTGCGATTGCCGCGAGGATCAAGCCGTGTAACACAAAGGGTCGACGCTGACATTTCGGTCACATACATCGATCCATCGGGCAGGCACACCGGCCCCTCCGGAGCTCCAATTCCGGTGGCAAACAGTCTCGACGCCATTTTTTCCTCCCTTTCTCCAGATTGCCGGCGCTCGTTACGAGATGACCAGGCCGCTGGCCGGATCGATCAGCACCACGCGATTGAGGTCGATGGCGAGATCGATCCGCTCGCCATGGCTGCCGACGTCATGAGCCTGGAGCTCCGCGACCGCATCGACGCCGCCGATCTTGATGGTGGTGAATGTACGCGTCCCCGTCGGCTGAATGAGATCGGCAACGGCCGAATAGGAGACCACCCCGTCGCGCAGAGGTCCGCCGCCAGCCCGGCTGAAGTGCTGGGGTCGAATGCCGACGAGAACTTCTTGGCCATCCGCACCTGTGAGCAATTTGGCTCTTGCGCTCGGAAGCGTCAGCGCACCGCCGGACTGAAACACAACTGCGGCGCAGCCGCCGCTTGTCTTGAGGGTCGCCGGGACGAGGTTGATCGACGGAGACCCGAGGAAGCCAGCCACAAAGCCCGTACGGGGCTGCTCGAACAGTTCAAGCGGGGCCCCTTGCTGCTCGATCTTTCCATCGCGGAGCAGCACGATGCGGTCGGCGAGCGTCATAGCCTCGACTTGATCGTGGGTGACGTAGATCATCGTCGTCGTGATCTCGTGATGCAGACGCTTGATCTCGGTCCGCATCTCGTCGCGCAGTTGAGCGTCGAGATTCGAGAGCGGTTCGTCGAAGAGGAACAGGTCCGCCTTGCGGACGATGGCGCGTCCGATGGCCACCCGCTGACGCTGTCCGCCGGAGAGCTGACGCGGATAGCGCTGCAGGAGATTTCCGATGCCGAGCATGTCGGCGGCTTCGCTGACCCGCTTCCTGATCTCGATCTCTGGAGTCTTGCGGGCGCGCAGACCGAAGGCGATGTTCTCGTTGACGGTCAAATAGGGGTAGAGCGCGTAATTTTGAAATACCATCGCGATGTTGCGCTCGCGCGGGCGCAGATCGTTGACCACCGCCCCACCGATCGTGATGGTTCCGCCGTCCGGGTCTTCAAGACCGGCTATTGTTCGTAAGAGCGTGCTCTTGCCGCAGCCCGATGGTCCTACAAGAACTGCGAATTCGCCGTCGGCGATGGTGAGATCGACACCTCGAACCGCGTGCACGTTGCCATAGTATTTGTGCACCCCGGACAGCTTGACATCAGCCACTCCGCTCTCCCTAACCCTTGACTGCTCCCAAGGAGATGCCGCGCACGAGATAGCGCTGCATCACCGAGACTGCGACGAAGATCGGCAAGGTCCCCAATACGGACATCGCCGCGATCTTTCCCCAGAAATTCGATTGTCCGCCGAAGTAGTGCGTCAGCATGACGGGAAACGTGATGACTTCAGTGCGCGTGAGCACCAGCGCGAAGAGGAAGTCATTCCAGGCGAAGACGAAGGTGAAGACCGACGTCGCCATGAGTCCCGCGCGCACCATTGGAAAGACGACTTTCCAGATCACTTCCCATCGGTTCAGGCCATCGACGAGAGCGCTTTCTTCGAGCTCCAGCGGAACGTCGACGATGTAGCCGCGCATCATCCAAATGACGTAAGGGAGATTGAACGCCGTGTAGAGCAGGATCAGCCCGAAGTAGCCGTCGACGAGACCAAAATAGACGTAGATCAGGAAGATCGGGAAGACGACCGCGATTGGCGGGATCATGCGCTGGGAAATGATCCACATTGCGAGGTTCTCGCCGCCGGTGCCGAAGCGGGCGAGGCTGTAGGCGCACAGCGTTCCGAGAACGATCGCGATGCCGGAACTAGCGCCGGCGACGATCAGGCTGTTCAGGATGGCCAGGACGTCACCGTCCTTGAACAGCACGTAATAGTTCGAAAACTGGATCTGTCCGGGGATCCATAAGGGCGGCACATGATAGATCTCGTCCGGCGTCTTGAACGAAATCATGAACAGCCAGTAGACCGGAAACAGGAACAGCAGCGTTACGACGCCGGCGCCGAGATAGCGAAGCGCCAGGATGCGGGCTTTTCTCGCTGGAAGTCTGCCGACCTTCATCGCGCAAGCTCCATGCGCTTGAGGACCAGGGTGGTGATAACGGTGAGCAGCGCAATCACCAAAAACGAGATCGCGGCCGTATAGCTGGTCTCGAATTGCGAGAAGCCCTGGACGTAGGTGTAGAGCGAGACGGTCTCGGTCATCGAGCCCGGACCGCCTTCGGTAAGAGCCCAGATGATGTCGAAGATGCGGACGAGGTCCAGGCCCCGGATCAGGCAAGCGACGGCGACCACGGGGGCGATGGCCGGCAGAACGATCGCGCGGAGCACGCGCAGGTATGATGCGCCATCGATCTCCGCAGCCTCGAGCTGCGACTGGTCGACATTCGATAGCGCCGCGAGCAGCAGCAGGAACATGAAGGGCGACCACTGCCAGACCTCGCAGATGATGATTGCCGGATAAACGTAGACAGGATTGACCGTCCAAAGGATTCGCACCGGCTCGCCCGCGATGAAGCTCAGGATCTCACCGACCGGACCGAAGCGAACGTCGAACATCAGCCGCCAGGTCGCTCCCGCGACGATCGGAGAGATCACAGTCGGAAGCACCAGCAGCGCGACGAAGAGCTGGCGTCCGGGCATGCGATCGATGAAGAGCTGCGCCATCAGGAAACCGATCAGCAGCTCGAGGGGGAGGGCGACCGCGGTGATGATGACGGTGTGGCCGAGCGAGGCCCAGAGGCGGGCATCCCTGAACAGCTCCGCATAGTTCAAGAGGCCAACGAAGGACGTGTCGTTCTCGGTCATCGTGATGCGCTGGAGGCTCACGATGAGCGAGTAGATCAGGGGAAACAAGCCGACCAGGAGAAGGATCAGAATGGCCGGTGCGACGATGAGATAGGGCAGGCGATCCTCGAGCATGCGCCCGAGGCGGCTCGGGCGGCGTTGCTCGGCACCGTTGAGACTTGCGGAAAGCGTCATCATAGGTCCAGGAAACGACACCGCATAGGAGGACGATGCCTCCCATGCGGTGTCCAAAGCAGCTATTGGGGATAGGCGCCGGGCTTGGCCGCCCAGACCTTGTAGACGGCCTTTTGATTGTCGACGCCGACCTTGTCGGTGATGGCATCGAATTGTTGCGCCATGCGGTCGAGAATGGCCTTGGGATCTTCGCCGGCCCAAAGGCTCGAGATCGCCTTGGTCATCGCTTCGTCGTACTTGTCCTGCTGCAGCAGGGAGAGATCGAGCAGGCCCTTCTCACCGGATGTCTTGATCGTATCGAGATAGGCCGTGGCGTCAGGCCAGAGCGCGCGGTATTTCTCGCTCGCATAGTGCGAGAGGCGGAACGGATCGCGCAGCGTATAGGGGAGTTGGACGCGCTCGAGACTGGTCTTCTTGCTGTTCAGCCATTGGATGAAGAGATAGGCCGCCTCCTTGTTCTTGCTGGTGGCCGACACCGACAAGTCGAAGCCGACGCCAAGCTCCGGACGGCCGAGAGGCGTGAGCGCGTAGCCGACCTTGCCGGCGACTTGCGATTTCGGCACCCACTTCAGCGCTTCTTCGCCCGAGCCGTAGCCCGCAGCCCAGCGTCCGTACGGCGGCCAGGAGATGGTCATCGCGGTCGTGCCTTGGAGGAATGCCGCGAGATTGTCGACGAAATTCCACTGCTCCACGCCCGGCGGCATGAACTTGTTTTCCGCCAGCATTTCCTTGAACACCTTGAGGCCGACTTCGCCATTCACCGTCGCCTTCATGGTCTCCGCATTGAAGAACTTGCCGCCCTCCATGCGGAAACGCTCTTGGAACATGTATTGCGGATATGGCGCGGTGCGGAAGAAGCCGGCGCCGTAAACCTTGGGCGCCGTCTTGTCGGTGATGAACTGACCGATCTCGTCGAACTGCTTCCAGTCCTTCGGCGGTGCAAGTTCGTAGCCGAACTTGGCCTTGAACTCCTCCTTCACCTTCGGATCCTCGAAGATGTCCTTGCGGTAGTAGAGCAGCATCACGTCGCCGTCGTCCGGAAAGCCGAAGATCTTCCCGTCGTACTGCATCTGGTTGTCGCGGTAGGCCGCCGCGATGTCCTGCAACTCGTCGCGATAGCCGAATTTGTCGACATACTTGTCGAGTGGCTCAAGCGCGCCGGCGCGCGCAAGATCAGGCATCCAGGACGGAATGACGTTCAGCGCGTCGTAGGCTCCGGCGCCCGATTTGAAATCCTGCATGATCTTGGTGAACATCTGGTCGGTGGGCACTTCGACCACTTTCACCTTGATGCCGGTGAGCTTCTCCCATTTGGGACCCGAGTAATTCAGTGGGTCGAGCGATTGGAGACCGGCCTCCCAGACGATGCTGATCGTCGTGCCCGCATACTTCTTTGCTGCTTCGACCGCGATGTCGGCAGCATCCTTATCGGCGGCAGGCGCCGAGGCACCAGTGAGCGCTAGGACAGCAGCCGCTCCGAGAAACGTCCTGAACTTCATCCCATCTTCCTCCTCTCCTGGGCGTCCGCAGACCGGCAGGCGGCTTTGGAGCGCTTCTCACGTGAACTTTTGGCTGATCAGCAGGTGCGGATATCGCCCCGCAGCGCGAGCTCGGTCGGGCGGAACCGATGCTGCGGGCAAATCCATTCATCTATGGCGAGAATTGCCGCTCAGGCATCTTTCGGCCAGGTCTGCATCAGCCAGACTAGGCTTCCCGAATGAACGCGATTTGGCTTCCTTGAAGCACGCATCCTCCCTAAAAACGCTGTTAGCTCTGATTTTGAGCTAGTCTGCGTTGTCGCAGAACTCTTCGACAAATGAGAACTTTGCAGGCATGGGTGAGCTACATTCACCTGTCCAGCCTGCGGCTCTCAGAAGCAAGACAAGTTCGGACTTGCTCTACCGCCTAGTTCTATCTGCGAGGCGGCGCTCCTGCGCACGTCGTTGCTAAGCATGCGTGATACGAACCAAGTGCTGCCGCCATCGGTCGTCAGGCTCAGCGCCGTTGTCGAGTGCAGACCGCGGGCATCATCGACCGCCACTGCAATGTAGGCGGCGTAGAGCAGGCTTAGTCCACCGCCGCGCCTGTGGCGATCACTGCGCATCGATGCTGGTCAAACGCTGGATCACAAAATAATGGCCGTCGATCGTACGTCGCAGTCAACTCGTCAATTGCTCGCGCGCGGTGCCAGCGCACAGATCGAGATCGCCGCCAAGCATAAAGATCCGCCCGCTCGCGGCGATCACGACAGCGCCGACGTACGGGCGTTCGCGTTTGTAGCCATTACCAAGACGGCGGCCTAACGCTTCGACAAGGTGCCAAAAGCGCGAACTCACCAGGTCGTGCTGGGTCGGCAAACCTCGTTAGGAGAGCGGTCGCGGGCGCGGCGCCATTTCCGAGTCGAGGATCAGTCGTCCATCGAGTCGGCCGTCCAGACGCTTCACGTACTCGGAAGCCTCTTCCATATGCGCCTTCATGAGCGCACGCACGCGCTCGCTGTCTCTCGCGCGAGCGGCTTTCGCGATCTCCGCATGAATCTTGACGTTGGCGCACCCGAATTTCGTGTGTTCTTCCGGAGGCGTCTGCGTGCTGAAGACGACCAGGCGTCGGAGCATTTCGTTGATCAGCTCACATGCGAAGCGCAGGAAGGGATTGGGATTTGCTGCAGCCAGGATGTCGTGAAAATCCAGATCCGCCTGGCGTTGGCGGACCAGAAGAGAGGGCTCCTGCGAGGTCGGTTGGCAGGTCTCGATGTTGTGCTCGAGCGCATCGAGCTGCTCGTCGGAAAGAAATGGCACCGAGCCGGCGGCCAGTTCCGGCTCGAGCAATCGGCGCGCTGCATAGATGTCCTCCATGCTGACTTCCTTGAAGAACAGATAGTTCTGCAACAGTTGAAACGTGCGCGCGAGTGGCACCTCGATAATCGTTGCGCCGCCGGTAGGACCGGTGCTGACCGTGATCAGTCCTTGGACCTCAAGCGATTTTAGCGCCTCGCGGATGGTGCTCTTGCTGACCGAAAACAGCCGCTGAAGCTCCTTTTCCATCGGAAGTTTGGCTCCCGGGAGAAGATTCTTCTGCGTGATCAACTGCTTGATCTCCTCGGTAACGAGATCGGCGCGCTTTTGAATTTTCAGCCGGCCTGGTGGCTTCGGCATTTTTTCCAGTTCCGTCGTCATCCGAAAATCTCCAGAGCGATCAGCAAGTTGGCGGCACATCCGTCCACGGATCGCGCAGCGCGCCGAAGAAAAGATTCGAGTCGCCGATTGACACTTCTCCCACGGTCTGCATATTCATGCAAATCCGGTTTATCATGATAAATAGAATAAAACGGATCGTTGGGCGAGGGACCATGATGGTGATGGGGCGAGAAATCCCTGTAATCTGGGCGGCGATTCACACGCCGTTCGACGACTCCGGCGCCATCGACGAGGCCGGGATCCGTCGGAACGTCCGGCACTACATCGCAACCGGATTGGCGGGGGTGTTCTGCAATGGACTGATCGGCGAGGTCTGGTCGCTCACGCTGCAAGAAAGGCAGCGCGTCGTCGAAGTGATCGCCGATGAGGCCGGAGGCCGTCTCGGGATCTCGGTGGTGATCTCGGGTCCTTCGGTTGAAGAGACCATCGAGCTTGGCGAGCACGCGCGTCGACTCGGCGTCAGTCACGCCGTGCTGATGGTCCCGACCTCAGGGCCGCGATCCCCTGCGCAGCAGTTCGAATATCTGCACCACATCTGCACACGTCTGGAGATGCCGATCGTCATCTTCAACGCCCGAACCGCTGCAGGCAGCCCGTTGGATCCTGCCGTTTTCACGCAGCTTTGTTCGCTGCCCAATCTCAAGCTGCTGAAGACGACCGGCACTACAGCCGAGAACGCTGCGCTTCGCCAAGCCGCGCGCAATGGCGTGCTCGTCTCCGATCCTTTGGAAGAAAACTTCTTCGTCAACATGCAGGGCGAAGGTCAGTCGATCCTGTATGCCGACCCTGAGCCTTACCTTTACCAACGCGGGGACTTTCGTCCGATCGCGAACTACGTGGCGCTGCTGGCGTCCGGACAAACGGAAGAGGCGGCGCGCATCTGCGCGTCACTCGCACCGCAACGGGCCGTCTTCAACAAGTGGATCATGGACCCGCTGAAGCGCGGTCACATGCCGAACGCGGCGGTCAAGCACTGGTGCGATCTGGTCGGCATTGCCGGTGGCGCCGTGCGCTCGCCCGTCACCCCCCTGTCCGCCGCCGAACGGAGAGAACTGGAAGCAGACCTCGTCGCATGCGAGGCGCCAGGCATGCTCTCTGCCGCCGAACGAACCTCGTCATAGCCTGATCATCCAGGGAGAGAAAAATGACCTTGAGACCCTTCGACCGTCGCTCGTTCCTTCAGATGCTGGCCGCTGCCGGCTCCGCACCATTCATTCTCGATATTCAGGCTGCGCACGCGGAAACGCCCCTTACGGTCGGGATCCTCTATTCCGGTTCAAAACAGGATTATGGCTTCAACCAGTCTCATGCGCAGGCCGCAGCCGCGCTGAAGAAGCTACCCGGCATCAAGGTGGTCGAAGAGGAGCGCGTTCCCGAAACGATCGCCGCCCAGCGCAGCATGGAAGGGATGATCCGCCAGGATGGCGCGCAGCTCATCCTGGCGACGTCCTTCGGCTACTTCAAGCCTCACGTTCTGGAGATGGCGGCCAAATATCCGGATGTCACCTTCGCTCACACCGGCGGCGTCTGGACAGCGGGCATGCCCGAAAACATCGGCACGTTCTACGCCTACATTTTCGAGGCGCAGTACATTTCGGGAATCGTCGCGGGCCACATGACGAAAAGCAAGAAGATCGGCCTCGTCGCTGCAAAGCCGACGCCCAATCTTCTGCGCAGCATCAACGCGTTCGCGATCGGCGCCCGTTCGGTCGATCCCGCCATTCAGGTGCAGGTCATCTTCACGGGCGATTGGGTGCTTCCCGTGCGCGAAGCGGAGGCGACGAATACGCTCGTCGACCAGGGCGCCGACGTCATCGCGGCCCAGGTGGATAGCCCGAAGGTGGTGATCGAGACGGCCGAGAAGCGCGGCGTCATGTCGTGCGGCTACCATTCGAGCCAGGCGGATGTCGCTCCCAACGGCTATCTCACAGGAGCCGAATGGAACTGGATCACGCCATATCTTGTGTATGCCGGCAGCGTCCGGGGTGGCAAAAAGCCCGAGCACTATCTGCGTGCCGGCATCTCCGACCATTTCGTCAAGAACAGTCCTTTCGGAAAGCTCGTCACGCCCGAGGCCCGCGCTGCGGCCGAGAAGGCAAGAGCAGATCTTATCGGCGGCACGCTCGTGATCTACAGCGGTCCACTCAAGGACAACAAGGGCAACGTCGTTGTTCCTGCCGGCGTCATGCAGAACAGCAACGACCGTGTCCTCGACGGCATCAACTACCTCGTCGAGGGAATCATCGGCCAAGTCTAGGAGGCGAGCTTGTCTTCGATCTCGGGAGTCGAGTCCGTGCCTTCGGGCCAGCCGCGAACCGCAGCCCAGCTCAGCGTGGCCTTGCCCGTCCTGGCGGTGCTGCTTGCATCGGCGGTCTTCGCGGCCTTCGTTGCCCTGTATGGGCAGAACCCTTTCACGGTATTCGGCTTGATCGTTCAAGGCGGCTTCGGCAGCAGCTTCGCCTGGCAGGATACCTTGTCGCGGGCCGCACCGTTGATCTTGGTTGGCTTGGCCGTTGCCATACCTGCGCAGGCAGGGCTGGTGATCATCGGCGGCGAGGGGGCTCTGGTGCTCGGAGGACTTGCAGGGGCCGTCGTGACGTTGCCGTTTGCGGGGGCGCACGCACTTCCGATGCAAGTCATCATGTTAGCCGCAGGCGCTCTCGCCGGAGGACTCTGGTTCGGTCTGGCCGCTGTGCTCCGGCAATATCGCGGTGTGAATGAAACGATCTCGAGCCTGCTCCTGTCCTACATAGGGATCGCGATCTTTCACCATCTGACGGAAGGCCTGCTCCGGGATCCGGCGAGCCTGGACAAGCCGTCGACCCATCCGATCGATCCGTCCTACATGTTGCCCATGCTGCCGGGCGTTGGCGTTCATGCCGGGCTTGCGGTCAGCCTGGCGCTGGCCATCATCGCCCACGTCGTGCTGCGCTACACACGGTGGGGCTTTGCGCTACGCGTGGTCGGCGGTAGCGCCAGGGTCGCGAGGATGGTCGGCCTGGCCGTGAATCGCTGGGTCATCGGTGCGACGTTTGTGGCCGGCGGAATGGCGGGAGTTGCCGGCGCGATCGAAGTGGCGGCCGTGCAGGGGACGGCCAACTCCTCACTCATCGTTGGCTATGGCTACAGCGGAATCCTTGTCGCGTTCCTGGCGCGTCACCAGCCGCTCGCGATTGTCGCAGTCGCGCTCTTGATCGGCGGCATGCAGGCAAGTGCCAGCCTGCTGCAACGGCGCCTCGAGCTTCCCGACGCGACGATGCTGGTGTTTCAGGGCTTGATCTTCGTCTGCGTCCTCGTTGCGGATGCAATTGCGCAACAACTCCGAGAAAACACGCGGAGGTAAAGCATGGACGTGACATCAATCGGCTGGCTCACGCTGCCACTCGCAATTCTGGGAGGAGCGATCCGTGTTTCCACGCCCTTCATCTTCGTCAGCATCGGCGAGCTCATCACCGAAAAATCGGGGCGCATCAACCTGGGTCTCGAAGGCACGCTCATGCTGGGCGCCATGGCGGGATATGGGGGCTCCTATCTTTCTGGTTCGCCCTGGCTCGGCGTGCTCGCAGCGGGACTGGCCGGAACCACCTTCGGCCTGCTGCACGGTCTTCTCTGCAGCGTGAAGCGCGTCAACGATACGGCGATCGGTATCAGCCTCATCGTGCTCGGCACAGGCCTGGCGTTCTTCTTCGGCAAACCCCTGATCGAACCCAAGGCGCCAGCGCTTGCTTCGATATCTCTCGGATTCTGGTCGAGCATGCCGCAAGTGCGAGCAGCGTTGGACGTGAACGCGCTGTTCCTTGTCGGAATTCTATTGGCCTTTGCAGTCTATGTCTTCCTGAACAGGACTGGCTGGGGACTGATGCTGCGCACCGTCGGAGACAGCGAGGATGCGGCACGCGCGCTTGGCTTTCCGGTATTGCGGGTGCGCATCATCGCGACGATGGCCGGCGGCTTCCTCGCAGGCATCGGTGGCAGCTTCCTGTCGCTCTCATATCCCGGGAGCTGGAGTGAGGGTCTGTCCAGCGGGCAGGGCATCATGGCGGTGGCGCTCGTCATCTTTGCGCGTTGGCGTTCCATCAACGCCCTCGGCGCATCACTTCTGTTCGGCGGTGCAGGCGCCCTCGGGCCGGCGCTGCAGGGTGTTGGCGTCACCGGCTATTATTACCTGTTCAACGCGGCTCCCTACATCCTGACGCTGGCGATCATGGTGGCCTCGACGTCGCGCGCGGCTCCGTTCGCCGATGCGCCCGGCGAACTCAAGCTGCACCGATGAGAAACGCTGTGACAGGAATACATCCCCTGAGGATCGTCCGATGACCGCTCCGCAAGTCGAACTGTTGAACATGACGAAGAGTTTCGGAGCGAATCTCGCTCTGAACAACGTGTCGCTGCTGATCCGGTCGAGCACTGTCCATGCGCTGCTCGGGGAGAATGGCGCCGGAAAGAGCACGTTGGTCAAATGTCTCGTGGGTTTCTACCATCCGGAGAATGGCCATATCCATGTCAACGGGCGCGAGCACAGGCTGAACTCGCCGAAGGATGCCGACGCGCTCGGCATCGGCATGGTGTATCAGCATTTCACGCTGGTTCCGTCCATGACGGTCGCGCAGAATCTCGTTGTCAGCGGCGCGAGACTGCCGGCCTACGTCAACTGGCAAAGCGAGCTGAAGCGGCTGGCGGACGTCACCAAGAAGCTTCCGTTCCACGTTCCGCTCGATGTGCGAGTTTCGCAGCTCTCTGCGGGCGAGAGGCAGAAAGCCGAGATCGTCAAGCAGCTCTATCTCGGGCGCAAGCTTCTTATCCTGGACGAGCCGACGTCCGTACTCACGCCGGCAGAAGCCGATGAGGTGCTCGGCTATGTTCGCAGCCTGACGCAGGCGGGCGATCTCAGCGCCGTTTTGATCAGCCACAAGTTTCATGAAGTACGTCGATACGCTGACGACGTCACGGTGCTGCGGCGCGGTGCATCGGTCCGAACGGGAGCGGTCGCCGATCTGTCGGACGACGCGCTGGCCGAAGCAATGATCGGCGAACCCGTGAGCAAGACCGTCCAGCACACGCCGAGATTGGGGCCGAAGACTAACATTGTGCTCTCCATCAAGGAGGTCTCCGTGAACGGGGACAACGGACTAGCGGTCGTGAAGGACCTTTCGCTCGAGGTTCGTGAAGGCGAAATTGTCGGGATTGCCGGCGTGTCCGGGAACGGCCAGTTGGAGTTGGTCGAGACCTTGATGGGACAGCGGAATCGCAGTGGTACAATCGTCGTATCCGGCGCCGCGTTCAACGGTACGCGAAGAGAAATTGCCCGCCTCGGCGTTTACGGGTTGCCGCAGGAGCCGCTCAAGAACGCCTGCATCGATCGGATGTCGCTGGCGGAGAACCTTGCCCTGCGCAACTTCGATCGGGCGCCGCTCTGTCGAGGTATTGCGATGAACTACCGAGCGCTCGCGGAGCAGGCCGAGAAGCTCGTGAAGCAATTTCGTGTCAAAGCCCCCGGCTTGACGGCGAGCATGAGCGCGCTGTCCGGAGGCAACGTGCAGCGGGCGCTTCTGGCGCGAGAACTCACCCAAGACGTCCGATTGCTGATCGCGTCCAATCCGACGTTCGGACTTGATTTCGTTGCCTGCGAAGAGACCTACCGCCGGATCGTCGAGGCACGGAACGGCGGCGCCGCGGTGCTGCTGATCTCGGAAGACCTCGACGAGCTGCTTGGTCTGGTCGACAGAATCCTCGTCATGAGCGGGGGGCGCATTGTCCATGAGGTTTCGGCCGACCGTGCCGACAAGCGCGTGATCGGAAAATACATGGCTGGAATGAAAGCGGCCTGACTTAAGGCGCGTATCGGAACGTACAAGGAGACTGCTCGTGGTTACGCAGATAAATCATTTCATCAATGGCAAGCGCGTGCCAGGCGGTACGGAACGCAGGTTGCCTGTCTTCAACCCGGCAACGGGCGAGCAGACGGGTTCTGTCGCGGCCGCCAACGCGACCGATGTGGCGGACGCCGTGGCTGCGGCCAGCCGGGCTGCGCTGGGCTGGGCCGATACGACGCCCTTGCGACGGGCTCGCGTGTTGAATCGCTTTCTGCGGATCCTTGAAGACCGCGCAGGACAGCTCGCCGACGTGATCGTATCAGAGCACGGTAAGGTTCATTCCGACGCCCTCGGGGAAGTTCAGCGTGGGATGGAAGTGGTCGAGTTTGCGACGGCTGCCCCGCAGTTGCTCAAGGGCGAGCTTACCGAGAATGTCGGGACCCGCGTCGACAGCTATTCCACGCGCCAGCCGCTCGGAGTGGTCGCTGGAATCACGCCCTTCAATTTTCCGGTCATGGTCCCGATGTGGATGTTTCCGGTCGCGCTCGCCTGCGGAAACGCGTTCATCCTGAAGCCGTCGGAACGTGATCCGTCCGCCTCGCTGATCATGGCGGAATGGCTCAAGGAAGCCGGCCTGCCGGATGGCGTCTTCAACGTGGTGCAGGGCGATAAGGATGCGGTCGATGCGCTGCTGCATCATCCAGACGTCTCGGCGGTCAGCTTCGTAGGGTCCACGCCCATCGCGCAGTACATCTATTCGACCGCCGCGAACAATGGAAAGCGTTGCCAGGCGCTTGGTGGGGCCAAGAACCACATGATCGTGATGCCCGATGCCGATATGGATCAGGCGGTCGATGCGCTGATGGGCGCCGCTTACGGTTCCGCCGGCGAACGCTGCATGGCGATTTCTGTTGCGGTACCGGTCGGCGAGAAGACCGCGGATAAGCTGATCGCCGCCTTGGAGCCGAAGGTTCGAGGCCTGAAGGTCGGGCCGGGTACCGATCCCGAGGCCGAGATGGGTCCTCTTGTCACGAAGCAGCATCTGGAGAAGGTCCGAAGCTACATCGATGTCGGCGTCGCGGACGGGGCGAAGCTGCTCGTGGACGGACGCAAGTTTAGGATGCAGGGCTATGAGAGCGGCTTTTTTCTGGGCGGGACGTTGTTTGATCATGTCAAGCCGAGCATGAAGATCTACAAGGAGGAGATCTTCGGGCCAGTGCTCTCGGTCGTGCGAGCGCCGGATTATGCAACTGCCGCGCGGCTGATCAATGAGCACGAATTCGGCAACGGAACATCGATCTTCACGCGTGACGGCGATGCCGCGCGTGAATTTGCTCACCAGATCAAGGTCGGCATGGTCGGCATCAACGTTCCGATTCCAGTGCCGATGGCCTTCCACTCCTTCGGTGGATGGAAAGCGTCGATCTTCGGCGATCATCACATGCATGGACCGGAAGGCGTCCGCTTCAATACGCGAATGAAGACAGTGACAAGCCGTTGGCCAACCGGAATACGGGCCGGGGCGGAATTCGTCATGCCAACCATGTCATGATGGCGCCCGGATACTGCCGTCGGCGCAAACCGGACCGCTGCCTGCACCACGTGATCGGCGGCGTCCTAGGATCTGTTTTGACGCAGATGGCCCGAGATGCCGTTTTCTCCGTCGGGATGGCTTGTGGAATTCGGGAGCAGTCGCGGTCGGGCCAGGTAGGTCGCGCGCTCTCGCTGCTAGGGAGCCGGGTTCTATCGGCTTCATTTCAAAACTGCCGGAGGCCGCGGCAGTCTCAGGCGCTTCTGGCGCCGGGCCAGGCTACCACCTGTCCCGACATCACGAGGCGATCACGGCCGCTGTCCTTGGCGGCATAGAGCGCGCGATCGGCCGCTGCCACCAGGGAGCCGCAGTCCATCGCGCCCTGAGAGGGCATGTTGGCCGCGCCACCGAGACTCACCGTGACGATCTTGGACGGGGGGTTCAGCGCGTGCAGCATGCCGAGGTCGCCGAGCGCCCGGCGCACATTCTCACCGACTAGCTCGCAGCCCTCTGCGTCGGTGTTCGGCAGGAGCAGCGCGAACTCCTCGCCGCCGTACCGGGCCGCTAGATCGGCCGGCCTGCGCACCTGCGCAGCAAGCATCCGCGCCAGTACACGCAGGCAGGCGTCGCCGGCCTGATGGCCATACTGATCGTTGAATTTCTTGAAGTGATCGACACCCACCAGCAGCAACGAGAGGGGCGTGCCGTCGCGCTTGGCTCGCGCCCATTCCTCGGCGAGACAGTCGTCGAAATGGCGGCGGTTGGCGATGCCGGTGAGGCCGTCGGACGTGGCGAGCGCGGCGAGCTTGTCCTGCAGGTCCTTCTGCTCGGTCATGTCGCGCGAGATCGCCACCACGCCATCGATCTCTTGGGTTTCCGATGATCGGGTGACCCGCAGCGCCGTCTCGACCCAGATCTCCATCTTCTGGCGATGATTTGCGCGATAGATGATGCGCGCCTCTTCGGCCTCTCCGGCCTTCAATGCCGCAACGACCTGCTCCAGACGGGGTCGGTCCTCCGGATTGACGCCGGCAAGAGCCGAGGTCCCCAGCAGCCTGACGGGGTCCCAGCCAAGGATGCGGGCACATGACGGGGACGCGTAGAGAATGCGCTCGTCCAGCCCGACGCGCATCACGATGTCGCTGCACTGCTCGGCGATCAGGCGGAAATCCCCCTCCTTGGCGACAAGGGCTGCGGCCATGCGCTGCCCCTTCGAAAGGTAACGCACCAGGAAAAAACCGATCAGGGCGATCGACAGAGTCAGACCGGTGACGATGCCAAAGCGCATGAACGCTTGCCGCCCCCATGGAGCGAGGACGTCGCTCTGCGCCTTGGTCGCCAAAACCAGGATCGGATACCGGCTGCTCTTCTGATAGAAGCTCAGCCGCTTCTGGCCGTCCAACGGAGATTTGAAGTAGTAGGCTCCGGCATCCGGCCGCTCGCCCATCGTCCGGAACAACGGCGAACCCGACATGTCGCGCCCGACGTAGGCGCCGTCGTCGTCGCGGCTCCTGGCCAGCATGATGCCGTCTGCGGTCAGCAGGGAGACTGCACCGTTTGGTCCGATGTCGAAGCGGCGGTAGAACTGCGTAAAATAGGCGACGTCGACACTCGTCAGCACCACGCCGGCGAAACTGCCGTCGGGGTGATTGAAGCGGCGCGACGCGGTAATGATCCACTGTCCCCCGGACCGGCTCTTGACCGGACGACCTAGCAATGTCCCGCGATCTGCCAAGGCGCGATGGCGCTGAAAGTAGTCGCGGTCGCTGTTGTTGAGGCCAGCGAAGTCGACCTCCTCGGTCGTAGCGAGCCAGCGGCCGGTTTCATCGTAGACGAAGATGCCGCGGATGCGTTGTCTGTTGTACTTGCGGGCTTGCAGGAAGCTCTGGATCGTCGCGACGGCGGCCGGGCTCGTTCCGCCCACCTCCATCCGGTCGACCATTCCAGCGAGGATGGTGTCCGCGAGCTCGAACGTGTCTTCGGCGTGCTGCGTCAGCGACTGGGCCAGATTGGCCATGTCGACTTCCGCGTTGCGTAGCTCGACCTGGCGGGACTCCCACTCGCGCCATCCGCTCAACGCCAGAATGGCCACGCAAGCCAACGCGACGAAGGCCGCCGCCCAAAACGGGAAGCGAGCTTTCTCGACCTCGCGGCGGCTGCTTGGCATCGGACCGTGGCTCCTTTTCGCGCAAGGTCCCACCCAGGCCTTAATGGCTGGTTGCGACCGCGGCAGGATGCGGCCATCGGGTAAGCGTTGCTTCATCGTGGTGTCCGGGATCTTACGCGTTACGGTGAGCGCCCATTAACCAGGAGCAACCGGATCGCCAGGAGCGGGTTGGATGCCTATGGAAGACGAGAAGACCCGATTGCTCGCGGAGGCCCAAAGGTGCCGGCGCCCGGTGGCTTCGATTAAAGATCAGGAGACCGCGGAGCGCCTCAATGCGCTGGCTGATGAATACGAACGGCGCGCTCAAGCCGCCAAGGACGAGGAGGGGTGAGGTCCCGCAAGCCTTGCCCGATCCGGGTAGGGCGGTGGCCGGCGGGACGGTGCGCAACGGCAACGCACTTCAGCGCCATGGCGAGTCACCCCACCAACGCTACCGACGGATGAAGTTGATAACATCGGCGGCGTCAAGCGGCATCGTTCGCTGTGGCGTGCTTCGCGATTTCCCTTGAGCGAGCGCTCGTTGCGGCACTAAGCTGGGCGTGGCAGGAAAATTCAGATGTCCGAGCTGCACCTCATCCGGAAGCGGTGTCCGCACTGCGGGAAGGCGATGAAGCTCGTCCCCGACGAGACGGGCCGAGGCGGCGAGCGATACGTCTGTCCCGCCTGCGAGGAGGATCCGCTGTACGACCCCGCCGCCCAAAAATGGGCGGACAGCCCGCTGCGCCCGCCGGCTAAGTAGCTTCCGAAGAATCCGGCGCCGAGGCCGGTTGTCCATCCGTCTTCCATTCAGGGGTTGTGGCCGTCCAACCCGCGTGGGTCATCCGTGCCGGCAACAGGACTGGCGGGATCGTCCGGCGCACCAACTTATTTGAATGATGCCGCTGCAGAACATCAGGCCGGCGACGCTATGTCGACCTTCGCGAAATTGCTTGCGAGGAAGGAACGGCTCCTAGCGCAACTGGCGAGCGATCCCGGGCCAAACGAGCGCGAGGAAATCGACAGGTTGATCGCGCAGATCGAGACCGC
This sequence comes from Bradyrhizobium sp. CCBAU 45394, assembly GCF_028128655.1. NCBI lineage: Bacteria > Pseudomonadati > Pseudomonadota > Alphaproteobacteria > Hyphomicrobiales > Nitrobacteraceae > Bradyrhizobium > Bradyrhizobium sp. CCBAU 45394. The sequence continues at coordinate 64,301 of NZ_LBIX01000160.1, read as the reverse complement.
ACGGAGCTTGTTCGAACCGAGAGATGTCGTCGGTCGGTGCGACGAGTGACCCGGATTTGCCGGCGGTCAGAGTGCGCTCAGATCGTCCGGCACGTCCTCAAACTTCCAAGCGGCAGTCCGCCGGAACACGTCGGCGAGCGCGCCGCCAGTTCAGGACAAGAGAAACGCTCGCAACCGATTGGCGGTATCCTCAGGATTCTCCTCCGGGAAGAAGTGACCACCGGCAACGGGACCACCCTCTACGTTGTCAGCCAACGCCCTCCAGATCGCGAGCGGGCCCCCCTCGTCCAGATACCAGCTATTTAATCCTCCCATTTCGCTCCACAACGCGAGCAGCGGGCAAGCGATTCGTCTGCGGGCTTTCAAATCCTCTCGGTCGTGGTCCCGGTCGATCGATGCTGCCGCACGATATTCCTCACATATCGCGTGAATGTGGGCGGGGTCGCTCAGTGCCTCGACATAGGCGGTTCTTATGTCCGGTGGGAAGACGTGGGGCGGCGATCCCCAGCTGGCGAGCGCATTGTCGATCACCGCTTCTGGGCAGGAGCCGATCAGCCGCTCTGGCAATGGCTCTGGCTGGGCCAGAAGCGAGAAGGGCCAAAAACTGAGCGTCAGGCGCGCATCGGCTCGGTCCACAGCATCCCTGTCGGGATCACGTCAAGGACGACGAGTTTGCTTACGACAAACTTGCGGTCGAGCGCCATCCGATACGCGACACGACCACCACGATCATGTCCCACGACCGCAAAGCGATCGTGGCCAAGTGTAGCCATTGCCTCGACCAGCGCCTGGGCCATCGAGCGCTTGGAGTATCGCGTACGCGGCTCGTCGGGCAGACAAGCACTCCGTCCATAGCCCGGAAGATCGGCGCAGATCACTGAAAAGTCGACAGCGAGCAGCGGGGCAATGGTGCGCCACATCATGTGTGTTTCGGGGAAACCGTGAAGCAGAAGCACCGGAGGTCCCGCTCCGCCTCGGAAGACGAAAATGTCGCCAGTCCGACTTTCGATCAGATGTGAACTGAATCCCAGGAACATTACTTACCCTCCGCCGGGAGACACGTCAGATAGTTCCCCTGCCATAGGCAGCTATTGGCGCAAGTGTCGGAAATCGGGCGACCTTCGACCTTCCCTTATGCCGAACTGCCGGGCGGTAATGCCGACTAGACACGTTATTGCCTCCGTGGATGGCGGCCCCGTTTACTATCAGTCATTCCCAAGGACGATGGCGGCCCGCACTTCCCGACATGCCTTCATTTTTTTGGCCCTTATTTGACCTAATCGGTCAACTGGAGGGTCTGGCCTTTCCATCAACGCCACGTGGATTTTGCGCAAATCTAACGCACTTAAGTCTTCTCGCGCGGGCGCCTAGCTCCTTCAGCGCAGACAATTGCTCACTTGCACGTGCGAGCGCATTGGAGAAAGTGCGGAGGGTCGAACCGCAGATGCGCGAGACAATCGCGCCCGGTCAACGGAATCAGAGAGTATCGGGCGTCTTCAATTCGTGCCGGACCTGCTCTTCCTTGAGCTGGCGTTCGGCCTCATGCCAGAACTCGTCGATGCGCCCTTCAGGGCGGCCCGCATCTTCCCAGAGCTTGTAGGCGCGTGCGCGGATAGCGTCCTCGTAAACTTCAGGCATGCGGACCTCCCGACCAAGCACGGCCTCGCCTTGGGGGACATTTGGGGATAGAGGCAAGGGCCGTGCAGACCGGCAATCGGCGGGAAAACCGGCCCGCGGATTCAAGTCGTCGGCCCGCGAGCGGTTCCAAACGGGCGCTGTCGCGTCCCATAGATTGCGGCTCTCGCCCGGCCCCTCGCTTTCAGCGCGCAGCCAGAATTCGAGGTCACGTCCTTCCGGCCGGCCGGCTTCCTGCCATAGCGCATGGGCGCGTCTGCTGATTTTCCCCCTCGCCACTGCCGCCCGCAAATCCGCGAGCCTCTCTCTGATCTCGCGGGCGAACGTTTCCAGTCGCTCCACGGTTTCCCGGTCGCCAATCAACGCGATCGCTCGATTGGCCAATTCAAGCTGATGTTGCAATCTTTCAAGTTCGGCCAGGTGGTCCATCACGCAGCTCCGCAATGGATGACGCCGGACGTCGAGGATTGTTCGCTTTAGGGGTCCTTGTCTTGCCGCCCGCAAGACTCAGGAAGCATGCGGAATGAACCTCAAGGCTCGCGAGCGACGGAGCGTTCGGGCGCAGAACGTCAGCGCTGCTCATATCGTTCAGATCGGGCGTGGGATTGGAGCGACAGCTTCGGTGTGAATGACCCTCGCTATAACGAGCGGCCCTGCAATGACCACGCCAAATGAAGGTGCTGGGGACAGTATTCTCCCAAGCAAGATGAAGATGAAAGCCGCGCAATAAAGCTGACAATCATGCCTGACCTTGATCGGGACAACCGAGCGCCCTGTTTCCTCAATTATCCAATGAATTTGGCTGTGGCGTGGGCCTGAGTTGTGTGCACAAGCGCACGGAACTCGACCGGGAATGCGCGCGTTAACGAACCATCTCCGTCCGGGCCGCGGCTTCCATCGGTGACGAGATCGCCGGTTGCGCTCCCGCCAGTAACCCAAACTGGAGCAGCGCCACGCAGCGACGCCGTTTCAAGAACTTCCTTTCTTTCCAGATCGTCTCGACCAAGCAGCAGCGCGCCTTCGAGCTGAGGCTGAAAAAGGTACCGCAAGCTCACGAGCGCGAGTTGCTTATGCGTCGGCTTGAGACGACCTGAACTATTCAGTTCGCGGAGACAGACGCCGCAGAGACATCACCTTGAACTCGCTTTCGCGATGGCTTCGCGAACCTGATTGATCAGCGACGTCATGGTGTAGGGCTTCGACAGCCAGCCGAGGGGGGACAATGGCGTGGCTCTCGCCCGCGTCTGCTGATCGTCATGGGCCGTTGCAAACACGCAGCGCACGCCGATCTCGCGGTAGAGATCGCCAGCGGCGTCAATGCCGTCGCGACGGCCAGCCAGGCGGATATCCATGATGGCGATCGCGGGTTTATGCGCCCGTGCGAGCGAAATGGCTTCCTCGGCCGTGGCGGCTATGCCGATGATTTGAAAGCCGGCCGCGATCAACGTGCTCTCCGCCTCCATCGCAATCAGGAAATCATCCTCGACAATAAGGATCGCGGGCCTTTGCTGCGCCGCTTTCGCTACGTTCCCGGTCTCCGAAGCAACCGGCTGATCACCGGCGTCGCCAGACCTGGACGCGTTGCCATGTTTCTCGGAGTCCGAAGGCGTCATGAGCTGGTCGTCGCGAAGCGCAGGCGAGCGCGCGAAGGGGCGCGTGTCACCTCCAATTCCCCGCGCAATTGGCGGGCTAAACCCTGCACAAGACGTAGGCCTGAGGAGTTCTGTTGAACGGCGCTCAACTCAAAACCAGGGCCGTCATCCTCCACCTCAAGCTCGTACTCTCCATCCCGTTCATTCAGCGTCACGCGGATGCCATTCCGTTCCGGATCCTCGATGCCGTGCTTGGCAGCATTCGTCAGCAGTTCGTTGAGGATGAGAGCGAGCGGCATGGCGATATCGTTGGACAGCACGCCCGTCGCTGGAGAGCGCTCGATCCTCGCATTGTTTGGCAATGTCTGCTGTACCGTTTCCACCACCGCTCCGAGAAACTGTTCGGCGGAGAAGCGGGTCGCATCCGTCGTGCCATAAAGCACGCGCTGTGCCGCCGCCATCGCGGCGATGCGGCGGGAGGCCTCCTCGAGAACCTGGCGCGCTTCCTCACTGCGTGCGCTCCGCGCAGCACCCTGCAATAGACCTTGCAGCACCTGCATGTTGTTCTTGGTACGGTGATTGAGCTCATTCAGCAGCAGCCGCTGCTGTGTCTCGGCCTGCTTGCGCTCGCTCAAATCCACCAGCATGTTGATGGCTCCGGTGACGTTTCCGAAGGCATCGCGCAAGGGGGGCGGGAAGGGGATGAAGGGAACGCGCGTCCCGTCCGGTTTCTCGGCAACCGCTTCGACGCCCCGTACAGATCGGCCTTCCTTCAAGGCAATGGCCATCGGACATTGGTCGTGAGGCAACGGTGTTCCGTCCGGCCAGTAAAGTTTCCAGGTGACACACCATTCATCTGTACCGAGCTCCGGCGTGCGGCCTGCGAGCTCGACCGCCGCCTGATTGAAGTAAGTGATCTTGCCGGCCGCGTCTGTTGTATAGATTGCCGCCGGTATCGCCGCGAGCAGCTCCTGCAATCGCCGTTCGCTTTCCCGGAGGCGCTCTTCCGCGAGTTTCCGTCCGCTGATATCGCGTGCGATTTTCGAGGCCCCCACAATGCGACCGTTGCGATCCCGTATCGGCGATATTGTCAGCGAGATATCGACCATGCCTCCATCTTTGCGACGGCGCACGGTTTCATAGTGGTGAATGGGTTCGCCACGCCTGATCCGAGCGAGAATGTCGGCCTCTTCACCCTCGCGATCTTTGGGTATCAGCAGCATGATCGACCGCCCGATCACATCCTCCTTGCGATACCCGAACAGCCGTTCAGCGCCTTCGTTCCAGGTCTGTATAATTCCGTCGAGATTTTTGCTGACGATCGCATCGTCGGAAGATTCGACAATCGCCGCGAGTTGCCGCGCATCGCGTTCAGCCACCCGGCGCGCTTCCTCGCCGGCAAGGCGGGCAAGGCTGAAGCCCAGCAGCCGCGCAAGGACCAGCGCGACATCAATCTCGGCCTCGCTGAAGGAATGAGGAAGCCTGTGATAAGCCATGAATTTGCCGGCGAGGCGGCCATCCTGCAGAATGGGAATAAAGGCGGCTGCCTGAATGCCTTCCTCAAGAATGGTCCGCTTCAACGCGTCCGGCAGATCAGCTTTCGCGACGTCATCGATGCCTATGGGTTGCGGATCATGCGCGTCCGGCGTCCAAGGCGAATGCCCCTCGACCGTCTGCCGGTAGCCTTGCGAAAGACCGCGCCAGGCCGCAAACCGCATTATCTGCGCCTCGTCAAACAGGAGGATTGATGCCCGTTCGCAAGCCAGGGCCCGCGTGATGGCATCAAGCGAGGCCTCGTAACAATCGTTGGACGAGGTGCAGTGCTGCAATCGCTCCGAAAAGGCAAACAGCGCCGCCTGTTCTTCCATGCGACGTGCGAGTGCCTCTTCAGCCCGCTTGCGGTCGGTGATGTCGTGCTGAACGCGAACCGCATAAAGAAAGCGCCCGTCAGCGTCGCGGACGCTCGACGACGTCACCTGGGCCCAGAAATGGCCGCCATCCTTGCGGGCAATGCGCTTTTCGATGCTGTAACGCTCGAACTCGCCCGCGAGCTGGCGCTGGAATTGATCGCGATCCTCCGACACATCTTCCGGATGCGTCTCCCCGAAAATTGTTCGGCCGAGCAGTTGGGCAGCTGAATAGCCCGTGAGTTCGCAGAGCTGCTGATTGACCCGCAACATGCGGCCATTCCCGTCCACTTCAACGATGCCCGCGCCGACATGCTCGTAGGTTGCGGCAAGACGTGCATCGACGTGGGCCAATGGCTCCAGATCGTCACGGCCGGACGGTGCCCGATTTTGGATGTTCATTGGCGTCGTCCCTCCCGCGCCGCGGCATCTCGCCTGACGTCCTTGCCGGCTCGGTCTGCCGAGGCTGTGCAAAGCGTTATGAAACGCACTTTTGGAACAAGAGTTCCTTAGGAGGGCGCCGCGACGCACAAAACATCCGTTGTGAATTGGCGTCGGCGACTTGAAACCAGTCTTCGAACATGCCCATCCTCGAAAAGGGTCTCCTTGGCTGGGCTTACCAAGTGTCGGCAGTGCTTCAAATCCGTCACCTCTGCAGTCTGACGCTGGTTGCCGCGTGCCTTCTTGCAGCCGGGAATGTCTTCGCACAAGAGGACAAAAAGACGGATGACGACAAGCCGGCGGACCCAGACACGGGCGAGAGCACCGTTGAGGAAAAGACCCTCGGCTTATTGCCGAACTCTCTTCAGAAATACGGCGTCAAGTTTGCCGCGACCTATATCGGGGAAGGCCTCGGCAATTCGTCCGGCGGGCTGAAGCAAGGAGCGATCTACGAAGGCCGGTTGAACCTTGCCGTCGATGTCGATCTTGAGAAGCTCGCCGGCATCGACAAGCTCACCTTCCACGCCAACATGTTCCAGATTCACGGCGATGGGCTATCGCGCAGCAATCTGCAGAACTTCTTCGTGGTTAGCGGCATCGAAGCTCTGCCCTCGACCCGATTGTACGAGGCTTACTTCGAGAAGCAGTGGGGCAACAAGAAAGTCTCGCTGAAGTTCGGCCAGCTGGCAGCCGACAGCGAGTTCTTCAACACCAAATACACTGATGTCTTCACCAATGCCTCGATGGGTTGGCCGGCAATTACTTCGCTCGATTTGCCCAGCGGCGGCCCGTCGCCTCCGTTGGCGGCCATGGGTATGAGGTTGCTCGTAAATGTCACCGAGCAACTGTCGGTCCTCGGCGGCATTTTCGACGGCGACCAAGCGGGGCCTGGGCCGGGCGATCCTCAGGAGCGTAACCGCTATGGCGTGAACTTCCGCATCAACGATCCGCCCCTGCTGCTCGGACAGATCCAGTACGCCTGGAATAACAAAAAGGGCGATGAAAACCCTGCCGGCCAAATCAAATTTGGCGCCTGGCGTCATTTGGGTAGCTTTGCCGACCAGCGTTTCGCATCCGACGCCGCTTCACTGGCATCGCCCGCCAGCAGCGGCGAGCCCCTGCTGCTGTCCGGCGACATCGGCGGCTGGATGGTCTTCGAGCAGAAGCTCTATCGCATACCGAAAAGCGACGATCGTGGCATCGGCTTTTTTACCCGTGTCGCCGGCGCACCAGCTGATCGCAATCTGATCGATCTCTATGCGGACACCGGTATCGAGTTCATCGGCCTCAGCGATGCACGGCCGGACGACAAGTTCGGCATTGCGGCCGGCTATGCACATGTCTCAAAGCGCGCGCATGCGCTTGACGCTGATTATCGTGCTCTCGTCAATCCCAACTGGCCCATGCGAAACTTCGAAGGCCTTCTAACCGCCGTCTATCAGTACCAGATCCGGGACGGCTGGACGCTGCAGCCCAATTTTCAGTACATCATTCACCCCGGTGGAGGAGCAACGAACCCTTCAGGACCTCTAGCCGGAACGCCACTCAAGAATGCTTCCGTGTTCGGCTTGCGGACGACTCTTAAATTTTAGGAGGGACTTCCGAAACGTAGTTCGCGCCGTAGGCGCCACATGAGGACGGCGACCGTGAACCAGACGAGCGAACCCGCTGCGAGGCAGAGCGCGGCCTGTAAAACGCGTCCCTGCCAGATGAAGAGCGCGAAACAGGCAAGGCCCAGACTTCCCCAGCCGGCTCCGGCGGCATCAAGTGCTGCGGCAGCCCTTCCGCGTCGCTCGCCACGCAGGCCGTGTTTCTCCTTGCGCACCCGTTCATGCTTCTCGATCAAGGTCGCACTGGCGCAGAAGATCGCCGGAAAGGCCAGCATCACCCCGCCAGCCTCCGGCCCTGCCCAGTTAGCGACAAGCCCCGCCACCACGGTTGCCAACCCGCCCAATGCAAAACGCACAATATATTCGTAAGGTCGTCCCTGCTTGAGTGCGGAAAATTTGAAATGGACAACCATGGCGCTCAGCCTATCAAAAGTTGCTTGAGGCCTATCGCGGCCACAAGCCAGACCGCGAGAGCGGCGAGGGTGGCCTTGCGCGCAGACCATTCGGCCCGCATCAGCAATTGACAAACAGCAAAGCTGTAAGCCGCCAGCGCGATCGAACCGAGGATCATCGAGCGTGCTTCGATCGCAACGTAGTCGCCGCCATGTTTTGAGAAGGCGAGGCCGAGCGTTGCCAGAGCAACGGATGGCGCGGCGCCAAACAATCCCGCGAAACTCTTAGGCCGCAGTACGTCGCCTATGACCGCAAACAGCGAGACGACCAAGCCGCCAATCAGAAAGCGCAATGCGTAGTCGACCATTTCTCCTTGCCTTGCCGTTTCTAGGACGATCCCGGCATCAGCATGCTGACCGCCATGCCGACGATGCAAAGAGCCATCGCCGCCGTCGATGCCCAGCCGAGCCAGTACAGCCAGCCTTCGACCACGAGCTTGCCCATCACGTCACGCAGTCTGACGAGCAGCATCAAAACAGCCATTACCGGTGCTGCCAGCACCCCGTTAATGACGGCGCTCCAGTAAAGCGCCTTGATCGGATCAATCGGCGTGAAATTGAGCGCCACACCGAGGCCGACCGAGAGAGCAAGCACCGAATAAAACGCCGCGGCCTGCCGCGGTTTGCGGGCGAGGCCAACGGGCCATCTGCGGCCTTCGCCAATGGCATAGGCCGTCGAGCCGGCCAGCACCGGAACGGCGAGCAAACCCGTGCCAATGATGCCGAGCGCAAAAACCAGCTCGGCGAGTGGCCCAGCAATCGGCTTCAAGGCCGCCGCGGCCTGCGCCGATGACTGCACGTCGGTCACCCCCTGCTGATGCAAGGTGGCGGCCGTCGTGATGATGATCGCGATCGCGATGAGGTTTGAGAAGGCCATGCCGATAATCGTATCGAGGCGAATGCGCCAGAGTTCGCGTCCTTGAGAACGCACATCCTCCTTAAGCGGCTTCTTCTTGGGATTGATGCGTTGCTCCTCGGCTTCCTGCGAGGATTGCCAGATGAACAGGTAGGGCGAAATCGTTGTCCCGAGAATGGCGACCAACGTCGTCAGAAAGGCGCCGCTCCATTCGATCTTCGGGATGAATATTCCCTTAAGGGCGTCAGCCCAGGGCACTTTGACGACCGCCAGAGCGACCACATAGGCAAAAAGCACCAGCGTCAGCCATTTAAGGATCGCGACATAGCGCTTGTAAGCGATGAAGATCTGCGCCAGCACCGAGATGACCGCAAAGACAACGACGTACACGACCGCCGATCCGCCAATCACCAGCTTTGCGGCATCCGCCATGGCTCCGAGATCGGCTGCAACATTGATTGTGTTGGCGATAAAAAGAAAACCGACTAGCGCCCAGATCACCCAGCCGGGATAGTTGCGGCAGACATTGCCTGCGATCCCGTGCCCCGTCACCCGACCGATCCGGCCCGAAATCTCCTGGATCGCCACCATCAGGGGGTAGCTCGGGAGCATCGTCCAGCCGATGCCAAAACCAAGTTGCGCGCCCGCTTGGCTGTAAGTGCCAATCCCAGACGGATCGTCATCCGATGCGCCCGTGATCAGGCCGGGTCCGAGCCGCTTCAAAAGGCCCGTCCTTCGATCCGGCTTTTTGGCGTCGGCCCTTGCCATGTGCTTCCTTGGGGTTAGGACTGGCGCCGAGCGTCCCGTTTGCAACGTCAAGAAGCAATGAGGGCTTCATCGGTCGGGCTCAACGCCTGATGCGGGACGCCCGCACACGCAAGGTACAGCACTAATATTTACGCTAAGCCGGTTGCTCAGGGCACTTCGACAGTCCCTTTGGCCGACAGGCTCGCCTGACCTGTGCCGCCGGTTTAATGGTGCCAGAAGATCGCGAGCAGCAGAATGATCGGCAGCGGTATGCCCAGCAGCCACAACAATGCGCCTCGTCCAAAGCCCATGGCTCTCTCCTCCATTGATCTGTCCCTCGCATCCAACGCGTCCGTCCGGCGCACAGTTCCTCGCCGGGGAACGGTTTTCGAGGCGGTTGATTGAAAGAGCAGGACGACTTGTTCTGCTTTCCAGTTGCGTTTTTACGGTTTGCTGCAGGACGTAAGGACATCTGCGAGAGAAGGCAGTCGATGACGATACGAGTGCATCCTTTGTCCGCCGATATTGAACTTGCGCGTGCCACTGCGCGGCACACCCGTCCGCTGCCGGAGCGGATTTCGGGCGCGCTGACTTGGGGAGCGGATGAGCATATTCTGACCGCGCTTGCCGTCGGATGGTGGCTCTGGTGTCGCGCCAAGCCACTGCCGCAGCGGCGCGCGAGCGATCATGTGCTGCTGACGACGCTCGCCTCCGTCCTGCTGCCACACCTTCTCAAAACACAATTTGACCAGGTGCGGCCGGACCGGCGCACCGTGCGCGGCCATCTGCATGGCATCCCACTCTCCGGCCGCGCGCTGGATGCGTTCCCCTCGGGGCACGCCGTGCATGTCGGCGCCCTCGCATCCGCCGCCGCGGTCCTGCCGCCCGCCAAACGCAATCTTGCGTGGAGTCTCGGCGCCGTTCTGGTGTCGACGCGCATTCTCCTGCTGGCCCACTGGGCAAGCGATGTGCTTGCGGGTCTGGCGATCGGTGCAGTGCTCGAGCGCGTCATAAGACGACTGACGGGATTTGGTCGTCAGGGCTCGGCCTAGTCATGGGCCAGCTTCTTGCACCCCCCGGTCCGCATGCCGTCCACTTCTGCATCGACATGCAAAGGTTATTCGCGCCGGGTGCCCCCTGGGCAACGCCCTGGCTGGAAAGTGCGCTACCTGAGGCAGTGAGGCTGATTGCGCACGCGCCGCAACGTACCGTCTTTACGCGCTTCATTCCGGTCCGCAACAAGGCCGAAGCGCGCGGCGTCTGGAAAGCCTATTATGAGAAATGGGAATGCGTGACACGCGACAAGGTCGATCCGGCGTTGCTTGAACTGATACCGGACCTGACACGCTTTGTGCCGCCTGCCACAGTCATCGACCGCCAAACTTACTGCGCATTCACTAATAGCCGGCTGCAGGGCTTTCTGGATGAGCATCAGGTGGATACGCTGATCGTGTCCGGCGGTGAGACCGATGTCTGTGTGCTCGCAACGGTGCTGGCTGCCGTCGATATCGGATACCGTGTCATCCTGGCCGAAGATGCGCTCTGCAGCTCGTCTGATGAAAGCCACGATGCGCTCATCAATCTTTACAGCAAGCGGTTCAGCTTGCAGATCGAGGTGGCTCCCGTTGCCGGCATCCTTGCGAGCTGGAGCGTCGACGATTGACGGCCGGTCAATTGCCTTCCTGCGTAGTCTGGCGGGGAAACTGATTAACCGCTTGATTGAGGAGGCGTCGCGATGTCGACGTTTGGCTGCTTCCATCAATGATCGAGAAGCGGCTTCGAAAATCGAGGCGTTGGCTGTCGACTATGAGCGACGTGCGGTGGCGCTCAGTGCTTCCAGAGAAGCGAAGCAGGCAAAGGATGACGGCGAACCCTGATGGGAAACATCAAGCCGTGTTCAGCAAGTCCGACGTCGTCCCGGGGCCGACTAGCGGGAGAGGCGCTTGATGGTCTTGATCGCACGGTTCGGGCCATGCCAGCCGAGGAATTTTAGCTCCTTGTTTTCCAGCGCGTTCGTCGCCCGAAAGAACTGTTCCAGATCGTCGCGCGCATGGGCGGGGAGATTACGGATATCCTTGAGATCCGTTTCGAGCGGTGACCGGTCAGGCACTGCAAACATGCGATCGTTTCGCTCCTTCTTGCCTTTGCTCCTTTGTTCGACCTCGAGAATGCCGGCCGGGCGACAGCGCAACACGACGCCCGGGTAGGTCTGCGCATCATGCAGGATCAGCACATCCAGCGGATCGCCGTCCTCGGCCTTGGTCGAGGGAATGAAGCCCCAATCGTAAGGATAGGTCAGACCCGCCATCAGCGGCTTTGCCAGGGCAAAAGCACCGAGCTTGGGATCGAAGTCGAGCTTGCACGAGCTTCCGCGTGGCGTCTCGACAACGGCGAAGATGTTGTCGTCGTCGGCCCAGCTCGGCAGCTTTGTCAGATTGGTCATGGCGACAGTTGATCACGCATTGGCATCGATAAATGGGTGCGGGCCTGGCGAAATCATCCGCCGGGCCCGCGGCGATCAGGCGGCGGTGGAAGCCTTCTTGTTGACGCCCTTGCGCAGCGCAACCGTGTTGAGCTTGGTATTCGCTGCCTTTTCCTCGTTCAGGTTCGTGGTCAGGAAACGCACGATATCGTCATGGCCGAGCTCTTCTGCCCAGGCGATCAGCGTGCCGTAGCGGCAAATCTCGTAATGTTCAACCGCCTGCGCGTTAGCGATGATCGCCGCATCGAGTACCGTCTTGTCTTCGATCTCGCTGGCCGTCTCATCCGCTTCCTTGATGAGGCCGTCGATGGCGGGACATTGCGTGCCGCTCGCCGACTTGCCCAGTTTCTCAAAGGCCTTCTCGAGACGCTCGACCTGCTTGTTCGTCTCTTCGAGATGGTTCTTGAGGCCCGTGACCAGATCCCGGTTGGTGGCTTTGTTGATCATTTTCGGCAACGCCTTGAGGATCTGCTGCTCGGCATAATAGATGTCCTGCAAGCCGTGCAGCAGCAGATCATCCATCGTCTTGATGTCTTTTGAGAATAGTCCCATGACTTCGCTCCTCGATCTTAAAGCGATGGAACGGCGCGAACTGGGCTTTGTTCCTCATCGCCTTGCCGCAGCCGGTTGCGCGGGTCCCGCGCGCGCCTTCCGAATTGGCGAACCCGTTCGCGAGAAGCAGGTCGCAAAGCCTACTGAGCGGCGGGAGGGAACCTCGGCAGCAGGCCCGGCGTTTTGCCTTTCTATGGAGTCTTGCATGGTCAGCACCTCGCTCTGGATGGAGACGGAGATATTGCCGGAGGCGGGTGCGCTCAAAGGCGATGCCCATTGTGATGTGGCAGTGGTCGGCTCCGGAATCGCCGGCCTGTCGTCCGCCTACGAACTCGCCAAGCGGGGCCAGTCGGTGATCGTCATCGACCGCCAGGGCATCGCGAGCGGGCGCGGACTTCGGCGCACCTGGCGCCGCTCTGCGACGATCTGATGAGCGAGTTCAGAAAGCTTCGTGGTGCTGAGAACGCGAAACTCTTCTACGAAAGCCAGGCCGCCGGCGTCGACCGGATCGAGGAGATCCAGGCGAGCGAAAAGATCGCCTGCGACTTCCGGCGGCTGGATGGGTACCTCTTTCAGGGCCACGGCATGCCGGCCGACATCATCGACCAGGAATTGGAAGCGGTGCAGGAAGTCGGCGCGCCGGTGCATCGACTGGTCGGCGTTCCGCTCAAGGGATGTGAAAGCCGCCACGTGCTTCGTTATCCCCGGCAGGCGACCTTCCATCCGCTGAAGTACCTTGCTGGAGTTGCCGCGGTTTGTGAGGCGAACGGCGTCCGTTTCTTCGCCAACAGTCCTGTCGAAGAGGTTGCGGAACGGGACGGCGCCGTCACGCTGCGAACAGCACAAGGGCAGATCACGGCCGGTCACGCCGTGATCGCGACCAACGCCTCGATTGCCGAGCGCTTCCAGTTGCATTCCAAGGTCGCGCCCTACCGTACTTATGTGCTCGCTTTTGCGATCGCGCGGGGTGAACTTCCGGACGCGCTCTACTGGGACACCGAGGATCCCTACCACTATGTGCGGCTGCAAACGGGTCCAGACGATCATGAGTTCGTTCTTGTCGGCGGCGAAGACCACAAAAGCGGCGAGGCGAATGACGCCGAGGAGCGCTTTGCCCGGCTGGAGAGCTGGGCGCGTGAATTGATCCCGGCAGTTGGCAGCGTCACGCACCGCTGGTCGGGACAGGTACTCGACACCATCGATTATGCCGGCTTCATCGGCCGCGAGCCCGGCAGCGAGCGCATATACCTCGCGATGGGCGACTCCGGTCAGGGTCTGACCCATGGTGTGATGGGAGCAATGCTGAACTCGTCTCTCATTCTCGGCGAGGATCACCTCTGGAAGTCTGTTTATGCGCCGGATCGTAAACCTTTCGCAGCGGCGAGGAATTTCCTGCGCGAGAACATGACGATCCTGCAAAACCTCGCCGAGTATGTGACGCCGGGTGAAATCGCCTCGCTCGAGAAGCTTAAGCCAGGCGAGGGCGCCATCCTGCGTCGCGGTCTCGAGAAGATCGCTGCCTACAGGGACAAAGCGGGCGAGCTGCATTTGCACTCGGCAAGTTGCACCCATATCGGCTGCCATCTGCACTGGAACAGCTTCGAGACCTGTTGGGACTGTCCCTGCCACGGCTCGATCTTCGCGCCCAATGGCCAGCCGATCAATGCGCCGGCCGTTTCGGCCTTGCGACCCGTTCAAAGATAAGCCTGCGTGAAGAACTCACTTCACCTGTTTTTGGGAGCTTTTCCATCTTCAAAGACGAAGATATCGAACAGGACGACCTGCGCAGCGCCCGAACACCATGGGCGGTTCTGCCGCCGCCGTCCATAGAGCCGATCACCGACAGCTTTCGCTGCGAAGTCCTGGTCGTGGGCGCCGGTATCACGGGTGCCCTGGTGGCCGAGCGTCTGAGCCGGCAGGGTCGGCAGGTCGTCATCATCGATCGCGAGGTTCCAAGCCTCGGCAGCACGGTCGCCAGCACCGCAATGCTACTTTGGGAAATCGACCGTCCGCTCTTCCAACTCACCCAGCTTTACGGCTTCGAGAAGGCAGTCCGCTGCTACCGCGCCAGTCACCAGGCCGCTCGGGGACTACGGGCGTTGGTTGCGCAGTACGGAGTCGCGTGTCACATGCGGCCGCGTCTCTCGCTCTACCTTGCTGCCGATGACAGTCCGAAGCTCATCCGAGACGAATATAGCGTCAGAAGCCGCGTTGATCTGCCGTCCCTCTTACTGGGACATGCCGAACTTCTCCAACGCTTCGCGATCGCCCGCGCGGGCGCCATCCTGTCGAGGGACGCAGCCGACGCCGATCCCGTTCTGCTCGCGCGCGGCCTGCTCGATCTGTCACTCAAGCGCGGCGCCCGCCTTCTGAAGGCCAACGCGGTTGCTTATGACGGCACCGCCTCGACCGTGACCGTCGGCCTCGAAGACGGGTTTTCGATCGAAGCGCGCCATGTGGTGCTCGCGACAGGCTATGTCATGCCGGACGTCGTGCGGCCCACGGCTCAACAACCGGCCTCCAGTTGGGCGATCGCAACCGCGCCGCAGGCGGATAATCTATGGCCGGGGCAGGCGCTCATCTGGGAAGCGACCCAGAACTACCACTATGCCCGTACGACATCCGATGGACGCATCATCTTCGGCGGTGAGGATGATCAGGGGCTTATTCAGCCTGACGTTCGTGACGCGGCGACCCCGACAAAGGTGAGGGTGCTCAAGGAACGCCTGAGAGCTCTCTGGCCCCGCACCTCTAGCCACGTTGCATTCGCCTGGTCAGGGGCCTTCGACACCACCCGCGATGGGCTGCCCCTCATCGGCGCAGTGCCCGGCTCCAAGAATATCTTTGCGGCCTTTGGCTATGGCGGTAACGGGATCACCTTCAGCCTCCTCGCCGCGGAGCTCATCGGCTCGCTTCTTTCGGGAGGATCGTCGCCCCTGCTCGATGACTTTGCGATCGACCGTGACATTCCCGGCTAACGGCGGGCGACAAGGCAGCCAAGCATGAAAGCGACGAGTAATGAGGGAAGCGGAGCCTCACGAACCACCTCGCGGAGAAAGCCGAGCGCTTGGCCCGGGGGCTGACCCTCCTCGAGACTCTGCCGCACAGTGCGGGCGGTCTCCCGCACGCCTTCCGACACTTCTTTCACTTTCGCCATGGCGTCTTCGCTGTCCATTTGATGCTCCTCCTACCGGCCTCCCGCACAACAAATGTCTTGGCAGCTATCCGTTCCTGCAGCCCAGGAGGCGCGGATCCAATGACTTGAGCGGCGACGTGAGAGCACCGGACTTGGGCCGGGCAGCTTCCACCGCGACACTTCGATGGGGATAGGAACGACTGCAGCGCCTGGCCGTTCGGATTGATCACCCTTTAGGCCCGAGGATCTCCCATGTATCACCACGTCAAGAAGCTGATGTTCACCGTCCGCGTCGATGAGCCGGATCCGCGTTTTGGCAATATGCTTCTTGAACAGTTCGGCGGCGCCAACGGCGAACTTGCCGCGGCAATGCAATATTCGATACAGGGCCTCAACTGCGAAGACCCCGATCGCAAAGACCTCCTGATGGATATCGGCACCGAAGAGCTGAGCCACCTGGAAGTCGTCGGCACATTGGCCCGCATGCACCTCAAGCCGGCGAAGTTCGACCGCCAGGCGGCCGAGGCCGATCCGCTGATCTCCAGGCTGGAGAACCCGGTCCGGCGACGGCGATCGTGACCGAAAGCTTGCCACCGGCGGATGAGGCGGGCTTGGGCGATTTGTTGCTCGACGAATTACGCGACATCCTGCACGCCGAGAAGCAGTTGACGAAGGCACTTCCCAAGATGGCGGAAGCGGCGCGTTTCGACCAATTGCGCGAGCTGTTCGAACAGCATCTCGGCGAGACCGAGACCCAGATCGAGCGCATCAACGAATGTTTTGAACTGCTTGGCAAATCAGCGCGGGCCAAGCCCTGCAAGGGCATGATGGGACTTGTCGAAGAAGGTCAGGAAATCATGACGGAGGGCGAAGAGAAGGAAGATGCTGCCGCTGACCTGGCACTGATCGGTGCGGCGCAGCGGGTCGAACATTACGAAATTGCGGGCTACACCACAGCACGCAACCTCGCCCAGCAGCTACGCCATAGCGCCATCGTCAGCCTGTTGTCGAAGTCGCTGGCGGAGGAGGAAAATGCCGATCAGTTGCTTAACCAGGTAGCTCGGTCGCTGATGTCGGTCGCGAAGATGCCCGCCGCACGGTCGAGCAAACCGAATAGAGCATGGACGTGCGCTGTCGGTAACGCCGGGATCGGGAAGACAAGGGCCCGATCCCGGCTTGAGTGCCTTTGCCCATGCCAATGGAGTGCAGTCTGCCGAACGCGATGACTAACCCGCAAAACAACACTGCAACCTATCTCGGCGTCCCAGCGGCGAAGCGGGATTCAGTGTCTTGCGCGGATGTCGTGATCTTTGGCGCGCCGGACGCGACGCCTCATGTGCCAGGCTGCGCCAGCCACGCAGCCGGCGCTCCCTCAGCCCTTCGGGAAAGAACACGCCAGATTGCCGAAGATCCTTCACGCTGGGATTTTGATCAGGATGGCCCTTTGATACCAGTGGGACTACGGGCGGTTGATCTTGGCGATCTTCCGACCAATCCGGTGACGCCGGTGGAAAATCGATCGCTAATTTCCTCCACAACCGCGTCTATTCTGAGGGCCGGCGCCGTGCCGCTGCTCCTTAGTGGAGATGACTCCGCCCCTATTGTCCACATGACCCGATCCCCATCGGGCTAGTATCGATAGGGTTGCGCCTAGTTTGTTTCAGTAGTGCTTCGTACGCCCTTGAAATTGGTTTCCGCCTATATTTCGCGCATCCCTCCAAGCCTCTTAAGATCGGCCGAGAATTAGATTCCGACCGCCGGGACGAAGGTTATGAGAGGCTGGCAGAAGGGGCTCGCGTGGCTGAAAGGTTCCAGGGCAAGGTCGTTATCGTCACAGAGCAAATTCCGGCAGCCAGCCTCGCGCCCGCCGAGCTGCGAGCCGATTTTCCGATCCCTACGGGCTTTGGGAAGAACTTCCTCTGAGTCGATGGAATGCCGCGGCCAGTCTTAGACCGCGGCGTGCCCTCCGTGACGCTTTAGGATCTATCAAACATCCAGGTGCTCAAGCCTGATGGGTAGTTTCCGGAGCCGCTGGCCCGTGGCATGAAAGATCGCGTTGCAAACAGCGGCATTGGTACCGACGTTACCCAATTCGCCGATGCCCTTGACACCTGCCGGATTGATGTGGTCGTCCTGCTCGGTCAACCTCCGCCGTTTTGCCGGACGAGCACACCGGCCCGTCGATATTGCAACCTTCGGGCCGGCACCGCGTACGGTTCACCCACGGCAGTGAGGCGGGCCCGCGAGTATGGTCCATTTCCTGCTAAGGCGAAGTCATTTTTCAGATTGCCCCTATCGAGGTTCACGGCCGACCACGCGTAAGACAGCGGATTGATATCGACGAGGGCGCTCGGACGCAGCGCCCGACGGCGGGCGCATCCTAGTTCTGACCTCGCGCAATGGTAGGGCCGTCAATTAGCACCCACGGCAGATACTCCTGACTTCTTGTCCAAGGCTTTGTCAGCGGGATCGCGGTTCTGCTCGGCCGTAATTTTTGCCCGGTCCTGTCGCTCTGCTACCGGAGCAGCGGATGTGCGATGGTCGTGCCGCCAGCCTTTCGCGTTCGCAGCCACTGTCGGAAGGGATGCGACAACTACCAATAACAAGACGTGTTTCAACAGTTTTTGCAAATTTTTCCTACCGTTCTGTCAGCCTTGTTGTTCTCTTGATCTATCCTCGCATCGCTGTCGCTTTGATCGGTGGTTGTTGGCCGGCCGATTCCGCCCGCAGGCGCGGTTGCTTGCGCATTTGCGGCCGGCGTTCCCGATGAGGCTGCGGCTCCGACGCTATTGGTGCCGGGGAGTGGGACGTTTCCGATTCGACGGCCGATCGCCTGCCGCGCGGAGATTCCGCGATTTGGTACAGGCATTCGCGGCAGCGAACAGCAAAGCGAGCTGGAGCGCGGGCTTATCCGGCAGGCCGCGGCGCTCGCGTTACGCGCGGAACAACTGCAGGCGACAATCGTGCGCGGCGACTCAGTCGACGACGACCACCTGATCCGGCTCTCCGGCGAGGCGCGTCAAGATCATGCGGCACAGGTAATCCGCCATGCATTCTGATCGCTGATATCGCCGACTAAACCATCCGATCTGGCGCAGATTGCGCCGCACAAAGCTTTCAAGTCTGAACAAAAAGGAAGCCGCCAGGAATCGACCCTATAAGGCGGAACAACACTGTGGCCTCGAAATTAAGCCCCCATGGGAGCTGTAAAGGACATCCGCAAGCAGGCTGAGGTGGCCGAAAAGGCAGCCGCACGCGCTGCTGACGCCTTTGTGGCAAATCAGATGAAGACCTTGGCCGAGGCATTCCTGGCCCAGGCCGAGACCATGAAAAAGAACAAAAAGAAGAAGAAATGAGTTTCACCGTCAGAGGCATGTGCAGGCACGGCGAGCGGGCGCACCGGAGGAAAACCGCCGAAGCGGCCCTTACGAAAGCCAGGGAGCTTGCCAAGATAGGCTGTTACGACGTTCATATCATCACCCCAGAAGGTCGGGACTACGCCTCATCCGAGTTCGGAGACCTTCCACGATCGGCCGTCGCATGGCGACCTATTCAGAAAACCAACACCCACCCGTGAGCTGGGCCTCGACAGTATTCGGGGCGACGCCAGGCAACGAGGCGTGTCGATGGACTTTTCCTGAACGTCCGCCGGCTGCTTGACGCACTGCCACTTGTCGAAAGGCTGGGCTGGCGATCGCGCCGCTTAGACTTGGGGATCATGCTGACGCCGCGGCGGCAGAGGCTCGCTCGCGGTAAGGCCGCCGTTGAAACGAACTCTTGAAAGTTCGTGACTTCGGCCAGATACTTGATTGAGATCCTTAGCCACCAGCAATCCGAGGAGGACAATCGTGGCAATCCAAATCGTGATGGATCGCAGCGGCGACAGCCGACATCATTTCAATGCGGACGACGAACAAGATCTAGCAAGAGCGGAGCAGCGGTTCAACGAGCTCACCGATGCCGGCTTCACCGCGTCGGTCCGGACGGGTCCAGGTCAGGTCTCGCAGATCCGATCGTTCGACCCAACTGCGAAGGAAACCGTCTTCTTCCCCAGATTGGTCGGTGGATAACCGAGACGGTCATGTTCGGATTTCGACCTTCGCGGGGCGGCCGGTCCCATATGAAGGCGGCGAGAGCACTCTTCATCCGCCACGGCGCCGAGGGCACGGCGGAGGGCAGGTCGCTGCAACTCTTGCGGGAATGGCTGTCGCCAGCCCAGCGTGAACAGTTCGCCAGGAAGGGCTACTTCGAGGTGATCGGGAGCGACAGCGGCATTCGATACAGGATCCACGCCGGGGCCTCGGTCAACGTGTGCGAGATAGACGAAAGAGGTCGCCTACAGATGGGGTTGTGTTTCATGCCGATCGGTGCTCTGCCGATCGGAGACGTCATGCTCGCCCAAAAGATCGCGCTGGAAACATGCGAGGGTGAGGTTCGCACTGTGGCCCGGAGGTTCGCACCCAACCGTTTCCATTTCAGGCAAGCAGGGCCTCTCGGTTAAGCTCGACCTCGCCCCAGACCGTAGCGGAGCGGTTCTAGCTAGGCTGCTTTCTGCGGCGGCTTGGCCGCTGGCTTCTTGCTGCCGCTTGGCCGTGACGTAGCTCGCTATGCGGCCCAAATTCAGCCAACGCGGTGAATTCATTTGATCCGGCCCGAATTCAGAGCCGCCGATAGAAAGGCACGATTTATTTCGGGCCGGCATGCGTTGGCAACGGCGGATGGGGTCGAGCCAAAACTATCGTGCCCGACGCTTCCGTGCTGGCGCTGCGAGTGTCGACCTTGTGCAAGATCGTCAAAAACGCTGTGACACCTGCAATAACGAAAGCAGCAAAAGATAGCTAATACTGTACGGTGAGTATTTATCGTTGACCCTTCTGCACCCCTAACCAATGAGCTGCCGCGGCAACTGGATTTTTCTCGCACCCATTGTGCTTAAGGCAATAATCGCTGTGTAGGGCGAACTCGTCTTCGGTGTCCTCATCCTTGAACAGGGTGTCGGCCATCTCATCGAAGCCGATGCAGCAAGCAGACGGTCGAACGTGCTTACGCCGACGATAAGCACCATGCCTGCGAGGTGCATGTGAGCAGACATTTCGCTGGTCAATTCGGATGGCGGCTAAAGCCAACTGCCTGACGCTGCTCACTGGCACTTCGAGATCATTCCACGCTATCATTCCCTTCGGTGCCACGGCCGTCACGCGCTGTAAAATTGCGCCGCGGATTGACGCGCCTCACGCTCGCGCGGGGGCGCGCGTTCAGAGGCGGGCCGCTCGATCCTGGATCGCAGCTCGACGAGGTCGGTGAACAAGTCGGCCTGGCGGCGCAACTCATCGGCGATCATCGGCGGCTGGCTGGCAACTGTTGACCCAAATCGCCATCGCCGGAGAACAGCACCATCTGGTCAATGTGCCTGGCGAGCTCCATAGCGTCCACCGCAAGCTCGATATCCATGTTGCCCTTGACCTTGCGGCGGCCGCGGGCGTCTCGCTGAACTATAGCAGCCTCAGATCGCCCTGTCTCAGACACCGACGAGGTGGAATGTTCGTTCGGGGTCGGGCTGGAGCTGAACGACTTCCAGTTCAGCGTGACGAGTCGACTTTCCCAGAGACGCGCCGTGATTCGCACATGGGCCAAGAGCCGACGTGATATGCCGCGTGTCGAAGCGTGCGGCTCGAGCTTAAGATCGAGAAGCCCCCCAGTGTCAACAGCAACACACCTAACCAGGTTGCCGTCCCGCTCCACGCCTCGTCGCGCGCCTCCGCAATGCGCGCGCCGATCGGCATAGCTGGAGGTGCGCCGGCGGTCACCGCATCGTTGGCCGCTGGCGCGGCAGCGAGAAGCTTCTCGACGTCGACTTGGCGCGGCACGGACCGCTCTTGCATGAGCTGGCCGCTCGGAAGATCGGCGACTGGCGGCACCGATAGCGCGGGTGCCGTTCCGGTAGCGAGACCGGAAGCGGCATCAGCTACCTTGACTTCCGGTGCAGGCGACGTCTGCTGAGACCGCTCCGCCCGTGCAGGGCGCAACAACTCGGCGCGCGCATCACCGACCGCGCTCAGCCCACGCCGCGCGTTCTTGTTCTCGTCCGGACGACGAACCGGTTTCTTCACCGTTGGGATGCCCTCGGCCAGGAACCAGCATTTGCGGTGACCGTCCATCCGATAAACCCAGTGCTGTCCTTCGCCGGTGGAGTCGCCCGGGCGCGGCAAGCAATCTGCCTGCGCCGAAGAGGTTGCAGCGGGCTCGCTACGAGCGCTATTGAAAAAGTCGGTAAGAGGGTCGGAGGACGCGGGCGTCGCCGAAAGAATTGCAACAAGAGCGAAACCGGCGAAGCACAATCGCAAATAGCCGGACATGGAAAACCCCGGTGTTGCGCCCCCACCCGAAACGACCCTTCGCGGCGACATGGGCCGCCATGCGGCTCAAATCTGGCGGCGCCATGGATTCATTGTGGTCGGCAGCGAGATCCCGGTCCTGAATTGAAGGCGCAGTCCGGCAGCCCGCGGTTGCAGAATGCGGGAGCGCACTCACGTGATTGCGCTAATGCTGTCGCCACAGATCCCCGCTGCCGGTTACCCACTCCGGCTGGAGCTTAGACAGTTTGGCCGCGATGCCCTCTCGCGCGCGCCCACAATGTGGCGCTGATCGCGAGGGCGGGTGTGAATTTCCAGGTCACGGTGCTGAAAATCCTGGTGAGCTATCCGGACGGCTTCGCCGTGATGGAAGATCTCAAGCGCGACATGGCGATCCTGGCGACCAGCGGCCGGGATTGGGCCGATCGGACGAGGCGGCTGGTGGCGACGAAGTCCCGCGCGGCAAGCTCCAGTTCGAGATCGGTAGTCTGTTCGATTTCCTCTGACTTTTCGGCGGTCAACGACCGAATGCCGCGCAAAGAAAACTCGTCTCTGAGAACCTTCACAATGATTTGATCGTCAACTGGTACAGCACGGACAAGAAAGTCGATCGTGACCGCGACGGGGTCGACGATCGTGCCGAAGGTGCGGCAACGGGAGTGGGCATTGGTGCGGGCCTCGGCGGTGCCGCCGGTCTGCTCGCGGGCCTTGGTTTGTTGGCGATTCCGGGTTTGGGTCCGGTCGTCGCCGCTGGATGGCTGGCGTCGACCGCTTTGGGTGCGACTGCCGGCGCTGCCACGGGTGGCGTAGTCGGGGCATTGACGCAGGCTGGCGTCTCCGACGAGGAAGCACCGCTCTACGCTGAGGGCGTGAGGCGTGGCGGCACGCTGGTTTCCGCCCGCGTTCCGGATGAGGATCGGACGCGATACGAAGCTCTCCTCAATCAGTCCTCCGTCAATCTGCGCGACCGGAGTGTGGCTTGGCAGAAGGCCGGGTGGAAGAGCTACGATCCTTCCGCCCACCATATAACGCCGAAGAGGTTCGGAGAGAGCGCCAACTCTACGGAGCCTGAGTACGCTGAGTTCTGGGGCGGCCCGCGCAGGCGGGCCGCCCTCTCTCGAAGATCGCTACCGCCGGGCCTGTGGCGGGCGGCTCTGGGGCTTTGGGGTACGCATCTAGCTACTCTGCCGGACCCGCCATTTTCCTCGCGCGATAGCTCAAGGGCGGTTCATGGATATCGATGGGTTCCACCTTCACTTTGTGGAACGCCGAGCGTCCGCTGGAGGAACGACAGAGCAACGCTTTCATTGTTTTATCTTCCAACTGCAAAGGACACGATCATGGACCGCGAACATGTTAAGGGCGCTGCCGATAAGGCAAAAGGCGCCATCAAAGAGGGGGCCGGTAAGCTCAGTGGTGACAAGGATTTGGAAGCCGAAGGCAAGATTGATAAGGCTAAGGGATCCGCCCACAACGCGGTGGGAGACGTGAAGGACGCCGCGCGGGACGCCGCTGACGCCCTAAAGAAATAAGCAGAAGAGAAGACCTAGAACTAGCCGCTTCCGGGCGGCTTTTTCTTTTTTAGACTGGCCAGTCTGGCACAATGCCGCCGGCGCCTTTTACCGGCCTTCTTACGTGGAATAGCGGCCCCTCTCGCCCCGGATCGCAATTTCTAAATCGTGATGTCCATGGCCGCTGCGATTGATTTCGGCGACGGCTTCGTCCGGAGAAATACCGGCTGGCGTATCCTGGCGGGCGATGTCGAAGGCGCGCTCCAGCGCGTGCGGGTCGCGTCTATCAGCGCTCGCTGCGAGCTCGGCATGCCCCAGCGCGCCATCGCGCCCGTCCGCAGCGTCGTGCACGATCGGCGCGGGATAGTCCGGAAAGATGCCCGGCATTAGGGCAGGTCACCGCCTGGGCGCGTTCGGCATCGGCGATCGTCAACAGTAGGCGCGCTCTGCGACGCGGCCTAAGGACTGAGGCATTGCAGCCCCTTAGGACTTAGCCACGCACGTTCGGTTGGCTAGGGCCCGGCGGCCCTTTGCCAACTCAGGAGATGAAGGTGGCAAAAGCTTTAATTTTCAAAGGCGGACCTCGAACGCATTGCGCTTCAGGACATTCGTAGTTTCCCCGGCTCCGAACATGTTGTCTCAGTAGAAGTCGAATACGAGGCCCACCAATCACAGGGCATCAACTGGAAATTGTGTGTCATAGCGAACGACGGAGGCGATCTCGACCGCATTCAATATGCCGCCAAAGTCACCAGCGATCGGTTGAAGCGCCGATACGATCTTCGGCTGGCTTCCTAGGCAGACGATCATGACGTCCAGTTAGAAATCGGATTGCAAGAAAGGCGCCGCCCCCGGCAACGGTTGAAGTCAATGGCACGCTAATGCCGGAAGTCCCTCGGCGCACCTTCACCTCTCAATGATCCCCTCGACGTCGGGCAGGTAGGCCCCATCGGCCCTATTGCACTTGCAAGACATGCCGGCGCCATGCTGGCATGCTGCCGCGCGACAGCAGCCCTTGTTCCAGATTTAACTTTCCGCAGCCACATCAAGCTTAATCCGCGTCTTCGGTTGCACCTGGAATACAGAGCGTTAGCCTCTCTTGCACCGGACATTGCCCCGTTCGGGTTCACCATGGCGCAGCCGTCGCGCCAAGATATTCGGCGCGGCGGCTTCGTTTATCCGACACAAGCTTCAATTCGCAAATATGCCCGACGATGACCGGCTCGACCTCATTGAGATGCGACGACAGATCACGAACTTGCGCTCGCAGCACTCTGACAATCTTCTCGTCACATCGCGATTGAACCGCTTCCTCGTGAAGATTGCTTTTCTCTCAGAGCCAAAAGATGCGGCGCACGTTCGACATATTCGGTCCGAATTCGCTCGGACGCTGCGAAGCGTCGAGGAAATGGTCTCACGAAGCCGATCCACGAAGCGGCCCGGCCTCGTTAAGCGACCCAAGTAATACTAACGCAAGAAGGTCCTTGCACCGGCCGGCCCGGTGCCGATGCTGGATGCAGTCGCGAAGTCGTCCTCGTTTCGCGTATCGACGCCTTCGCGGCGAGGGGGTCGCCGCCCCCTTGGTCGGTGACCCCCGCCATGTGATGCTGCTAACGTCCGGAGGCAAAGTGTCTGTTGAATGGGCAGGTGTTGAACGGCGACGCGTCACACGCAAGACGGTCGACCAGACAGTTATGCTCTCGCTCTCAGGCGGTGCAACAGTCACGCCCTGCGCAATGCAAAACCTTTCGGTTCTTGGCGCCGGCATTCTGCTAAAAGATACTCTGATCCCGTCGACTGACTTCGACCTATCGTTCGACCAATTTCGAACGAGCTTCGCCTGCCGCCTCGTATGGCATCGCGATCCTTTCGCCGGGGTGGAGTTTGTCTATTAGCGTGCCACGACCGGGCGCGGGGCGAAAAGGACTTGCGATGTTGACGACGACGCGGGCCAGACAGGAAGGCACCGCGCGCCACTCGCCCGCGACGCGACCCGTGCCAAGGCGCTAGGCACCGACCTTGGACCGAGTTTCAACACGTCGCGTACCAATCGTCAGGGAATGGAATGAGCGGCCAGGGCCCGTCCTCATTGTTATCGTTCGCAGCTACAGGTCTGCCGGTCGCTAGAGGCTCGGCGGCGAACTATTCCACCTCAGCGGCATTCGCCGCGTTACGCTCGGCGCACACTAAATCGCTTTGCATGGAAAAACTCCCCACCGGGGGACGGTCGAATTTGCAGCGTCTTCAAAAAAATATCCATCAAAAAAAGTTGGCGCGCGACAAGGTATCAGGCCCCCCTGGGTAAGCGATAGGAGCGGGGCCCTTGTTGCATTCTGGCGGGGCGACGCCCACAGCAGCGACGACCGCCGCAGCCCGTGTCAAAAATGCCGGGTGGAAAGATTAAAGGCAACTAGCCCCAGCACGAAACTTCCACCGGGACGTTCCGGCAAACGTCAATTAGTTCCGCCTCCACGAGAGATCTTTAGGTCGCTTAATATTTGTTGGAGTTGATGAGGGAGAGCCCGCCTGGGACGGGCTCCATCCGGAGCAGCTGCTTAAAATCGACGGTCTTGCCCTTGGCTTCCAGCTTCGCGGCGCGTTTCTTGGTCGCCTCCATAAGCGCTTGCGCCGACGACGGCATGCCCATCGAGCGGTAGCGAGCTCTCGGCCATTGGCGCCCGCCCGGACGATCGGCGCTTTGTAATTAGGGAAGACGCCAGGCATCGGGGCCAGGTTGCCAACATACAGCGCGCTGATCGCAGCTTGGTTCGTAGCGATGCTGTAGAGGTTGCACAAGGTGTGGTCTCCGGTGCGGCTCGGTGGCCGCTGCTCTGACTGCACCAGTGTCGCTGCGTCTCGGAAGGGCGGTAAGCGGTCAAAGCCCGGCAGCAAATCCGAACCGACCAAGGCCGGGGAGCTTTACTGCGGGACGTCGTACGTCGAGCCCCAGAACTGCGCCGAAGAAATTGAGTTCAAGCCCTTCGACCCAGCCGACGGTGAGGCCAACGTATCCCGCGAGCGTAGCGAAGGCGCCGGTCCCCGATGGCGTGATTCCGATCCAGCGGCCATCATATGGGAAGTCCTTGCCGATCGCCGTGGGCGGTAGAACCACATGTAGCTCGGGGATGGAATCCACCGCAGCCTGCACGAAGGTGTTCGAGTTGGGACCTGGCCACGGGCTATAGTCACCGTATGCACGAAATCGGTAGTTCTCGATAACTTTGCGGATCCTTGGAATGAGCACCTCGGCCCGTTCGCCGTCTACGGCGACGATTGCCTCGGGCAGGGCGCCAAACCAGCGGCCGTCCGGAGCGAAGCCGTTGCTTCGGATGGGATCACCCCACGCTGTGTAATCGTAGCGAGTGTAGGTCGGCGCATCCTTCTCTTTCACAACGATCCATGTGTGGACGGCGAAAATGCTACGCCATCGCACCGCTCGCGCAGCAAAGACCCGGATCATTGCTTCTGGATGAGTGCTTGCCGGCGGCAAAAGGCCTGCGCTGGACCGGTCCGCGGTCTGCCAGTTCCCTCGGCCGTCGCCCAGCCAAAGATAACGCGCCGCCGATGCTGCGATCGGCGCTAAGAGCAGGAATAGAAGGATGAGCAAGTGCTTCTTCAAGGGCGCGCGCGATGGGACGATACTCCGTCATATAGTTCGCGACGGTGGAGACGCCAGAGCCGAAAGAGGGAGGGCAAAAAGTGCAAGCAATTGGACGCCGCCTGCTATGGCATGGAATGCTTCTGTTTCTGCTGGGATTGCTCACCGGTCTTGCCGAACAACACTTCTCGAACATTAGGATGGGACTTGCGGCTCACCTCGAGGGCCTCATGAACGGCATCTTCCTTTTGGCACTCGGAGGTTGTTGGGAGCACGTTCGGCTATCGACCGGGCTGGAACGTGCGGCGTTCATAAGCCTGCTGGCAGGAACCTACGGCAATTGGGCAACGACGACGCTTGCTGCCGTCCTGGGCACAGCTGCAATGTCGCCCATCACAGCCGCGAACCACTCCGCGCCGGCATGGCAAGAACTGCTCGTGACATCTGGCTTCATATCAGTTGGCGTGCTGATGCTCGCGAGCACCGGCCTTGTGCTCTGGGGGCTTCGTCGCTGAAGTGCGCAGAGAGCGCGGGGAGGGGATCGGACTGTCAGCGAGCCTTGTCGGCATCTCGAAAAGGAACTTGCCCGAACATAGCGCCGTTGAAGTCATGTAAGCAGGAGGCGCAATCATGATCCGCAAACTTGCATCCGGCGAGTACCGGCTCTACTCGCGCAAAGTGAATCCTAAGACCGGCAAGCGGCGCAACCTCGGCACGTTCAAAAGTCGCGCGGCAGCTGAGAAGCACGAGCGCGACGTGCAGTATTTCAAACGACACTGACGCGCCAAGTCCACGACTGCAGGGCAGACGGATGGGATGGTCGTGATTGGCCGCGCGGGTGTATGGTTATCGGTTGAGCTCCGCAGCTCGTCGGGCATGATCAAGACTGCTTTGCCGATCAGCCATCCGCGGCGGAGCCGTCCTGGCGTTACGTTGCTCGGCGGCCCGTACCCACGTTACACGCTCGCATCTACTGCCGGTTTGGAGGCGATCGCGGCCTGCGAGGCTCCAAACCAGGCGCGGAGGGGGCCCCTGAAGGCCCTCCCAGGTGCCTTCTCGGCGGACGGCCCTGGCCCGGTGCGTGAGCACTGCCGCGAGCGCGTTAGCGGACAGGGCAGATGCACGCGTGACAGCGCGAGCCATGCCTAAGCGAATCCGAAAGGCAGCTGCGTTGCTCAATCGATCGCTAGCTGGCCCATTTTCATTTGGAAACAGTAGCCAACCTATTGAAATTATTGGAGTGTGTTTCGACTATTTTTTCCAAATGCGCCTTGAAATCACTATATGATCAAACAGGTTTTGATTCCGCCATTCGGAGGTTCGACCCCTCGCGCCCCACCCAGCACTTAAGCTGCTGGGTCTATTGTGTAAGTAGCTCCATTCCGCCGAATCTTTGTGGCGCGTTTAGAAATGGAGAGGGTTACGACGATGCAGGTGATCCCGGGCCTGTCGCCCTATCTCCAGGGCCTTCATCCACTATAGGCCGCGCAGCTAGTCGGTGGAGCTCCGTTGGGTGCCCATCGTAGAATAGGATGTTGCAGCGAGGAAAACGGACGAGCAGCGGAAAGGTGCGCTCTTGCTTTTGGCAGATGGTCCGCTCCACCAAGAGCGCGATTGGTAAACTCGCAGGCCGGGGTCGCGACGGGAAAAAAGCTGAGCTTCGCCGAAGAAAAATCAAACATGCGCGATGTCGGCGACAAGCACTGAACCCGTCGAGGATTCGGTTATTGCCAATGTATCATTGGCCGCATTCCGCGCGACATTAGTACAGGCCGGACCTGCGCAGGATTTGACGCGGGCAACGCATTCGCCATTCGCCTGCAAGACAAAGACGTGACCGAGCGAGGCATGGGCTACGAACAGACGGCCGTTAGTGTCCAACGCCAATCCGTCAGGGCCGCTCGTTCCGAAGAAGGTATGGAAGCGGCCGACTTTTGCGACTCCACCATCATTCGTCAGCGGAACGCGCCAGACGCTATTGTCGCGTGTCATTGCCACGAAGAGAACCGCTTCTTCACGATCGAGCACGAGGCCGTTGGGGCTTGGTCCGTTTGCAATCAGGCACTCCAGCCGGCCATCGGCGCGCAGGCGATAGACGCGCCCGGTCGCATCATGCAGCCCTGTCTGTCCCTGGTCGGTGAAGTAGATGTCCCCGTTTGAAGCGATGTGGAGATCGTTGCATCCCTTGAACGATTCCGAATTGCGATGCCGTAGCAGCGGTCGGATCGCGCCCGCTTGCAGATCGACTTCCATCAAGCCGTTCAGGTAGTCGGCGACCAAGATGCGTCCGTCACGGGCAATCTTCAGCCCGTTGGGCCAGCCGTCATACTCTACGACGAGAGACCAGGCCCCGTCGGACGAAATCCGGAAGATGCGTCCGAACGGGATATCGACGATGTAGAGATTGCCGTCGCGATCAAATGCGGGCCCTTCGATGAAGCAATCGACTGGTGCGCCGCCCTTGTTGGCGTCCGCCCAGACGGAACGTACGCCGCGGCGACGGAACTCTTCTGGCATGGCCGAGAACAGCCGCGTCCGGACGAGCTTCGGTGGCTGCTCGAGATACATCATGGGGCGACATCCAGATGGCGGCGCTGCCGGCCCTCATACTGATAACCGAACAGCTTGGGCATCGGCCCCTTGTTGCGGTCCTTGCGTCCGGTCTGCTCCCAGGCATGGGACAGAATACCGACGGCGCGCGACAGGCAGAAGATGCCACGAGCCAGCGGCGCGGCAAAGCCGAGTTCGCCATAGATGACTGCGGTAGCGCCGTCGATGTTCATCGGAATGAGCCTGCCCTTGCGTCGCTGCATCACGCGTTCGATCGCCCGCGCCGCCTTGGCATAATTGCCTTCGACGCTGCCATCTGCGACGGCCGCATCCACAAGCGCCAGAAGCGGCGCCGCGCGCGGATCGACAGGATGGAACCGGTGACCGAAGCCGGGCAGATATTCGCTGCGCGTCGCGGTGAAGTGGTCGATAGCGGCTGCCGCCGCCGAGTCGATCTCTTCTTCCTGGCTGCGGCGGAGCACGTATTCATAGAGTTCGATTGCCTGCTCGCCAGCGCCGCCATGCACGTCATCGAGCGTGTTGATCGCTGATGCCATCGCGCCGTTCAGCGGCAGGCCACAGCTCACGGCCATCTGCGCGATCGCGATCGACGGTGCATGCGGCCCGTGATCGACGGATGCGACGAGCGCGGCCTGCAGCAGATTCTCCTGCTGTGGTGTCGGCAGTTCACCGCGCAGCATCAGCCAGATCATCGCCGGGAACGAAATGCGGCCGATCAATTCCTCGATGGGATATCCGCGATAGGCGATGCGCCCCGGAGCGATATCGCAGATTGATGTCCGCCACCATTGCGCGGCGGCCTGTTCTAGTGTGGATGCCTCGGTCATCGTCGGTCCTTTAATGTCACGGGCCCCTTGTCAGGCATTCCTCGTGGCGGTCTCCGCGGTCGGCGGCAGGCCAACGGAGCCGTTCGCCACGAGGCGTTCGGTGGCCTCCCGCGAATAGCCGAGCCGTGCCATCCAGTGCACGGTATCGGCGCCGAGTGCGGGCGGGGCAGGCGGTGACGGAAGCTCCTCTTCGAGGCGAAAGCCCGGCCGTGTCACCCGCAAAGCCTCGCCGTCGCTTCGCTTGGCCGGCAGCGTTTCGATGAAATGCCTGCTGACGATGTGCGCATTAGTGAGGACGTCGGCGACCTTGAGCACGCATCCGGCCGGCACGCCTGCGGCATTGAACTGCGCTTCCCATTCCTCGGCGGGCTTTGCCGCAAGCGCGCGGTTGAGCTCGTCGCTGAGTGCGCCCCGATTGGTCTTGCGGGCCTGACGGTCGGCGAAACGCGGATCGGATTTGAGTTCCGGTCGCCCGATCAGGTTGCAGAGGGTCTCATACTGCTTCTGCTCATTGGCGGCGATGTTGAGCGGCCCGGTCGCGGTTCTGAAGGTGCCTGACGGTGCCGCGGTGAAGTTCTCGTTGCCCATCGGCTGCGGATCGATGCCGGCATTGAGATGGTTCGAGACGACCCATCCCATCGCAGCGATCGTGGATTCCAGCAGCGAGACATCGATGAACCGGCCGCGGCCGGTCTGGCGCTGCTCGACCAGCGCCGCGGCGATGGCGAAAGCCGCGGTCAGGCCCGCGATCGTGTCGGAGATCGGAAAGCCGGTGCGCAACGGCGCGGAGCGCGCATCGCCCGTCACGCTCATCGCACCCGACAGGCCCTGCACGATCTGATCGTAGGCGGGGCGCCCGGCCCAGGGCCCCGTCTGGCCGAAGCCGGAGATTGCGCAATAGATCAGGCGTGGATTGTGTTTTGCGAGCGTCTCGAAGCCTAGATCGAGCCGTTCCATCACTTTCGGCCGGAAATTCTCCAGCACGACATCCGCAGTGGCGACGAGGCGCAGGAAAACCTCCTTTCCATCCTTCGATTTCAGGTCGATCGCCACCGACTGCTTGCCGGCATTGACGGCGACGAAGGACAGCCCCTGTAGGCGCTCAGACATTTTGGGGTCGGCGCCGAGCCGGCGTGCAAGATCGCCGCCTTCGGGATTTTCGATCTTGATCACCTCGGCGCCGAGGCGGGCGAGGTGATACCCGCAGAACGGACCGGCGAGCACGTTCGACAGGTCGAGGACACGAATGCCTGATAGCGGCAGGGACATCTGATCAACTCCAGAAGATGAGGCGAGTGCAGCGCCTCATCACTTCAATTGCTTTGCGGCCTGTTCGACGAACTTGTTGGTGAAGGTCTTGGAGAGGTCGATCTCCGCCGCTGCGATCTTGGGATCGTAGTCGCGCAGCACGGCGAGCGGCACCTTGGCGGACTCCGGGTCCATCAGACCGGTTTGCGAGAACAGGTCTTTCGACGCCTTGAGGATCTCGATGTTGACCTCGGTGTTGTCGGTCTTGTAGCCGGCCGGGATGGCTTCGACCAACTGCTCGGTCGGCACCGAATTGATCCAACGATGGGTTTTCAGCAAGGAGTTGACGAGCCGCTGTACCGTCTCCGGATTCTTGTCGATGAAGGATTGCTGCAAATAGAGGCAGGCGGTCGGATAGACGCCCCCGAACGCCTGCTTCGACCCTTCGTGAGTGCGCGCGTCGAACAGCGGCACCGCCGCCTTCTTGCGCGCGAGCATCGTGGCGATCGGATCGAAATAGACCAGCGCGTCGATGTTCTTGGCTTCCAGCGCGACCATGCCTGGCACACCGCTGCCGACCGCGATGATGTTGACATCGCGGGGGCCGAGCCCGGCCTTCTTGATGTAGTAGCGCGCCATCGTGTCGGTCGACGAGCCCGGTGCGGTGATGCCGAGCTTGAGTCCTTTCAAGTCGGCGCCGGTCTTGACCTTGTCGGCGAGGTCGCTGCGGACCCCGATCAGCACGCCCGGTGTGTCGTTGAGCAGGAACACGCAGGAGATCGCCTTGCCCTGAGCCTGCATCTGGATGGTGTGGTCGTAGAAGCCGACAGTGCCATCGACAGAGCCGCCGATCAGCGCCTGCAGCGCCTTGGAGCCGCCGGCCTGAAAATTCTCGACGGTGACCTCGAGCCCCTCCTGCTTGAAGTTGCCGAGCTTCACGCCGAGCTCGAGCGGCATGTAGTTGAGGATCTGGGAGCCGACCGCGATCTTCAGCTTCGTCTTCTCGGGCTCCGCCGCTTTGGCGGACGCGATTGCCAAGCCAGCGACGGCGATACCGAGCATCAGTCGTGTCAGGACGCGCATGTCTGTTCCTCCAGTGAAGCTGTCGTTCAAATCAGGTTTCGTGAGCGGGAGCCGGGCGCCAGACCAGCAGGCGGCGTTCGACGCGATCCACCATGGCATCGAGCGCGACGACGAAGACCGAAAGCACGACGATGCCCGCGAACACGCCGGTGGCGTCGAGCACGCCTTCGGCCTGTGCAATCAGATGCCCGAGCCCAGCCGACGAGCCGAGATATTCGGCAACGACAGCGCCCATCACGGCCATGCCGACCGAGACCCGGAGGCTCGAGAGAATCCAGGTCGTGGCCGACGGCAGATAGACGTGGCGCAGCAGCGAGGATTTCGACGCGCGCAAGAGCCGGGCGTTGGCCAGCACCACCGGGTTGACCTCGCGCACGCCCTGGAAGGTATTGAAGAAGGCGACGAACAGCACCAGCGTGACACCGAGCGCGACCTTCGACGTCAACCCGAGGCCGAACCAGATCACGAAGATCGGCCCGAGCAGGATGCGCGGGATCGCATTGAACATCTTGATGAAGGGTTGCACCACCTCTGCGGCGAACGGGCTGAGGCCAAGCCAGATGCCCAGCGCGGTGCCGATCGCGATGCCGAACGCAAAGGACAGCACGGTCTCCAGCAGCGTGATGCCGACGTCAGTCCAGAAGTCGGCCGTCGACATCCACTCCTTCATTCGCGCAATCAGGGCCGATGGCGCCGGGAAGAAGAAGGAGCCGATCACGCCGGCCCTTACGCCGAGCTCCCAGGCGACCAGCAGCACGAGCACGATCGCGACCTGCGTGAGAACGACCTTACTTCTGCGTTGCATAGCTCTTCTCCACTTCGGCGCCGAGCAGTGACCAGATCTCGCGGTAGAGGGCGACGAATTCGTCAGCGGTCTGTAGCGCGGACACATCGCGCGGCCGGGGCAGGGTGATCCTGACGTCGCCGACCATGCGGCTTGCGGGCCCCGCCGACATGACGACGACGCGGTCGGCGAGCGTGATCGCCTCGTCCAGATCGTGGGTGATGAAGATCAGCGAGCGGCGATCCGCCTGCCAGAGATCGAGCAGGATGCGGTGCATCAGCCGCCTTGTATGGACATCGAGCGCCGAGAACGGCTCATCCATCAGCACGATCCGCGGTTCCATGATCAGCGTCTGGGCCATCGCCACGCGTTTGCGCTGGCCGCCCGAGAGCTGATGCGGATAGCGCTCCTCGAATCCCCTGAGTCCAACCTTGGCAAGCCACGGCCGTGCGTGCGCGCGCGCCTGTTCGACCGATTTTCCCTGAAACACGAGGCCGAGGCCGACATTGTCCTGCGCAGTCTTCCAGGGCAGCAGTCCTTCCTGCTGCAGCATGTAGCCGGATTGATCGTTCAGGCCGGAGAGAGGCTTGCCGAATATGCGGACATCACCGGCGGCGGGCTTCAGCAGTCCGGTGACGGTGTTGAGGATGGTGGATTTGCCGCAACCGGTCGGGCCTACCACCGCGACGAACTCGGTCTCGCCGACCATCAGGTCCATGCTTTTGACAGCGATGAAATCGACATGTTTGTTTGTTGGCTTTTCTTGTTTGGTCTTGATGTCAACGTTGCCTACCCAGACGAGGGCCGAGAGCGACTTCAAGGTGACGCTATTACCGCCTCGCCTGCACCGCGCCCCAATCGCTTTGGACCGAGCACTCTCGTCGAGGTTGGCGGGCAGGTACTGCTGTTCGACGCCGGACGCGGTGTGCCGATCCGCATGGGACAGATCGGAGTGCCTCTCGGCAAGATCGACGTCTTATTCCTCACGCACTTCCACTCCGATCACGTCTCCGGCATACCGGATGTCTGGCGCAGTCTTGAGAGCCCGAACCATTCTGCCACGCCCTATCAGCGGTTCGATTCCCTCGCCGCTTGGCAGCGTCGAGTCGGGCAGCGCGCGGGGCTTTCCCCCTTCCTCGTGATCGCCCGTGACGACGATGGCCGGCCGCTTGGGTTGCTGCCGCTTGTCTCGCGAACAGCCTTCGGCGTGCGCTCCGCGAGCTTCATGGGAGGCACCCACTCAACCTTCAACATGGGCCTATGGCAACGCGAAGTCGCGGCGACCGCTACCGAACACGATCTCCAGTCGCTGACGGCGATGCTCTCCGCGCGCGACGAAGCCGACGTGCTCGTGCTGCGCCGCCAGCCGACTTACTGGCGCGACCTACAAAACCCCTTGAGGCTGCTGCCTCATGAGCCCTCGACCGTTCACTGCCCGGTGCGGACGATCGAGCCGGGCGCGACAACGGTGACCCTGATCAGCGAATCTCTCCGCCGCCGGCTGCAGCGCAAGGAGCGCAAGCTGCAGTCGCTTGCCGGCTACCGCTATTACATCGCGTCTGATGACGTCGATATCAGCCGCCTGCTCGACTGGTTCTTCCAGGTCAAGCCGCAACGAATGGCGCAGCAGAAGCTGCCAAGCGTGTTCGCCGACCCGGGCGTGCAGGAATTCATCCGCAGCGCCTGCATGACAAAGCTAGCCGACGGCGGCCGCGCGATCGAGATCCATGCGCTCGAATGCGACGAGGAGGTGATCGCGATCTTCGCCGGTGTGGCCGACGACCACCGCTTCTCGACGATGTTCAACACCTATACCATGTCGCGGAAAGCGAAGTTTAGCCCTGGCCTGATTCTCATGCGCTATGTCATCGATCATTTTGCCAGTCAGAGCTATCGCGCCTTCGACTTTGGCATTGGCTTGTACGACTACAAGCTGCTGGTCTGCCCGGACTACGAGCCGATCTTTGACAGTTTCATCCCGCTCAGCGTGCGCGGCCGCTTCGCCGTCGGCGCAATATCCGCCGTCAACGAAGCCAAGCGTTTCGTGAAAAGCAATCCGGCGCTGCTTGACATCGCCCATGGCCCATCGCGTCAGTTAGTCCGATGCAGCGGTTTGTCTGGAGTTGGGGGCAAAGCCGACCTATCTTCGACACACGCCTGCGCACCGATGTTCCGAAGATGGCGCGGAGGCTGATCCCATGCCGCAAGAACCGGAGCAATCAGCGCGAGAGGCGATGGCATCGATGGCTGCAACACCTGCTTCCGACGCCAAGAAAGAGCCGCCGGCGCGCAAACGCCCAGAAGTTCGTCCGCAGGCGAAGCGGTGGACGGGGAGGCCAGCCGAACCGCGGCTGGCGTTCGACCGGCACGACTTCTTCACCGGCGGATGGTGGTGACCTGCAATATCCTGCTCTACGAAACGAGAAAGCCGCGCCCGTTCGGAGCGCGGCCTGACGGGGCCTCAAGGGACGGCGCCGTATCACCAGTGGTGATGATGCCAGTGGTGCCGCACGACCGGATAGGCGCCGCGGTAATAGGCGTAGGCGGGCCGGACGACGCGACGGTACCGGTAGCCATAGGACACCGGCGCAGTGTAGTAGGTCGTGGCGTAGCCGCCGCCCCAGCGGTAGGGCGCATCGTACCCATAGTCATAGGCGTAGGGTCCGCCATAGTATCCGGCGCCGTAATAACCCGGACCGTAGTCGTAGTAGCCCGGCCCCCAGGCATACGCCGAGGAGGCAAGCCCGCCGATCACCGCGCCGGCGATCAGGCCGCCGGCTATACCCGGTCCCCAGCCACCTCGCCAATGAGCCTCGGCGGGCGGCGTCGCCGCGATCGAGCCGAGACCGAGAGCGCCGATCGTCGCCGCCACCATTGCAATCTTCTTCATCGGATTCCTCCTCTCCACGTTTCTGGCCCCGGCCAGACAACGGGAAAATTAGGCAATGGTTGCTGGTTGCCCCGGTGCCGCGAGCAATGGGATGCTCCCCCGCCGAAAACTTTCGAGCTTGGAGCACGAGCATTTCGACCGAAGACGGGTTCAATCCGCGTGCGGTGCGGCAACTTTCGGAGCTTGCCGAGCTGCACTTCGAGTGTAAACTTGGTGGGATATTTACCTGTGAGATTGCGCTACGATCATTTTCCTTTGGGGGTTTCCCATGCTCGATCCTGCTACCACCGCGCTATTGCGCGCGGTCCTGGATGAGGTCTGCGAAAGCGTTTCCCGGACCGAGACCGGCGCCCGTACCCACGTGGCTTCGAAGATCCTGGAAGCCGCATCCAGAGGCGAGACGTCTGCGGACCACCTCAAGCAGGTCGGCCGCCAAGCCCTCTCCCAAGCGCCGACCATGTGGCGCTGACCGGCCGCGGAGGCACGGGTGAATTTCCAGGTCACGGTGCTGAAAATCCTGGTGAGCTACCCGGATGGATTTGCCGTGATGGCCGACCTCAAGCGCGACATGGCGATCCTGGCGACGAGCGGACGTGAATGGGCCGAACGCACCAAGCGGCTGGCGGCGCGCGTGCCCGACCTCGACATCTTTTCGCATGGTCTCGTCGAGAGGCTCAACGGCGGCTGGCGCATCACCGACAAGGGGCGCACGGTTCTCGAGATCATGGAGGCGCGGTCGGCTGCCGTGCCGGCTACCGAGCCGCCTCCCATCCGGGTGACCAGTGACTCGACGCTTGCGGCGACACCGGCGGCATCTCCAGTCGCGACGGGCCGACGCAAGAGGAACCGGAAGCGGTGTCGACGCGATCTGGTCGCAGCGCGGGCAAGGGCCAAGGCCTCGTAACGGAGCGCCGTGCTCCCGGCCGTCCGGTGCTCGGCGGGCGGCAGCATTGCAGTAGCCCAACGGTGGGTCGGGACGACTCGGAGGAACGAGCCCGGTAGGACTGGGTTGATCCTTCGGGTCCGCGCGTAATTGCGCGGCCTGCGTGGCTCCGCCCCCAAGTCCCCAAGAAACCCAACGCAGGGCTGCGCCCACGCAACGCGAGCGACGACGGAGGGCTGAGCCACGGCCCGTTGAGAGGGGTTTTCAAGAAATCCGCTCCGTGAGCTCCTTGCCTCGACCCCGCCACGAAGCCCGACGGAAGCGATCGGTCCCGGCAGCGAAGAGCACGCCGAGGCTGATCTGCTGATGTACATCTGGAGCTGAAGGAGTTTCGTTCCGCGCACTTTTCGGCCGATCAAGGCGGAACGGTCGTGCGAACCCGTCGGTTTCAGATACATGCATAGGCTCTATCCGCTAATTCTGGAGCACCGGCTTCCCGCCTTCGTCCGCTACTGCATCTCCGCCTGCATCATGGTGGTCTGCTCGGTGCTGCAGATGGGATTGCAGATGCAGACCGGCTCATCCGGCTACTTCCTGCTACTGCCGGGCGTGTTCCTCTCGGGCCTTATCTTCGACCGCGGCTCCGGAATCTTCGCGGCGGTGATCGCCGTCGGCGTGGGAGCCTACCTCAGCTACCCAGGCACCTACGGCGTCGACTATTTCGCGCCGAACGTTCTGTTCGCGATCACCGCCGCAGGCACCGCGGCCGTCGCCGAATTCGAGCGCGCCGAGCTCGAGCGCGTCATGCAGGCGGACAAGACGAAGACCATCCTGCTGCAGGAATTGGCGCACCGGACGAAGAACAACCTGGCAGTGCTCAGCGCGATGATCCGGCTGGAGGCGAGGAATGGCGGCCCCGAGGCCGCCTCCGCGCTGGAGGCTACGGCGCGCCGCCTGCACGTCATGGCGGAGGTCTACGATCATCTTTCCCTCAAGCAGGACTCACGCCTCGTCAACATGCGGTACTTTCTCAACAACGTCGTCGAAAAAGTCTTCGAATCCTTGGCGCCCTCCGGGCCCGTCGCGTTTCAAGTGGTCTGCGACGAGATAGATCTACCGAGCCAACAGGCGCTCGCCGTCGGCATCATTACGAACGAGCTCGTCACGAATGCGCTGAAGTATGCCTTTCCCGGCGAAAAGCCAGGGCAGGTCGCGGTCACACTCTCGACCAGTGACGGCATCGAGCTATCCGTCTGCGACAACGGCGTCGGACTCCGCAGCGACGCCGATCCCGGCGGCATGGGCTCGCGGATCGTTCTGCTGCTGACTCAGCAGCTCGACGGGCAGCTCACGTACGAACGGCTCGAATCCGGCCTGCGCGTGCGGCTGCGCGCGCAGCCTCGTTAGCTACCGGAAGCCATGTGTTCCACCGCGTACATGACCGGCGGTCATGCGGAGGCTTGGAAGTCGCAAGGACTGCCGCACCGACCCTCATCGAGACGCCGTTCGCGCCGGCGCGACTGCCCACGGCAATCTCGCAGCTTCCGAACATCGGTGTGCCCCCCGCGCACACCAGACGACAGTTTGCAAGGATCTCACTCAAGGCGATCAGTGCAGCGCGAAAATCGCGATCATCACCAGGCCTGCGCCGGTCACACACCAGCAGGACAGTTCGAGTATTCGCATGAAACGGCCCCCGAGGGCCCTGCCCAAGGCAGGATACATCGGGAACCCGGTCCCGGAAACATTTTTCGCCCCCTCGTGAATTGAGGATGGGGCTGCGTCGGACGCGGGTCTTGTCATGCCCCTTATGCCGATAGGCGACGTCTTTCTCACGGTCGTGATCATGACCACCGCCTTCATAGCCGAGGTCGTCTTCTTTGCCCTTCTCGGGATGTTCTGATGCCGAAGCCGCTGGCGCGAACTCCGGCCGCACCGATTTCCCGTCGCGACGGCGCCGACGTGGCGGTGTAGCGTGGATCAAATCCGAGGGAGCGACGAAGGCGACTATGCGGTCGACACCGTCCCGCGCTCGCGCTGGCCGGAACGCTCGGAAGGATCGCGGCCGACCTTGGAACGGAGCTCGACGAGGTCGATGAAGACATCCGCCTGGCGGCGGAGTTCGTCCGCGATCATCGGTGGCTGGCTGGCGATGGTCGAGACCACCGTGATGCGAACACCGCGGCGCTGCAGCGCCTCGACCAACGGTCGGAAATCGCCGTCGCCCGAGAACAGCACGATCTGGTCTACATGCCCGGCGAGCTCCATGGCATCGACCGCCAGTTCGATGTCCATGTTGCCCTTCACCTTGCGGCGGCCATAGGCGTCAACGAATTCCTTCGTAGCCTTGGTAACGACGGTGTAGCCGTTGTAGGCAAGCCAATCGATAAGCGGTCGAATCGAGGAATATTCCTGATCCTCGATGACCGCCGTGTAGTAGAAAGCGCGCAGCAGCGTGGCGCGGCCCTCGAATTCCTGCAGAAGGCGCTTGTAGTCGATGTCGAATCCCAATGTCTTGGCGGTGGCGTACAGATTGGCGCCATCAATGAAAAGCGTGATTTTTTCAGGGGCGGATGACATTGGGGCGCCGCCGTAAATTTGAGCGATGCGGAGGGACGCGCTTCCGCACAAGCTCAGGTCATCGAAATAGCTTATGGTGAGCTGGCTAGGCTCACAATATCGCTTTCGTCCGGAAATTTGAGCCTCAACGCTAGAGGTTACCTCCAACTGTTCCAGCGTTCAAATCTTTTCCTCTAAGCGGTCTCTGTGCAGCTCACTGCCGATTGAACCTGCGGCCAGATGGCAAGACAGATTACAATGGAAGTCCCCCTGACGGTTTGACGGTGGCGATGGCAGACCACTTCGCTGTTTTCGAGACCCACTTGAGAAAGCGCGGCCGAAGATGGACGTGGTACTTGTGCACGGCCGACGGCCGCTTGCTGATCCAGAGTTCGGAAGTCAGCCGGCCCGCCGCCAGATACAGGGCCAACCGGGCATTGTTTCAGATGCTGCTCGGCGCCGGTGCCGGATCGGTCCGGCTTTGTGATTCGGATAAGAGCCGGCGTCGCTTGGGTCGCAGCCGTTCAGATAGCTGAACGGCGCCAGCCTTAACTGGCCGAATCGCGGTTACGCGGCCGCCGCTCGGCCCGCGTCAGTGATCCGGTATTCGATATCGCCGGATGGAAGCGGTTCGGTTTCCACGAGACCCAACTCCACCAGCCGTGCCACGATCTCATGGTCGAACATCGGCGGGCTGACCCAGGATTCGCCGAGCAGCTTCCTCAAAAATTCGCGCTCCAGATCGGTCAGTTCCATGCTCGAACTCCGCTCATCCAGAACAAGGCCACGGAGGCTTCAGCCAGGAACGGAGCCATCGTCCTCCCGTTGACTCCAGAAGACAACATCCGGGATGTCAACATGGCCATGGAAGATCGCGAGACCTTCAGCCTGATCGGAAGCGACAAGGTCGAGGGCACGAATGTCTACGGGGTCGACGGCGAAAAGGTTGGCTACATCGAGCGCGTCATGATCGACAAGGTCAGCGGCAAGGTGTCATACGCGGTGCTCAGCTTCGGCGGCCTGCTCGGCATCGGCGACGATCACTATCCGCTGCCCTGGCACGCACTGAAATACGACACCAACCTCGCGGGCTACGTCACCGGCATCACCCAGGACCAGCTCCGCAGTGCCCCCAAATACGCCGACGCGAGCAGTTGGAATTGGAGCGACCCCGCCACCACGCGCTCCGTGAATGCCTACTACGGTATGCCGGTGGTTTGAGGCGGCGCGGCACTCGCGGCCCCATGCCCGCCGCCGTCACGCGGAACGATCGGCCCCGGTCGCAGAGGAGACTCGAAAAGTGAGTAATGCCGTTCGTGTTCTAGTCGTGGAGGATGAAGCTCTGATCTGCAGCTTCATCGAGGACGCCTTGTCGGACAGCGGCTTCGAGGCCTGCTCGGTCCATTCGGGAGAGGCGGCGATGTCCACCTTTTGCGACGGCCGGAAGCATTGTCGGGCGCTGCTGACGGACGTCAACCTAGGTGATGGCATCAGCGGATGGGAGCTGGCGCGGCAGATCAGGGAAATCACGCCTGGCTTTCCTGTGGTCTACATGACGAGCGCCAGCGCGCCAGACTGGAAATCGCAGGGTGTCGATGGCAGCCTCCTGATTGAGAAGCCCTTTGCGCCGGCGCAATTGGCTGCCGCCGTCTCGCAGCTACTGGATCCCCGGGCCTAGCCGGATCGAACCGGGATCGTTGTGAGACTCCGATCCTTCGATCAGGCCCGCAATGGTCGGCGGCGGATCCGCAGATCGTCAGCGTGGTGGGCGATGCCTTGGCCGTGAATGCGGCCGCAGTGCGAGCCACCGCTACCACCGTCCAATCCCGCAGCAGGCCCTTGTCCTCCTTCGAAAAGGACGCGCGCCGCTTGAGATCGTCCAGCGTCTCGCCGGGATGGCATCGCTCGAAATCCTCGCGGATCAGGGACTCGAGGTAGGTCCGGTCCCAAGCGCCGCCTGAATCGAGATGCTGGCGTGAATTGGCCCTCATGATTGTCTCTCGGCGCACGCAGTCGACGGCCCTCGGATGCGGCACAACGGCAAGAGCGATTGTTTGGTTCACGAAGGAGCCTGCCCGTGTCGACGATGACGGACGGCTTCAAGGCAACCGATCGGGCCAAGAGAAGGGCGCGTTCAAGCCGCCAAGGACGGGAGAGGTCCCTCAAGCCTCGCCTGACCCGGGTATGGCCGTGGGACGTGGAACGACGCCAAGCTCTTGACATTGCGGTGGCGTCTGTAGCGCGCGCGGCTGATCCTCAAACGGAAGCCGCCACCAAGCTGATCGCGTCGCTCTCTCGCGGCACTTGCCCATGCGGCACCTCGACGCGTTTGGTCATGCTCCAGCTTAGGAACGAAGGTTACAGCGGTCGGTTGCAAGCAAACCTTAAACAGGAGAAAACGACCGCTCGCAGCTGCACTTTTGTTCGGATCGATGGCTGCCGCCTCCGCGCAGCTGGGGCGGGGCCGGTGGAGCGGGCGGAGCAGGGGCCGGCGCGGGCGCTGGATCGGGGGATCCGGCGGCGCAGGTGCGGGATCTGGAGGCGGCGGCAACTCGCCAGCCGCGACCAGCGGTCAAGGGGCATCGAGCAGCCCGAGTTCGGCTAATCCGGGGGCAACCATGACCCGATGATGAAAGGAAAATAGAAGCGAAAAGAAAGAGCCCGCTGACATGATCGAGCGGGCCGCTTTCATGAAGCAGTCGCGGAACAATTGAGGCTGCGTTAGGCCGGCCGGGAGGAGACCGGTGGCAAGAACGTTGGTGTCCAAGTCCGATCTCGAACTGATCGCTCTTCGGGAGATCCAGCACGTTCCCGGCGGGGAGCTCGTTATCTCCGTCGAGATTGAACACGGCGACGCGGAACCCGATGGCCTGAATTGGCGACTGCTCGTGATTGCTAAAGAAGGTGCGGACCTCGATCGCCTCCAAAACGCCGCTACTACCACGAGCCATCAGCTGAAGCGACGATACCAACTTGTCATCCAGGGCGGCAGCTCGGCGGGTGGCTGAGGCTAGAGGCCGGCCCCACCACCAACAGAACGGCACCGATTGCCATAAGGAGCATGCCCGGCCAGTTCGCTCCGACCCCCAGGAATCCCACGCCGCGCCGCGTCGGCTCCAGTCGCTTCTCGCCAGCTCCTCCTCGTGCAAGGGCTTTAATCAGGCGCAGCATCTGGGTAGAAATTGCATCTTTTTCCCAGAGATTTGTCAGATCTTGCTGGGCAGAGATAAGCCACCTCGCCCGTCCTCCCCGCACCGGGGCTGGTACCTTTATTGCAACTTTTTCCCCGACGCCTAGAGGTGCAAACGCTGCAGCGGCCGATCTAATTGCGACTTTGGTCAGGGTAATGAACAACTGAGGCCGCCCGAAAGGCGGCCTCTACTCTTTACCTGGGTGCAGTGCGAGATTGAATATTTTGCTAGCTTTTCCCGCGCGATGGCTTCAGACTTGCTCCCATTGAGAACTTAATTTTTCAGGAACATTACGATGGGAAAACCTGCCGTTTCCCGTGATGCCTTTCGCGGGTTGTTCGCTTTCTATGCGGCAAAGGCTCATCATGACCATAAACCCGAGGGCGAACATTGCCTTTTGAAGCTATTCGGATCTGCGGAAGGCATTCCCGATAGTTTGCTGCTGCAGTGGTCAGACAGAGTTGAGCTGCTCGGCTCCGAAACCGTTGGCCGCTTAATAGAGCCGCGCGCCCGTCAAATCACAGATGGCAACGCGCGATACGACCATGCCAGTGACTTTCTCCACGCGCTCCTGAGAGACCTCGGACAAAAGGTGCAGTGATCACCGCTGCGCGATGGTCGCGGCAGCCATCAGACGCGAAGATTTTCCGCGCTGCTCTTGCCGCGCTTGCGATCAACCTGGATTTCGTAAGAGACCTTCTGCCCCTCCGCCAAGCCCGATAAGCCGGCGCGTTCCACTGCGCTTATATGCACGAAAACATCCTGGCCGCCGTCATCGGGCTGGATGAAACCGAATCCTTTGGTTGCGTTAAACCACTTCACAATACCTGTCGCCACGTCCGCCTCCCGGTTGCACAATGAACATAGCCTAGGTCGACCGTCTTGGGACTGACAAGCAAAAAACCGCAGCGCGCGAAGGTCGAGCAGTGTTTTCGAAGCAGTCAGTGGTCTGGTAAAGGGCAAGCGAGTTGCAGCCGACGACCCGGCGGCGCGAATGCGAACTAGTTCACAGATCGGGAAAGAAAAGCTCACTACCATGAACTAGAGCGGGCGAAGATACTTCGCGATGTCTTGCAGTGCTGCTCGGGGTACCGAGCAGATAGGCGCTCAGGGGCTTTGCGGGCTCCAGTATGATGACGGGTACCGCAAACAGGGCGAAGGACTGATGTGGGCCTAATGACGTCACCCAGCGCCCAGCAGCCTCTTTCTGCTGAGCCATGCGATGATCGGCCCCGTGACCGCCGGGAACAGCGCATCGACGGTAAAATAGACGGTAGCGATGGCGAAGATCGGTGTATTCCAAACGCGCGCCATTTGATCCTCCGACCAGAGAAGGCGCACGAAGCCAAGACGTTCCGCGGGCGGTCCCCGGTTCTGGCCATGGCGAAGGAAAGCTCGCGGCCCACCGAATTCCGTCCGTTGCGTGGTCGATCGGGCCGTTGCGCGCTTGTCCTCGCTAGTGGCGGCCGGCCAGTGGAACTCGCGGGCGCGGCGGTCGTTGCATGACCGCGGCAGCAGTAGCGAGTAGGAGAGCACGTGAACCGACGCCAGCTTGTTCAAGGGTCGGCGGCGCTGCCGGCGTTGCTGCTTGCCTCGCGCAGTGGTTTCGCCGCGGCGTCGGATGACGCGTTCGGGCCGTCCACGGTGAGGGACTTGGCCCGTATGCTGGCGGGCAAACCGTACGAGGCACCAGACGAGAAGCTCCCGAGCGGATTGAAGGACCTCGACTACGATCAGTATCGTTCGATCCGCTTTTTGCCGGAACGCGCGCTCTGGCGCGGCAAGAATCTTCCGTTCGAGGCGCAGTTCTTTCATCGCGGCTTCTTTTACAAAAACAGAGTGGACATCTTCGAGGTCGCGGACGGAAAGGCCACCAGGCTCAAGTACCGCAAGGCGGACTTTTCCGTGGACGAGAAGGTCCCGCCATTCGAGGACA
Organism: Bradyrhizobium sp. CCBAU 45394; assembly: GCF_028128655.1. NCBI lineage: Bacteria > Pseudomonadati > Pseudomonadota > Alphaproteobacteria > Hyphomicrobiales > Nitrobacteraceae > Bradyrhizobium > Bradyrhizobium sp. CCBAU 45394. The sequence continues at coordinate 19,457 of NZ_LBIX01000160.1, read as the reverse complement.
TCGATCTGGGGTTCGCAGGCTTCCGCATACATGCGCCCATGAACCGTGCCGACTATTACGACGAGGTCTGCGTCTTTCTGGGCGCGAGCTATTTCCGCGCCGTGGCCAAGGGGCAGACGTACGGGCTCTCCGCCCGGGGACTTTCGATCGATACGGGCGAAGCCAAGGGCGAGGAATTTCCGCTTTTCAAGGCTTTCTGGCTCGAGCGGCCGGCGCCGGGTGCGACCTCGATGGTCATCCATGCTCTGCTCGACAGCAAAAGCTGCGCAGCGAGCTATCGATTCACCGTGCGGCCGGGGGACACGACGGTCTTCGACGTCGAGATGTCGGTCTACCCGCGGGTTGAAATGCAGCGGGCTGGGCTCGCGCCCATGACCAGCATGTTCTTCTACGGTCCGAATGACCGCAACGACGTCGACGATTTCCGTCCGTCGGTCCACGATTCCGACGGTCTTGCGATCTTTAACGGAAAGGGGGAAAGCCTCTGGCGGCCGCTCAGCAATCCCCGCGACCTCCAGATCAGCACCTTCCAGGATCTCAATCCCCGTGGGTTCGGCCTGATGCAGCGGGAGAGAAACTTCTTCGCCTACCAGGACATCGAATCCAGCTTCGAAAAACGTCCAAGTCTCTGGATGGAGCCGATCGGCGATTGGGGCGAGGGCGGGGTCATGCTGTTCGAGATCCCGACCAAGGAGGAGGTCCACGACAACATCGCCGCATTCTGGCGGCCTAAAAGCCCGCTGCAGGCGAAAGGTGAACACAACTACACCTACCGGCTGCATTGGGGACCGGATAGCCCGAAACCTCACTCGCTCGCTAGATTCACGCGAAGCGGGATCGGGGCGAGGGGCGAGGACGCGCGCCTCTTCGTCCTCGATCTGCTCGGCGACAACCTCAAGGGCGTAGATCCTGCCGGCGTCAAAGGCGTCGTGACGGCGGACAATTCCGAGGTGAAGAACATCGTCACGCAGCCCAATCCCTACACAGGTGGGTGGCGGTTGAGCTTCCAGTGCCAGGTGAAGGGCGAGCCGATCGAGCTGCGTGCGTTTCTGGCAGAAGGTGACAAGCCCTTATCCGAAGTCTGGGTCTACCGATGGGCACCCTGAGCACGGCACCGCGGCCGACTGCCGGCGATATCGCGACCCAACGCCTGCTGCCACGAGAGTCCCCCCTTCCGATGGCTCCTGGCGACCTCGGAAAGGACCGGGTATCGCACCGTGTTCCTGCGCCGGTCGCCTCCACGATGGCTTGGCGGCGCGGCCTCATCCTCCTCTCGACGGCGGGTCTCACGGGCGCGGGCGGCTATGAGATGTATCGCGTGCTGCAGGTCGGCGGCGTCACCGTCCTCGAAGGCATGGTGCTGGCGCTCTTCCTGGTCCTGCTCGCTTGGGTCGCGTTTTCGTTTGCCTCCGCCGTGGCAGGCTTCTTTGCGCTGTTGGGCCATCGTCGGGAGGGTGACGCCATTGCGCCTGGCTTGGAATTGCCGGCCATCGCAAGCCGTACCGCCATGCTGCTTCCCACCTACAACGAAGACCCGCACCGATTGACGGCGCGGCTTCGCGCGATCATCGAATCCTTGGAGACGACCTCGCAGGGTAGGCTGTTCGACTGGTACGTTCTGAGCGACAGCACCGATCCCGACATCTGGGTCGCCGAAGAAAAAGCCCTCCTCACGTTGCGACAGGCCCTCGGAACGCCACGGCTGTACTATCGCCACCGCGTCAACAACACAGCCCGGAAAGCCGGCAACATCTCCGAGTGGATCACGCGGTTCGGCGGCGTCTACGACTTCATGATCGTGCTCGATGCCGACAGCCTCATGAGCGGACAGACTATCGTCCGACTGGTCCATGCCATGGAGAGCAATCCGAGCGCCGGGCTCGTCCAGACGCTCCCCATGGTCGTCAACGCGCGAAGTCTGTTCAGCCGAGTCCAGCAATTCGCGGGCCGCCTGTACGGCCCCATGATCGCCGCCGGCGTCGCCTGGTGGCACGGCTCGGAAGGCAATTACTGGGGCCACAACGCGATCATCCGGGTGAAGGCCTTCGCCGAATCGGCCGCGCTGCCGCAGCTGCGCGGGCGCAAGCCATTCGGCGGGCACATCCTCAGCCACGATTTCGTCGAGGCCGCGCTGATGCGGCGGGCCGGCTGGGGCATCTACATGCTGCCGACGCTCGGCGGAAGCTACGAAGAGGTGCCCCCGTCGCTGCTTGATTTCGCGGCGCGCGACCGACGCTGGTGTCAGGGCAATCTTCAGCATCTCGCTGTCGTGCCGGCGCGGGGCCTCCATTGGGTGTCGCGCCTGCATTTCATGGTAGGAATCGGAGCATATCTGACGGCGCCGCTGTGGCTGCTGTTCCTGCTGCTGGGGATGCTGATCTCACTGCAGGCCCGCTTCGTGCGTCCGGAGTACTTTCCGAAGGGGTTCTCGTTGTTTCCGACCTGGCCGGCCCAGGATCCCGTGCTCGCCATCTGGGTGTTCGTCGCCACGATGGGTCTGCTGCTGTTGCCGAAGCTGCTCAGCCTGGTCCTTCTTTGGACGCGGCGCTCGGCGGGGCGCCAATTCGGCGGTGCATTGCGTGCCACTGCCGGACTTTTCGCAGAGATCGTCGTCTCCGCCTTGATGGCGCCCGTGATGATGATCTTTCAATCAATAGCCGTGGTCGAAATTCTGGCCGGCCGCGATGCCGGCTGGCAGACGCAGAGGCGCGACGACGGCACGGTGGAGCGCCGCGAGCTCTATCGGAAATACGGCATTCCGACCTTGTGCGGGGTTGCGATGGCGGCAAGCGCGTGCGCCGTTTCACTGCCCCTTCTGCTCTGGATGTCGCCGGTCATCGTTGGGCTGCTGTTCGCCGTTCCCATAGGCGCGCTGACCGCCATGCCCGCCTCCGGCAAATTGTTTGTCACCCCCGAAGAACGAGAGCCGCCTCCGGTCCTGCGTAGAGCGAACGAATTGAGCGCGTCGGCAGACGGAGGGATCAAACCCGCGTTGGTGGAGCTGCGCGAAGACCCCGCGCTCCTAGCCTTCCACCTCGCGCAGCTGCCGCCCCCTCGAGCCGCCAGGCCCGACACGGTCGACGCCAACTTGGCGGTCGGCCGCGCGAAGGTCGATGCGAGCGATACTTTCGAGGAGGCCGCAGAGCATCTGTCCTCGCGGGAGGTCTTCTCGATCTTGAACGACGGTTCGGCGCTCTCGATCGTGTTGCAGAAGCGATGAGGTTTTAGCCTGCCGGGTGCGCCTATCAGCGAGAGACTAGGGTTGGCGATTTCTCCGATCTTACCGGTGGTTCTTTTCTTGGAGTCCTTGCCCGAACGCACGGAGTGCGACCACAGGATGACGTAGTTCTTCCGCAGGACGGCCGCTGTCTGCGCGTCGGCCGGCATGCCAAGGTGGCTGCGACCGATTGCCAGCTCGGTTTTGCCGGCGCCCAGCAGGGCTAGGGATTCGGCCGCTCCTCCCGTCGTGATCGGGGACAGCCTGACCGTTCTGCTTTCCTCGGCGAAAGCCTAGGCCATCGCTTCGACCACCTGATGGTCGTCGCTGCCTGGGGGCCCGACGGCGATCCGGAGGGTCTCGGGCTGCAAGACGTAGAAGAGGGCGGCGGCTGCGCCGAAAACAACAAATCCCAAAGCCAGTAGGATCAGCAGCCTTCGTTGGCGTCGATCGTGTGCGACTGGATCGGATGGTGACATCGGCGAAACCTATGTGAACATTTACTCCTCGGAAGCGACAAGGTCGAGGGCACGAATGTCTACGGGGCCGACGGCGAAAAGGTCGGCTCCATCGAGCGCGTCGTGATCGACAAGACTAGCGGTAAGGTGTCGTACGCGGTGCTCAGCTTCGGCGGCCTGCTCGGCATCGGCGACGATCACTATCCGCTGCCCTGGCAGGCACTGAAATACGACACCAACCTCGGCGGCTACGTCACCGGCATCACCCAGGACCAGCTCCGCGGCGCCCCCAAATACGCCGACGAGAGCAGTTGGAATTGGAGCGATCCCGCGACCGCACGCTCCGTGAATGCCTACTACGGTGTGCCGGTGGCTTGATCCAGCACGGCCTCGCGGCGCAACGCACCCGCCGTCATGCCGGACGGCCCGCATCGGTTGTCGAGGAGACTTGCAAAGTGAGTAATGCCGTTCGTGTTCTGGTCGTGGAGGATGAAGCTCTGATTTGCAGCTTCATCGAGGACGCCTTGTCGGACGGCGGCTTAGAGGCCTGCTCGGTTCATTCGGGAGAGGCGGCGATGTCCGCATTTCGGGACGGCCGGGAGCAGTGTCGGGCGCTGCTGACGGACGTCAACCTAGGTGATGGCATCAGCGGATGGGAGCTGGCGCGGCAGATCAGGGAAATCACGCCTGACTTTCCCGTGGTCTACATGATGAGCGCCAGCGCGCCGGACTGGAAATCGCAGGGTGTCGACGGCAGCCTCCTAAACGAGAAGCCCTTTGCGCCGGCTCAATTGGCTGCCGTCGTCTCGCAGCTTCTTGATACCCGAGCCTAGCCGGGTTGAACCGCTGGCGGAGTAGGCGAACGAACCGGTACGGTCCGCAATGGCGGGGTAATCGACATACCATTCTGATCGGCGCCGACGGCCTCAGCCATCGCCGCCGAGCTGAATAGGGTAGAAGAGACTTGGCATGATGCCCTTCCTTTCCGCGAGAAGGCCGATCAGATGAGGCGAGAGCCGCCATCGACGTGGAGGGTTTCGCCGTTCATGAAGCCGTTACTCATCAGGAACACCACGGCGGCACCGACTTCTTCGGGGGTGCCGAGCCGATGCAGCGGCAGCTTCTCCTTCAGCGCCGCAACGTAAGCATCGCGTCCCTCGCCGAGCGTGCGCGCGAGCAGGGGCGTATCGGTGGTGCCGGGAGACAGGGTATTGACGCGGCGCGGCGCCAATTCCAGCACCAGACCTCGGGCCAGCGCCTCCATCGCAGCGGAGGCGGAGGCGAGCACGGCAGTGCCGTAGGCGTTCGGACGATCGGCAAGCACGCCCGAAATGAAGGTGACGGAGCCGTCGGCGGCGAGACGATCGCCCAACGCCCGCAGCGTGTGGATTGCCGCCCATACGCGCTCGTCGAAGGCGCGGCGCAGATGGCCGACATCCGCCTCCAGCACTTTCCCGGCGACGAAGGTCCCGGCGAGCAGCACAAGATGATCGACATGGGGGATGTCGGAAAGCGCCGTGGTGATGGTCTCGGGCCTGGTCACGTCGGCAGCGCGCCAGCCGGCAAAGGCGTTCTCGGCCGCGACGCGCTCGGCGCCGACGGGGTCGAAGCCGACGACGATCACGCGGGCGCCGGCGGCCTTAGCCTGCTGGGCGGCCGAGAGACCAATGCCGGAGGTGCCGCCGAAGACGACGACGCTGCGGTCCTTGAGCAAATTCGAAGCAAAGCCGGTCATGGCTGTCGGATCCTTTCCGTGAGGCGCCGCCCTCTTGTGGTGCCGCTGAAACGGACCCTACTTCGCGGATTTTTGGTTGATAATGCGGCTCATATTCGATTTTATTATTCCACCATGGCACAAATCAGCCTCGACCGCCTCACCGGCGTCATTGCCTTCGCTCGCGCCGCATCGCTCGGCAGTTATACCGCCGCAGCCCGAGCGGTCGGCGTCTCTCCCTCCGCCGTGAGCAAAAGCGTGCAGCGGCTTGAGCTGCACCTCGGTCTGAAGCTCTTTAGCCGCACGACCCGCTCGCTGACGCTGACCCCGGAAGGGCGCGAACTGCACCAGCGCGCCTTGCGGCTGATTCAGGAGGCGGAGGCGATCGAGCAGGCCGCGGTCGCAGCGCGGTCGGAGCCGGCCGGCGTATTGAAGGTGACCGTTCCTCTGCCGATCGGCGTTCACATCGTTGCACCCGCCCTGCCACGCTTTCGCGAGCGCTATCCCAAGCTTTCCGTCGACCTGCGCCTCGGCGACCAGTTCGTCGATCTGATCGGCGAGGGCGTCGACGTGGCGATCCGCGTCGGAGACCTCGAAGATTCCCGGCTGATTTCCCGACAACTAGCGCCGCACAGTATTTGTGCCTTTGCCGCGCCCGGTTACCTGGCGCGGCGTGGCGCGCCGCAGCGTCCCGAGGATCTCACGAAACATGACTGCGTGAACTTCCGATTCAAGAGTTCGGGTCAAGCCTTCCGCTGGCCCTTCATGAGAGGTGAGCGTCCGCTGGAATTCATTCCGGACGCCGGCATTGTCACCGATAATAGCGACGCCGTAGCCGCCGTAATCGCCGCGGAGGGCGGCGTTGGCATCACGCCTACCTTCGTGGCCGCGCCCTATGTGCGACGAAGGGAGCTCGTTCCGCTTCTGAGCGAATTTCTACGGCCGCGCTCCAGCATCACGGCCCTCTGGCCCGAGAGCCGGCGGGGCAGCCCCAATGTGAAGGCCTTCATTGCCCATCTCGCAGATGTCTTCGCATCGCCGACGCCATGGGACGCTGCGGTGAACCAAATCGGCTCACGGCGACGGTGACGTTCGCTCGATCGATCGCTAGCTGCCCCATTTTCATTTGGAAACAGTAGCCAACCTACTGAAATTACTGGAGCGTGTTTCGACCATTTTTTCCAAATGCGCCTTGAAATCACTATATAATCAAGCAGGTTTTGATTCCGCCATTCGGAAGTTCATGCGTTGCCGCCTAAACGAGGCTTAAAGCGCTGAGATCGCTGCGCACAAACTCCGGTAAGCGCCAAATCTTAGCGCGTGTTTGGAAAAGCGGCGTCCGGTCACGGTCGGCTGACTTAACCGCGGCCGTCAATTGTCGTGGTCGGCCTTGTCCGCTATGCCCACGGTCATGCTTGGTAGAACGCACGACGTTCCCCTGGCAGCCGACGAGCATCGCCGGATCGGCGACTACCTCCTGCCTGTGGCATTCCTTGGCGCCGCGGGCACCGCAATGATTGCCTGGATCGCCGCGATAGTCTGGGTGACCTGGAGTCTGATCACATGGGTTTTTCATTGAACGCCAAACCACCCACGGACGGTTTCGAAGGCCTGTCCGATCATTTCATCTTGCGGATGAGTTCATCCGTGATCAGGTCATGGCTGACGTTGCCGCCGGAACGCGGCTGGTAGGTGTACCGGCACGGCAGCGCGCGGAACGCTTACTTGGCGAGATCAACCGCCGGGGACGTCATTGCAAACCTATTGATTGGCCGGCATCCCCGTTGGAGGCTACCGATGCGAAGCGTACGCTGGACCCCTGAAGACGACCTAAAGCTGATCGTTCTCAAGGCGCGGGATCCCGACCGACCGGATTGCTCATCTCTTAGGTCGCGGGTCGCGGATGGCCGTTCGTGACCGTCTGCGCTATTTCAGGGCGAAGCTGCGACAGATGGAGAGGCGAGGTACGGGACCAAATTGGCCGATCGTATGACTCCATAAGCGTAACGGTTTGCCTTAGACTGCCGCTCATTGGGAAATGCATTTCATGTGGGGTGACGTTATGTCGAGTGCAATTGAGTTAATTGTAGAGGGCTACGCCCGGCTGAAGGACCGTCAGTCGCTCGAAGAGCTGAGGATGCACCGCAGGCGGCTTGCGGTCGATCTCAAGGCCAGGACAGGCATCGACTGTCGCGCGTCGATCACCCAGGTCGAGCAGGACATAGTCGCAATCGAAGCGGGACTCCTGACGCTGTCGGCTCCGATAGCCGGATAGCGAAGCGGTGCTGTCCGGAAAACATTCGCCCCGCCGAAGCGGATCGACGGGGCTGAAGGTGGATGGGGCGAGGCGGCGGTGCGACGCCGGTGTCGCCCCAAGGACCCGCGGCCCATGATGCCTGAGGAGTATTTTCCCGCAAGGCGATATGTTGGGCAATCGCCTCTATCTTGTGGGTTGGCCCCTGGCTCTGCACTACGGGACGGTGGGCTTACGCCGATACCTGATGCGATGGAACTGGGCTCCTCCGCCCTTGCGGCGCACCCCGATGCTTAGCGCCTGCGCCTCCCGATCGATCCGACCGGCATCCCATAAACGATCGAGCGCTTTGACAACCTCAAGCGTCCCTCCACCCGACAAACGCTGGATCTGAGCGGCCGTCTGCCACTCAAAGCTCATAATACGCGCCAGCTTTTCGTCGAAAGAAATATTCAGGCTCTTGCACGCGAGTTCGATGGCGTCGGTCCCACCTTCGTTCGCACGCATGCTTTCCGGATAATCAGCATATTCACGATGACTTGATACCTACCTCACCGAAAAAAGCGCCGGGCGGCGAGCGCAAAACTCGCTAAGCCGAAGCAGGCTGGGACTAGCGTCAGCCGCATCATTGTATGATGCGAAAGTGGGATGCACGGCCCTTTCTCTTGGCCGGGGAGATCGATCGAATATATCTTGCAGCGAGATAAGGTCGGAGAGCGTACGCGGCTCCTCGACCGGGACGTCGAGTTCTGGCAGCTCGCGCAGCCTTATTTTTTGTATGTTGAATTGCTTCCAGATGTATTGGGCCTCGGTTTCGTTCAGGACGCCCGCACGCTTGGCGGCGAGCACTGGCGAGCCCATCGAAACCTTCCATTCTGGTTTCAACGCCGCGAGCAGGCGCAAATCAACACGGCGCTCGGCGAAGTACGGCTTGACGTCATCGGTGGAAACCAGGAAACACGAAGCGAAGGTATCAGCCTCTTCCTCCATGTTCGGCGTCGGATATCCGTGCATGACCGTAGCCGAGCTCGTGGCTCAGAGTGAATCGCATGCGGTCCGCAAACTGCTGCCGGTTGAGCACGATGATGTGCGGCATGCCCGGCACGGAGAAGCGCGCGCCCGAGACGTTCGAGCCGCCCAGGTCGTGTACCATTAGGATGCCGGCTTTCTAGACCAGCGCGGTGAGATCCTGGATGGCGCCATCGGGGACCTGACACAAGCGACGGAGCAGGCCGGCGATCTTCTCGGCGTCGTTGTCGTATTCGTCGGCGTCACACCTCCGGCAGCTTGTTTTGAACTAGGAATGGAACCCGGTTGCCTCGTGGTAGAAATCCGGACGAGAGCCGGCGCCAGCACGCCCTGCCTTTTGCGCTGGTAAGGCCGCGATGTGCTCTGCCCAACGTTCGAGCGCCTCGCGCATCTCGGCTGCGTATCGCGCGCGGTTATATACACCAGCAACGCCCGCCCGGTGGCCACTGACGTGGTTTAAGATCGCCTCCACGATGTGCGGCAGCACGCCCAGCCGGTCGGCCATCACAGTGGATGCCGATCTGCGAAGATCATGAACGGTCCAATGCAGTAGGGGTTCACCCAAGGCTTCTGCAATGCGGGCATCAAGCGCCGACTTCGACTTTGACCAGCCGGAGAACCCGCGATGCGGGTCACCGCTGCGTCGGGGTCCGTCACCAAAGAGGAAGTCTCGACCATCTCGGCGGGGTGGGAGTAGGGCCAGAGCGGCGGGAACCAATGGCAGCAAATGCTCGCGATGGTTCTTGGTCCGGGTGCCTGGCAGTGTCCAGAGCCCCGAACTGGTGTCAAGTTCGGCCCATTGCATACTACCTACTTCATCGCGGCGTTGGGCTGTGAGCAGCAACAGACGCACGATGCGTCCGTAATCGTCATCGCCACAGGCCCGCCAGATCACTGATAGCTCGGTCTCCGTTAGGACCCGCTCGCGGCTTCCCGGCTGCGCAGGTCGATTGGTGCCGAGAACCGGGTTCGCAGCAATGTCGAGGCCCTCGCGTATTGCCCAGTTGAACATTGAGGACAGGGCTGTCCGGGCGCGGGCTGCTGAGACCGCCCCGTGAGTTGATGCAATGTCAGTGACACGAGCCGAGATATGACGGCGGGTGATCTGGAAGACCGAAACCGGATGCAGGGGTTTCCAACTGACCAACAGATATCGTTCAATTTCCGAATAGGTCCGGGGCTTCAGCCTTTGTTTGGCGTTCCGGAGATACTGATCCACGGCTGTCCGGAGCGTGTCGGCCGCCTGCAGTCGTGCTTTGGCTTTCTCGTCCGCCGGGTCTTTACCATTCGCAACCAAGCCCAAAAGCCGCTTGGCTTCCTTGCGTGCAAGCTCTGGTGTCCAAGGGGCACCATGAGGACCGATGGTCACGAAGCGCTGCCGACCGAACACTCGGTACTTGAGAACGTAAGTCGCTTGATCGCGTTGACGCCGAACACCAAAGCCCCGCACCGCTTGGCGGTGGCCTGCGTCCCAAAGAGTCTCGCCCGGCTTAAGGGCTTGCACTGCGCGGATCGTAATACTCGAAACAGCCATAGATCATCTCTGTAGCTACCACGTAGCTACCACCATAGCGCCAATTGTAGCGCAGGTAAGGCGAGAGGCGGCGGGCTTATTCGTTGATAATATTGAGATTATAGTAGAAATGGCGAGGCTGGCGTAGCACCGGCGGAGTTGTTGCTGTGTCTGTGGAACAGGAGGTCGGTGGTTCGAGCCCACCCAACTGTACCAGCGAAATCAATAACTTAGGTCGATCCAACCTTAGGCCCCCACATTAAAAGTAACGGGTGAGGTAACAAACGAGCTAGTGCGCGTAGCCAGACCATCAACAGTGAACGTCTCATGGGACGGATTGGACGACAACCATTTCCAACGTTAGGCGGCGCCGCCGCATCTGAGAGGCGCGCACCTTGCGGGAGAACCAAATTTTCTCCGATGCTTTGTACCCTTCGAATTGGTCTAGTACGCCATTTCTCCGGAAATCGAGCGCTTAGCGGGGAAGCAGTTTGAGTTGCTCTCGCTCAAGCAACGTCTGGACCGCGCGGCAGCTACGGTGCTCTGCGAACGACGAAGACGGAAGGACCGGAGCAACGTGAAGCTTGCAAAGCCCCCACGCGATGACGATTCGGACCTGGCTTAGAACGCCGTTTTCCGCACCGGAATCTGAGGACGCCCATATGGGGGAAACTGACGGTAGCGATCTCGCTCCACCGCCTCGCATTTTTGCTGGATTTTCAGCCTCGCGGCTCAGCCGTCAACGAAGGGTGGGGTTGCCTCCGCTCTAGTTGTGCCGCCTAATGCTAACACTAGGGGGGGCGGGCGATGACCGGGTTGAATGCTTCGCAGGCTGGCAGCGTGATCGCCGGGCCAGCGAGTGCACGAACTGTCTTAGAGCACTCGTTTCCCGTCATAGGGCGGGTCAAAATTCCCCTCCATGCCGAGAGCGCCGAGATATTCAAGCTCCTGAGCTGGTTTCCGATGTCCGGGCCCGAACACTGGCAGAGGCTTGATCATCTGGGGGAACTCAGGCGAGTGCTTCGGTGCGGTCAGCACTCTCGATATGAATATCTTATTCTACAACTTTACCTCGTGCATTTCTTCAAGGACCGAGCCAAAGGTTTCGGCCTCTCCTCAAAAATCTGGCTCACGCCGACGCTAAGCGTGTCAAGTGGCGAAGAGCTACTCAAGTGCTGGGCGTTTCTGGAAGAGTTCGGTCACCTGAAGGGGACCTACGAAGCAGAACGCTTTCTCTTGGAAGCTCTCGTTTCTCGTCCGCCATTGCGCCAATTGTTCGTCAATAGCTTCTCTGAGCAACGAGCCAAAGAGTTCGCAGAATCGGTCATTCGTGATGAAAATGTTCCGTCTCTGCATAGGGCCATTAGCTGGCTTTCGCTCGACCTATATGGGTCCCTAAGCAAGTACCAGTGCGAGGCAAAGACCATTAGCTTTTCGGTCGAACTCGTGAATGCACTGGTGTCGCCTTCAGAGAATGAGCCTTTGCTAAGAGCCAGGACATACTTCGCTAAGATTCGACGTTTGGCTCATATCTACCTCGATCTAACCAACCTGCCCACCTACGTTCAATTTCACCCAGCGGTGTTGCTGCAGCGGATCATCGAGCGTCCATCTGATTTCATCGAGAGTGATTCGAATTCCGCGACGCGCCTGATCTCCAGCCTGCTTGATTATCTCCAAGAAGAAATCTACGCGTCCGAATCCGCTAACAAGTACAAGCTTGATCGCATAGGCGGGCTGATTGAGAGTCTCGACAAAAGTTTGAAGAACGCAAACAGAACTCCTGCCAGTTCAAAATCACGCTTTGTAAATTGGATACTTGGCGCGAAAGCCGCCGAATTCTGGGGCTACCGAGCAGGCACACTGAATTGGCACCATCGACTTCGTCTCCGCTTTTTGTCTGATGGCTACTTCGGGCCCGACGCCATAAAGCCGCTGACAGAGGCGACGCGATTTGCGGACCAAGTGAACGGCTCTCACTGGAAAATCTTCGTCACCAGCTATGCTGGGCCGCAGGGCTCAAACTGCCTCGTCGATTTATATGAGTGCGACGATACCATCAAAAGAGCAGATGAGGGGCGCGTTGCCAAGGCGCTGCTTAGTTTCATTAGGCGCTGCTACGCGACTCATTTCCGACTACCACTAGTCTTCGCGTGGATTTCCGACGAGTCTACGTCAGATCTCTTTAGATATTTGCTCTCCCGGGGGTTGCCAAAGGCCCTACGCTTGCGGCTCGATGGGCGAGGTGGATTTTCGGACTATTCGATCGACGTAATCAACCAGAAAGCCAAGCGAAGCAGTTGGTCCAGGGAGGCTGCTTGGGAGACAAGAAGACGAAAGATACACGAAGATAGAGCGTGGGAGATCGAGTGCTTAAGGCGCGAGGTACGCGGCGCTTTGGTCGGAACGGTAATGGTCGCCACTCGTGCTGTCATCGTCGAGGATGCCAACCACAAAACGATTGCTGAGTTTGACGGCGTCTTTCTCCGCTTCAACCGAGGCTTGCTCGAGATTGTCGTCGTGGAAGCGAAGAATACCCGGAAGAGTGCAAGTAATCAGGCCTTGAAAGAGCTAACGGAAAAAATGGAGAGACTAGGCGTCGGATCAGCACAAATTGAGAAAAAGAAACACTATGCGGTTGCGTCGATAGCTCTTTGAGAAAGCGTATTGGAAGTAGTCGCGGTGTACTGCGGGCAGCTCCAAAGGTGAATTGAGTGTGATCGAATTCGAAAGCGAGCGCCTAGTATGCAGGACGAAGAGAGAGAGGCGGCCGAGCAATACCGTCAAGATCGGCAAGCGGCCGATGCCCAAAAAAGCGGATTCTCCTATCCTAACCCTACGGATGTGTACCAATGGATGGATAAGAATCGAGAGAAAGTACTTGGTATCGCGATTGCCAATGGGGTTAGTGAGGAGAAAGCGCCCGCTCTCATAGAACTTTACAAGACGACAATTAAGCGGACGCCAGTAGGATCGCCATTAGATGACCTGCATGCCCGAACGATCCTTAAGGGGATCATCGATCGGGTCGAAGAGGTCTGTAAAGCCCTCAGAGTTCAAATTCGCAGTGGCGTTGTTTTCGGGATCGCACCGGAAATGGGAGTAGTCGCAACCCAAACTTCCGTGATGATGACGGATGTAAGCATCTTAAGCTTCAGTCTTCATTTCGTGACCTTCTGCAACCTGATCAGCAAGGTGCTTGCCCGAACCCTCATCCATGAACCCGGCCCTGTCAGCCCAGAGCCTCAGGTCAAGGTTTGTTTCGATCCGATGCAAATAAGGGCTCGTCTCCAGGCGTCTCCCGAGCTGCAAGCCGAATGGGCGAGCATCTTAATTCACTTCGCCTCGTTTGGTGCTCCGGGTCGCCCCACTCCAGCGCCCGAACGCGCCGGGCAGCTCACGCGCTTTCTTATTCTAAAGGCGATGGAGGAATTTGCCGTGGCTCATGAATATGGACATCATGTCTTGGCGCATGGCCTTTCCGAGTCATCTGAAGATCAAGGCAATCATTTCCAAGATGAGCAAGAGGCCGATCTCTTTGCTCGTGTGGTATGCATGGTTCTCGGCGGACAAGACGATCCCTTTAACTTCTACGCGAGTAGCGGTGTTGGAGGTGTCGTAATGCTAGGGATGCTCGATCTCGTGCGCCGTACTAGAGCAACTTTGGAAAGTGGAAACGACGCCACTGAGCCGCGAAAAAGGCATCCTCCGTATCCAAATAGGATAGCCAAGTTCGATAGCGTTGACCCTCCCAACGCAGCGGCAGACTACAAACAGATGAGGAACGACTTCGCAGAGATCGTCGAATTGGTTTGGGGTGCGGTGAAGCCCGTTGCTATCAGCTTCTACGACAGTGGGTACCGTCCCCCTCCCCAGAGATCAGTTTCGGAGGGGTGGCTGCCACTCCACTAGAAGTGCGCGGGATTTTTCACTTGTCGCCGCGTGACGCGATTTCAAATCATGAATTGACCAACTAGGCGCATGAGATTGCTCATGAATGTGAGGGATGAAGTGCGAGGAGCGTATCTAGCCTTGAATGGCGATAAAGCGCTCCTTTCCATAGATGACGACGAGTTTGGCCTCGGGGAGACAATTTCACGACTGTCAGATGCGCTAGCTAAAATGATACGTGGTGACGGGTACGCCCTGGGAATAGAAGGGCCGTGGGGGAGCGGTAAGTCCACGTTCGTCAATTTCATAGCAGAGAAGTTGGAGAAGGTGTCCGGTCAACACGTGCTCCGCTTCGAGCCTTGGCTGATCGGCGACAAAGGCATGCTGATTGCCGCCTTCTTTAGTCTACTGGCGACCGAAATTGACGAGATTGAGCAGTCATCTGAGTTCGGGTCATCGTTCACGCCTTGGCAGCGGCTCCGAGCAAAGAAGAAGCTCTCTGGCGCGATTCGGAAGTATGGAAAGTACACTGCTGCTCTTGCAGGCTCGGTGGACAAGGCGGCCTCGCTCGATCCTACAGGCGCGGTTGGGCTCGCGGCAACCGGGTTTACTAGTCTGGGAAGGCTTTCCGGCCTGTTCGGTAACACTGAGCCTCTCGAAAAGCTAAAGTCCGAAATCGTGGCGGGACTGAAGGAATTGCAGCGAACGAACCCCGACATAAGGTTCAATGTGATTATCGACGATGTTGATCGTCTGCCGCCGGAGGAGGCTGTCGAAATTTTGCGAATGGTTCAGAAGGTAGCTGACTTTCCCTGCATCACTTACTTGATCTGCCACGACTCTAATGTCTTGTCCGAGCAGGTACGTCGCTCGCTTCAGCTCAAAGACGGTCGTCGCTACACCGAAAAGATTTTTCAGGAGGTGATTCACATCCCGCCACAAGAGCCGTTTGCTCTGCGTCGGGCACTAAAGGCGAAGCTTAAGCGAGCCTTTCCTCGGGAATTCGAGAGCATTCGAGGCGATCGGGATGCCGAGTATCGCGAGCACTTGCTGTTTGATGTCTGGGCCGGACAATTTCTTACAACGCCTAGAGACGTTTCGCGGCTGTTCGATTCGGTGATTTTGAATTGGCCATTGCTGCCACCGCGCTCGGATTTCTGTGACTTTCTTTGGCTTCAGTTGTTGAAGCTTAAATCACACGAACTCTACGTGTGGACCCGTGAGTATCTCCAAAACGTTGGCGCCTACCGCGACGGTGGCCGGGCCGGAGATACCCAACCGGGAGAGATGGCTAGATCACTCGCAAAATTGATGGGCAAGTATGGTTGGTCCAGCCGAGCCTATATCACTGGCATTAATAGCTTTCTTCCGGGTGTTGGTTCATTCGCGCTCGATGACGAGAAGAAGCGAAAGGTCTTTGACTTTTCTCGCGATGAATTGTCGATGTTCGAAGCTAGTCGCAGGTTAGGGAGTCCTAGCCATTGGCGACAATATTTCTCATTTGAAGCGCCCTCGTACGCGCTTAAGGATGGCGACATTGGCGCCTTTCTCAAGGCCTGTGTAGAGGGCGCCACAAACGCGAAGGCAGTTCTTTGGGGCTTGCTAGAGCGTCCCCATGAGCAACCGGGGCACTTCGTGGATTTGCTATTGGATCGGCTTCTTGATCTGCCTGCGGGGTCACTTTCCTTGACGGCCGCAGATGGCATGCTCGCTGCATTTTCACTGGCGATGGATGATTTGGCCCGTAAGTCAGAGGGCATTGAAGAATTCGGAAGGAGTGAGCTTTGGCGAAAGGGTAGCCTTTTATTGCAGAGACAAAGGCCGTCGCAGTTTGTCGATGTCGTTCCGAAGGCCAGAGCTATCAACTGGATCTCACATGTGATCCGAGACCAGGGCTTCGCGCATGGGCTCCCCGAGGGAGATCGTAGTTATCCCGATAGCCAGTGGCTCAGTCGGGACGATCTTGATGAATCAATCCGTCAGGTGACGACTCGGTACGAGAGTTTTGGAGTGAAAAGGATATTCAATCTCCCCAGCCCTCTTGATGCACTCCATTGCTGGGTCCAGCTTGGCGATGAGGCAATTGTGAGGCAGCACGTTGCTGCAGCTGTCGAGGATGACAAGGGGCTTCTGCAAGCACTTGAGGCGATGCGTGGGTGGCAGAATAGTTCCGATACGGGTGTGACGCATCCGCTGCGCGACGAAGTCGTTGGGCGGTTTCTTGATGCAAAGGAGACGTTTGCTCGGCTGTCGGCTTTAGCAAGGGAGGGGCGAAGTCGTTCAATTCGCCGACAGGCCGCCGAGCTTGCTGCTGCGTGGCAACGAGAGGATAAGCGCTAATCGGCGACCACAAGGTTCGGTCCAAATAGCTCCTCTAGGAGTTCGCCA
Source organism: Bradyrhizobium sp. CCBAU 45394 (assembly GCF_028128655.1). Lineage (NCBI taxonomy): Bacteria > Pseudomonadati > Pseudomonadota > Alphaproteobacteria > Hyphomicrobiales > Nitrobacteraceae > Bradyrhizobium > Bradyrhizobium sp. CCBAU 45394. The sequence continues at coordinate 2,993 of NZ_LBIX01000160.1, read as the reverse complement.
ATCGCCTCAATCTCCGTGTAAGGAATTCTGATTAGCCTGATACCATTCGTCTCACAGTATCGGGTCTTGAATGCGTCGCGCTTCTGCAGTTGTTCGAACGACAGCTGCAAGTCTGACTCGTCGAGGCCGGTGAAGTTAATTGGTTCGAAATGCTGGGCCCCATCGAACTCGATGGCCGTTCGCGTCGCATCTACGTAAAAGTCAAACCGAAGTCGTCCTCCGGTTTCAGGGAAGATCAGATCGGGAAAATTTACCTGCTCTCGAAAGTCGATCTTTAGCTGTTGAAGGATGGTGCGAATTTTTCCTTCGCCCTTTGACGACGAGCAGCGGGCACAACCAATCCCAGAAAGGTGACTCCGAGGCAGTTGGTCAAACACCCCGTGAGAGCGGCACCGAATGATCACTCTTTCGTTGTTGTTAATGTATTTGACGTCGGAGTAGTCGAATGTATCTCCATGCACTCCCCTTGCTGCGGCGACAAATTCTTCGGTTGTCGTGCGGCTCAGCTCAGTGCGTCGTTCGTCACTACATTGTCGACATCCCCTGCCCGTAAGATGCATCGCGGGCCCCATGACAAAATCCCCATGGTTGCGGCAAGTGATGCGTATAGGAAAGTTGCTGGTAATGTAGATGACGTTTCCATAGTCATATTTCTCGCCGTGAACTTGTCGGGCCGATTTGACGAATGAATTCGTCGTTCCTGGAGCGTTGCCTGCGCATTGAGGGCACCCGCTACCTCGAAGATGGTTCATTGGGTTCTGTAGAAAAACGCCATGGTGGCGGCAGACTATTTCGACCTTTTCGTGGTTCCTCTTCGATTTGAATATCACGCGGGAGTAGTCAAATTGCTCCCCGTGAATCGCACGTGCCTCTTGGACGAATTCTTCGCGATAGATGCTGATCAAGTTCTTTCGCATCCGGCCGCACTGTGGACATCCATTCCCTTGGTAATGGGACCGTGCAGATTGAACGAAGTCGCCGTGATCTGGGCAGCCAATCGTAACGAGGTCCTTCACAGCTATGAACTGCACACGGCTGTAGTCATATCTGCGGTTATGTCGCTCATTGGAGCGCCTGATAAATTCTTCAATGTCGACCTTCGTTGGAGGCCGTCTGCGGAGCTGGGCGCACGCTTTGCAGCCTCTTCCTTGCAGATGATAGGCGGCGTTCAGTTGGAAGATGCCGTGGGTCCGGCAAATGATCGCTAGAGACGTCTGGCTGTGCACGTATTCGGTCTTGGAGTAGTCGTATGTGTCCCCATGAACGCTCTTGGCTCTGGCGATATACTGAGCTTTGCTTAGTTTGTGGTTGTTCGCAGTACCCCGGTGACACGCGGGGCAGCCGTGACCAGACAAGTGATTGCCCGGCATTTGCGTGAACGGTCCGTGCTGGCGGCAGCTGATCGTAACAGGCTGGCGTTTGATCACGTAAGTGGTGTCGGAGTAGTCATATTTTTCTCCGTGAACCTTCTTCGCTCGTAACACGAATTCTTCTGTCGAAACTTGGGTCTTGCTCCGCTTGCTCGCATAGCCACATGCAGTGCAGCCGCTTCCGCGCAAGTGATATTGGGGCTTCTGAGAGATTTCCCCGTGCTCGACGCATAGAAACTTAACGGGCTGGTTTCGGTTTCTGTATTGTGTCGCAGTATAATCGTAGCGATCGCCGTGAACGGCTCTCGCGAGGATAATGAACTCTTCAGTCGAATACTTCTTTGCCATGTCGGTAGTGGGTTGGAGGAGATGCTACACGATGATCAGTGCAGGGGCGCCGTTCAGGAAGTGGTCTCAGTGCTGCCTAATTTGTACCGGGGGAAGTTACTCATTGCTTCGCTGCGCGTCCTCAGGGTGACTTTCGTGTAGTCCTGTCCTTTTGTTTTGGCGGCGTGTCCGCAAATCGCATCGAGCGTTAGTTCGCTCAACCCCGCCTCGTGCCCGTAGGTCTTGAATGTGTATCACCACGCATGATTGGGCTGAACGCGCGGATCGCGAAGAGCCTTCAGCTGTCGCTCAACTTGCGCTGCAACGTCTGCGTAGTTGCCTTTGGCCGCTGTCCTGTCAGCGGTGCCCAGTGAGAGAGTGATGTGTGTCTTGTGTGTCTTGTACCAACCACGAGGCCTGCGACCCTTTGGCAGCTTCTCCAGTATCGCGGGATGTCTGTGGGGATCGTGCGGCGGTAGTACCAGTTGTCGGAGCCTTTCTTCTTGTCGGCGACGTCATTCTCAGGACCATAGATGCAGCATCCCTGTGTATCAGGGAGCGGTCCGAAAACCTCAAGACCTTCAATAGTCTATTGATCTTTCGGGGAAAAACTGGTGCTGTCAGACAGGATTGAACTGTCGACCTCTCCATTACCAATGGAGTGCTCTACCACTGAGCTACGGCAGCATGTGCTGGAATGGCCAGATGGCCCCCGAACGGAGCGGTTTTCCCGCACAGTGCCGCAACGGATCACCGAAATCGTATCGCTCTTTTCGGCTATGTATCAGGGCCATGAGCAGTGTGAAAGAGGGTGATCCCGTCGGCGCGTCGTTTGCTGTGTGGCGCGAGCATCGTAGGGCCGATGCTTGCACAGCCTTCTGAGCCGGTGAAACGCACGATGCAGGACGGCAGATAATGACCTCGACTGAGATCTTACGCAGCCCCTTCCAGACTCCTGCGGAGTCCGCTGATGCGTCTTTCTCGCGGCTCACCCCCCGCCCCAGACATTTTAGAACGCGACTCCACGGCCTCCGCTGGCCCTCTGAGAGGCTTGGCGCGGCTTTAGGGCCGTCGACCTATGATGTTCGAGTGGAGAGAATCGTCATGGCCGCCGGAGGAGTTGCGGAACGATGATCCTGACCTTGGAACCATGACATTCGGGGAGGCTCACATCGCTCACAAGCAAAAACGTTCTAGTAATGGAGGAGGGGGGAGAGGAGTGAACCAGCCTGCGCAGAGCTATGCGGGAAGCTGGGTGATGACGGAGTGAGATAGGCGGCGTATCGAGGCGGGTGT
>NZ_LBIX01000159.1:0-93548 GCF_028128655.1 Bradyrhizobium sp. CCBAU 45394 | reverse complement strand
TCCGTAGCGCGCTGTTCGAAGAAATTGGCGTGCTCGACCCCATTCAGGATCTCGACCAGCCATGGCAACGGATGCGGCCGGAGCTGGGTAAACCCGCTCTCTCTGGCCTCGAAGAAGCCGAAGACCGGGGTAATTCCGAGCTGGGTCAGTCGCCAATCCGCGACATAGCGGACATAAGCGTGGATCTGCTCAGCCCGCATGCCTTCGATTTTGCCGAGGTCGAAGGCGAGATCAACGAAGTTCTCCTCCAGCTTCACCATGGTCTTGGCGACGTCGATGATGTCGTTACGGACGGAGCGCGTCACCACGCCGGTTTCGCGGTGCCATTCGTGAAATAGCTTGATGATCCCCTCGCAGTGGAGACTCTCGTCGCGCACTGACCAGCTTACGATCTGTCCCATGCCATTCATCTTGGCGCGGAAAATTGAGCAGCATGGCGAAGCTCGCGAACAACGCCATGCCTTCTGTGAAGGCGCCGAACATCGCAAGGGTGCGAGCGACGTCAGCCACGGTATGGACGCCGAACTCGTGCATGTAGTCCGCTTTGGCGCGCATCTGCGCATAGTCGCGGAATGCCTCGAACTCGGTCTTGGGCATGCCGAGTGTCTTGAGCAGCAGCGCATAAGCGTCAATGTGGACGGTCTCCATGTTGGTGAACGTCGCCATCATCATCTGCACGGTGAGCGGCTGGAAGATCGGGATGTAGCGCTTGAGATAGTTGTCGCCGACCTCGATGTCCGACTGAGTGAAGAAACGGAATATCTGGGCGAGCAGCGCGCGCTCGTTGGCGGTGACGCGGTCCGACGCCCAGTCCTTGAGATCGGCGCCGAGCGGCACCTCCTCGCCCATCCGATGGGTCTGCTGCTGCCGCTTCCAGAAGTCGTAAGCCCAGGCGTAGCGATCGACGTCATAGGTGCCGGTCGAGTCGAGGAGGCCGACCCGTCCCTTGCCGATCAGCGAGCGTGGATCGACTGACGAGAGATCGATCACTGACATGAACCGATCGCCCCTCACAGTTGCGGGGGCAGCCCCGGAGCAGCCGTTCGGCGCACCGGGTTCCCTCTTAGCTTCGGTCCCACAAAATAAAGGACAGAAGACCGAGACAGATCCACATCTAGGCGGCACCCGACGAGATTCGTCAAGCCTTCCGTTGCGGGAGATCAAGCTCCCGAGGGCAAAAGGACACCGTCAAGCTAACGAATGGAGCGGCCGAGAACTAGAACACCAGCACGTTTATCGCTCGCGCTATAGCCTCCCGCTCGAAAGTGATCGGTCCCGCGTGGGCTATATTCCTGGTTTTTACTTCGGCTTGCGCATGGTCGAGCCAGAGGTCCATCCCTCCGAAATATCATCGGCTGCGGCGCTCTGTCGGCCAGAATGGCTTCGTTCTCGACCTCCTGATCCAGCCCAGAACGGGGCTGGCGCGCAGCGTAGCGGCTTCTGACCTGTCATGGCTCTAGCGCGACCTGCAAGCCCTCGGTGCCTTCAACATGAACGTAACGGGGGCCGATCGGCCGCCCCCTGCCGCTGGCGACCGTGACAATGTTTTCCAGAGGAGTGGCGCGCGCATCGGCCTCAGGGCGAGACAAGATCAGATCGGCGTGAAACAGCCCTTCTGATTCAAGGCCGGTCGCATCAACGCCAAGAGCCGCCAAGCTGGCCAAACAACCTTCAAACTCTTCAGCATCGCGAAAGCGGCGCTGGATAAATGTCGCGCCGTAAAGACGTTCCGTCACAAGGCCACGGTTCGCGAAGGTCGAGGCCAAAGACTCAAATGGAAACATTCGTAGCACGAAGGAGATGATCCATGGACATCTCTCGGTCGCATCGAGAATTTTTCTGAACGTCTTCTCGGTAATATAGCCGATGCAACCCGTCGACATGATAACATCCGCAGAGCGGAGAATTTGCGCGCTGTCTGTCGATAGCGCGTCTTTTTCAAGGTCAGCGACAATGCCCTGGTCCAGGAGGCCAACGTTTGTTGCATAGCTAATCGCCGGCGCCGACACGTCCAAGCCGATAAACCGCGCCAACCCGACATCGGGCCAAGCCGCATAAAAATTGCGATCGAGGCGCACCAGTGTCTCAGAACTGATCGCCCTCATTTCGCGCCGAGCGTAGCGGTGACGCAGGCCCCCGAAGGTCAGTGGAAAGCGATGCACTGCTGCGTTGATGCCGTATGAACATCCAATATCAAGAACGACAGGCTTAAGACCGGTTGCGGAAGCTTTCGCTGCCAGAATTTGTCGCACGACCGGCTCAGCCACGTCCGGGATCATATAATCCAAGTCGCCCAGGACAGAGAAGTATGCCCTTGGATCATCCAAAGCATAAATGTCATCAAAGATCGCTTTAGACCGATTGATACACGAAAACTCTGTTCGCACCCAAATGTCTCCCATCTCATTTTGCAACCCGGTCGCCGGCTGCTACTTCCAAGTACTTGACGACCTATCCCAGAAGTTTGGCGAGGTGCAACCCCATCGCGTCTTTTTTTGGCTCGCATCGTGAGACAGAGGGCGGGCCTCCTTATTGCAGCGTACGAGAAGACAAATTGGCGCCAAAAGCGATCCTCAGAGTCGCGGCACTTTTGTGGGAGCTCGAAGACCTATTGAACTTCGAACGGCAGCGACTGCGATAATTACGGGCTAAGCGCGCAGGCTTTCGTAGCCCCATCAACGTGATACGCTTGCGCACGCGCCGGAAAAATCGTTCTGCAGGGTTAGAAAGAATCAAGATCAGCCGCGCCGCGTCTTCGCAATCTAGGTGCTTGACATTCAGAACCGCGAACAAGAACGGCAAGCGCGAGGTCGATTTCGTCACATCTGCTGCATCTTGCCATGGACAGTTGGCTTGGGAGATCTGTCCTTCGATTGCCTGCTGGACCGCATCGCGGCGGTTGAACGTGGCGACTTTTATGATGCAACAGAATTTCGCCGAGCCGGAATTTAATATTCGCTCACCAAGGGCTTGCCCCCGGACGGTCTTTTCGCTGACAGATGCCCAGCCGATCCACCTTTCGTGTCGTGCCAGCACAGTCCTTTGCACATCGACATTCCACGAGGCAAATCAACTCAACATCAGTGATCGCAGAATTTATCAGAGACGCGATCTTCGTCAGCTTCTCGCAAGCTGCCCCTGCTATCAGAGAGCAGGTCATCTCGCGGCGACGCCGCTATGTGAGTGTTACGACATGGACGCAGGCGCCGCCGATATCGCAGCGACAAGGCCAGAGGCTGGCGCAGACCCCGACACCGCGGCGAACGGCGGCAACCGCTCGCCTGCGGCATTGTTGCAGCAAGCTTTCGAGAAGGCGCTCGTTTCCGTCGCCACGCAAGTCATAAGCGACTCCCAGTCGGATATGGATGATGCCATGAGCGAGCTGGATGAGGGGTGAGGCGGGATGGGGATACATCGGGCCCGCTGTTTAAAACGAGCCCGATTGGACGAAGCAAGTGGGACTTGGTACCTGCAGCAAGCCAGACGCGCCTTCAGCGATGCTCCAAATGGCTTGCCGAGCGGGTCCACAAATCGGTGTGCACCCCGCTCTCTCGGCAAACGCTGCTGCGACTTTTGGTCTTCCGCAGCGGTAGACCTGCACAGCAAGGCCGAAGCTCCACCGGCAAGCTCCTTGCTATCCCGCCCAAGAATGACGATACGAGCGCTCTCAGCAAGGGGTAATGAACGATAGCACGCAAGCCGTGCAACATTTCCCTCATTCGAGGATCGATTGCGCTCGCCAGGCTGTCCTTGTTCAGATCCGCGGCTGACCGCGAACCTGTTTGCTAGAGAGATCTCAAGGACTTTTCCTGAGGGCCAGCATCGTTGGCGCTCAGAGCGTGAGGGCTCTCCTGCGTATGCAACTCGTGCGCCTTCGCCACAGCATTGGAAGATGTTGCCAGTACTTTGTACTGCCGTCACGGGCTGCTGTTGGCCCGGTTGGGGCCAAAGCTTTGACTGCGCGATCGTCGGACGCGAGCAGCGATTCTGGATTCATAGGCGGCAGCACCTGCTATTCTCATCGTCGCTTGCCGAACATGAGAAGCGGGCGCTAGCGCCGCCCGCTTCACAATTTGTCCAATTGATGGACTCGGCCTCACGCAACCCGCCGCAACATCATTTCCCGCATCATGGTCTTGAAATCCGGCGGCGCGTCCGGGTTCTCATTGTGGTCGATGACCGACTGCGTCACCCTGCGTCCGGAGTTGTCAACCCATCCCTGATTTTGCTCGTGGATTGTCTGAGCTCCATCAGATGTCAGCTGATCAAGGGTTCGGCCGGCATTGGATTGGGTCACCTTCAGATTGTTCTTTCCATCCTTATCATCACCGAGTCCCTCGACAACCATCGCATTGTCGCCGTTGGTGATGGTCAGCTTTGAGGAAATGGTTTTGCCTTTACCAAAATCGACCGTGTCTACGGTAATCTTTGTGCCGTCATCGAGCTCGAAGCTCATGCCTTTCTTGAAGTCGAAGTCATCCTTGCCGTCGCCATTCGCATCGACGTGAGGATCGCCGTGGATCTTCGTGACATGGCCGGTCTGATTGTTGCGAACGGTCCAGGTGCCGTCTTTCTCATCGGCCGTGATCGTATACTTATCACCAAGGTTAATCGTCGCCTTGCCGTCCTTCACCTCATGCGACCAAACTGGCGCCGGCTGAGGCGACTGCCCAGGAGTCGGAGCGACCGCAACCGGCACCATCGCGAGGGGCGGCGGCGGAGGCGGAACGAAGAAGACGGGGCTCGCACAGTCTGACGGCGGACTTGCATACTGATAGTTGCCCGGTCCGCGCCCCCGTTCACCCGCATTGATACTCGCCTGATTTACCGCGCGTCCGGCGCCATCGACCCAACCCTGGCCGCTCTCATAGATTGTCTGAGCACCATCGGCTGTCAACTCATCAAGGGTCATTCCAGCATTGGACTGCGTCACCCTCAGGTTGTTTTTGCCATCCTTAGCGTCGCCGAGCCCCTCCACAACCATCGCGTTGTGGCCGTTTGTAATGGTAAGCTTTGAGGAGATGGCCTCACCATTGCCGTAGTCGACGTTATTGACGGTAATTTTCGTGCCATCGTCGAGCTGGAACGTCATATCTTTCTTAAAATCGAAGTCGTCCTTGCCGTCTCCGTCGGCGTCGACGTGGGGGTCGCCATGGATCTTCGTGACATGGCCGGTCTGGTTGTTGCGAACTGTCCAGGTGCCATCCTTCTCGTCCGCCGTAATCGCATACTTGTCGCCGAGATTGATCGTGGCCTTGCCATCCTTGACCTCATGCGTCCACACCGGATCCACAGGAGGCTCAGAGCTCTGATTCGGCTGACCCACCAGCATGGTGGGAGGGGGCGGCGCCATCATGTACGCCTGGGTAGTAACGACGGCTGGAGCCACGGCGACGGGAACAACACTTGTAACGACCGAACCGACCAGGGCTGGCGAAGCTACCGGTAGGTACTGATAGCTCACCGGGGCATACTGCCCCAACAAGGCGTTGAAAGCAGGAGCGACAACCGCGCCTTCCGGCACCACTCCGTTCATCGTCGAATCGAGCGCGCCGACCACGGGAAGACCGGCCACGGGAAGATACGGCATTTAGTTCACTCCTGTTGCATTGAAGAAAGCTGTAAACCTGCAAGCCTTACGCGCTAGTCAACCGAACACGCCCTTCAGACCTGCATGAGCACACCATTAGCCCACCCAAGCGCATATATGCCTGTCGTCACTAGCACCTGCGTCCCTGAAGAGGCCACTCCGTCCTCATACTCCGCAGTTATGGCACGAGCATATCGCACGCGCATTCAACGTCAGAAACGCTACCCGCAATACCTGTCGAAAAGCTGACGATAATAAACTATCGACGTCGCACTTGCTGCGATGACACCGATCGGGGTACAGCAATCCATAGACTTCAGATGCGATCTGTATGCGTGCGGGCCACTAGACGGTCAGCTTCCACAGCATCAGGGGCTCGCCAAACCTGCGCCCCTTCGGCATCCGCCAACGGCCAAAGCTGGGGACTGGATGACTCAACCAGTCACTCCAACTCGATCGCCTTATCCGGCCGGTCGCGTCGCTCCACGCAACCGAAACGCCGCCGCTCGTTCCGCAAGAACGAACAATTCGCATGAACGCAGGCAAGCACGGTAACGCTATCCTTTCCGACGCGCCGAGCCATACGCGCGGCTAGACAAGCCTGAGCGAACCGATAAGTCGAGCAAGCGCTGGGCCGCCGCAACAGTCCCTTCGGATGACTCGTCAGCTTCTGGAAAGGTAGCGCCCCTAGCATGAGCACGCTGAACTCTAGGCGAGGAGTCGTCTATTGAGCGTAACAAGACAGCATAGGAGAAACTGATGATCGGAGAAATGATCGGAAGCGCTGCGGGCGGATGGCTTGGCGGCCCCGCCGGAGCGGCGATTGGTTCTGCCTTGGGCGGGACAGTCGACAAGGTCTTTGATAAGGTTGTCCTTAACCTGGAGCCCGAGAAGAGTGGCCCCGCTAAGGCCGCCGAGACCAAAGACGCCGGCGAGGAAAGCAGCGTACACACCAGGCCGACTCTCGGCAAGAACCCGGAGCTGAACCTTAGCCTTAGCACGCTCGGGGGCGAGCCCATGTTTCTTTCCATTCCTGCCATCGTTTCGCCCGCCCGCGCGACGTAACAGAGCACAAACTAGCAACATACGACGAAGAAAGGTGAATCGACATGGCAGTTAATAGTGTTGGCGGTAACGGTGGCGCGACTGGCGCCCAGGCGACCGGGGATGCTGGCTTCCAGAATCAGATGGCTGAGTTCGAGCGTGTTAGCCATAAGGTTCAGGAGCAGGCCGTGGCAATGCGCAGAATCACGACCGAGCTCTCGTCCGAGAAGAAGATCGCCGACGAGCGCGTTCAGTAATTCTGCAAGACGGGTGGCTCATCGCGTCGCTTATCATGGCCGCGTTGTGAATGACGAACTCTGAATCAGCCGTACGGCACTGCCGTACGGCTTCTCTCGTTATTCAGGAGATTATCCGTGACCGAATCGATTTCCCTCGACTTCGAGGTGCTATCGGGACTCTATACCGGGCTTAAGGGCAAGGCGGCGGCCGGGCACAGTATTGTCGGCAGCGGCCTCGATGCCGATATGATCTTCGTTGAACAAGGGCTCGAACCGCATCACCTTCGCATCATCCCACAGCGGGATTCGATCGAAGTGGAGGCGCTTGGTGCTGGTATCAGCGTAGACGGCCACGAAAGTATCACCTCAGGGGAGCGCGTCAGTGTACCTCTTCCTGCGATCGTTCATGCTGGCGCGATGTCAATCCGCTGGTCGGCGCAGGATCTCCCGCAAGCTAGTCCCAGCAATCGCTCACGTGGCTTGATCGTGGCACTCAGTCTCCTCTTGCTCAGCTCTGTCGCGATTGGCACCGTCTCAACTATCTTCGGTCCTACCGACAGCGCGGGGGTGCTGAGTACTGATTCATTGCCGGCAGCCGAGGTTGCCGCCAAACCAACCATCAATCATTATGAAGCGAGCGACGCTGATGCAATCGCCGAATTGCTACGGCAGGAGGTCGAGCGAGCGGGCCTTCTTGATGTCAAGATCGGGGCTGGCTCCGGCGTTGTCACTGCGGAAGGCACTGTTACGCCTAGCCTCATCACAAAATGGAAACAAATCCAGCAATGGTTCGATCATCAAACCAACGGCACTCCTACCCTTGTGAATGCAGTCACGGTCAAGGAGGAGAAGACGCCGTCTTCGATCGCTGTCCAAGCCGTTTGGCGTGGAACCGAGCCTTATCTGCTTATCGGCGGCCAAAAGTATTTCGTGGGTGCGCTATTAAGCAATGGATGGACCGTCGACCGAATTGAGGATGGGCGAGTGCTGCTCAGCCGCAACGGCCGATTTGCTGCTTTGCCATATTAGAGTGTCTACCCTGCAAGAAAGAAGGAGAAGTCGATGGCTAGGCTGCCCCAGCACGCTGTAGGGCCCGGCACCCCATTGCAGGGATTGGACGCGGGCCAGAACGCACCGGCTATCGGCTCGTCCTCCTCGCAAGCCGATATGGAAGTCGGAGTTGCTCATGCAGATGGGGGCACGAAACGGGCGTCGTGGCGAGACGCGCCCGCGCAGAATCTGCCAATTGAAGGCGCGAGCGAAGCCGCTCTCGAGGTCAACTCCATCAACGCCGTCTCGGGCGTCGCTCTGTTCGAGATGGGTGCCGGCGCAAATGAGATCGACCCACGCGTAGTACTGGCTTCGCTTTATGGGTCCAATCTCTCACACGGCCTACTCTCCTTCGTCATTCCACGTCTACGTCATCCGGACGTGCTGCGCGCGGACAAGCATGGTGTTCTTCTGGAGCGCCTAACCCAGACATTGGAGGCTACGCCAGACGACAAGACGGCTTGTGAGTGTCTGGCAATCCTGCAGCAGGAGCTGCGCCGGCTGCTTCTGCTCCGGCAGAATCAAAACAGCATAATCAAGGGCTAAGCGATGGCCGAGCCTAATGTATTGCAGCATGTCCCCGCCACGTTGGCACCGGAAGCTTCCAAATCGGGCGATATCTTGTCGATCTCCGGGCCGGAGCGCGACCTGCTCTGCGCCCTCTCCTATGTCCACCTCGCGTGCGGTCAGAGTGCACAGAGTCTGGCTCTGCTGAGAATCGCAGCTCGCGAGCATTCCCACGACGTCGATCTGCTCCGCATCCTGGCCTACACTCTTATCGCAGAGGGCCTTGGCGATGAAGCGCTTGATGTGCTGGATCGGCTGGACGCGCTCGATGTGCACCCCTCTTCACGCGTGCCTATGACGCTCTTGCGTAGTCACGCATTGCGACACGCCGGCCGCATGACCGAGGCTCGTGATGTTTTCCAGCGCTATGTGTCACTGCGCGCGAGCACAGCCTTCATTAAACAGCAATAGGGATCTTTCATGGCCAACGTCTTGCGTAACTTCGTCGTGCGCGCGCCGGCCCACCCGGATTTCATGGTCGCCTTGATGCTGCTTCTGGCGATCGGCATGATGATCATGCCGATCCCAATCATTGTGATCGACATGCTGATCGGCTTCAATCTCGGCTTTGCTATATTGCTGCTGATGGTTGCCCTCTATCTCAGCACGCCGCTCGATTTTTCGTCCTTGCCGGGCGTCATCCTGATCTCGACGGTATTTCGTCTGGCGCTGACTATTGCAACAACGCGACTGATTCTTGCTGAGGGCGATGCCGGCAGCATCATCCACACCTTCGGCGATTTTGTCATATCGGGGAATATCGCTGTCGGAATTGTCATATTCCTGATCGTGACCATGGTTCAATTCATGGTTCTTGCCAAGGGCGCCGAGCGTGTCGCAGAGGTGTCGGCCCGCTTCACACTCGACGCGCTGCCGGGCAAGCAGATGGCGATCGACGCCGAATTGCGCAACAGCCATATCGATCAACACGAAGCACGTCGCCGGCGCGCCGCGCTGGAACAAGAGAGCCAACTTCATGGCGCCATGGATGGCGCCATGAAGTTCGTGAAGGGCGACGCGATCGCCGGACTGATCGTCATTTGCATCAATATGCTCGGCGGAATCAGCATCGGTCTGCTTTCCAAGGGTATGTCGCTCGATGAAGCGCTGCATCAATACACCCTCCTCACGATTGGTGATGCACTTATTTCACAGATTCCGGCGTTGCTGCTGTCAATTACGGCCGCAACCATCGTCACCCGTGTGAACGGGCCTTCCAAGCTCAAACTCGGCGCCGATATCGTTCACCAACTCACCGCGAGCACGCAAGCGCTTAGATTAGCCGCCTGCGTTATGGTATTCATGGGGCTCGTTCCAGGCTTCCCTTTGCCGCCGTTCGTCACCCTGGCTGTTCTTTTTGCTGCGGCAAGCTATATCAAGGTCGGCGCGAAAGCTGACAAGGCTGCCGTTAAGACAGGCGCTGACGGCGTCGCTTCGGCGCCGGCCCCTGCGCCGCCTCAGAAGCAAGCCGTGCATGCGGAAGCACTTCCGATTGCTTTATTTCTTGCACCGAACCTGACGCATTCGATTGACAAAGACGAGCTGGAACAGTGCATTGCGCGTGTTTCAACACTGGTATCGGCGGATCTTGGCATCACCGTTCCGCGCATACCGGCCCAGATTGGGCAGAACTTGTCCACGTCGCAATTCAGGGTGGATGTCGACAGTGTGCCAGTTGAACGCGATGTGATCGATCCGACCCAACTGGTGCTCAATGACGATTTGGCAAACATCGAATTGAGCGGCCTCCCCTTTCGGCAAGACCCGGAGACAAATCGGGTCTGGATCGAAGAACGGCATGCAGCCGCTCTCAAAGCAGCCGGCATCGGATATCACCGACCGAGCGAGATTCTTGCCTTACGTCTCCATTCGACATTGACACGCTATGCACAGCGCCTGGTCGGCATCCAGGAGACCCGCCAATTGCTCGCCCGGATGGAACAGGAATACCCCGACTTGGTGAAGGAGGTGCTGCGTACGGCCACCGTCCCTCGGATCGCCGAGGTCCTGCGCCGGCTGCTCGATGAGGGCATCCCCATCCGCAACACCCGCTTGCTCCTGGAGGCGCTGGCAGAGTGGAGCGAACGCGAGCAAAACGCCGTCCTGCTCACTGAATATGTTCGTGCTACTCTGAAGCGGCAGATCTGCTTTCGCTATGCTAATGCTCATCGTGTTGTGGCCGCCTTTATCATTGAGCGCGAGAGCGAGGAAATTGTGCGCGGCGCGGTGCGCGAAACTGCTGTCGGCCCATACCTCGTTTTGGATGAATGGCAGAGCGAGAAGCTGCTTGCACAGTTCCGTCACATCCATTCGACCATCGCACAAAGTAAGAGTCAGCCTGTCATTCTTGGATCGATGGACATCCGGCGTTTCGTGCGTGGCTTTCTCACGCGCAACGGGATCGACCTGCCCGTCCTATCCTATCAAGATCTCGCCGCGGATTTCACGGTTCAACCGATTGGATCCATTAAGCTTCCAGCTTCCAAGGACAGGGTCCCTTCCCCGGAACGTGGCGGGCTCCTTCCCGCTGCGGGTTAACAGTTTACAGCAGCTCGTCATGAGAAAGCCTATGAATTCAAATGAGATCAGGGGCCGGAGGCGCTTGTGCTCCATTCTTCCGGGGGCGTGGCCAGCTCTGCTCGCAATGCTCGCCGTTGTGCTGCTCGCGGGTTGCGCTATCTCGGATAGATCGGGTGTTTCACCGCAGCAGACGTCCATATCAGACCTCGCAGGCAGCAAAGAGATTGACCCTGCCGTGCGCCAGCGCATTTCGTACACCCTCAGCCGGGATCCTGATGAAGGGGCTCTGCGCGATACATTGAAGCAACAGCCGAACAACATCGATGCGGCGATTCCTCTTGCGCGAGCCCTGCTGGCACGCAACTGTCCGAATGATGCGCTAGAGTTGCTCGACGGCGTCTTATTGGCAGCCCCTGGCGACCTGCGCGCATTGAATGCCAAAGCAGTTGTTCTCGATCACGAGGGCCGACATCAGGAGGCCCAAGAACTATACCGCCAAGCTCTCGCAGCGGAACCCGCAAACCCGATGCTGCGCAACAATTTCAAACTGTCCCTCGCCCTTGAAGGCAAGAGGGAGGTCGACGACGCCGACCCAGCACCGCAGGCGGACGGCCGGCACGCATTGGCTCGTTCGAGATAGCGCAGCGAACAAGAGCGGATCGGAATGGCGAAGTCTTGAGGCCTAGCTGTCATCTTGCCGACAGCTAGGCTTACTATGAGCGCGGAATCTCAATCGGCGGCAGCCCCCGCGACCCTCATGTCGTCGATACAAATAGGAAGTGTCATGTTTCAGCGTACCAACAATTTATCCAATACCCAACGTGCTTCCGAGCCCGATGAAGTGAGAATGAGCGCGACCCGTACGCCTACGCGGATAGCCAAAGGTTCGCGGATATATTCTCTACCCTGAATTCGGCGCCATCGAGTTTCTCCTCTGATCCATCTTCGACGGCAGTCCCGCTATACGCGCTGGTTGACGAGCCACCGGTTGAGATCTCTAGATCTTCATTCGAGCACAAGCTGGCAGAGTTTTATGGAGGAGACATAGAGGATATTGCTGCTAATCCGCAGCGATACTCTAGCTGGGTGTCCCGAAAGGCTCAACGCACAGCGGACGTTGCGTTTCGCTTCGGCATGAAGTCAATTTCGGAGAAAGCGCGATATTTCAGCTATCAGCTTGGGAACAAGAGCGTCGGGCTCCTGAGAACGGAACCCGGAAGTCGCATGAGTGAGCTGTTCGAGGGCAACAATGATTGGCGCGAAAAATTTCCTGGGCGAGATGAAATCACCTCAACAATAGCTTTCCGGGTTACTCATCCGCTTGTCGATAACGCGGGCGATATCTTGCTTGAACATCAGCTCCGGATCGACGGCACGAACCGCTCGTTCTCTCCCACTCTTCCAATCCGGAAGCGAAAGCCCGCGCAGCAGCGTTGGGCTTTCTTGAGGTAAGTGACTCGATGATGGTGCTTGATCCCACCAAGCACAAGGACAAATGGAAGAACAAAGGACCACACTCCCGCCAGGCGCCGAGCAGCTAGACGCCGCCCCGAAGGCGCCCCCCCAATTAACTTTCTAGCAGCCCAGGCGCTTAGCAAGCGCCTCGCTCTTGCGCGCAGAGTGCGTCTAGCCACCCGCCTTAGCTCGCGGAGATATTCGCTCGTTGGGCAGTTACCATGTGGCCGCTCGAGACCGCCTCGATTTCCGCTTTCATCGAGCTCGCAATCTGACGCTACGTAAGATTCGGTCGCTTCATGTAAATTAGAAGCGGCAGCGACGGCGTCGATAGATAACCTATGGCAATGCAACGATCACCACAGGCAGGCAGTTGGTTCTTGGCGGCGCGCATTCCAGCTGTCCACAAACCTCACGTAGATCACCGGTACAAGTGATTACTACCCATTCTCGGGTCCGCATCGTCACACGACGTCACTCGCTTAATGTTGAAAACGTTCGTCGGTTGCAGAGCTCTCGCATCGAAGGTTCATTGCCCCTTCTTTCTGCCATGTTCACACCCAAAGCAGAGACGCGCCGATTGCGCACTTTGCGCGCGGCAACAGCGAGTGTCTCAGGAGATGTTTTCATGGTGAAACCAGTTGTAATTGTGGTAGGTGCGGACAAGGGAGGAGTCGGCAAGACGACCGTATCACGAACGCTACTGGACTACTTCAGCGTAAACAACGTGCAAACACGCGCATTCGACACGGAGTCGCCGCGGGGAACGCTGAAGCGATTTTATCCCGAGATCACCCAGATCGTCGACATGACGACGACGGCGGACCAGATGAAAATCTTCGATACCCTGAACTCAGGGCTGTCCGTCACTGTCATCGATGCTCGCGCAGGCTTACTGTCCTCTGCGTTGGCTTCCTTGCGCGACATCGGATTTCTGGACTCGGCACGGTCTGGCCAGATCACATTTGCCGTGTTCCATATCCTGGGATCATCCATCGCTTCGCTAGACGAGATCGCGGAAACCGCGACCTTCATGAGCGGCGCAAAGTACTACCTGGTCAAGAACTTCATCAACGACACTCAATTCTTCCAGTGGGATCAAGCGACCTATAATTCCTATTTTCACCGCATCAAACATGCGACTGAGTTGGTCATACCGAAGCTTAACGAGATGGCTTATGAGCAGGTGGAAGTCGCATCCGTCCCATTCATAGACTTCGTCGCAAACAAGGGGAGGAACGATGAGCCCGCGAACAACTCCTTCGTGCTGCGCGGCTATGTCCGGCACTGGCTGGCAAATGTCTGGAGCGAATTTGATCGCATCAACTTGACGGAATTGGCCGGCGCCAAGTCTGGCACCCGGGCCGGCGAGAAGTAGTCGCACATTCGGTGGGCTCAGATCGGGCCCACGTACGGAACGAAATTGATCTGCTGGCTATGTTAGCGACCCCCATCTACATCATCTGCTCTCCTAGCCCGCAGGTCGGTAAAACCCTCATCGCTCGGGCCATGAGCGAGTTCTTGCTACTGAAAAACGGCACAGCGCTGTCATTTGATGTCAACTTGAAAGAGCCGTCATTGCTCGACTACCTCCCCAACATCACGGAGACCGCGGATGTGATCGACACTTACGGCAAGATGCAGCTGATGGATCCTCTTATCATCCACGATCGGGTACCCAAGGTAATCGATCTCGGCTTTCACGCCTTCGACGAATTCTTCAAGATGTGCGAGGAGATCGGCTTCATGAAGGAGACGGCGCGCTGCTATGTCGTTCCTATCATCCTCTTCGTCGCGAGCGCTGACCGTATCTCCTTTCGCGGTTATGAAATGCTGCGGCGGCGAATTCCGCCGGCGTCGCTGGTCACCGTCCACAATGAATTCGTGCTACGCGGCGGATTACCTGAAGCGATGGATGGCGAGCGGGTGCTTCGGATTCCCGCACTTCCGCTGTTCCTCAAGAGATATATAGACCGGCTTAGCTTTTCCTTCACTGGATATCTGCGCAACGAGAAGGACTGGTCTACCGAGCTGCATCAATGGATCCGACGGAATTACAGCATGTTTCGCGATCTGGATTCGAGTATGATGCTGCGAGGGTCCTATCGATCGCGGGGGACGGATATCGATAGCCTACGTTTCACAAGAGCCACTTGAGATTTCGGTCTGCTCGCCATCTATTCGTCCGGCCTATGAATGTGTCGTTGACCAATGACTTCAATGGCCGCCGCGGGACGCGAACGCATGAATTGCGGTATACGAATCTTCGCTTTGATCGCGCATCTTTACCGTGATCGTCCGCACGGACCGCGCGACCGGCAGTTGACGGCAGCTCATTCGCCGAATGGCTTCATGCAGACACGCCCGTCCTCGAAAGGATCGATGACTGTCTTGACCTTGTGACCGGCTAAGCGGATCGTCGGGCCCTTCAGTCCGAGGGCGCTCATAGCTCAAGGCCGAGTTTCCCGAGCACCTGGTGCATGACCGCGCTTTTGATCTCGCGGGCGATCTCGTTGCGTATCTGGGCGCCGAGCACCCACTCGGCATCGGCATCGCCTGTCAGACCATGCTCGGCCAGTCGCCCGTCCAAGCGGGTTTGAAACTGTACGCCCATCGCGTCGACGAGCCGCTCCTGCATTTCAGCATTGTCTTCGGGTGCGATACCACGCTTTCCCATGGTTGCCAGCGCGCTGCCAAATAGTCCGGAAATTCCGCCGCTTCCTGGTTCCACACCGATGCGTCTGCCCTGGCCACATCGTCCTCGGTCACGTGAGAGACGTTCGTGACGCGCATGTCGGGAGCGATGTGCCGCAGCTATAGCGCGACGATCTGGGTGGGAAGACGTATTGCCTCACATATCGATGCTCCCGAGTGAGATCGGCTGCCTCATTTATTTTGCTCCCGGCTTGGGTTGAGGAGGAGGCCGGGTGCGGAGATGGCCGGGGTTTCGGAGCGCCCGGCCTCCTCCGCTGGCACCTGGCACAGCATTGGGGTGTTGTGACCTCATACCCCGGAAGCGTTTCCTCCGTAGGAACGAACAGTAACGCGTTCGCTTGCTCGTTGCGCCAAGATTTAAGTCGACGTTGAAGCGTTCGAAGAAGCTTGTTCGGATAGGCTCCAGGATATTCCACCTGCAACCGGGAGGGCAGTTCGCTGCCAGTCCGCCAGGGTTCGACTTCAAACCATTTTCGCAAATCTGGCGTTGCCCTGATGAGCGGGTCGGGACGGCGCCGGCCTCTCTTCGCTTTCACGATTGGCCGATCCGTCGGTCGCATAGCTCCGTCCTTCCAGGCGGTTCGTAGACTTGCCAGAAAGAGATCAATCGATTGCGATGCTGCAGCAGGACTGACGATTGGCTGGGTATCCGCAAGCGCCGCGAGGCGTTCCTGCGCGCCGCGGATATCGCGCAACAACGCGACCGGGTCGAGAGCGGCATAGATATGTTGGAGAGGGGTGCGAACCGCGTCGGGCGTTCGGGCATCGGCGGCTAAGCGCTGGTGTGGTCTTGCCGGCGCGCTGTATGTCTGGCGCACACGCGCCCCGTCGCGCTGCCTGGCTATCAATTTGAACGAGGGTTGGAAGAAGTTCACGAACAGCAGCGCCGATCGATAGAGTTCAGCCAGCAGCTTGGCCGCTTCCAGGTCCTCGAACCGACGATAGCCGACCATCCTGCGCACGACGGCGCCGTTTTTCTCGACGAACGCCTGGTATTCTTTCGATAGGGCCGGCATCGCGTGAAGACCGCGACCGAGATTTGGAAGCGGTTCTCGTCGAGACGTTCGATGTTGTAGGGGGGATAGGTCTCTTCGGCGGTCCGCCGGACCTCGTCGAGAACGTGAAAAAGGCGATCGAATCCAATTCGTCGACAAAGTCCAATCATACCTCATCTCCAAATTTTCCTTAGAGCAACATGGCTCCGCACACCGTCCGGCGCCAGAGACGGGTCGCGGGACCCATTAGGCATCCCGGTCGCTATAACGGCGACGCCAAAGAATTTGGAAGACCGAGAAAAGTTTCAAGGCCCGTACCTGAATTTTTGCGCGAGGAAACGCGATAGTTAATGTGATCCGGGCTACTCCCGGGCGCGACCCGAGGTGAGCCGCTGCCGCTGCTTTCACAAACCTCGTTCGACGCGCGAGCGTTTTTCCAGGGCTTCGACCTCGGCCCAGTTGGCCGCACCCCGTCCCGCGTGCTCGGCCTTGTCGAGCTGCCCGCGTCGTCGCCGTCGACTTGTCGCGCCGTCCGTGATCCCCTTGCGTGTGAGCTCTCCCGACAGGCGCTCGGTCTTCGGCGTCGCCGTTCCTTTCGAATTCGGCTTTAGCCCTTCCGGCCTCACGCTCGGTTTTTGGTCGCGCCCCGCTTTCACCGGCTTCACGGGAGGCCTTTGCCGTCGCGGCCCGTTCTCGCTTGCCCCGAGTCCGACGAGATCGGATGGCTCGCCGAAGCGGCCGCTCGATCTCGCCGGACGGGTGAGGCGCTTAAGATGATGTCGGATAGATTGTCAGCGGTGACAAAAAGGCCGCTTGACCTTCAGCGACCTCGCTCAGACATCGCGCGTAGGCGCCATCGCCGACTTTCAGGCAGACCAACCTCGATCGCCGGCGCCAAGTTCTTGTCCACGAGCTCTGGATCGAAACCAACATGGTTCCATTGCGCAGCGCGCCGATCCAAAATCGACTGAGCATGCGTATCAGAACTTCACGTTGAAGGTGGCATTCAGTCCGTTCTGAGTGATGCCTGAACCGAACTGGCCCTGGTAGGCGATGCCAAGGGTGCTGTTGTTTGAAATCCGGAAGTCCAAACCGGATTCGACGAGCGCCACGTCCTTGCCAATGGATACGCCCGAAGCTGCAAAAGCACTGGAACCAGCAGCAAAGCTGGCTGTCGAAAACGGAATGAGGTCACCAACGGCATGGCGCCAGCCAATATCGGCTCGCGCAGTCGTGGCTATCTGGCCAAGTTGAAAGCGGGTCGTCGCGTAGACGCCGAGCGTGGAGAGCGTCGTATCCATCGCATCAGCACGAACAGCGAGCGCCGCTCCGTTCAATCCCCTCTCGCTCAAGCCATCCGTCCCGACCCTAACATGGGCGAGATTGGCGTAGGGCTCTATCATGGAATAATTGCCGAGATGGACTTTGTAGCCAAGTTCTCCAAAGATCTGGAAAGTGCCTGCGTCGTAATCCGAGATCAAGTTGTCGTTAAATCCCGGGAACCGAACGTTGCGGCTCATCTCAAGATCGTGCCATGTGTAGGCAATGCCCGAGCGAAGGGCGACGGCTCCTTCCGGCACGGTCCACTCGGTGCCGGCATAGGTCCCGACCGTGTAGTTGTCACTGCGGCCTGACGAAGAAGCAGCGGCAACCTTGAAAGTGGACCGGCTATAGCCCGCAAGAACACCAAAGCGCCAGTCCTCAAATACCGGCGTGTCAATACCGGTCATAAAGCCGCTGATGGTGGATCTGGTGCTTGCGGCATTGCTGTCACCTGATTGGGCCGTCCATCCGCCAAAAGCAGAAGCCCAACCGGCATAACCCTGCAGGTCATAGTATGGCAGGTCAGAAGAAGTCGGGCCGACCGCACCAATGGCAGAGGCAGAATTGCCGCTTCGCCTCATCTGCCCAGGACCATACCCTATCACCGCCATCGACGATGATGGCGCCCCGCCAAACGCCTGTTCAAGACGGTTGTAGACTGCCGATCGCGCATAGAAGCTGTCGTTGACACGCCTGCCCTGCTCCGACGCATAGGCGGACGGCGAAAACTGACGCAGCGCAGATGTCACGGCCGTGCCGTCTGACGCGGAGAAGTCGAGTGCCGCGACGAGCGGGTGCAGCCCCAACGCAGCGTTGCCGGCGACTTGATCGAGCGCCGCGCCCACCTGGCGGCTGTTGGCATCGGCCCCATATCGCGAGTAAGCATCGGCGGGGCGGGAGAGCGTCAACGCATAGGTGTTGTCACCCTCGGCTGTAGCACTCGCCAGCAAGGTCGGCGATTGCAGCGATGTCGCCACGTTGGCGAACGAGCCGGTGACATTTGTTGCCTTCAGCCACTGATTGGAGGAGACGCTAAAGCCGCTGCCATACCAGCCGCGCTGCGGGGTGATCGTGAGCGTGCCGTCGAGCGCCGCATTGCCGTTCACCACGAGACGGCTGAACGTACCGGTATCATTTACCCCGACCCGCAAGCGACCGGTCGAGGTCTGCAGATAGTCGCCATTCACCGTTATGCTGTTGTCAAGACGACCGCTAAGCGGCGCGACAGCACCGCTATTGCTGAAGCGGCCGTCAGTACTGAGCAGATAACTGCCATTGCCGGACAAGGTTGCGCCTTGCGCGACAGTTGCGTCATACACTTCGTGATTACCGGTAAACAACGTGACGCCACCCGACAACCGCAACGACAGGTTGCCTCCAACTATGTTCCCTTCATAGCGGGTTGCAAAGCTTGCATCGGGCTGCTCCGTTGAGTGACCGTTCGCATCAGGCGTCATACCGAACGTCAATTTGGTCAGGCGCGGAGCACCGTTCGCGTCCAGCTCGGCGTAATCAGACAGGATGTCCCCTGACAGCATTGCGCCACGCATCACATTGATCTCGCCGACATAGCCATTGTTCGACATGTAAATCGCTGCATGACTGCCAGCCAGTCGCCCGGTCAGATCAAACGCGCTGACGAGCGGGCCGTCGATTTCGTTCAGCATCGGGACGGCCTTATTGTCAATCGTGCGAATATACGAGCCATGATATTCACGGTCATTGCCCATCGCATTGTTGCCAAAGTTGAAACTTGCTGCGATGCCATGCTCGCCGAGAGCCTGCACGTCCCCACGCTGAGTAAACGTGTGATCCTTGCCATAGGCGAACATGACGCCGCGCCCATAGGCGCCGTCGGCGTACACGCGCGTTCCAGCCGGGATTATGATCTGGTTGTTTCGCCGTCGACGCGGATGCCGGCGCCCCCTGCTCCTTGAGAAAGCAGGTCGGCACGCTGGACCACAGTATTGCCGCTGCCATAGACGTGCAGCCCAAGTCCGAGCGTAGCCGTATTGTACGTATTTGGCAGATAGGCGCTGCCGTCCGCATTACGAGCGAAGAAGGGATTGTCGTTTACCAGATTCTGACCATTGCCGTAGATGGAGTAACCGAAGTGATGGCGCCGATCGATGCTGTAGCCCATATCCTGAAACGCGGCGATCTCCGCCTCCATCAGGACGGTGTAGTTCCGGTATCTCTTGTGGCTCATCAGGCTGTTCTTAAGCTCGCTATGCGAGACGAAGGGCACATCCCGTCGACCATACTCGTCCATCACGCGCACCGGAATACCCGGCATGGCACCGGCCAGCACTTCACTCACATGCTTCCCGGCGAAATAGCCCCGATCGCGGCGCAGATCGAAAACGTCGTCAGCTGGCAGGTTGTTGCAGACGGAGCAATAGATCGTCTGTCCAGGCTTGGCTTGTTTGCCATTGTCGTCGCGCAAATGCTCCGTCCAGGCATTTATCTTTTCAGGGAAATACGTTGATATCGGCCCAGGGAAATACGGAGATGGTTCATAGGTGATAGTGCTGAGCATACCGTGGGCATGGCCGAGCTCATGGATCACTACGGGTGTAAGACCAATCTTTGGAGTCGTCGGCAATTGCGAAGGGATGTATGCTTCGGACGAAAACCCCATCTGGCCAATCTTAACCATGCCATGCGCGCCGTATTGCAGCTCGCCTGGATCCTGGCCCGTGAGTGCCGCCTGCACCTTGGTGCCGCCACCGGGGGACATACCACTATAGCCAGCTGCGTTTTCCTCGCTATCCCCCCCGAAGTTGACAATGGCCGGCGCATGACCCGGCTTAACCTTGATGATTTCCGCCCAATACCGAATCGCCGCCAGTGAATGATCTATTTCCGATTTCCGCAACTTCCGCGTTGAACCGTTGTCACCTTCCCAATAGGGGCCGTCGCCGGGACCGAATATCTGCGCTCGCATGAAGGCTACGCCGTTCGTGTGCGTGACATCGAAAGTTTCAACGGCCCTACTGGGCGAACCCAGCAACGCATTAACCGCAAGTACGATGGTCGTAACTATCTTCGTCTTCATACTACACATTCTATTCGAGGCATTGATTGTGCTTTTCCATCTAACTTCGAGCGCGGGTGCACGCAGATGCGCGAGCAAAGCGCGGCCGTCATCAGACATCGGCCGCGCGCAGTTCGCGTGCCATAGCCTGACGACAGCACTTCAATACGAAAGGAAGACTATTTCCCTGGGTCGGCCTTGATGAAACCAAGTCCACTCAAGGAGGTGTTTCGCCATTGCTGGTGTTCCTGGAGCTCAGACTCTGGCGCATCAGGCTTGCCATCGGCGACCCGCCGAGCCGCTGCTCGCCAGACCGAATATGACCGCCTGATGCCTGCGGCGCCGCGCCGATGTCGATCGATTTCATGGTGCCGTCAACAATGCGAACTCCTATTGTCTTTCGATCGCACAAAGATCCTGCATTCTGCAGCGGACGAATCCCGACAAGGCGGCGGCTGCGCGCAATGAACAAGCAGCAGAGCAAAAGCCGGGCCAAATCGCCTGATGCGTCGCCGTGCGCAACCAGCCGAACGCAGCAACACGCGCGGCGGCCCTTCGGTGTGAAGATCAGGCACTGCCTGTTCCGTGCCCGCCAGTGTTGTCGCAAACGCGCCATTGCACGGGAGCACAACGACGGACCCACCCGACAAATTGCAGCGCGTTCCTTTATTCATCTTTGCTGGCGATTGCCGCGATCAGTTCAAGGTTTGAATGAGGCTGCAGCAGACAGGCATTTTTATTGCACTCAACGCCCTGAGCTCGAGATGTGGAGCACCGGGGCGCGTGGCCGGCCACCTCAAACTAGACGACATGTAGAGAAAGTGGGATGCGTGCGCGACTTGGCTGCTCGAAATGTTCGGTCCAGCGATCGCGATCGAGACGGATCGAGGATGGCCAGGCAATTTACTCGGAAGAAGCTGGAGCCGGTCCTCGTTGCGGCAGACGAACGCTTGACCGGCCGCGCCGTGTTGGGCGCAACCATCGGCAATATTCTCGAATTCTACGACTTCGGGACCTATAGCTTTTTCGCGATCCAGATCGGTCAGGCGTTCTTCCCGGCGGGCGACCCGTTCTCCAGCCTTATGCTGTCACTCGCGACGTTTGGCGCGGGTTTTGTGACCAGGCCGATCGGGGCCATCGTGCTCGGCTCATACTCGGATCGGGTCGGCCGCCGGCCCGCGATGACCGCCAGCTTTGCAATGATGAGCGCCGCGATCCTTGTGTTGGCGATTACGCCCTCGTACGAGACAATAGGAGTTGCCGCTCCGTTGCTGGTCATTTTCGCACGTTTGGTGCAGGGCTTCGCGCTGGGCGGTGAGGTTGGCCCGACGACCGCCTATTTGATGGAAGCGGCCCCGCCTGAAAGGCGCGGTCTTGCTGTCTCGTTTCAGCCTGCCAGCCAACAGATCGCTGCAACTGCCGGAGCGTTGATTGGAGAAATACTCTCCCTCACCATGACAAGCGAGGCACTCAATGCGTACGGATGGCGGATCGCGCTCTTGCTCGGCGCCGCTACGCTGCCGTTCGGGCTTTGGCTGCGGAGCACCCTGCCCGAAACGTTGCACCGCCCCGAAGTCCCGGCTCCCGTTGTCCAGCCTGGAAGGAGACCGCCTGCCGCTCGCCGCATCATGAGCTTGGGATTCATCATCTTGGCGAGCTGCACGATTATCACCTACATCACGGGATATATGACCACCTATGCGCTGAACACCCTGCAGGTTTCTGCGCCACTCGCCTTTGCGACCACCCTCATCAGCAATACGGTAGGAATTGCTGCCGCACTGCTGGGCGGATGGCTCGCGGATCGGGCCGGACGCCGGCACATCATGATATGGCCGCAGATCACCGCGTTTCTGATGACCTATCCAGTTTTCTTGTGGATCGCAGAGACCCGCAGTGCCCTTGCACTTCTCGGAGGCCTCGGCGCGCTCACCCTCATCGGAACGATTCCCTATAGCGCCTTCTATGTGAGTATGGCCGAGGGGTTGCCCAAGAACATTCGCGGTGGCGCGTTCGCGACGATTTACGCTTTTGCGATAGCGATCTTTGGAGGCACCGCTCAACCAGTCGTCGCCTGGCTGACCCAAGTTACCGGGAACGCGCTAGCGCCCGCCTGGTACATGCTCGTCGCTAGCGCGGCCGGGCTCTGTGCCATGCTTATGATGCCCGAGACCGCACTGCTCAAAATTCAGAGCGCTGTGAATAAGCAAAGCCCGCCATAGGGCTGGACAATGTGATCACGGGTCCCCTTCCGGCGGATATCGTGCGCCGCCTCACGCGGTGCGGCAAGAATGTAGGTCGCCGCCTTTGATGCAAATCGGTCACGCGGCCGTCGAGAGCACCGACAGCATGGATGGCTCCGAGAGCGCCCAAGTAGCGCAGGCGTGCGGTGCTCGAAGGTCTTGCTAACCTTGGGTACGAGATCTCCAAGGGAATAGCGACTCCTGGGTCCAGAACGGCCACATCATCCTGCGTAACGCGGCCAATCCTGGCTATGGAGTAGAGCTCCTGGGTGGATCGAGATCGACTCTCCTCAGGTTGGAGCTGTGGGCATCGGCAGCTCGGCCGAAGTTCGCGATGAGAACCGTGACCGCGACATGGATGCGATCTGGTGCGGCGAGTTCGATGGAGGGCATTTGTCGCTAAAGCCGGCGGGAACGTTGCTATGGATTTTGCAAGGCCGGCCGGCGAATTCCCTCTGAAGATCGTCTTTGATCTGGGTGTAAGCCACGAAGCGGCGGATGCCGAAAGGTCATATCGAGCACGACTAGTCAACCGCCACAATTAAGTATTTTCAAGAAACCCAGCCACCAGCCTAAAGAGAAAAGTAATCTCGTAGATGCTGGCGATGATCACACTGCCCAAAGTATCTCTTTTGCGCGGTCGAGAGCTTCTGTGGCGGCTCCTTAATAGCCGCCCCTGGTAAAGGTGGCTCTTCTATTCGCCGCATACAAATTCAGGATTTGGTCTATCAATCTGAACGATGGCTTCGATGACGTTCTGTCGACACCTGATTGAAGCGAGTTGGACGAAGCGTCTGATCGATCGGAGCGGCGCTAGGATTTCATCTGCACTCGTTGAGAAATTATAAATGCTTGTGCGAACGCCAGCTTGCTTGTGATCAGTTCGTCGTCGGCGTTACTTCATCATCGCTTCAATTTCTGCACGAAAAGCTTGGCGCGAGGCGTCTCGTGAATAGAACATGTGGCCGCCCGGAAAGACGACAAGTTTGACGCGCGGTTTAGAGGCAAATGGCGGCAATTGATCGAGCACGATCTGTGATCCGAAATACGGCGTGACGAGGTCAAAAAAGCCGTGCGCGACTAGCAATTTCATCTTCCGGTCCGTTGCCAGGATCTGGCGCAACTCCGAAAGTGACTCCGGCGGGCTGGGTCCGAAGTTCCAAGCCTGACCGACCGTGCCGTTGACCAGCTCATAGGAGCCGTCCGGCCGCCAGTTAAGCTTACGCGTAATGAGATCGACGGTGGCGCTGGTCAAAGGCGCCAACAGCGTATCGCTCGAGGGATCGCCGGAAAGGTGGAAATCGGACTCTGGATATGGATCAAGGCCACGCACCGAGGCGTCATAATTGCCGACTAACTTGCCGTTCTTACGGTCGAACTCACGGCGGAACTCGGCGAGTTTGAAGCGGCCCGCAAGCCTACGACTGACCGCTTGGTCGATGCCGGTCAGCGCTGCGGCCTTGTCGGCCAGACGTGTGGTCGCTTCCTTGTCCGCCTGGCCTTTAAGGAGATCGACCAGAAACTCGCCGCGTGCATAAGCTTCCACGTCGGCGAGATCGGCTCGGTTTACCGGACCTGCGGCTTCACGCAGGGTCGCGACATAGCTTGGCAGCCTTGCGACGTATTGCAGCAGGCTCGCGCGGGCAAACTGGCTGTAGTCGAACAGTGGCGAGACCATGATCAGGCCGTTGATGCCTATGCCCTGCCGCATCTGCAACTGGTGGACAACCTTTGGCCCGCGAATGCCGCCATAGCTTTCACCCGCGATGTACTTCGGCGACAATAGCCGGTCATGCTTTTCGAGCCAGCGGCGGACCACCAGCGCTAGCGCGTTGACGTCGCCCTCAACGGAATAGAGCAGCTTGCGCGCATCCTCGCCGGTCCCCACGAACCGGCTATAGCCGGTGCCTACGGGGTCGAGAAACACCAGATCGGTGAAATCCAGCCAAGTTTCCGCGTTTGGCCTCACCGCCGGAAGCGTTGATGGCGTGACCTCGTCAGCATTGATCGGCAGCCGCCAGGGTCCAGCATTGCCGAGCTGCAACCAGGCCGATGATGAGCCCGGTCCACCGTTGAAGAAGAATGTTACCGGCCGCGTGCCGCGATCGGTGCCGTCAAGCTGATAGGAGGTATAGACGATGTCGGCCTGCGGCTCGCCCTTGCCGTCGAACAGGCGGATAGAGCCGGCGGTCGCGACGAAAGAAAGCGTCCGCCCAGGGAGCTCAAGCGTGTGCTTGGTGCTAGAGTCCGGCGGCAAGCGATGCTGCTCGGCTGCCGGCGGCATACTCGACGGTTGGCCGGCGCCACCCTTCTGGCCGACCGGCGTCGTGACCTGGGCGGGCGGCGGCGCATCTGCGGCCCGCGCGCTCCCCATTACCCCGCAGGCAAACAGGATCAGCGCAAGAGAGGTGCGGCACGGCGCGGCCAACTGCATCGAGTTTCTCCTGTCCCGGCGCGCGCTTTGATGCGCGAGGCGTGTCTGTCAAAAGGGCTCCAATCACTAGCTCATGCCGGGGAACAACAAACCTACTGGATTCAGTAGTAGTCACTGTCGCCGGGTGCCCTATCACTCACGGCGTTAAACCCGCCAGTCCAAGCCGTCAGCTTCAGGAAATGCTGCCTACGGAGGGCGCAATATTATCGAGGGCCGCTTTTGCCGGCTCAAGGATTTCCATCGCGTTGCAACTCGCTACGACAAATTTGCGTGAAACTTCTTGGCAGCCGTGTACCTCGCCGCCATTGTCACTTAGTGGATCAATTGAGTCTGAACCTAGTTAGTTCGGCTTTGCCAAGAACGAGTTGATCGCGTCAGCACCTTGTTGGCACATCGACGAATGACCTACCCCGTCCAAATTAGCGGCGTTGCGCTGGCACCCTCGGCACAACGGCGCGCGAACGTCTCCCCGCCGCAGTAATCGTCCTGTAGCGATCAGCGCTAGGCCAGGTTTGGCGGCTGCCGTGGCAAATCGGTCCCGAGATCGCGCATGAGCGGTTGCGCGGCCGATCTGTACCGCGCTAGGATTGCCCTGCCCATGTCTGCATTCGCAGCAGCCGCGATCTTCCATGCGATCGCCGCGGTCATGCCCAAACTCTCGTACCACCAGGCGCCTCAGTCGGTGTATTTACCGTGTGGGCAACCGTTTGCTCGCCGACCTGGGGCGTCTGCCAAGCCAGCGCCAGGTCGTGCCAGACGTAATCGGGGTCGAACGCGCCCAAAATATCGATCCTCCAGGATCGTGTTAGAACTGGAAAATCCATTGCAACGCGGATGACATCTCCCCCCAGTCATGCTCCACGAGATCAATCGGTTGCGCGACCTTCCCGAGTTCGCCCACACGCCAATTGAGGTAAGCATCAACCGAACAATCGAAGCTGGGTGGGGAAGCTGCCCCAAATCCGCGTGGAGAGAAACGAACAATATTTCGGTCGCTTTGCGGGACGAGATCGTCCCAGACCGCCTCGGTTTTAGGATTTCGTGAACGAGAACGATGGGCGTAGCCCCACGCTCTTCCGGTGCGGATGCTTTCCTCGAAACTCGGCAGAAATCCAAATTGAAACTCAACCACCGCGTTTTGCTGGAACACCGAATGGTCCACGTTGCGCAGTTGCTTGTCGCGCGTAACCACCACTATTGAGAATTCAACGATGTCGCTGGCGCGATCGATTTCGCTTCGCGCCCTCGTGAGGCTGGTTTGAAAGAACATAAGACCTTCCGGGCTTTCACCGCAGCGCTCTGTGCGGCCATCAGTGCTGCCGGTCATCGCCTCTGGCTGGATATGAACCGTCTATTCCGTTCGAGTATTTGCTTGCGCGCGCGGGCTATTCACCCAGCGCTTTCGCTGGACGGCTAAAACCGCGATTGTCAGCCATATTCTGCTGCCTGCATCATTCCATCATCCAGGCCGGCTCGCGACTTCAACTGGTCAGTGTACTTGACAATGGCTGGCCCGGCGCCCGGTGCCGACGATGGAAATGGCTTTCCTGGCCATCGCCCGCAAGCGAGAAAACTGGCAATCAGCAGGCCGTCCGCCTCTATCTCCATTTGCGATGCGCCGTCAAAGCCTGCCAAGCGGGCTTTTATCTTTCACGCATCAGCAAGCCGACAACCTGTCGCAGCGTCAGATTCAAGCTATTAAATCGGTCCTCTGAACCCGACTGTGCACAGCGGATGTCGATAGCAAGGATCGTCTGCGGAATGCTCATTTGGCTGGACACTGCGTCAAGCCGACATTTTGTCTCGGATAACCAAGATCCCACCAGCGTGCGTTTCTTTGATTGGGTCGCGTGTGCCGGGGATCGCAGTCAGGCTGGCTCGCCTTCCTCAAACGTCGTCCCCTTGGCTTTTCCATGTTGCTGATGAGGTCCACCTCGCCCATAAATCATTTATCGGGTAAGCGATTGCGAATGCCCGGTAGCAGCGCGGGACTGACCACCATCACAGAGGAGACGATCGCAATGAAGCCGCCATCGCTTTACACCGCTTCGGCCGCTAGAGGTCGACATCGCTATGTTCCGAGTCGCGAGCTGCTGGCCTAAGTCAGGTCGCGCCTAGCGCCTGAACAGGCAGCAAAGCCGTCAAACGCTTGCATATTCCGCTGCCATCGAGCATGGGGACATGCGTTGTGCGTTACCAGCTCCTGCTTGAGCCGTCTGCGTGTCGGACATGGATTTAACTGCTCTCCGGTTTTCCTTTGTGTTCGCGCACCAATCAATCCTGTGGAGCGCAGGAATTATGCAAGGCACACGATCGCGGCGCCGTGAAAACGCGAGGATCTGCCGCGATTTCTCGTCACACGCGCGGTGTAGGGTGATATTGATTGATAAGAGTTGCATACATCGAACTGCTCGCCGCCTCCGCAGAAGAACGGGCGGGAGGTCGCAAGTCCTCGGATCAACTATTGGGCAGGAATGCGGAGCCAAGGAATGGCCGCTCGATGACGATCGCCATGCTTGATACTCCAGGGACGAAGTGAACTACACTGTGATGACTTCAATTGATGATACATTAAGTGAGATCAGATGGCTGCGGAACGAAATCTGGCGCTGCCGTCGATTACTTAAAACGGGCTTGCCTGGCGCGGAGCGCAAGGCCGTTGAGAAGCGTCTGCTTGAACAGCTTTCTGCCTCTGAACGGCTTTTGTCGACGGCGTTTCCTTTGACCTTGAGCTCTAAAGTGTATTCGGCCAAGAGCACCACGATCGGGCGAAGCGACTCCCCTGAGGCGCCCATCGAGAACGCCGCAATGGCATCAAGCGGCTCCTTCGGGAAGTCGATCGGCGGCTAACAAAAGAGGTTTCCTAGCTCAATCTGTATCTTGAGCCCGGCAGTCGAGACCAAGCTAATCCCAAGCTGAGAACACTGAGGAAGACCGTGATGGAACAAACCTCCAACGCTAACATTCCGGCAATCTTTTGCCAGTCATAGCCGATTTAACCACCTGCCCAAAAATACTTGCTCGCCGACCACAACGCCATAGATTGGAGGGCGGTACGGATTCCTGCAGATGCCCGGCCATAACCACCACAGTTGAGGGCGCATTACGACCTTGTAACACGCGTGGGCGCACTATCGATCGCTGATCGAGGCCAATCGATTCACAGAGCTAAGTCCCCCAGATGCGGCTCGGCAGGCTGATGCCTCCAGCCCGATCGACTTTCGGCCACCAAGCTGGCCAAAATCCGGCGCCCGTCGGTCTGACCACCTCACTGTCGCTCGATTTCTGCAACTGCCGCTCGCACGCCTCACTCTCGATGAAGGACGACCGGAAGCCTGTTGAGTCGTCGTCTCGGTCCGCCGTTTCGCTTCGCCGCGGTTGGCATCATGCGGCGGCATTCGCCGCGCAAGTTTCTGAAATTGTCCCTAAGACAAAATATGGCCACGTCCATATCGCTACGGCTTGTAAAGCGGTCACAGAAGCGGATCACGTCTGGTCTGCACGACATCAAGACTTCCTCGGCCGGTCGATCTCGCGCGCGGGCGTGTCGTGTGCACCACGTCGCTGCGATCGCAATCGCAGCGAGAGCGGCTGCACAGCGATACGCATTGCAAGTCCAGCCCCTTCGTCGGTCTTGATTCATCAAACCTCTCTTAAGCCGCATATCCTTCACTATTGTTCTTTGCCCCGCGAGCGTGATCTGTTTACCGGATTGGGCCGCCTCAGCAGCCACTGTCTCGCTGTTGCGACGCCAAGATTACGGCCCCACTATCATCGTCCCGCCACGCGCAACACGTTGATTGCGAAGACCGAGATACAACAGACATCGGCCCTTTAGCGCTTGTGTGGCGATGCTGACTCCCAAAATCGCGTTCTGCTCCGCAATGCCTACAACCTGACGTTACGGTCGATTCAAGCACTTTGAGCGTCCGGT
The DNA here is from genome assembly GCF_028128655.1 of Bradyrhizobium sp. CCBAU 45394. Lineage (NCBI taxonomy): Bacteria > Pseudomonadati > Pseudomonadota > Alphaproteobacteria > Hyphomicrobiales > Nitrobacteraceae > Bradyrhizobium > Bradyrhizobium sp. CCBAU 45394. Next base: position 64,402 of record NZ_LBIX01000159.1, on the reverse strand, counting down.
AAGTCATGAATACGCTTCTAAGATGAGCATACCCACATAGGAAGCAGTAGGACGAACTCCCACAACTGCACGCCTGAGCGGCTGCCCCCGGGTACGAACGTCCCCGACGTTGGTCGATGACGCTTAGCCTAGTGTTGGGGTTGAAGGCGCAAAGGGCACGCATTGATAAGATCAGCGACAGAGTCAAAGAGTTTTCGGTACGATGGGTTTCCGAGAAGCACAAAGGTTGGACCGACAGGCCAGGACACCGCGACTGGATGGCGATTGTCGCAACTGTCACCTTACAGTCGATTCCACAGCTTCAAGCCGCCTGCTGCTATTCACGGTGGGCAATTGCTTGAAACCCGCTCGGCGGCTTCGACCTTGAACCCGCTGGCACGCCGCTTGCTGCTAACATCGACAGCGCGTCGGCCCGGATGCAGCCTAGCCGGAACCCGGAGACATCATTCGTCGATGACTGCCGCAGGTCTTTCTGCGGACGCACGCGGCGGGCGCGCTACATTCGCGATTCAATGATCTAAGACAAAAGCGAGACTTCACATGAGGACATCAACGGGACGCGGGCTTTCCATGGCCGGCACGTTAAGTGTTTTGGCCGCAACCATTTCAATTTCGCCAGCAGCAGGCGCCAACGAGGATTTGATGAGCGCCGCCAAGCGGATTTTCAAGCCGATTCCCTCAGTCGTTCCAGTGGTGAAGGACAATCCTATTACCCATGAAAAGGTCACACTTGGCAAATCCTTGTTTTTCGATCCAAGGCTATCGGCGAGCGAGGTTATTAGCTGCAACACGTGTCATAACCTTGGGACGGGCGGGGTAGATGCCGGCCCGACGTCGATTGGTCATCGCTGGCAGCTGGGTTCGCGTCGTGCGCCAACGGTCTATAACGCGGTCTTCAACGTAGCGCAGTTCTGGGATGGACGCGCGGCTGATCTCAAGGCGCAGGCCGCAGGCCCTGTCCAGGCCAGCGTCGAAATGAATGCGACGCCCGATCACGTGCTCAGCACATTGAATTCAATGACCGATTATGTCGTTATGTTCAGTAAGGCCTTTCCCAATGATGCCGCGCCCGTTACGTTTGAAAATTTCACCAAGGCCATCGAGGCTTTCGAAGCGACATTGATTACTCCCGCCGCCCCCTTCGATCAGTACCTCGAGGGCGATGGACATGCTCTCAGTGATCAGCAGAAAGCCGGGCTAAAGCTATTCATCGAAAAGGGATGCTCCTCTTGCCACAACGGAATCAATGTCGGTGGACAGGATTACTTCCCGTTCGGCGTCGTTGAAAGGCCAGCCGAAAGCCTGCTTCCGAGGGAGGACAAGGGTCGTTTTGCCGTCACCAAGAATCTCGGCGATGAGTATGTTTTCCGCTCGGCGCCATTGCGCAACGTCGCATTACGCCCCCCTTACTTCCATTCTGGTCAGGTTTGGAGTCTTAAGCAAGCGGTTGGCATGATGAGTGAGGTTCAGCTTGGCGCAAAGCTCAGCGATGAAGAAATTGACAAAATTGTCGCCTTTCTGAATTCGCTCACCGGGCAGATGCCAAAGATCGATTACCCGATACTGCCCACGCGCACCACTGCAACCCCAAAGCCCTCCTTAGACAAATAGACCTTCACGATAGCGACACGCCACGTTGTGATTAGCGAGAAAGATTGCGCTTCGCAACGAAATCAGGCGATGCCGCGGTCCATGCTGGAGCATCGGATGGCATGGACTTGTGCATCATTGACGAGTTTCACGGCCGCATATTCGCCAAAGCACAATCTCCAAGGCGAGAGGCGATGGTATCATCCTCGGCTTCCATTTCGTAGCTCATGCATGTGCGGTTGGTGACGCGAGCGTCCAACGCCCTACAGTAAGATGCGGCGATTTAAGACGCCGGGTGGAGACCGATACAAAGCCTTTCTTGCAACTAGCCGCGCAGATATTCCTTGAAACGGCACGCGGATTGCTGCGTAAGGATCAACCAGTTGCCGCGAAGGAAGCTGTCGCGGCGGAGCCGGAGTTTCAATGAGGCTTATCGATTCATCCTGATCGATCTGGCTTTGATGCTGCTCGCACCCGAGAATGCAGAGGCCATGACTATGGCGACAAGCGCAAACTTCAAATCGGCTTCCAAAGCTGCGGGATGCTTGATGCGGATTTCCGGCCCCGAGCCACTATTCAGCTCTGGTGTGAGCCGACATCTTTACCGCAACACCTCTCAAGCCACGCCATTTGAACATTCAGCAGAAACCCTCGGCCCGGCCAAGCAGGCTGAGAACCTCGCGCTGCTGAAAAGGCGCCTTTCGTCTCATTGGCAGGCGCACCGGGCAGCGTTTGATTGCCACGATCCTCGCGGCGCGAAGATCCTCAACAAGCCTCCGTCTTAACACCGATCTGCAGTTCGCCGTCCCACCCTATGCCCTCACGCGAGCAGAGACGCCGTGCTGGAGCGGAACGGACTGAATTGTCGGAGACATGGCCATCATCTCCATTGCAGCGATTGTGCTCGTACTTGGATGGGAAGATACAGCACAGGCGCAGGTTCATGAGAGAAGCAAAACCGGGTTATATTGAGGTTGCCTTCAACGGCTCTCCCGCAAGCATTCCGCTAGATGCGCAATTCAGCCTACCAGCCAAAGGCGTCACAGCGATTTTTGGTCCGCCCGGGTGCGGCAAGACCACACTCGCGCGCTGCATCGCTGGCGTGCAGCGTCTGCCAAACGGATTCTGTGCGATCGATGGAGAGATTTGGCAGGATGAGACCACGTTTCGACCGTCTCATTTGCGTCGCGTCGCATATGTATTCCAGCTACCAGTTCTTTTCTCTCATCTGTCTGTACGGCGTAGCCTTCTATACAACGCGTCAAAATCGAAACCGACACTGATCGATTTTGATGGTGTGGTCGAATTGCTCGCCTTGGCGCCACTGCTCGAGCGTTCGCCATCACATCTTTCCGGGGCCGAGCGACAGCGACTTGCCCTTGGCAGCGCGCTGTTAGGCCAGCCTCGGCTACTTTTGCTGGACGATCCACTCATTGTGCTCGACCGCTCCGCTAAATGCGAGATCCTGCCATTTCTCGAGCGCATACGGGAAAAGCTACCATTGCCGATGATCTACATCAGCCATGACAACGCTGATATCGAGCGTTTTGCCGATCATCTCGTTATGATGAAAGACGGCGTCGTGACTGCGGCAGGGCCGCTCAATCTCGTTCAGAGCAATCCGGCGCTTGCCAGGCGCGGCGAAGCGGCAGTCTGTCTTGATACAGTGGTCGGCGGCTATGACGGACGCTACGGGCTGATCATTCTCCGCCTCAAGGCTGCGCGCCTTCTGATACCTGGAGCGCCGCTTAGACCTGGCGTGCAGGTGCGGCTGCGCATCGCAGCCGGCGACGTCAGCATTGCCTGCCAGCCCGCGCGGGCAAGCTCTATCCTCAATGTATTTCCGGCACGCATCAAAGCCTCTCTGCCGTTCGACGAGGCTGAGGTCACCTTGGTTCTGGCTCTTGAAACTGGCCGTTCTGGCGTGCTGCTTTTGGCGCGCATCACGCGCCGCTCCTTTGATGCGCTACGGCTCAGCATTGGAGCGGACGTATTCGCGGAGGTCGCGCGCGCCCTTCCGCTCGCGACTGCCGAGCGGTTGCTTGCAACGCCTGCCGCATCCGCATGAGAACGTTCGACAGCTATGCCCCGATACGAGAAACACATCAACAGGATCCCGGCCGTGATCGATAATCTGGATGAGAGAGATCAGAATAGTGTGGGGGCAATTCTCTACCGTCCATAAGACGATATCGATAGGCTACTGGCCGATTTCGCTCAGGATATCGCGCAGCAAGGAGTACGCATCGGCGGCATTATGCAACGACACTCGAGGCGCGCAAATGGCACCCACGTCATGCTCGCAATCGACGTTGCGACGGGACAAGAGATCTCGATTTCCCAGCCACTCGGAAGCGGAGCTATGTCCTGTAACCTCGATACAAATGGGCTTGCTGAGGCCCCAGTTGTCGTTTCCCAGGCACTTCGCAACAAGACCGATCTCCTCGTGATCAGCAAATTCGCCAAACAAGAGGCAGCTGGCCGCGGCCTGCGCCTCGAATTAGTTGACGCGATCACCCGAGGCGTACCAGTCCTGACAGCCGTTCCAAAAAACTGCCTTGCCGACTGGCGAACCTTCACCGCGGGCGTTGGCACGCTGCTGCCTTGTGAATTCTTGGAGCAGTGGTGGTGCGATATCTCAACGCGCGTGGCGCGCAGCGGGGCCTTCAGCCCCAGCTGCGGTTATTTGGGGACGACGATACCGGACCGCTTAATAACGACTCTGACTGTCGAGCACGTGGAGTGTTTCCAATGCTCCACCCACATAGTCCTGCTATTGGCGCTTGCCATCTTCATAAATTCATCTTTATAGGCTGTCAGCAAATCAACATTGCCAGGCAGGTCTTTCAGAGTGACGCCTTTCGGCCGGAGGAACTCGCTGAACATCCGAAGAGCCGTCACGTAGTCCTCAATGGTCTCGGACTTGCGGCTCGCGCCAGCCAGTGCCGTCTTGAGCTCTTCAATCAGCTCCAGGTCTGCCTCGGAAGGGCGACTGCGCTTTGCAAAGTCGATGCGAAGCTCCGAATAGACCTCATCCGATTCCGGGCCGCCGGACCACTTTTCACGGTGGCTTCCTCCAAAGACTTTGCTTAGTCCTGATTTGACCCGGGAGAACAGACCGCGGAGCTTGTTGTCTTTCGTCCGGGCCGTAGGTTGTGCTTCCGACGGCGCTGCGTAGCGCATGCTGCTGAATGGCCTGCCCCGTAAGTCGGAGCGGTAATCATTTGCAGACTAGCCAAAGTGAGGGCGCGAAACATCGACACTGTAGCGCGTGCTACTGAACGAGTCGTTCCGCACATTCAATCGAGGAGGCAACCGCATCGGTCCACCAACGTCGGTACGCTGGATATTTTCGTGCGACCGGGCACATCCGCTACAAACCGGGTCGCGCCTGCACAGCCACGTGCTCCAATGCACCCAAGATCTTGAGACGTTGAGGTATCTCCTTGTGATCATGAAGCTTCAGAGCGATCGCCGCATGTATGATCCAGACTGTACAACCTGACGCCACGTAAACTTCAAGCCCCCGTCGCCGCAGCGGCGAGCCTGGTTGGCTTTCATACGCGTTTCAGGATGCGGCAAATCCTCGCACCTTGGTGATCTACCGCCGCTCAAGCGCCTCAATGCGCGAGACGCCGTGCTCCATGATCACTAAACACCGTATTTGGCAGCGGCGACGATTTGGGGCCTACTCAGCTCAATCTGATCGTCGCAGAGATACATCCGCTCTCGTTTGCGCCAGATTTCGCAAAACCACGCGGCTTCGTGAGGTTCAGTACTCCCGTTAAAGCCCGGCAGGCCGAGAGCCGTGACTCATTTGACACATCGATGTCTCGATGAAACATTTTGCTCTGAGGGACGCAGAACGGGCTTTGACCAGACGCTTGCAGCCGAACACCTCGGGCGGTCGCGCAAAGGTCGAGTGTTCTCATAAGGTTTTGTATGTGCTCCAGACGACCCTCAACTTAGTGTCGATCGAGGCCCCTAGCGCGCGAGCATGCCTGTACCCAAGCCGCTGGGCTGGTTTCGTTGCGACAATTCCAATCCTGAGAACGGATGGCATATCGTTTGCTTCACCAGTGAGGTCGCGATCTACAAAAAGCAAATTGTGAGGACAGCATGCTCGGAATTGGCAGTCGGTTGCCGCCATTCGAAATCACAGGCGTGAAGCCCGGCTTTCAAGCGCAGGAAGAAGAAGGACAGAGTGCATTCGAGACGCTGACCGAAACGAGCTTTCCAGAAAAGTGGAAGATCATCTTCTTCTATCCCAAGGATTTTACCTTCGTCTGCCCGACAGAGATCGCTGAGTTTGCCCGGCTTTCCAAGGAATTCGCCGACCGCGACGCGGTTGTACTGGGTGGTTCGACTGACAACGAGTTCTGCAAGCTCGCCTGGCGGCGCTCACATGTCGACCTGCACAAACTACCAATCTGGCAGTTTGCCGACACAAAGGGAACGCTCGTCGATGGCCTTGGCGTGCGTTCACCCGAAGGGGTTGCCTATCGTTACACCTTTATTGTTGACCCCGAAAACACGATCCAGCACGTCTATGCGACCAATCTCAGTGTCGGGCGCAGTCCCAAGGACACGCTACGCGTTCTGGACGCGCTTCAAACCGACGAGCTCTGTCCCTGCAACCGCGAAATCGGCGGCGAAACCCTGAAGATTTCTTGAGGCAGCATGTCGTCGATCGAACAATTGAGCCACAGGATTCCCGATTTCGCGAAGGATGTCAGGCTTAACCTGACCTCCTTGGTGGCCGATGAGACGCTCTCGCCGCAACGAAAATACGGGCTGCTGCTGGCGAGCGCGATTGCCACCCGCAATGCAGCCCTGATTGCCGCGATGGAATCGGCTGCGTCCGCCGTGATGACATCTGTGGCGATCTCCGCAGCGAAAGCCGCAGCCTGCGTGATGGCAATGAACAACGTCTATTACCGCTTCGCTCACCTCGTTTCCAGCCCGGAATACAAGATGATTCCGCCACGGCTGCGTATGAACGTGATCGCCAATCCCGGCGTGGACAAGTCCGATTTCGAGCTGTGGTCGCTTGCGGTCTCCGCCATAAACGGCTGCGGTGCCTGCATCGATGCCCATGAGAAGACGCTGCGAGCGGCGGGCGTCAGTTCCGAAGCGATCCAGACCGCCGTGCGCTTTGCGGCGATCATGCAGTCAGTGGCGATCGCAATCGAGGCCGCTGGGTCCAACCCCTCTCGGGCGACGGACTGATCCTTCCTCTGTCATCCGATCGACGGGGTTGTGGCGCCACTCAGTGGCGCCGCAACCAGTCCTTCGCGGCTCCCGAACGAGCGTGACATCCGCAAGTCATGTCTTGCGCAGCGTCCCCATGAAGTATTCCAGGCGCCGAGCAAGTGACGCGGAATGCGCCACAGATACGGTAAGATCCTGTCGCCTAACGTCGGTCGCACCACGGCCCTTCGTTCCACCATCACCCAAACTTGAACAGCACTCCATATCCGCCGCGCGGATGGCTCCATTGAATGTCGCCGGTGGGCTCGGCGATCACGCGGCAGGTACCGCACTCGATGCAGCCGTCAACTGTTACCTCGACCTGGCCGTCGTCGTTGAGCTCGTAGCATCGCGCGGGGCAGGCTTTCAAAAGTGCAAGTAGCTGCGGAGATGGCCTCGTGTGCGCACGGACCTTGACGTGAGGGTGACCGACGTCGACAACATAGCGGTTGTAATACAGCTTGTCTTCGACGCGCACTGGGGGTTCGACATTCATGCTTTGGCCTTCCATTGTTGGAATTCACACTGTTGCGGTCAGCGCCAGGCTCGGGCAAAACGACAAGCATCGCCTAACAGACCTGTCCATGACCGCGCCTTCACAAAGGATTTCAGGGTCGCCTTCTCCTTCTCAGTCTTAGGCGTACCATCGACGCGCACAAAGTTTTGCATCGCCTTGGAGATGAGCTGCGGATAGGTGAGAAAGAAGTTTTGTGAGTGGGTATGCATCAGGGGCGGAAAATCCTTGTACTTCTTTAGATCTTTGATGACGAAGGAATCGTCCAGCATCTTCTTGTAGATCGACAGATTTGTTGCACTCATCGGCTCGCCGCGCGATTTCACCAGACCTATCGCTTCGGCGGCGATGCGGCCGGAAGTCATCGCGAGATTGGAGCCCTCACGATGAATGGCATTGTTGAGTTGCGCCGCATCGCCCACTACGACCCAGCCTTCCCCATAAAGCTGCGGGATCGACTTGTAACCGCCTTCAGGAATGAGATGCGCCGAATATTCCTTAACTTCGGACCCCGCTATCAGCGGCGCCAGGGAGGGATGTCTCTTGAATTGGTCTAGCAGGCCGTAGGGCGTCTGGCCCGTGCGCTGGAAGTCGGCGACGAGACAACCGATGCCGAGCGAAATGCACTCTTTATTGGCGTAGATGAAACCCATTCCGGTCATGCCGCGGGAAATGGTACCGGCCGCCTCGATCACGACGCCTTCATCGCCCTTGAGATTGAAGCGCGCCTCGATAGTCTCGCGAGGCAAGAAGTGCATTTCCTTCACCGCGAGCGCAACGTTATCGGGTGTCGGGCGCGCGCGCAGGCCCGCGCGCGTCCCGAGCAGGCCATTGACCCCTTCGGCCAGCACGACGACGTCGGCATGTATTTCTCCGTCTCGGCGATCTGTACGAACACCGACGATCCTTTCACGGTCGTCCCGTGCGAGCTCGGTGACTGTCGTCTCGCACAGCACGGTCGCGCCAGCCTCCCGCACCTTGGAAGAGAACCATTTGTCAAACTGCGCGCGTATAATCGTGTAGCGGTTCGGCCGTTCCTCGTTGAAGTCGTCCGAGCGGTAATGCATGCCGACATGGGAGCGATCGTCCATCATCCAGAACCGCTGCTCGATCAAGTGACGTTCAAGCGGCGCCTCCTCTCGAAACTCGGGGATCAGCTTTTCCATCATGTCGGCATAGAGGATGGCGCCCTGCACATTCTTCGATCCGGGATATTCGCCCCGCTCGAGCTGCAGCACCTTCATGCCGCGTTTGGCCATGGTCAATGCCGCCGCGTTGCCGGCCATACCGGCTCCGACCACGATCGCATCGAATCTCTCTTCAATCATCATCACCTCCTCTAGACCGCGATCCGGGCGCGCGAATTCGGCAAAAGCCGGGCGCGAAATGCGGTCGTCAGCGCCGGTAGCAATTGCATGGCGTCACTGACGATCGCGAGATGGGCGAAGTCGAAGATCGGAGCGTTCTTGTCAGTATTGACGGCGACGATCAGATCCGCGCCCTCCACGCCAACCCGGTGCTGGATCGCGCCGGAAATGCCGGCGGCAATATAGAGCTTTGGCCGGATGGTTTTGCCCGTCTGGCCGATTTGCCGGTCAGACGTAACCCACCCTTTTTGCACCAGAGGACGCGAGCAACCATATTCAGCGCCAAGCAGAGTTGCGAGCTCGCGCACCAACCGAAAGTTCTCAGGCGATCCCAGTCCCAGGCCGCCCGCAACCACGACATCGGCATAGGCCAGATTGGACGTTTCTGCATCGCGGTCGGGTAGGAACGACAAAACTTTTGTGACAATATCGTCTTCGACAAGGCCGAGCGGATGGACGATGATACGAGCGGCATCGCGTACGACGCGCTCAGGCATCGGCATGACCCGCGGGCGGACGGTTGCCATCTGCGGACGATAATTCAAGGTATAGATCGTGCAGAGCAGTGTGCCGCCAAAGGTCGGACGCGTCGCCGCAAGCGAACCATCGGCGTCGACGTCCAGCGCGGTGCAGTCGGCAGTGAGCCCCGTCGACAGGGTCGTCGCCACGGAACCTGCGAGATCGCGACCGAGCGTCGTCGCCCCCAACAGCAGGATCTCGGGCTTGTAGGTGTTGACGAGGTCGGTTAGCGCTTTGGTATAGGATTCGTTGCGGTAATCCGACAAAACATTGTCGCTCACGAGATAGGCCAGATCGGCGCCATAGCAAAAGGCTTCAAGCGCGGCGTTACGTGTCTGCGGCCCCTCCGGACCGATAACGACAGCGGCAAGATTCACCTTTAGCCTGTCGGCAAGCCTGCGCCCCGCACCCATGAGCTCCCAGGAAACCGGATGCACCCGGCCGCGCTCCAGCTCGACAAAGACCCAGACGTGCTTGTACGCCTTAAAGTGCTCCGGCAGTTCTTTTTTGGCTGCTGCGCGGCCGGCCGCCGCCGGCATGGCCGTTCTGGTGACATTGCTCATACTCTAAATTCCCCTCAAAGATAGGCGCGCCCGCGCCACAGGTTCGCTTTTTAGCTTCGTTAACTGAAGATCACCTTTGGTCAGCAGTGGCCGGCTGCTCTGCCCCGTCTGCTTGGTCCGACCGGCCGCACAACGCGTCGTCGCGATAGACTTACCGGTCCGGCCGGATTTGGAGAGGTCTTCCACACTGAAGCCTTCCGCGCCGGGTTCGACGAGCGCCACCGCGGCGGCCAGGGCGCCGCGGTGAACCGGTCGCTTCCATGCCTGAGTTGGCGAGTCCGTTCGCTGCGCAATACCTGCGCCTCAATTTCGGCCCAGCGGCTCCACATCGACGGTGACGACGAGGGCGATCCCGGCAACGCATCTGTCACGCAATCCATGCCGAGCCTCCAGCGCCGACAACCCGTATGGGCCGACGTTGGCCCTCTTGCTGACGCATGTTCCTATCCGCCATGAGATGGATACAAATCTGAGCGGAATCGCGGACGGATTTGATGCGGACGACGCTGTGCATACCCTCTCCAGATGTAGCGCGAACGGGCGACTTATCCATTGACCAGCATCTCACCGTCGATACGGAACTTCGACCGCGTCAAAGACCATTTCGAACGGACCTGGCGCGATCGTAGGCCACGAGATGATCCCGCAGCGCTCGGCAGGCAGTAAAAGCAGCATCATGGGTATTCCTTCAATCTCATCTCGGACGACTACCATCTGTCGGCAGCGATGAACGGATCGGCAGGACAACAGCAAGTGTCGTACCAGTTGCAAAAAACATTGAAAGTCAGTCGAAAGTAATGGTTTGGGAGACACTTGAAATAGCCGCTGATACCGTGGACACGATCAGTCCAGACATGGGTCGGGAATACGACAGGCGCCGCTCGGGTCATTGCTGCAGAGAGTTGACCCGGATAAAGACGAAGGCCCCACATCGGGTTGCCACGGCGCCCCGTCGGGCAAACCTTGCTACAGTGGATCGCGAGATCACTTCAGCTCGCTCAACGGGACAAAAGCCGCGGCCTTCTTAGGGTCTGCGACGGCATCCTTCAAAACCTTGAACACTCGCTGGTCGATCGGTGACGATGCCACGAAATCGGCATAGGCCTGCTCCAGCATCGCCTTGCACCGAGCCCTGATTTCCGGCTCCGCGGCACCAGCAAATTGCTCTTTGGCAAAATATTGTCCCATGCGCTTTAAGATGTGAAGGCGCGCGACATTCACGATTTTAGGGTCGTAATCGACGCCAAGCAGCGAAAAAAAATCCTCTGCCGACGAGGCCTTGCTGAGCCGATCCAGGATACCGGCTGCCGGGCATGAGTTGGTCATCGAAAATTCTCCTTCGGATTAGCTCTGGACGGTCAATGGGATGGGGTGGCGCCTGTTGACTGCTGCCGTCCTACCCCGCAGAGCTGGTGCGCATCGCCAAAGCCTGACTCCAAAAAGCGGTGCCCTCAACTTCGCTGCCCGGATCGGCAGGTCCGCCGGTGACGACGTCAGTCCCGATGAAGATCCGGGATCAATGGCCACACCACGATCGCGGTTGACACTCGTCAGGACGGTCGCCGGACTGGAAATCAGCCGCGCGAGAAGACGCCGACTGGCAGTCCGGGGACGGCTCGCCATTGGGTAGGAGATCACAGCATGTATGGTGGAACGGCAAGTAAGATCTAGAGGTGAGATCGCGCCAGGGGACCTGACGTGCGAAAGCTCGACGCCGTTCGCGCCCATCAGCGACATCGGACACCGTCCTGGCGGCGCGTCGGTTTGCGAAGGTCGACCCAAACGCTCTGGACACGGCTTTTCATGCGGGGTGGGATGTCATGCATCCGCACACGTCGCGCCAGATCGCCGCCACGGTTTCGCGCTCGACCGGCAGCCTGTGCTCGACGGCATATTTGCGGACTTGCGACAGTACCTGTCTGGGCTTGGTCGGCGCTGGCGACGAGCTGCAGTTCATCGAGTAACGCGGTGATCGCCGCAAGTCCGGAATGCTTGCCGATCACAAAGCGGTTGCAGCGGCCAAGCAAAACGGGATCAAGCAATTGATCGGTGCGTTGATCCTTCAAAAGGCCAACGACATGAACGCCGGACCCGTGCGTAAATACATGCTCTCCGACGATCGCCTTGTTCATAGGAATCGCACGTGCGGCCGCGGCTGCTACCACCGCGGCAACGTTCTCGAGCTGCGGAAGTATGATGCCGGTCTCGCGCCCGTAGAGCTGCTTGAGTGCGACCGTGATTTCCTCGAGCGGTGCATTTCCGGCCCGCTCGCCAAGCCCGATGACGGTCACTGAGGCGTGGCTCGCGCCAGCCTTGATGGTGGAGAGCGTGTTGGCGGTTGCGCGTCCGAGATCATCGTGACCGTGACATTCGAGTTCGAGAGCGGTGGTCGCACGCAAATTCCTGACCAGCGCGTAGGTTGCGTCGGGATCGAGCACGCTAAGCGTATCTGCAACACGAAAGCGACATGCGCACACGGCTTTTGCAGTTGCCATCAGTCTGATGAGAAACTCGATGTCGACGCGGGATGAGTCCTCACCACCGACGGCGACCTTAAGTCCGCGCTCACAGGCACAGCTTACCACTCGCTCCACCCGTTCCCGCGCCAGGTCACGATGACCACCTAGGTTGGCCACGATCTGGACATCGGAGGTCGGGATCGACATATTGATCATGGACACCTTTGCTTCGATCGCCGCATCGACATCCGATTCCCGCATCCGGCACCAGCCTATGGTGGTCAGCGGAAGATTTGCTTCGACAATGGCGCGGACGGCGGCGATCTCCTCGTTGCCCATCGCCGGCGTTCCCGCCTCGATCTCCGTGATTCCGGCCCGCGCCAGAGCCTGCGCGATCGCCAGCTTTTCCTCTGTGGTGAACGCAACGCCAGGTGCCTGCTCGCCGTCGCGTAATGTCGTGTCGTTGAGCACGGTTGGCTTGGCGCACACCTGGTCGGACCAAGACGATTTGGCGGCGGTGCTGGCGGCAATCACGCGAGAGCTCCTCATAGTTTGATCTACCTACGCTTCAGCAACCAGCATGCCAGCCCGTCGTCCGAGAAAGTCGTCGACGAAGCTAACGCTTCCGTCCTCGGCGTCCTTCCGCAAATGGATTGTCGCAAATCCGACACGCTCATGAACCGGACGCCTTGCCTGTTGCTACGCCGAGTTTGAACGTTAATGTAATTGCGGCGCGCCAGGATGTGAGAATTGTCGCGGAGCACTGGGGACCGCCGCCGCCTTGGACACATGGTCACTCGCTCGCATCGAAACGGCGTCAGCCGCGCCCTCAACCTCCTGTGCGGCTTACCAAATCCGGCGAGGCTTTCTCGGATGACGGTGCGATCGCGGACCCTTGTGGCAGTTCAGATGGCCAGACGCCGGCAAGGACCGGCCGAGCCGCCTGCGGCAGAACATCGCGCCGGCGCTCGGCCATCCGGCTCTCACCGCTTTCTTCGCCGAAGCAGAGGTTGAAGTCGTCACATTGCTTGCACACGGGTGTTGTGCACATCACGAGGCCTTCATTCTCGCAAAGCATGCGGTAGAAGAAGCGCTTCCAGCGCATATTGTTGACATTGCGCGCGGCGAGCGGCGCGAAATGGCGGCTCAGCAGCCGAGAGAGTTCGCCACGATTGCGCAAGCCGAGAGCTTCCCACAGATGGTCTGGCCCAATGGCGCGGCGCGCGATCATCGCAGCCAGCCAGCGGCCGATATCCCCTTCCGTCGAGCGTTGCTTGAGCAAGAGATCACGCAGCATTGCGATCTCGTCGTCCTCTTCGCACTTGAAAGCCGAGAGCTGCTCCACGAGCTTGATCTCAAGCGAGGGAAAGTACTGCTCCAGCAAGGCCGCCAGTTCAAGGCCGGACAGGCCGGCCTTCTCCGGAAGGGAGCCACCATCCATTGTGGCAGCCGCCAGGATAGACGCCAGGACATGGCGATCGAGATTGCTGTCAATGGCAATATCGGCATCTGCAGGAGGCACACCGGTGAGCAGGCGGTAGGTTGCAATTCCCCTGTGCATCTGGCCGTTAGAATCAACGGCACAAGCAGCGATGAACGGAAGGAAGTGCGCTTCGGACATAATTTTGCGGGTTTCCACAGTGGTCAGGTTTGCTCCGCCGCACCTGGTTTTGGTCAGGGTCGATCGTCAGAATGCCGGCCTCCCGGGATGGGCGGTGAGGGAGACCGGCATCCGTCGCGCGCCTTCACGAGGCCGCGACTCGCGACCTTTACGAGGCCGCGAGTTCGGCGGCGGTCTTGCCGATGATGGATTCGTCCACGGGCTTCATAATGCCATGCTCCATCAGCATGTCCTCGAGCTCGTCCATGGAGATCGGGGTCGGGATGATGCCTTTGCCGCCATTATTGTGAACCTTGGTCGCAAGATTGCGATAGTGATCGGCCTGCTTGGACTCGGGTGCATATTCGAGCACCGTCATGCGGCGTAACTCGGCATGCTGCACCACGTTGTCGCGCGGCACGAAGTAGATCAGCTGAGTGCCTAGCTTCTTGGCCAACGCTTCCGCCAGTTCCAGCTCCTTGTCGGTCTGCCGCTCGTTGCAGATCAGACCGCCCAGCCGCACGCCGCCAGAGTTCGCGTATTTCAGGATGCCCTTGGAAATGTTGTTTGCGGCATACATCGCCATCATTTCACCGGACATCACGATATAAATTTCCTGCGCCTTGTTCTCGCGGATTGGCATCGCAAAGCCACCGCAAACGACGTCGCCGAGCACGTCGTATGAGACATAGTCGATGTTCTCGTAGGCGCCGTTCTCCTCCAGGAAATTGATCGAGGTGATGACGCCGCGTCCGGCGCAGCCGACACCCGGCTCAGGACCACCGGACTCCACGCAGCGAATGTCCTTGTAGCCGACCTTCATAACGTCCTCGAGCTCGAGGTCCTCCACGCTGCCGGCGTTCGCTGCAAGGCTCAAAATCGTGTCTTGCGCCTTGGCGTGCAGAATCAGGCGGGTCGAGTCAGCTTTCGGATCGCACCCTACAATCAGGATTTTCTGACCCATCTCGGCCAGCGCCGCCAGCGTGTTCTGCGAAGTGGTCGACTTGCCGATGCCGCCCTTCCCGTAGAACGCGATTTGTCTCAGTGAAGACATTTTGCTCTCCATCAACCGATTTGCCAAAAGTTGCGCGCTTCTTGCGCGCGAGCTTGTTTCTCTCTCAGAAACGGGGGCACACGGGATCAAGGGAAGGAGCGCATCGCTCGCCTTACGCGTCGGCGTGCACTCAGCCCTCACTCAGTGTTGCTGCCGCTTATTAGCAACCGCCGTGCCAACGCTGACCGCGCTCCTTAAGCTTCTGATTACGTTTCTAAAAACCAACCAGCCGGTGAGTGATCCTGGCTGTTTTGGATCTGCGCGGCTGTCAGAAAACTAACAACGACCACAACCATCAACGCGAAATGCCGATTTGGCGGGACCTGTTCCGATGCCTTCAGGTGTGGAACGGAACTTGCCGCTCTTCTCGCAAGCCGGGCGATTTGAGGAGAGTGAATATGTCGGTCGAGCTCGAAACCTGGCGGACCAGCGGCGAGTGTTGCACATACGGTACGGCGCTTGGTGCGCTGACATTGGAGATGATCGGCAATAAATTCGAATGGGCTCCCGGAAGCAGCAGCGCCGCGCGAATCGTTCAGCTAAGCGCGTCTACATGGATATGTCGTGGCGACAATGATCTTTTAGCAGAAGCCCGGCTGCGCCACTAACGCGCGTCAGATTCAAGCGCTGAAGTCCGCCGGTCACGACGTGATCGCCGAAGACATCTTGAAGGAGCCATGGGATGCGGAGGAATTGCGCGTTCTTCTTCGGCAATATGCCCGTCGAATCCTGGTTCAACCGAGCCGCACCCCGTATCAAGTCAGGCGAAGTCAATCCCGATACTATCGACGCGGCAATCGCACTCGCATTGATGGTAGGCGATCCGCTCCTGATACGACGACCGCTGATCGACGTAGACGGGGCACGATGTGCCGGACTCGATCATGAGCCCGTGCTGTCACTGCTTGGTGGCAAGACGCAAAATGATGTCGAGGAATGCTTGCACGAAGCAAACCGCACGCGTTGTCCGCAGAGGTGAGGAAACGGCGGAGCGCCCCCCAAACCATCAAACGAAGCAAAGAATGACGTTTCCCACTTCCGGCTTCCTTCACGGGTAGTAGTCGACAGGACCTTCGCTGAGACGACCCGAGCGAGTGGCTGCTCCGCAAGGCGGCATCGCCCATATTGCGCTCGAATGCCGCACTTCTCGCCTATGCAGTGTGTGAGAGGCCGCCGCAGTTGCCGCCTTTATCACGCATAACCTCCGTGGCCCGGATTGGTTCAGAGTACCAAGCCGAGAGGCAGTTTTTTGAAGAGATTCGGCTTAGACGGATTCTTGAATTGAATAACGATCAGAACAGACCACCACGCTTCCCGGCCGTGATCCTTATGCAACTTAGCGGCATAATTGCGCTATGGCCGCTCCCATTTTGATCGGTATCAAATCCTTCGCCATTCCCGCTGTGTGACAGAGATCTCGCGCGGCTCTTCGCGCGGAATTTGGAATGGAGAATAAGATGAGAACAAGGACAGTTCTGACGACGGCATCGCTCCTCGCGCTCGCGACCTCGTTGGCCAGCATCTCGGTACTGGCCGCGGATCTGGGTCCGGCGCCGGTCTACTACAAAGCGCCTCCGATCGAACCCTTCAATCCATGGATGATTCGCCTGCGCGTGCTCGGCGTTTTGCCGGATACCGCAGGCAGCTCGGTCAGCGTTGCCGGGGCGCCCCTGCTGTCCTCACCAAGTTCTGGGCTTTCGATCAGCGAGCAAGCCATACCCGAGCTCGACATCACCTATTTCTTCACAAAAAACGTTGCCGCCGAACTCGTTCTCGGCGTGACCAGCCATCACATCAGCGGCAATGGCGCGCTCACTGGGCTCGATATCGGCAAAGCCTGGCTGTTGCCGCCAACACTGACCCTGCAATATCACTTCACCGATTTCGGCCCGCTCAAGCCCTATATCGGCGCGGGCGTCAACTACACCGCATTCTTCAACCAATCGGCAGCCAATACGTCGCTCGGCGGTCTTGCCGTAACGGATTTGCGCATCAGCAACCAATTCGGCGCGGCGGTCCAATTCGGCTTCGATTACATGCTTGATCGTCACTGGGGCCTCAACTTTGACGTGAAGAAGCTGTGGCTGCGGCCGGAGTACTCCGCGACCGTAAACAATGCGATTGCCGTCACCGGGCGCGCCAATATCGACCCATGGCTCCTCAGCGGCGGCGTCACTTACAAATTCTGACGCTAGAACGGGACCAGAAAGCGGAATCCGTTTGATCAACCCGGACGCGGCGAGCTTATCGAGCGCGTCCCCTAACCTCACCGCAGTGCAAGCGGGGAGTGAGATGACGAGCCAACGACGCGTCATCTCGCGAGACGCGGGGAGCCATTCGCAGCATTGCTCTCGCTGTGAGCTACGGATCGCGCGGCATGGAGTGACGGTACACAAACAGATCGACCCAGCATATGATCATATTCTTCTTTCGTCGCGCATTGCAAAGGCGCCATTTGCTTATTGGGCCGGAGAACAAAGGCGGCACGCCGCGCCAAGGCAGACCGGGAGCGTGACGCCCCCGCTCAACCTCAGGCGATCCGAGCTCCGAGCGGCCAGCTCATGGATGGACAAGCCGTCCATGCTTACTAGCCCGGGCAAATGGCCGCTAAGCGAAGCCTCTAGCTTCGCTTTAGCACCATCACAAGGCGGTCGACACGTTTGCCCTGCTTGAGGTGGGAGTTTACGATTTCGTCAACGTCCTCAGGCGTGGTCGCGCGATACCAGACTCCGTCGGGATAGACGACCATCAAGGGACCACAGTTACAAAAGCCAAGGCAGCCTGCCATCGTGAAGCCAACATCGTTGAGGCCTTGCGCTTCGATCGCCTTGTCCATTCGATCCCACAGGGTTTGCGCGCCGGAGGCGCCACAACTGCCGTGCGGATGAGTTGGCGGACGCTGCGTGTGGCAAGCAAAGACATGATGCCTATAAAGTTGAGGAAGTTCGAATTCGGTTTCTGAGTTCATGCGCCTACCCTGTGATCAATCGGCTTCATCTGAAAGGAGACAAGGTGTGATCACATCGCCCCCACAATCTATTATGATTGAATGCCGCATCGACCGATTAATGCTACTGATTCCCACTCGCGCTTGCGAACGCAGGCGAAATGAGCGGGCGCCATAGTTACTGTGGTCGCTGAAGATCAGCGATAGATATCTTCGCGTCCGAAGCAGCCTCCTTGATCAATTCCAACCTTCATCATCGCGATACGCATCACTTGCTCACCATCCAACTTCTCAAAAGCAAGTTGCACACCAGACGCGTAACGTTCGTTTCTGAAATGATCCCTTGCTCTGCCTGGCGCGACTCACAATTATTGCCGAGGTTGCGACAATGTCGTTCGCTTCTGTTTCGGACACGACAAACCTCGCATAGCGTTTGACCTCCCGCTTCAACCTTCGGCAGCTTGTACGCAGAATGAGCTAGACTCTCGGTTATTTTTCCCAGCTCTTGCGCTATCATATCTTGGAATGAGCAGCGATCTTCATGATCTTCGTGCCGCCTATCGAGGAGCCTTGATCCTCGACGATCGCGCGGTGGATCGAGCGCTCCGTTCTGCCATGGGGTGGTCGGCTAGCCGCACCGTCCGGCGCGAGCCCACAGCATCTTTTTCGCCCTGAAGCTGGACGCTGCGTTCCGCTGCTGCCGATCTATCGTTTGCCTCAATAGACAGCGGCTGTCGCGAAGGCCCCAACGAGGCAGGGATGATCGCCGAGCCACCTTTTGGGACTGCAGACCAAGCCGGCCGCAATCCCGATTGGCAGCAACGGCAAACCGGCAACCCAGCGGTCCCAGATTGGGCCCACGCTTCGGACGATACATGTCAAGACGCGCTTGCAGCGGCAAATGCGGAACAACGAGCACGTGCTCATTAATGCATCTGCTCCTAACTGGTCCCTAGCTGACGATGGTGGCGCCATTCGCTAAGGACGTCGCACGAGCTGAGGTTTGGCATTGCAGTTGCAACGCAGGCAATAACGCCAGCTGCGCCGGCCGCCAAAGACTTCTGACACAGGATCGTCATTCCTCCTGCCTAAACGGTCCTGTCAGTCTGGGTCCCCCCAGACGATGCCCTCGGCGAACTTCCAGCCGTCGGGGGCATTTCCCGCTCGAACATACCGCCGGCAGCAGGAAGCATCTCCTGCCAGCCGGCTCGATTTTGGCGAGCTAGCGCAAGAGCAGCTTCTTGGTGCGGCGGAGGTCGCAGGGTGCAAGGCCGCAATCCGGCGGGCTGCCTGTTTTGTCTCACAAGTCAAAAGCCGTGACACGCATCCGCGCTAACGCTCACGAGTACGACGGCCTCATCCGACGGCAAAGCGCCCCAGGCAGCTTGAGACGCTCTCATGCGGACAACGGTTGACGTAACTAAAATAGTCGTTGCCGAAGGTGCGCACCACAATAATTGGAAACGGCCGGCTCTCGCCACTATCATCGATCTGCGACAGGCTAAAGCCCATGGCGCCACTCCGCTCGATGGCATCGGCCGGACAGACGGCGAAAACCTCGATCTGATCGCTCATCAGGTTGCGGATTATCCGTTCGCTCATCCCGGCCCCGCAGTTTCCTGCTTGAAAGCATCGATCGCAGTCCGGCTCAGCCGAAAAATCCCACGGCCACGAGCGAGCGGCCGATAAGCCGAGCTGGCACGGGCGTTGAGGACATCAAACCATTGGTTCGGCGTGAGCTTCGCCGGACGCTCGCTGATTTGGATCACCCTCCCGTTCGGACCGAAACGGACGTGGATTATGACTTGTTGCGAGTTCATACCGATCCCCTGTTTTGGTAACTTTGACGATTCCCAGCGGAAACCGAGACTGTCGACTGTGATGGGCTTGGTTTCTGGCACCTTGGCGCGTGGGGCTCAAGCCGCGCCTTGGACGCGGCGCCTTTGCTACTATCGAGCAGGTCTTCTTCGCGTTCGCTTGGAGCATTTCTCTTGCGGCCTTCCCAGACGAGTACATTCCTCGAGCGGCATCCGGCGCGCTCCCGCATTTGTGTGGATCACGAGCTGCGCCCGACAACGCTGCCACAAACGACGTATCCTCGATCCTCTTGCCCATCTCTCCCGATGACAAAAACTACGATCATCGCCATTCAATCCTCGTGCTTCCGTGTCGTGGATGACGATCATCTCAGTAGATCGCTGCACCCGCACCCACGTTGATCGACGCATCTTTCATGGTCTCGACGATAAACTCGATCTGCTTGTTCGCGAAATGGGTGTGAAACGGAAGCGCCAGAGCGCGATCGGCCATTTTTTCCGTAACCAGGAAATCGCCACGCCGATAGCCGAAGTCAAAGTAGTGCCGTTGCAAATGCAGCGGTTGGCTATAGGCGGCGGATTCAACCTGTGCGTCGCGTAGATCATCGATAATGGCGGCGCGCCCCGATCGCGTGGAGCGTGTCCCCAGATGAACGAGATAAAGCAACCAGCTCACCTCGGTCACATGGAGGCCAACATAAGGCGGCTTGATGCCCTCAAATGATTGCATATGTACGTTGTAAAGCTGCTCGACCAACCGACGCCGCTCCAGGATTTCATCGAGACGCTTCAGCTGCGCCAGGCCCAAGGCAGCCGCGAGATCGCTCATGCCGGCCTGGTAAGGTGCCGTGCTCCCGACAACAACGGAGGAGCGCTCGTCCAGACGATGGACGCGATGGCGACGCAAGCCGACCGCGATGTCGATATCATCGGTCACCACCACTGCGCCTTCGCCACAGGTTGGGGCCGCCGGCTGGGCAAAGTCGAACACCGCGAGGTCGCCAAACCGGCCGACGAGCTCAGCCTTGTAGCTCGATCCGATCGCCTCAGTGGAATCCTCCAAAAGCAGCAGCTGATGGCGCTGCGTGACCGCGCGCAGTTCCGACCATGGCGCGGGATGACCGCTGGGATTGCCGGCGACGATCGCCCGCGTGTTGGCCGTGATGCGCTCTTCGGCCTTCGCTGGGATCAATGCTCCGGACCAATAGTCGATATCGGCAAATACCGCTCGTGCGCCTGCGAGATTGATTGCATGCGCGGTCTCACGAAAGGAGTAGGGCGAGGCGATAACTTCCTGCCCCGGGCCGATGCCAAGCGCCTTCAGCGCAAGCAGGAGCCCGATGGTACCACTCGAGACCGCAACAGCATATTTGCGGCCAAGATAGGCTGCGAAAGCGTGCTCAAGCGCCTCAGTGATCTGCCCGTTGGAGATTTGCGGCGAACACAGCAGCGTTTTCACAGCAGAGAGCTCGGCGAAGGTGATATCAGAATCGGACAGTGGAACGAAAAATTCATTTCTCTCCACAGTGTGCGCGCCATCCAGCCGATACTCTTCTAGTTCAGTGCTCACCGCCCAACATTCCTTTTGGCCAGTACGATGCCGGTGGCTCGCATCGGATCGGCCGTAATCTGCACGCAGTGATCCGATCCATCGAGGAGATGAAGGTCGAAACGAGGAAACTGCCGGAACGGCTGATCCGCTACATCCGACGCATCACAGCGCACCCAAGCAAGCTGCGGAAAGCGGCGCCGCAGCTCGACAAACGGACCCATCTCGGTGCCATCGGCTGCAAGCAGCCGCTCGATTTCGATCAATTCCTCCTCGGTGAGCGCCATCGTGGCTCCTCTATGACTCGTCGAAGGTGGTTCGTCATTGCCAGAACAGACGCTCCGGATCCGCGTTCAAGTCGTCGATTGCAGAAGTCAAGCGATGGTAAAGGCTGTAAAACTCCCAGATTCCTCGCGCGTGATTCTTGCAAAACAGCTTCCAGATCCCGCTCACGGGATCATAAAGAATCAGCGCGACATCGATGAGAGCGCCATCCTTGTCGATGTTGTGCGAGCAACAGGGGCTCTCGACGAGGTAGCCGCCCCTCACCTGCGTCACGTTCGGCGAGACGTAGAGATAACGCTTGCGCGAGCTCAAGCCGCGCTCGATCCGTTTGCGATCGAGCTCGTTGGGGTGAGGCACCAGCCCGGCGTTTACCTTCCTCATCAGCGCGGCATTCATAGCGAAAGCCTCCCTTCAAAGCACTGTGATTTCTTCTTCAAGACAGCCGATGAGCAGCTGCTCACCAGAATCGACAATATAGATCGGCACGTTCGCGTCGGTATGGATAGCGACGTTGATGATCTCGCCGGTCGCTCCGGCGGCGAGCAAGACTCCCTCGGGCTCCGTATTGGGAAATGAGCGGTCGTTGACGAGGTCGACTACGGTTTTGACCCGCTGGCCCCGCCGATACTTCGGAAAGCCGGGCTCAGTCATGACTCCTCCGGCAATGGCAGATCATCGATCTCCTCGCAGGCGTCCACCGGCTCTAGTTCCTTGCGCTTCATGCCAACGCGGTAACCGCTTTCCAGAAACTCGACGCCATAGATGTAGAATTGCTGCAGGAACGTGCCGATCGAGACGACGTAACCCACCTCTCCCTTCTTGACTAAGACGTCGCCAATCTCCTTGCCGCGATAGGTGCCATCATTGCGGATGGTGCGATTGGCTCGCAGCTTTTGGCCAAAGCTGAAGACAGGCGGGTCGCTGAGCTCGACGACGTCGCTGTCGCGAACAATGCTGTTCATGTACCGCTCCTCATGCATCGCTTCCTCGTAGAGATGCAGGGACGCCGCGTGGCCCACCGCAGGCGAGATCCTGCATCACTTCGTGCTCGCGCGGCATCGTCAGTCATATCGACGATCGCAGCGCTGCCTGGGAGGCCGCTCTCGCCATCGAGAAGCGCCTTTAGACCGCCGCGCAGAATGAAATGCTCCAGGGCCGTGCGGCCGACCAGCAACAGCACTATCGCAAGGCAATCCAGAGCAGTCGTCGTCCGTGAAGGGGACCGAACGTCGGCGCCTGCGACGCCCCCAACGCGCAGCACGAAGCGTGCGACGTTTTCAGCACCAGCTCTTGGCATGCCGTTCATGGGGGCTCACGCTTTAGGCTGGCGCTTGGTAGCGAGGTAAGGACGTATCAACCACGCAGGTATTGTCGACCGGACAGGCGGCGACACATTGCGGCTCGTCGAAATAGCCAACACATTCGGTGCATTTCGCCGCTTCAATCACAAAGTCCCCCCCCTTCTCCGAGATGGCAACGTTCGGGCATAAGGGTTCGCAGGCTGAGCAGCTCGTACACTGCGAGGCGATGATCTTGAATGGCACATATTCCCCCTTACGCCGCAGAGATCAGAGCTCCTTGCCGGATCGCGGCGTCGCCGCGCGGCGCGTGCTGAATCTCCCCGCGTTTCACCTGGTCCAGATAGGATCTGAACCAGGCGATCGCCGACTTATCAATGAACTCATGGGCGAATCGATCGACCGGCTCGATCCCCGCCTTGATCAGATTGCTTTTCGGGCAGCCGCCGATCTTGGCCACGAAGACCGCATGGCAGTCATGGATGCCACGCATAATGGCGGAAAGCCTGTCCTCCTCGCCATAACCGCCCTGGCAGTAAACGTCCACGCGCCGGTGGCCGACGAATTTGGCGCCGGTTGTAGAAAGTTCGTACACCTGAAATTCCTTTGCATGCCCAAAGTGTTCGTTGATCAACCCCGAGCCCTTGGTTGCGACGGCCACCAGAAGAGTGATCGCGCTCATCTCTCCGGCCAATTCCGCAAGCTCCCTTTGGCCGGCCGCGACTTTGGCGGCACGCTCATCCTCTACCCTGTCCTGATAAGCCTTGCGCATCTCTAAGTCATATTGGACGTCCATTTTCATGACCTGATCGGTGGTGAACTCTGCGCTGCGATCCTCCCCGAGTAGACCGACCGCATCGGCGCGGCACTGGCGGCAATGCCGCATCATGTTTATCTCCCCTTCACAAGCATCTTGCAGCGTCTTCAATTCCTGCGCCGTCGGTCCGCGCTGACCGTTGAGGCCAAATACTGTGCCGTGCTCGGGCGCGGAGATCAGCGGCATGATATTATGAAGGAAGGCACCGCGCGACTTCACCGCCTTGTTGACCTCGACCAGGTGGTCGTCGTTGATGTTTGGGATCATCACCGAGTTGACCTTGCACAGGATACCTCGTTCGCTAAGCATCTCGAGGCCTTGCAGCTGGCGATCGGTGAGTATCCTTGCCGCGTCGATGCCGGTGTAGCGCTTGTGGTTGAAGAAGATCCACGGATAGATCTTGGCGCCGATTTCGGGATCGACCATGTTGATGGTGATGGTGACGTGCTCAATTTTGGACCTGGCGATGGTATCAATATAGTCCGGCAGAGCCAGTCCATTGGTTGACAGACATAGCTTGATGTCGGGAGCCACCTTGGCGACCAGCTCGAACGTTTTGAACGTCTTTGCTGGATTGGCCAAGGGATCGCCGGGACCAGCGATGCCAAGCACCGTCATCTGCGGAATGGTGGTCGCGACCGCGAGCACTTTTCTTGCCGCCTGCTCAGGGGTAAGCTTCTCGCTCACCACACCCGGACGCGATTCATTGGCGCAGTCGTATTTTCGGTTGCAGTAATTGCACTGGATGTTGCAGGCTGGCGCGACCGCGACATGCATGCGGGCGTAATGATGATGCGCTTCTTCGCTGTAACAGGGATGGTTCTTGACCTTTTCCCAGATTTCGGTCGGCAGATCGGCTTGGCCGGCCCGCGAGCCGCAGCTCGCCTGCCCGGTCGTGGCCGAAGCGCAGCAGCCCTTATGCTCGGCGGCGGGCTGCATCATCTTGCCGTTATCCACTGCAGCTTTGACATATTTTCCGCGTCCGACGACCGCGTTCATTTTCATTTTCCCTGCAGGCATCATCGGCCTCCCAGGACCATCCGTGAGCGAGCCTCAAGCAGCTGAGTAGCAACTTGCATGCCATGGCGGAGACGATGAAATTGCAGCCATACGCCAACGAGTTAGCGGAAACGATCGGCGCTGGCGCATGTAAGAACAGTAATGATGCGCGTGTTGACGATGCGACAGGTACGTCGTCATTCTCACGCAGAGCTCCATGACTTGCGCATTCATTCTCGCGCCAAGCTCGCCGGAACCCGACTCCATCTGAACGGATTTTCTCGCTATGCCGATACGAGCTGGGGGATGCGGGCTTCAGAAGGCCACTAATGGGTCAGCAGTATCTCAACCGCGCGAGGGAGCCCAATCGCAAGCGGCGTCAGGCCTTGCTCGAGTAGAAAGCGGAGCTCATTGCGAGAGAGCGCGTCCGGATCAACGATCGCATAGTGGGTGTCGGCCGAGCGCTTGATGATCTGCCGCGCATAGCTACGCAACAGCTGGTCGTTGAAGCGACAGCCGATGAAGAGAAAGGTCTGTCCGGTTCGCCTTTCCTTGATGATGTCCGGAATTGGCGTCTGAATGTCGATTTCGGTCAACGCCTCGACATAATCAGCGTCGGAGACAAGGAAATTGTTGGCCGGCTGCACGCTGCCATGCGGCTTGTACAGCACCGTCGCCCAGCTGCCGGCCACGACACTGTCGACCTCTTGGCCAACCGGATCGTAAAAGCGATACCAGCGATTCTCGCCAATACCTGCGCGGGTGATACCCTGCACTTCGCCCCATCCATCGCGCTTACCCAGCGCCGCGCGCATGGCGTCATCATACCACGCGTCTACTATGACGGGCAGCGACAGGGACGCAAGATGATGGTGCAACCGCGTCGGCTCGACTGGCCGAGCGAAAGCCTGTGTCATCAATGCGGTCACGGCGGACCGATGTTTGCTGATCTCGATATGCTGCGCCGACGCCCACGCATTGCCCCTAGCCCGCCGCGGCAGCGGAACCTTGCTGGCGAAGAAGCCGGCCAATGCCTCTGGTGTGGTCGGCACATCGGATCTGCACAGTTCGGCGAGGCCAGGACCGAGATAGGGAATAATGCTGGCGGCCCTCAGGCCGGCAGCGATGTCCACGAGAGTGGCCTTTGCATCGGCCGCATGGACAAAGTCGATCTGCGGGGGCGCCTTCACGGATCGTCCCCTTTCTCGCCTCGTTTTTTAGCGTTGATTGTGATCGGTAACCGTGTGTCGCTCGCCATCTCGGGCAAATCGAGCACCCAGCCATTGGCTACTTTGATCCAGCCGCCCCATAGCGTCTCGTACTCGGATTCCACGATTGGCTCTTCGAGATCCTTTTTTGGCACGTAGATCGACAGGCCCGCGTCCGGAGACCGGCGGATCATGATTTTCACGAGGTCAACTCCCCGACTGTGACGCAGGAGGTGGCGCGCAGGCGAGCCACGATGTCGGAAACTGCGCACACGACCTCATCGACCTCCGCGAGGGAGGTTTCACGCGACAGAGAAAAGCGTACCGCGCCGCGCATCCGCCACGCCGGCACCTGCATGGCACGCAGAACATGCGATGGCTGCATTGAGCCGGAGTTGCAGGCTGATCCGAGCGACACGGCGATGCCCGCCCGATTGAGATGGTGGGCGATGGCTTCGCCTTCGAGATGGTCGAAGGCAATGTTGGCCGTGTTCGCTAACCGATTGCTGATATCGCCGAGCGAAACGCACTCGCCATTGTGCAAAATTCCCTGCTCGAGGCGGTCGCGCAACGCGCCAATGCGAAGGCGCTCCGGTTCGAGCCGCTCCGCCGCAAGCTCGGCAGCCTTTCCCAGGCCGACGATGCCGGGAATATTCTCAGTCCCGCCGCGGCGCCCTCGTTCTTGTGATCCGCCGCAGATCAGCGGCCGGAATTTTGTCCCTTTGCACAAATATAGCGCGCCGATCCCCTTGGGACCGTGCAGTTTGTGGGCGGATAGCGACAGCATGTCGATCGCACTGTCCTTTAGGTTGACGCGCACCTTACCGATGGCCTGGACCGCATCGGTGTGAAACAGCGCGCCCGCCTCACGGGTCAACCCGGCCAGAAACTCCACAGGAAACATCGTTCCGGTCTCGTTGTTGGCCCACATAACCGAAGCAATCGCTGTGCGTGGCCCGAGCGCGCAGCGAAACGCCTCGATGTCGAGCCGGCCGCGGGAATCTACGGGTACGATGTGCGTCTTGACTCCTTTGGTCGCCAATTGCTCGGTTAGCGCAAGAACGGCGGAGTGCTCTACCGAGGTCGTGACGATCTCGTCGCGGTCCTCCTGCGTCGCAAGCGCAGAGAGGACCGCGGCATTATTGGCCTCGGTCCCTCCCGAGGTGAAAACGATTTCATGATCGCATGCGTTCCCTAGCAGGCCCCGCAAGCTACGCCGGGCCTGCCTCAGAGCGACTGCGACCTCGCTGCCAAAGGCGTGCGTGGACGAGGCATTGCCGAATTGCTCGGTGAAGAACGGCAACATGGCTTGCACGACGGATGGATCGGTCCGCGTCGTTGCATTGTTATCGAGGTAAATCGGCACTCGATTTTCGCTCAATCCACTGCCTCGGCTGCAGCAGCAACGGGGATTAGTTTATCGACCAGCCGCGCCTGAATGCCTTCCAGCGTCACGCTCGAAAGCTTAGAGAACATACAGGCACCGGTTAGCCTGACCATAATCCTGCCATCGATGCCGATCCTCTGACAGTCGCCACCGTCGCGTGGCAGATTGGGTCGGATCTCTTCGAGAGCGCCGCGAATACGACGCGCTCGGTCTGTCGCAGTGCACGATAATTGCCTCAGTTGTTCTTCGGCCTGCATGCTTCGATGTCTCCTCCTCATCAGCTGAACGATTTTTTCATCAGCTGAACGATTTTCCGCAGGAGCAGTTCGCGGTGGCGTTCGGGTTATGAAAGGTAAAGCCAGAGCTCTCCAGTGCCATCACGAAATCGATGGTCGTGCCGACCAGATGCTCGCGGCTCTTGTTATCGACGAACACCTTCAGCCCGTCGCGTTCGATCACGGTGTCGTCAGGCTTCGGTTCCTCGGCCAGATCCATCTTGTATTTGAATCCATTGCAGCCGCCTGGTTCGATCATAACGCGCAGACCGCCGGTCGGGTGGGTCGACGATGAAATCGCGCTCTTGATTGCATTCACTGCGCTATCCGTCAGATTGATCACGGCTTATCCTCATCAGCTTGGATTTAGCTGCCAAGGGCAAGTCACGTGCCAGCGTGCAGACGCTTGATGCTGCTCACTTTTTCGGATCGCGCCTGTTGGCTTTGGAACCGGTGTCGGGTTCCTGACGAGGTTACTTTCGGCGATCGCAGCCCACTGACGCGTTTTCTTTCTAAGCTACGCCGAAGGCCGCTACACATGCGACGGCAAGCAATTTGCATCGCATCAGGCACCGGCCAAGGCGTCGGTGAAGAGCTTAGATCGAGGACGACTTTAATGACTGCAATCGAGAACACCGCACTCGGCAGACTTGAGAAGGAGGGCCGCCTGCTCAATGCCGTACTCAAAGGCGGGACGACCAAGCCGGGCCGGTTCGGCTTTCGCGGCGACGTCGCACTAAAATTCCAGACTCAAGTCGCGGACGAGAAACGGCCGCCGGACTATTCGATCGAGCAGGTGTTGACAATCGCGCAGGACGGAGAATGGACTATTCCGGTGCTGGCCGGCTACCTGCACTCCTTCGCGTATCTTGCTGACGTCGCGACCGTCCTTGACGGTGCCTTAAGCCCAAACGGCAGCTACTTCATGTTCTGCAACAACATAGATTTGCTAGCGAAATACCAAATCAAGCTCGGTGATATCAATTTCCTCGTCCTACCGTGCGATGAATCCACCGTTTGGAAGGAGATGATGGATCTGGTCGGGCTCAACAAGGACGACATCAAGAAGCTCGATCCGGGCGGCAAGCTTGATTGCCTCCTCGATGCCGCAAGGGATCTCGATCTGTCCTATGAGGAGATCTCGTACGACGACGGGCTAAAGAGGATAGAGCCCGTGAAAAACCGCAACGAGAACCGGCCGGTCTGAGCGCGGTCTTCAGTTGTTGGGCGATGCATCGTCTTCGACAAGACGCACGCCGAGGACACAGATATCACCATCCAGAACTGCCAACGCGATCGGTGTGAGCGCTCTACCTTGACATGGACCTTCGACGCACCGCCCGGTGCCGAGTTCGAAGGTCGAACCGTGCTTGCCGCACATCAGCCGGATACCGAATGGATCGAGGAATTCGTTCCGCTCCCAGTCCAAATTGACCCTGTTGTGCGGGCATTTATTGACATAGCCAAGCACCTTTTTGCCCCAGCGCACCACAATGATGGACCACGGCCGGTGAGTGCCGTCATCATCGACGACAATAAGATGAAATCCCATGGCCTGGCGGCTCGGAATGTGGTTAAAGCCGCAAATCGCATAGATGGCATCTGGCTGCATTCATCGCTCGTTTATTGCAAGACGTTCTTCACTGTCGCTGTGCAAACAATCCTGCAAGAACCGTACAAGTGCCGGAACGGCTCGCGTTTCTGACAATCCAACGCAAGCTTCGCCATTGCCGCACACCTCATTGGCCCGGGCGCATAATTCAGACCAATTCGCACGAGCATTGAGCCTTGTTGCCCTTTCCATGCTGGCTGCGCAGCTGCAGCTTTCGCGCTCCAACCTTTCTCAGCTAAACGCGGTGGCTGGTCGTTGCTGCTCGTTGATCGCGACGCTGTGGAAGGCCCGGTTACGATGCCCTCGGATGGGGTATCCCACCGCGGCATCCCAAGTGCCTTCGCAGAAAGGTTGAACGCTCGCTTCCAGCCAGTGAGGGGCGCACGCGGCGAGCGTGTGCCTCCTTTAGGCTAAGACCGTTGCGCCCGCGCGTGGAACGGCGAAATGTCCGTCATTTCAGGCCCGGTGCTGCTGCTGCAGCCACTGTGCTCCACGCTGAGCCCCATAAGAGCGCGCTCCAAGTAATAATGAAGGGTTATCGTCCGAGGAATCCGTCTCGCAGCTTCCCTCAGTATCGATAGCACTGCCTTCAGCTTTCGAAAGATACTTCGTAGGCCTGTCGACCCGCTGCCACGGAAACCAGAGAGCATGGCGCCGTTGTTTCGGATGACGACTCACCTGGCTCCATGCCTGCAACTGTTTCCGCAAAGCGCAGGCTATCTCCGCCTTCTCCCGATTCATTAGCTTGGCCAGCGCTTGTGGAGCAGAACTTCCGCTCGGTGCTTTTGCCGCGTGCTCGAGGCGTCCACAAACTCGCATACGCAATTGCACCGTCCATCCAATTCCGGCAGCGCCATCCGGTCCCCAGTGGAGAATTGCGGAGGACACAGGTGCCGCCATCACATGCACTTCAGCGCGATCGGCAATGATCGGGCAGACAATGTCCACGCCCGGCGCACCGCGGCCGATTTACGCTCCTGCCCATCCCGCAACCGGGCAGGCCACAGGATAAGATAGGCACCATTGGCTCCGCAGGAACGTCCCCTACTTCGGAAACCAGCAATTCGCAATCTATGAAGACCACGAAGGCAGTTTGATCACCCGCCCAGCGTAAAGGCCAGGGCGCTTTCGCGATAACGTGGACCCTGCGATAGGAGAGCGATTAGCGCCACTCAGTCGGTATGGCTTGCCTCGGGACTAAGCAGATCGTTCCGTCTTGCTGTTCAGTGAAAGATCGGGGCCATTCGAGCCCGCCGCCCGAGTCTCCGTTGCGGGTTTACCCGATCACCAACGAGTCTTCCTATATCTCGCCTGCTGCTGCGAGAGAGAGAGAGAGAGCGCCGCCTTCGCTCACGCAGCTTCCGCTGCGGCTGAAATGTGGGTCTGGCAGTTGGCCGGACAAACCCTGGCACATGCACCGCAGCCGATGCAAGCGCCCGAATCGTTCAGAACCATGATCTTCTTTTCGATTTCATCGTCCTCGTCATTGTCGAGGTCGACAAGTTCCCCCTCCTCGTTCGTTCCTTTCAAGGTCATGACATCTCGACCGCACACCTTGAAACAGCGGCCACAGCCGATGCACTTCTTGCTATTGATCGAGATCAGATATTCTGGCGTCCAGTCGCGTCCATCGCGCGTTGCAAATGACATGGGTCGGGCCCCCTTTTAAGTATCTTCCAGCGCTTTCAAATCAAGGGTCTTGCGCTCAAGTTCGGCATAGGCATTGTGCGCCTTCTGCGCCACCACCATGATCGAGGTCCAGTTGACTGGCAATTCTTCCGAAAGGTCGTGCAGATCCATCTTGGCTTGTATCGCCTTGGCAGACAGCTTCTTTAGTTCTGTCTTCAGTGTTTCACGATCGCCCATGAGTGTCCTCAATAGTTCGCCACGTCCGGAAATTTCCGAATCAGGTCGATTCCGTCGCTGACATATTTGTCGCCCTCCTGCGCGAGCTTTACGAAATTATCGAAGCCGAAGCGATGCACATCGCGCAGCTGCTTGTTTACGGCGATCAGCCGGCCTCCGATCAGCACCACGCGGCCGAAGCCTTCACGATGCAGCTTCAGAATCGGCTGGATCATCACGCCGGTCACCCTCTCGATCGAGAGCGCGACCGCATCGAAGAATAGCTCAAGCCGCCACAGTGTATCGGGATCAGGATCACCGATAATCGGCAATGCGCGCCGCTTCTCCTTGTCCAGAATATAGGGTTCGAGCAGGTCGAGATCGCTCTTCGCCTCCCAGGCTCCGTTGGTATCCTGAGCGCGCCAAATCTTGATCAACTCCATGAGGAACGGCGCGTCCACGGCACTGCCCTGCTGCTCTATTTTTGTGGTCATATCACCTCATTCGTCGAACTCGAACGTACGCCGTCGGTCCTTTGCCATGGCCTTGCGCAGCCAGGGAGGTGGCGTGCCCTTCAGTACGCGCTCGAGTTTTTCGAGCAACACCAGAATGCTTTCTGGCTTATTCACCTTGATAGGATGGATCTTGTTGGCCACCACTCGCGCAGCCCCGGCACCGCCAATGGCGGCGACGTAAAGGATTGCGCAATCCTTGATCGCCTCGATCTTCGGCGCCAACTTGTCGTCGTTGCCGTCTTCCTTAAGATCGCCCTCAAACTCAATCGCTTTGAGAAACACGTGCCCGCCAGGCGTGACATCGTAGATTGCGATATTCTTTGCCCAACCAAAATGGGCATCGACGCGTCTCAGGTCTTGAGTGGCAAACGCGACCTTCATGCAGTCGACCTCTCAGCTGCGCCGGTGGAGCTGCGATACCCCGAGCATCGTGGCGATCCGGGCGCAGTCCGCCATCTATCGGGCGTAGGCCGATCGTTCTCCTCGCGGTGCGCAATCACGAGATTGGCGATATCGAAGATCAGATTGCGGGTACCACGATAGCCCACGGATAGTTGGTGGCCCGCGCCAAGTCGATCGAACATCGGAAAACCGGTACGATAGAACGGGACTTTCAGCCGAGCCGCCGCTTGCCTGCCATGCGAATGCGTGATCAGCAGGTCGCAATGCCTTGTTTCAGCAAGCCCTTCCAGATCCTCCAGATCGCCAATGAGTACCTCCTTGGTCTTGATCCGCTCGATCACCTCCGACTGAGTGGTCGTCACGGCCGCGGTCACCTGCGCGCCCATGTCGTGCAGCATGCCGGACAGATCAAACAGGAGGTCTGGCTCAGCGCCGATTGCAAGTTTGCGACCGCCAATATGGAAGTGCGCGTCCAGCATTGCATCGGCGAGCTGACCGCGCTGGCGCCGATATTTCAATGGTATGGGGCGGCCGCTGATCTCGCTCAAGAACATCATAAATTCGTCGTTCGGACAGAGACCACACAGCCGCTCGAAGACACGAAAAGGAACGCCGGTCTTGACCTGCATGACCTCTGCCGCTCGCTGCATCTGCGCGCCGATTGCAATCGTCCATCCGGCGCGGCCCATGCTCGCAATTTCGTCGACGCCGATGCCGCCGATGGTCGTTGGCGTAAACTCATCGGGGATATGCCCATCGAGCGATCCCGCCAGGTCAGGGAGGAAGGATGGGCACAACCCGAAATCCTCCAGTATGACACGGAGTTCATCAAGGTCGCCGGGCGTGAGGTGACATCCCGGCAGAACATTCACCTTCGATTGATCCCGCAGGCCATTGGTGTTGGGCCCTTCCACCAGCACCTCCACAATGCGCGCCACAGCTCTCTCCCAGCCGTCCTGGAACGCGCCCTTGAAATCAGGCGTCGAGACATACACCAGTGGCAACTTTGCGAGTTGCGGATGCTTGCTCCGGATTAGCTTGAGGTAGGCATCCACATCGTCGCCGTTGGTCTCAGTGACACCGGTCGAGCAGATTCCGATGATCTTTGGCTTGGCACGGTTGTAGATGTTCAGTATCGCCTGCTCGAGATTCTCATAGCCGCCGAGTACGGTCGCGACCTCACTCATCGCGGTGGTCTGCAGCGGTACTGCCTCTTTGAAATGCCGGACAAAGAGCGTGAGCCCGAAGGATGTGCACCCCTGGGAACCGTGCAGGAGCGGCATGGCCCCGCGCAGCCCCATGAAGGCGAATGCGCCGCCGATCGGCTGACTCATCTTCAGCGGGTTGACAGCGCAGGCTTTTGTCGGCGCCGTGACGATGGCCATGACGCCTCCCTATTCTGCGGCCTGTCGAATGGCAGATGGCTCGGACACCAAGATACCTTCGATGCGTCTTTGGCAGCAGCCACCGACCGCATTGGTATGCTCTCTGACCGCTGCGACGCTCCTGAGGCCGTGCGCGTAGATTGCATCCTCGATCGTGCCCAGATCGACCTTGTTACACACGCAGATCTTCCTCGCGCGGCGCGCGGTTTCGGCGAGCGCCGGATCGCGGGCGATCGCGGCCACCGGCGATTGCATCTGCTCCATCGCCTTGGCCAATGCCTCCCATGGTGCCGGTCGACGTAGCTGCTCCCACATCGGACTGGAGAGCGACTTATCGATCTCCTCCACCAGCTTGACCATTCCGACATAGCCCATATAGGCGTGGCAACGCTCCTGGTTGATATCGAGCCAGGGCATCGCCGCTTTCAGCGCGACGAACTGCGACTTGCCGCCCGATAGCATGATGTGCGCGTTTGCGTCCTTCAGCATCTTGTACATTTCGCGCGGCGTCATGTCCTCGATCATGTGGGCATCCTGCCCCATGAGCTCCTTGATGCGCTCTTTGTCTTTCCTGGTTGATTTCTTCACACTGGTTCCGACTACCTCAAGCCCGGCTTCCTGGAGTGCCGCAACGACCGACCATGACTTGACGCCGCCGGTAATCAACAAGGCCTTCTTGCCTTCGAATCGTGGCTTGTACGGCTCGATTGCAGCCCAGGCCCAAGCTTCCTCGCGCGCGATCACCGCTTCGGTGCGCCCGAGCAGATCTGTCGGCGCGCCGCGTTCAACCAATAAGCGGGCAAGCTGGCGCAGCGATTCGCTCGAGTCTTGAATACCGTAGAACGACCCCTCGAAGAACGGGATCCTGTAGCGTTGCTCCATCTTGCGTGCGACATTGATCATGGACTTTGAGCATACCAACATCGCCGCCCGCGCGCGATGAGATGAAGCGACTTCGCGATATTTGCCATCGCCGGAGATGCAGGAGAGAATCCGTACTCCAAGCTCGTCTAGCAATGGCTTCACCTGCCAGAGCTCTCCCGAAAGGTTGTATTCCCCGATCAGGTTGATATCGTACGGCGTGGTGTAGTCCGGTTCTTGCGTCCCGATCACATAGTCGAGCAAGGCCTCGCCAGCAAGCTTGTTACCGAGGTTCTTCGAGCCGACGAAGCCCGGGGAGTTGATCGGGATCACCGGCTTTGCGAACCTTTCAGATGCTGCCTTACAGACTGCGTTGATGTCGTCGCCGATCATCGCCGGGATGCAGGTTTGATAGACGAAGATGGCGGGCGGGTCGCACTTGTCGATGATCTCCTTGATCGCTTTGCAGAGCCGCTTCTCGCCTCCGAATACAATATCGGTTTCGCTCAAATCGGTTGTAAATGCCGTGCGCCACAGATTCGAGCCGGACGACGCCGCGCCGCGATTGTCCCAGGAATTACCTTCGCACGCGATCGGACCATGCACCAAGTGAGCGACGTCGGTGAACGGCTGCAGCGCAATCTTGGCGCCATCGAAAGCACAGCCGCCGGCAGCGCTACCCGGCTGGAGCTGTTTGGTGCAGCCCTTCTTGCGTTCAGCCTCCGACTTACTGCCATTCTCGGCGCAGCCCGGCTCGTCGAAAATATTCTGGACCGTGGCCGCTAGTGAACTCATCCTTTTTTCCTCTCAGCGCGCACTAGTTACAAGGTCAACCGTCGTGTGCTTGTGCCATCGGAGCTAGGGCGATGGCGCGCGCACAGTCGCTCATCAACGAATGATGTCGAAGCTGTAGTCAGTTTTGCCGACAACGTTGGTCTTCTTGTCGATCTCGTCGAAGATCTTGTCCAGGATCTTCACCAGCACATTCAGGCCGCCCTGATAGCCCCATAGGGGGGAGCGGTGATGGTGATGCCGATCAAAAACCGGAAAGCCGATGCGGATCAGTGGCGTTCCAGTATCACGCTCCAGGTACTTGCCATAGGTGTTGCCAATCAGAAAATCGACCGGCTCGGTGAACAGGAGTGAGCGCATGTGCCAGAGGTCTCGGCCCGGGTATGCTTGGCAGCCCTGCCCAAATGGCGAGCTTGCGAGCAGCGCCTGCATTTTTTCGAGCCACGCCTTGTTGCCGTTGGTGGACAGCACATGGGTCGGTTCGGCGCCCAGTTCGAGCAGAAACGCAGCCAACCCATAGCAAAGATCCGGATCGCCATAGATCGCGAACTTCTTGCCATGGATATGCGCGCTGGAGTCAGCGATGGCGTCGACCAGGCGGCCACGTTCTCGCGCGAGTTGCTCGGGGATCTCCTTGCCGCTGATGCGTGACAGCGCCATGATAACGTCATCCGTTGCGGATAAGCCCACCGGGTAGTTGAAGGATACAACGTCCTGGCCATGCTCAGCCACGAATGGCAGCGTTTTTTCGGTGCACCACTGCTGCATGGAGATTGTCGCCTTGGCGTGAACCGCGTTGGCCGCATCTTCCAGCGTCGTGCCACCGTCATACATCCGGAATTCGCCGTCTGTCGGAGTATCGAAGACTTCAGAATTATCGGCGAGGATTGTGTGGTGAATGCCCATCAATGCCAAGATGCGCTTGATCTCGCGGAGGTTTCCGACGGTATAGCCATCGAACCCACCAATGATGTTGATCGCCCCGTTCGGCTTGCGCTCCAGCTTCGGCGCTGTTCCGGCCTTGCCGTCCCAAAAATGCTCCAGAATGCCCTTGAGCGCATTGTCATAACCGGTGACGTGGCTGCCGACGAACGCCGGCGTGTGGGCGAACGGCACGTCGAAGTCCGCCGGAACAGAACCTTTTTCTTTTGACGTCTTGATGAAGGCGTTGAGGTCATCGCCGATCACCTCGGCCATGCAGGTCGTAGAGACCGCAATCATCTTGGGTTTGTACATGTTGTAGCTGTTCGCGAGCCCGTCGATCATGTTGTTCAGGCCGCCGAATACGGCAGCGTCTTCCGTCATCGACGAAGAGACGCAGGAGCTAGGCTCCTTGAAGTGCCGTGACAGATGGCTGCGGTAATAGGCCACGCAGCCTTGCGAGCCGTGGACGAAGGGCAGCGTGCCTTCAAAGCCAACAGAGGCGAACACGGCGCCAAGCGGCTGGCAGGCCTTGGCCGGGTTTACCGCCAGCGCCTCCCGCGCAAAGTTCTTTTCGCGATATTCGGCCGTTTTCGTCCATTCCTTGATACGTTCGACCTCGGCGGGATCGCGAGAATTCTCGAATATCTTCTTCTTGGCCAGCATCTGCTGGTATTCTGGACCGCGGAACAGTTCGAGATGATCGAGCACGTGTTCGGCACTCTGCGCCATTGTTGAAATCCTTCACTATCGAGATTGGTATCGCCCCGGCTTTCCCAGAGAGCGAGATGAGTTGCTTTATTCTGCAGCGAGGAGCTTGGCCCTCGAAGCTTCCTTCCAGGGGGCCTTCGTTTTCTTCCAGACCGGCGAGTTGACAGCCATGTCCATGTCGCGCGCAAAGATCGCAAAGCCGTCATAGCCGTGATATGGGCCCGAATAGTCCCAGGAGTGCATCTGCCGGAACGGCACACCCATCTTTTGGAAAACATATTTTTCCTTGATGCCCGAGCCGACAAGGTCAGGCTGGAGCTTTTCGACGAAGCGCTCGAACTCATAGCCATTGACGTCATCGTAGATGAGCGTGCTGTCCTTTACGTAGTGCTGAGCTGTGCGCTGATAGTCGTCGTTATGACCGAACTCGTATCCGGTGCCGATGACTTCCATCCCGAGGTCTTCGTATGCGCCAATCACATGACGCGGACGGAGCCCGCCGACGTATAGCATCACCGTCTTGCCCTCCAGGCGCGGGCGATATTTTGCGATAACGGCGTTCACCAGCGCCTGGTACTTTTCAATCACCCGCTCGGCGCCTTCCTTAATCTTGTCGTCGAAATAGCCCGCAATCTTGCGAAGCGATTCTGCGATCTTTGAAGGTCCGAAGAAGTTGTACTCGCACCACGGGATACCGAACTTCTCTTCCATGTGGCGTGAGATGTAGTTCATGGAACGGTAGCAATGCAGAATGTTGAGCTTTGCCCTCGGCGTTGCCTCGAGCTCGGCCAGTGAACCGTCACCGGACCACTGCGCGATCACCCGCAGGCCCATCTCCTCTAGCAGAATACGTGATGACCAGGCGTCGCCGCCGATATTGTAGTCTCCGATGATCGCAACATCGTACGGCGTCGGCTCAAACTTTGGTTTGCCGTCGGACTCGAGCCGGTCGAAAATCCAATCGCGCACCGCGTCGTTGGCAATGTGATGGCCTAGTGACTGCGACACGCCGCGAAAGCCCTCACAACGGACCGGCACGATGGTCTTGCCGCCGTATTCCTTGGATTTCGCTCTTGACACGGCCTCGATGTCGTCACCGATTAGTCCGATCGGGCATTCCGATTGGATCGTGATGCCGTTGTTGAGTGGAAACAGCTCCTGGATTTCGTCAAGAATTTTGACCAGCTTTTTGTCGCCACCGAAAACGATATCCTTTTCTTGGAAGTCGGAGGTGAACTGCAGGGTCACGAAGCTATCGATGCCCGTCGTGCCAACGTAATAGTTGCGTCGCGAGCCCCACGAATACTGTCCGCAGCCGACCGGGCCATGGCTGATGTGGACCATGTCCTTGATCGGTCCCCAGACTACCCCCTTTGACCCTGCATAGGCGCAGCCTCTGATCGTCATCACGCCAGGTATGGATTTGATGTTGGACTTCACTCCGCAGTCTGACTTGCCGGCTTGGTGAACGTTGAGGTGCTTGGCACGCCGTTTCGCGGTTTTCTCCGGATAGACCTTCAGCACCTCTTCGATCAGCTCTTTGTTGCGAGCCCTGATTTCTGCGATGCTCTGGGTCGTGGCGAGACTCATCTGATGTCCTTCAAAGGTTAGCTGTTGCAAGGGCGGCTTCTTGGCCGAGAGTTTTGCAACCGGCATGCCAGCGCGTCCTGAGCACATAAAAGCAGAGCGATTAAAATCGCTTAGCGCGTCTCTTGCCGGGGCACGGGGTGTTGTTGCGAACGCGACATCACGCTTTGGGCGGAGAACTCTTGGTTTGGCCCTGTCCGAAATAGAACAAGGGCCGGCTATGCGTGAAATTTGCCGCGCCCAATTCTCGATCGCGTCCACGATCGCTGAAGGCGCCGTAACAGGAAGACCGGCTGCAAGGCCGGCTGGCCGACACAGGCCTGCCCATACTATCTATGGTTGCCGAGACCTACGGGTGCTGCGATGACGATGAGGTGCACGACCATCATCCACCAGACCTCAACGCGAGCTGCCTCGCCACCTGGACGTCGTAGAGGGACGCACCGCACGTCGTCAGAACGCCGAAGCGCTTGCGCAGCGGCATCGCACATTGGATCCCCGCCCGCACCGCTACACCGGCGCGGTCGATGACGGTGGCAATATCATGCGCATGCGCACCCCTCATATCAAAGGAAATGATCGGCCCCTTTTCGGCGGAGCTCCGATCATGCGCACGCAGTTGATGTCCGCCAGCCTCTCCTGCGCGTAAGGGAGCAGTACGCTCTCGTGCCTGCGGATCTGGACCTTGCCTATTGAATTGATGTAATCGATAGCCGCGCCTAAACCGATGGCCTCGACGATCGGCGACATACCCGCTTCGAACCGGTGTGGCGGATCACCATAAATGACGCCGGAACGCGAGACCTCGCGGATCATCTCTCCGCCCGCCATTGAGGGGCGACATCGATTCCAGATGCGCAGATTTGCCCTAAAGCACACCGATCCCCGTCGGACCATAGAGTTTGTGGCCTGTCATGACGTAGAAATCGCAATCAATGTCGCAGACGTCGGCGCTCATATGGACGCATCCTTGCGAACCTTCGACGCAGCACCGAGATACCACGAGCATGCGCGATCCTCACCACGCCTTTCACCGGCAAGACTGTGGCAAGCACGTTCGACATTTGTGTGGTTGCAACCATCTTTGGTGCGCGGGGTCAGCAGTCGCTCACACTTACCGCGCAAGACGTTTCCGTCATCATCCACTGGCCCCCATTTGATCCCTGCACCGAGTCGTTCCCTGAGAAAATGCCATGGCACAATGTTGGAGTGGTGTTCCATAATCGAGAGAACGATCTCATCACCCGGGTAATGCGTTCACGG
The DNA here is from genome assembly GCF_028128655.1 of Bradyrhizobium sp. CCBAU 45394. Taxonomy (NCBI): domain Bacteria; kingdom Pseudomonadati; phylum Pseudomonadota; class Alphaproteobacteria; order Hyphomicrobiales; family Nitrobacteraceae; genus Bradyrhizobium; species Bradyrhizobium sp. CCBAU 45394. The sequence goes on along the minus strand of NZ_LBIX01000159.1, from coordinate 25,010 downwards.
CCAAAGTCTTATCGACCAGATTGATTGCCTCCGTGGCGCTCCAGGTGAAGATGATCTCTTCGTTTAAGTGCGCGTTCACAAGCCGCGCCACCTTGGTACGGGCGCCTTCATACGCCTCGGTCGCCGCGTTTTAGCGAGGTAGTGCAAGCCGCGACGAACGTTGGCGTATTCGCTGGAGTACACCTGTATCATACGGTCAAGTACCGCGTTGGGCCTTTGTGCGGATGCAGCGTTATCGGGTGACAAGCGGCTTGCGGTACACCGTCATAGCCGCGCGGGGAAGTCCGTACCCAGACGCTTGACCTCGTAACTATCATCGCTCATCGCGGGATGAGCGCTCATCGCCACCCCTGCAGCCAGTGTTCAGCTTGCGCTGTCACAAAATCGCGCAGATTCTTGGCGGCGATCCCCTCAATCGACTCGCCAAGGAACGCTTTAATCAGCAACATCTGCGCATCCTTCTCCGATAGACCCCGCGCGCGCAGATAGAATACGAGAGCGTCGTCCAGCGCACCCGATGTCGCTCCGTGGCCGCAGGTCACGTCGTCGGCCAAGATGTCAAGTTCGGGCTTATTATCGGCCTCGGCCTGGTCGGACAGGAGCAACGCGCGCGTCGTCAGGGTGGCGTCCGTCTTCCTGGCGGCGGCACGAACGACGATTCGGCCCTGAAACACCGAGCGGCCGCAATCATCGACGACCGCGCGGAACCTCTCCCGACTGGTGCAATGTGGCACGGCGTGGTCGACCACGAACGTTGTGTCGGCGTGCAGCTTGTCCCTGATGAGATTAACCCCGTTAGCCGAGAGCTCGGCTTCCTCGCCGGCCAGCGTGATGAATCCCTGATAGCGACTGACGGAGCCGCTGCAGGTCATGCTGAAGAGGTCGAGCTTAGCCCTGGCGCCGACTGCTATGATCGCCGACGAGATGTTCACGGCGTCAGAGGCATCGGCTGCCACGCGGATAAGCGACAGGCTCGCCTCGTCACCAACCAGGGCGATTATCGCATCGTTGGCTTGATAGCCGCTCGCGCCTTCAGCCGGGACGAAACTTTCCACGATGGACGCATGCGCTCCTTTACCGAGCTGCAGATAGGAGCGTGTAAACGTGGACACCGACACTCCGGTTGCGACGTGAACGATCTGAATTGGACGCTTCACCGCATTGCCATCTGCGATCGTAATCACCAGGCCATCTGTCGCCATTGCGGCATTGAGCGAGATCGCCGCATCGCTAGTCGTCGACAGCACCAGACCGGCCATGGCCCCAGTGGCGGAATTCTCCAGAACCTCTCGCAGCGACCGCACATCGATTTTATTTTCCAGCCTGCCGAGATCGGATAGCTCTGGCGCGAATTTGCCATCCACCAAAACCAGCTTGACCGCCTGATCGGCGGCCACTTGCTTGGCCGACGCCTTTGCGCGCACCAGCGCCTTCGCATCCGGTCGCGGAGCGAGTGGCAGCACCTCGCCGATCAGGGCGCGCAGATCGGTGAATTTCCAATCCTCCATGCGCCGGTGCGGGAGGCCGGCACGCTCGTAGGCCTCGAATGCCCTGGCACGGATGTGGGGGACAGCGCCTACGCCAGGCAGCTGTCCACGCGCCGCAGCGAAAACATTGCCCATGGCGCGTCCGGCGTCAGCTTTGGCCATAACCTGCTTCATCGGGGAATTCTCCCTAGAGCCGTCAGGCCGCGTCTTCGAATTGGGCGTAGCCACCAGCCTCGAGCTCCAGCGCGAGTTCCTTGCCGCCGCTCTTCCTGATCCGCCCTTTCGCCATCACGTGCACAACGTCCGGCACGATATAGTCGAGAAGCTGCCGATAGTGAGTAATCACGATCATCGCTCGTTCCGGCGAACGCAAGGCGTTGATGCCGCTGGTGACGATACGCAGCGTGTCGATATCAAGGCCGGAATCGACCTCGTCCTGGATGCACAGACTCGGCTCGAACAACGCCATCTGCAAAATTTCGTTGCGCTTCTTCTCGCCGCCGGAGAAGCCGACATTGACGCCGCGCTTGAGCATGTCATGGGGAATGTTGAGCGAACCGGCCACCTCCCGGACTCTTTTCAGAAATTCGGGGGTGGAGAGTTCCTGTTGGTCGCGCGCCTTGCGCTGTGCGTTTAGTGCCGCCCGCAGGAAGTTCACGGTGGTCACGCCGGGGATCTCGACCGGATACTGGAATGCCAGGAACACGCCCTTGGCGGCGCGTTCATTTGGCTCCATCCTCAAGAGGTTCTCGCCCCTGAACAGGATTTGTCCGCCGGTGATCTCATAGCCTGGCTTACCGGCGATGACGTGCGAGAGCGTCGACTTGCCGGAGCCGTTCCGCCCCATGATCGCGTGCACCTCACCCGCATTGACGTTAAGATCGAGGCCGCGAATAATTTCGTGGTCTTCGATACCAACATGCAAATCTCGGATTTCGAGTAGCGCCATTCTGATCTGATCCCTGAAATGCCATGCGAATGGCGAGCCGCATTCGAGAGGGCTCGCGGAGGTTTGGTTATCCGACAGATCCCTCGAGTGAGATCGAGATCAGCTTCTGCGCCTCCACTGCGAATTCCATTGGCAGTTTTTGCAGAACGTCCTTCGCGAAGCCGTTGACGACGAGGCCAGTGGCCTGTTGCTCGGTCAAGCCTCTGTGCACACAGTAGAACAGCACGTCCTCGGAGATCTTCGAGGTCGTCGCCTCGTGCTCGAACGTCGCCGAGGAGTTCTTGGCCTCGATGTACGGCACGGTGTGCGCGCCGCATTTATCGCCGATCAGCAGCGAATCGCAGGCAGTGAAGTTGCGCGCGCCGGTCGCCTTGCGATGCGCCGTCACGAGCCCACGATAGGTGTTCTGCGACTTGCCGGCGGCAATGCCCTTGGAGATGATCCGGCTCGACGTGTTCTTACCGAGATGGATCATCTTGGTGCCCGAATCGACCTGCTGGAAGCCGTTCGAGATCGCGATCGAATAGAACTCGCCGCGCGAGTTGTCGCCGCGCAAGATGCAGCTCGGATATTTCCAGGTGATGGCGGAGCCGGTCTCGACCTGGGTCCAGGAGATCTTTGAGTGGTTGCCGCGGCAGTCGCCACGCTTGGTGACGAAATTGTAGATGCCGCCCTTGCCTTCCGAATTGCCCGGGTACCAGTTCTGCACCGTCGAATATTTGATCTCGGCGTCGTCATGCGCGACGAGCTCGACCACGGCGGCGTGCAGCTGGTTCTCGTCGCGCTGCGGCGCGGTGCAGCCTTCGAGATAGGAGACGTAGGAGCCCTTGTCGGCGATGATCAGCGTGCGCTCGAACTGGCCGGTGTTGCGTTCGTTGATGCGGAAATAGGTTGACAGCTCCATCGGGCAGCGCACGCCCGGCGGCACGTAGACGAACGAGCCGTCGGAGAACACCGCCGAGTTCAGCGTCGCGTAGAAATTGTCGGAGGTCGGAACCACCGAGCCGAGATACTTCTGCACCAGTTCGGGATGCTCGCGGATCGCCTCCGAGATCGGCATGAAGATCACGCCGGCCTTCTTCAGCTCTGCCTTGAAGGTCGTGGCAACGGACACCGAGTCGAACACCGCGTCGACCGCGATCTTGCGGCGGGCCGGGTCTTCCTCGCCCACCTTGGGCTCGACGCCTTCGAGCATGGCGACTTCCCGCAAGGGAATGCCGAGCTTCTCGTAGGTCTTCAGGATCTCCGGATCGATCTCGTCGAGCGAGGTGATCGACTTCTTCGGCTTCGGCGCCGAATAATAATAGAGATCCTGGAAGTCGATCTTGGGATAGTCGACGCGGGCCCAGGTCGGCTCGGTCATGGTCAGCCAGCGCCGATAGGCCTCGAGCCGCCACTGGAGCATCCAGGCGGGTTCGTTCTTCTTTTCGGAGATGAACTTGACGGTCTCTTCCGACAATCCCTTGGGGGCCTTGTCGGACTCGATCAGGGTCTCAAACCCATAACGATACTGATCGACGTCGATGCGCTTCACGCGCTCGACGGTCTCTTGTACAGCTACCATTGCCCGCTCCGCTCGCGCAAGGACAACGGCCGCCGGCGACGATTGCGCGGCGCCCTCTCCGAGTGGATCGCGCGAATCACGGCCAACTCGGGACCAGCCAGTGAGAGAAACAGGAGGTGGATCCAAAGGGCGGCGGCTGTCGATAGCGTCTTCATCATGTTTCGCGTCGGAGCTCCTCTCATCGGCTACCTATGCCGGCACGCAGGTATCAGGCACCGGGCAAACGACGGCGCATTGCGGCGCGTCAAAATGCCCTTCACATTGGGTACACTGGGTCGGATTGATCACATATATGTCGTTCTTCAGGCTGATCGCAGCATTGGGACATTCGAACTCACACGCACCACAGACGGTGCACTGGGATGCGATTATCTTGTAGGCCATCACTGCGCTTCCATGAGCAAAAAGGTGCGGGACAGCTTCTTGCTTTCAAGTCTTGTGCCAGACAGTTTAACCTTGATTTGTCTCGGCTATTTTCGACAACGCAAGTCGCCGCCTCGACACGGTGTCGCAAATCCTACAATCGGCATGACAGCTGCTGATCTCGATGCCGTCGTTTGCGCATGGTCGATCTCCCGGCAGTCAGCCGATCAGGTGAACCGCGTTCGCCAGCACGAGGGAGCGATCTGCGATCCTAGCCGCGGTGCGGCGGCTACGATCGATGCGCCGCGCCACTTCACGTCAGGTCGACCGCGAGCCGCATCTTGTTGGTTCCCCACCCGGGACGGCGGCGGCTTCGGCGACAGCACCACGATGAACAACCGGCGCAGTCGTCACCGGCTTGGTCCGCGTCTCCACAGCCAGTCCGAAAAGGTCGCGGCGATCGCGTCAGATAATGTCGCACCGGTGATCGCGGGTCCCCTGGGGACCCGCGGGGCGCATTCTCAATTGCCTTGGATTTACCTGGCAAGACCGGCATTCATATACGCTGTATGGAGCAAAAGTACATTGCTTCGCGTCACGAGGGCGACTGAAGCCGGGCGTTCGTCTGGTGATCCTCCACTTCGCTCCGCGTTACAAATAAATGCCGGCGGCGGTCAGCAGATCGATAGAGCCAAAAAAAGCCACCCCGAAGGGTGGCCAAAGTCAGGGAGGAAACGCCATAACGGGCCTCTGGGATCAGGCAGCAGCCTGGTCGATCGGTGAGAAGGGTAGCCCGAGGCTTTCGGCCACCGCCTTGTAAGTTAGCCGGCCTCGATGGACGTTGAGGCCTGCGCGCAAATGCGGGCTTTCGAGCACGGCGGAAAAACCTTTTTGAGCCAGAGCCAAACCAAACGGCAGCGTCGCGTTATTCAGTGCCTGGCTCGAGGTCAGCGGCACGGCGCCGGGCATATTGGCCACGCAATAATGAATGACGCCATCCACTTCGTAAGTTGGATTAGCGTGAGTGGTTGGATGCGATGTCTCAAAGCAGCCGCCCTGATCGATAGCGACGTCCACGAGCACCCCCCCCTTGCGCATCGAGCTCAGCATGCTCCGGCGGACCAGCTTCGGCGCGCTCGCACCTGCAACGAGCACCGCACCAATCACCACATCCGCCGCAAATACCTCTTCCTCCACGGAGTCAATGGTCGAAAACCTGGTGCGAACGCGTCCTTCGAATAGCTGGTCCAACTCGCGGAGCCGAGGTATCGAACGGTCGATGATGGTCACCTCAGCGCCCAGACCGACCGCCATGCGTGCCGCGTGCGTACCAACGACGCCACCTCCAAGCACCACGATTCGGGCCGGCTGAACACCGGGCACACCACCGATCAACAGCCCTCGTCCGCCTGCACTCCGCTTAAGGGCGCTACCTGCCGCTTCGATCGCAAGCCGACCCGCGACCTCGCTCATCGGCGCCAGCAGTGGAAGACCACCATGCGCATCAGTTACGGTCTCATAGGCGATCGCGGTGCATCCAGATTTCAGGAGGCCCATGGCCTGATCGGGGTCGGGGGCCAGATGCAGATAAGTGAACAGGATCTGATTCTCCCGCAGCTGACACCATTCGGACGGCTGAGGTTCCTTAACCTTTACGATCATCTCGCTCGATGCGAATACCTCAACTGCGGAAGTTAGAATCGTTGCGCCAGCATTGCGATAATCGTCATCGGTTGCACCAATGCCAGCGCCAGCATCGGTCTCGATCATCACGCGGTGACCCGCTGCCACGTATTCGCGGACAGCTCCAGGGGTAAGGCCCACGCGATATTCGTGCGCCTTGATTTCCTTGGGGACTCCGACCTTCATTTGAAAACTCCTGCCTAGAGCGCCTTTCTAATCGGAAGCGCGCAGCGATATCGCGATGGAGCCGCCAAAATGGCACAGGAATTCAGCGATATTTGACAAATTTCGCAGGATTTCAAACCCACGGCGTGCCGAGCGGCTCGTGTGAGCATGCCCGCTGTGCTTAACCGTCGAAAGTGCGCGATGGCGACGACTTCGTTTCGAATTGCGTTCTCGGCTTGTGGAAAAGCTAGCCCGTCTTATTCGCAAGAGTGCGCCTGAGGGGCTGGCGAGCGTGGTGTAAAGCGCTGATACGGCGTAGGATTCGGTTGCGAAGCCAACCCATCACCTTCAACCGCGAACGCCACACCCGCCATGACCGACGATACGATTCCGCCCTTTTCGTTTCCAGCCGTTCACGCCAAGAAAGTCACAGCTGCCTCGATGGTGGGCGCCTAACCTCGAATGGGGGCGTGATGCTTCTGGCGATGGCCGAGCGGCGTCTTGGCTTGGCCGACAATTTGGCCCGGGTGTTCCCGGATCGGCGCGATCCGACGCGGGTCGTGCACAGCCTTGTCGATATGTTCCGCGCGCGCATGTTCGCGATCTGCTGCGGCTACGAGGACGCCGACGACCTCGATCATCTGAGGTCCGATCCCGCATTCAAGCTGGCCTGCGGACGGCTGCCGGACAGCGGTCGCGATCTGTGTTCCCAACCGACGCTGTCGCGCCTGGAGAATGCTCCGCGCCAGCGCGACGTGATCCGACTGACCTACACTTTGGTCGACGCATGGATGGATAGCTACCCGCGCGAGCCGGCATCCGTCACGCTCGACATCGACGATAGCTGCGATGTCGTCCACGGCCATCAGCAGCTCTCGCTGTTCAACGCTCATTATGACGAGCGCTGCTTTCTGCCGATCCACGTCTACGACACGGAGAAGAGCCGGCCCGTGGCAGTCGTGCTGCGGCCCGGCAAGACGCCGGGCGGCGTCGAGGTGTGTGCCCATCTGCGCCGCCTGGTACGGCACATCCGCACGCGATGGCACGACACGCGAATTACGTTCCGTGGCGACGGGCACTATGCCCGGCCGGAGGCAATGGCGTGGTGCGAGACCAACGGCATCGACTACATCCTCGGTCTGTCCGGCACCAAGCCGCTCGCCAGAAAAGTCGACGAGGTCGCCGACAACATCCGGATCACATGCTTCCGATGGAAGCAGGTAATCGCAACGAACTGTCGAGAATGCGGCTCTCGACGCGGCTCGACATCCCGTAACGCCGTGCCAAAACAGACTTCAGTTCCGTGCGCGTCGCCATGCTCAATCGCCTCATCGCCGCCTCTGCGCTCCGTTGCTATTGGGGAGCAATTTACGTGAGGCAACAACTCCGTATTCAGGAGCATTTCTGACGAGGCAATGCGGGATCGTTCCGAGGCTTGTCAGATTGTCGACAGCAAAGCCTCGTAGCATGAGAACGTCTCCATCTAGACTTCATCTGACGACCGAAGAGACGACATCCATGAATGCAGAACAGGCCCGGCTTGGCGCTGGCACTCCTTCCGAAACTTCAGAATCCGAGGCTTCCGAACGAGGGGCTCCCGCCCCGGCGCAGTGGGTCGAAGCCTTGACGGAGGCGGGCACCGACGCCGCCTCGTCGCGCGACCAGGTCCTGGCGGGCTGGGTTGCCGAAGAGGGGCAGGGCGAACACGAGAATCGGCAAGAGGCGGTCAGTCGAATGAGGGATTGGCGAGAAGCGGGCGATGTCGATGAGGCGCTGGATCTGTCGTCCTTGTCCCTGACCGCCTTGCCCGCCCCCCTCCTGGCCCGGCTGCGCCGCCTGAACGTCGACGACAATCAGCTGAACAGCTTGCCCGATACCCTTCCGGCCGGTCTCCAGCGGCTCTACGCCAGCAACAATCGGCTGACCAGCTTGCCCGACCTTCCAATCGGGCTCCGGCGGCTCTATGCCATCAGCAACGGGTTGACCAGCCTGCCCGCAGACTTGCCGCCCGGGCTGCGTCGCCTGAGCGTCGACAACAACCAGCTGACTAGTCTGCCCCCCCTTCCGGGAACGCTTCAGGAGCTGGACGCCAGTGGCAACAGGCTGACCAGCCTGCCCGAGCTTCCCGCCGAACTCCAGCGGCTGAACGTCGACTACAATCAGCTGACCAATCTGCCCCACCCCCTCCCCGCCGGGCTCGAATGGCTCAGCGCCAGCCACAACCAGCTGACCAGCTTGCCAGAGCCGGTACCGGCCGAGCTCCTGTGGCTCGGCGCCAGCAACAATCAGCTGACCAGCGTGCCCGAGACCCTGCTGACGCAGCTAGGCCAAGAGTCCAGCGTTGATCTGGAGAATAATCCGCTGCCCGAGCCGGTGCGGACCAATCTGGCGATAGCAATGCATGCCGGAGACTATGCCGGTCCGCAGATCTTTTTCCCGGTGCCCGAAGGAGCGATGGAAGTTGAGCCGCGGCCTCTGCACGAGGTTATCGCGGACTGGCTCGCAGACGACCCGACGACACTGGCCGAATGGCAGCACTTTGCGGATGAGCCAGGCGCCCAAGACTACGCACGGTTCCTAGAGCGGCTACGAGGGACCGTGAACCATGGCAATCACGAGTTTCGGCAGGCAGTGACTGATGATTTGCGGCGGGCGGCGACCAATCCGAGATTGCGCGAGCAGTTTTTCACGCATGCTTCCGAGGCCAACTTGAGTTGCGATGATCGCGTTACTTTGCACTGGAACGGTATGCAGACCGCGCGCCTTAACGCTGACGTCGAGGACGGAGTTTATGATGATCGGCTCGGCGAACTGATCCAGCGCGGCCGTGTTGCGTTCCGCTTGGAGGCGCTGGACGGGATCGCGCGCGACAGGGTCAACTCGCTCGTCAGGGTCGACCCGAGCATAGACGAGATCGAAGTCTACCTGGCCTATCAACATCTGCTGCGCGAGCCGCTCGAGCTCAGTCACGTCGCCCCCAACATGCAATTCCTGGCGGTCTCTCACGTAACCCCGGATGATGCTGCGCGGGCGCTGGACCTGGTTCGGGAGCAGGAAGCGAACCAGTTCGACGCTTACATGGCAACCCGCTGGCACCCCTGGGAGACGGTGCTGAGGCGCATCGCTCCGGGCGAACATGCAGCGATGCAAGACCGGCGCGTCGAAGCCATGGGCGAGGAATTTCAAACCCGCTTGAATCATCGACTGGCCGAGAAGGGCTTGTTAGGCGACCTGGATGCCGAGCGGGTGCTCGGAGCCCAAGTCCGAAACCAAATCGCTGGCGAGATCAATCGCGAAATCATGGACCGACTGCTCGCAGACCGTGGCCTCGAACAATGAGACTTCACCGGGTCACCGAAGGCGGCCCGCCCCGGTTCCCACAGATCGTGGCGTGCGGATTGTTCCCGCACCGACGCTCTTCGACAGTTGGTTCACAGTGCGTATTTCGCAAAAACCGGACAGTGGTTTCGCTAACTAAGGGACAGCAATTTCGCTAAATCACGGACAGTACTGCTGCGGCGGGCTTTCGGTTGCCTGATTGAAGGAATCGGCAACAGGGGGCCTTGCGAATTAGGGTTTCAGACAACATGGGCTCGCATTCGGTAGATTTGTCATCTCTCTCCCGGCGAGCTCAATCGTGAGCGCAACGGATTCGCAATCTCTGCCGAAAAGACATCCATGCGTCAGCCCAACAATGAGATCAGGTCGCCGTATCGGCACAGTGATCGCCTGCACGTCCGGCTCGCCCAGGGATGTGGCGCGGATCGCCCTTTAGTCGCGCGGCACTTTGTAGCCGCCACATTCACGCGCGTCGTTTCTGCAAGCAAGAGCAGCTTCGCAAGCCTCATCGGCAACTCCTGTGACTGGGCCACCTTTCCATCCATCTGACGGCGGCAGCTGCTCGTTCGCCATCAGCAATTCCTGTGCCGCGTGCGCACTGTGGCGCGCTCTATGCTCTACGTGAGAGAAATTCGCATAGACGCACGACGTCGCTGTGGAGCGGATCTAACGATCTGTCAGATTTACGGCATCTTTGTTCCCGAGCAGACAGCGACAGTCGCGCAACGAAACGGCAGCATTTGACGCCCCGAGACATGCCTGTTTGGTTTGTCGATGGCTCAAAGGCCGCACTCGCCGCGCCGGTAATGGAACGGATCGCAGAAAGCCTGCCGTTGGCAGCAACGCGAACGATCTAGCGGAGAAATCATTGTAACGCTGCTTCTGCGACGCGGCAAAAGGCGCGCGGGGCCAAGAGCGAAGGCCGCCTCTCAACCAACCTGCCTAATGGGAATCGTTAGCACACGCCTGGAGACAAATGCCCTTTGCACGAAAACAAGCTTCGCCGCTAGCGACAACGCAGTGCATCCATAGGCGATTTTTCCGTGCAATCGACTTCCTAAATCAGGCTTCCATCGCATGGATGCCTACAATCCAAACTATCAATTTTACCGATGTAGCCTACTGTTGCATCCATCTCCGCAATCGGCGCATGTCGATCACGCTAGGCTTCCAGGCCGATCCGTGACTCCGCTAATGCGCCCAGCCGATCAAGTTACGAGTCACGCTGCAACTTCTCGTTCGACCTTGCGAACGCGGTTTGAGCACTCAAGCCGATGCCACCCGGAGACAGGCAGTTTGTCCGCGACTACTTAATCGGCCGCAGTTTGCGCGTCTGGTGCATATCTTGCTTAACGAGAAAGGATACGTAACTGAACGCCTGCCCTTGGAACGACGCGCCGGCTCTCGGAACCGTCTCCAATTGGACCCGGCTAAAAAATGATGAGTCTCGTATGACGCTGTCTCCTCTCAACGACGGGACGGCTCACATTCGAGTATTTTCGGGAAGGAAGCGTCATGACCACCATGGCAACTGCGGCGCCCGCGCGCGCGTCGCAAACTTGGTATAAGATTCTCTACGTCCAAGTGCTGATTGCGATCTTGATTGGCGCCATGGTCGGCTGCCTATGGCCGTCCGTCGCGACCAACGACTGGGTCAAGGCGCTCGGTGACGGGTTCATCAAGCTCATCAAGATGGTGATCGCGCCGATTATTTTCTGCACCGTCACATCTGGTATCGCGCATATTCAAGATGCGAAGAAAGTCGGGCGCGTCGGCGTCAAGGCGCTGGTCTATTTCGAGATCGTCTCCAGCTTTGCATTGCTTTTGGGCCTCGTTATGGGCAATCTGGTCCAAATCGGACATGGCCTTGCGGTTAAGCCGAATGCTGCGGCGGTCGCCAATTACGTCAAGCAGGCGGAAGCCTCGAAGACCGTTGATATCTTTCTCAACATCATTCCCGATACCGTGGTCGGCGCCTTCTCTCGCGGCGATGTTCTGCAGGTTCTCCTATTCGCGATCCTATTCGGCTTTTCGCTGATGGCGCTGGGAGAGCGTGGGGAGCGCCTGCGCGGCATCATTGACGACGTCGCGAACGCGGTGTTCGGCGTAATCGCTATCATAATGAAAGCGGCCCCGATCGGCGCCTTCGGCGCCATGGCCTTCACGATCGGCAAGTTCGGGCCGGCAGCACTCGGCAATCTGATCGGTCTGATCGCGCTGTTTTACGCTACGGCGGCGCTATTTGTGGCGGTGGTGCTCGGTCTGATCGCGCGCCTCGTAGGCTTTTCAATATTCAAGTTCATTATCTATATCAAGGACGAGCTTCTGATCGTGCTCGGCACTTCGTCCTCTGAAAGCGCGCTGCCGCAATTGATGGAGAAGCTCGAACGGCTGGGCTGCTCCAAGCCCGTGGTCGGCCTGGTGGTGCCTACTGGCTACTCCTTCAACCTCGACGGCACCAATATCTACATGACACTTGCGACATTGTTTATTGCCCGGGCACTCGGGGTCGATCTCACCTTTGGCCAGCAGCTCACGATCCTGCTCGTGGCAATGCTAACGTCGAAGGGAGCAAGCGGCGTCACCGGCGCCGGCTTTATCACGCTCGCTGCAACGCTGTCGGTGGTCAATCCGGCGCTGGTGCCGGGCATGGCAATCGTGTTTTCGATCGACAAGTTCATGAGCGAGGTGCGCGCCCTTACCAACATCACCGGCAATGGCATCGCCGCCGTGTTCGTATCCTGGTGGGAAAACGAGCTCGAGCACAAGACGCTGCAGGCTCGTCTCAACCAGCCCACCGTTTCCAGCACTATCGTAAAAGAACAATGAGGTAGGTCCCGGACTTGACCGCCGCCATTCGAAGACGCATCGAATGCAAGCGGAGCCACATTTCTCGCACTTCGAATCCGCACAGTCGACTTGACACGAGCCGGGACTTTCTCACGCGATCTCCAGTGCGCAGCCCTCCGCGTCGCGCCCGGCAGCCGCCCCTGAAAAGATGCCCCACGCGAGCAAAAAGAGTAGGAGCTTTTTAACAGTCATTTCAAGCGCGTCTTTGGCCGTCAATGCTCCCGGCTATCTGAACGCTTGTGCAACATTTTGCCGGGCTAGATAACATGATAGCGACAGAACGTGTCAGCCTGACGGAGCTGGGTGTTGGTCCAGCCAACAAATGCCGATGTGCGCGGTCACTGCACTTGCCTCGCCCGACCACGCACACGGCTGGTGCCGGTCCGGCGTCGTTGCGCGCTCGATTGCGGCTAACTACTCGGGGAAAGGTCCTCCACATCTGGCGTGCTGGCCCTAGGGCACCAAAGCAGTCGCGTAACTTCGCCCTCGCTTTTTGACACATGACCATTGCGCTTTCTTCCGCATGACCGATCGTGCCGGCGAGATGAGTGGTCCGGCAGCTTGTCCCTGCTCTTGCCGGGTTCGGCGAGGGGCGCCTGATTGTTCCGCCTCCAGGTCTTGGGGAAACTGCAGCCGCTGTCCTTGTGCCGTTGGCGTAAGGGGGTTGTCATCGGCCGCAGCCTCAAGCGCCTGCCCTGAGGTTATCGACAGCTGAGGAAAGCAGACATCTCAGCTTCGAATGCAGGCGCGCCGGCGCGCAATATTAGAATGTTTAGAACAACTATACGTATGTCTATGATGCGTTTTTTCTCGGCGCGTGCTGAGTTCCGCAGCAAGCAATCAATCTCGGAACCGCCCACCAGGGGCCGGGCGGCGGGGATTGCCCCATTTTTGCCTAAAATGTTATAGTTCTCCCGCCGGAAAGGCCGGACGTTATCAAAATGCGTAGCCACATCAGCAATTTTAAACGTTCAGCTCCTCAATTTACTTTCGGCAGCATAACGCTGGCCGCGGTAACACTGCTTTGCTTGTACCTTCAGTCGCATTTCGCCGCGACGGCGTTCGCCTATTTGTTAGTGGTCTTGCTGTTTTCATTGATGGGCAGCTTCGTCGCGTCATCAGCGCTCTGCATCCTAGCCATCGCTGCTCTCACCTACTACTTTGCGCCGCCGGCGTTCAGTCTGCGAATCGATGACCCGCAAGATCTTCCGGTAGTTGTTGCTTTTTTTATTGTCTCGATTGTGGGAACGCACCTGATCGGAAAGCTCCGCCAGGAAAGAGAGGCTGCGCGTGTGGCCGCGGCCAAGCTTCAGCAGAGTGCGGCGGATTTAGAGGATCGCGAAAAACGCTGGCGCGCAATCTTCGAGCACAATCCGGCCATGTACTTCATGGTCGATGAAGCCGGCACTGTCCTCAACGTCAATACGTTCGGCGCGACACAACTCGGTTATGCTCGTGCTGAACTGACCGGTCAATCCGTGCTGCGCGTTTTTCTTGAGGAGGATCGCGCGTTCGTTCGCCAATGCGTTCGGAAATGCCTTGAGGATATCGGACAATCGCGCACTTGGGATGTCCAGAAAGTCAGGAAGGACGGCTCGATATTGTGGGTACGTGAAAACGCCAAAGCCATGCTCTGGACCGATGACCAGCCCATCATCCTTATAGCCTGCGAAGATATCACGGAGCGAAAGCGGACCGAACTTGCCCTGCAGCGGAGCGAAGCACATTTGGCCCAGGCGCAGGAGTTGAGCCATACGGGCAGCTTCAGCTGGAACGCCACCACCGGCAAGGCCCTCTGGTCAAAGGAAACATTTCGGATTTTCCAACTAGACCCTGAGACGGTCCCGACGCCGCAGCTCGTCGTTGAGCGCACTCATCCAGATGATAGGGCTTCGGTTCGAGAAACTATCGATCGAGGGATGCGAGACCTGAGCGATTTCGAGCACGAATACCGGCTGCTGCTACCGGACGGCTCGGTGAAGCACATCCATGCGCGGGCACGAGTCACGAGAACTGCCTCTGGTGAGATCGAGTTTGTTGGGGCAGCTACGGATATCACGGCGGCGAGGCGAGCAGAACAGCAGCTGCGCCGGAGCGAGGCCTATCTGGCCGAAGCCCAGCATCTCAGTCACACGGGCAGCTGGTCCTGGGACGTCTACGGTCTAGATTTCGTGTATCGCTCCGCCGAGGTCGATCGTCTGTTTGGCTTTAGCCCACAAGAGCCGGTATCGATAGAGACCATTCGATCGCGCATCCATCCGGACGACTTGCCGCGGCTACAGGAGGTGCAGCGCCAGGCAATTGAACACAAGGAGGGGCGGTTCGAATATGATTTCCGTATCCTTCTACCAGATGGCGGGATCAGGCGCATACACGCCGTTGCGCACGTGGTGGTCGGCAGCGACGGTAACGTCAGCGAGCTGATCGGAACACATATGGATGTCACCGAACAGCACGCAGCTAGGGAACGCCTGGAGAACACACTTGCTGCGCTGCGCGAAAGCGAACAGCGCTTTCGCGACTACGCCGAAACAGCTTCCGACTGGCTCTGGGAGACCGGGCCGGATCATCAGGTCACTCACTTATCCGAGCACACCGGCACTGCGGGAATTTTGGCGACAGAAGTGATGGGCCTGCTTCGCTGGGACATTGCGTGCGACGTCGAAGAGGAACCCGAGAAGTGGCGGCAGCATCGGGCGATGTTGGAGGCCCATCTCCCGTTTCGGGATCTCGTCTACCGCACCGTGACTCGGATGGGATCTCTGATCTACGTCCGCACGAGTGGCAAGCCTTTTTTCGATGGAAAGGGCAATTTTCTCGGCTACCGCGGCGTCAGCACTGATATCACCGCTACCATTCGCGCCGATCAAGCCGAACAAGCACTACGAAAGGCACAGGCGGAGCTTGCGCATGTGACGCGTGTAACGACGTTAGGCGAGCTGACAACTTCCATCGCCCACGAAATAAACCAGCCACTCGCCGCTATTATCAGCAACGCCGATGCGTGCCTCGGTTGGATGGGTCGCGACGCTCCTGATCTTTCCGCCGCGCGCTCTTCGGTGGAGTGGATCATCGAAGACGCGATCCGGGCAAGCGAGGTGATCCGTCGTGTTCGCACACTCGCGAAGAAAGGCCAGATTGAGATGGTGCCGCTCGATATCAATGAGGTCGTTAAGGACGTCATTGCGCTGGTAACACGAGAGCTGGTTAGCCACCGAGTGACGTTACGAACCGAGTTGACGGCCGCGCTGCCCATGATCTTCGGCGACCGGATTCAGCTACAACAGGTGATCATCAATCTGGTGATGAACGGAATCGAAGCCATGGACGCCGTTACAGACCGGACGCGCGAACTGCTGATTCAATCATCAAAGGACGATCTGGGGCACGTGCAGCTTGCCGTGACCGATTGCGGCGTCGGGGTCGCCGAAGACGACGCGGACCGCGTCTTAGATCCCTTCTTCACCACAAAGGCGAGTGGCCTTGGAATGGGTCTTTCGATCTGCCGATCGATCGTGGAAGCTCACGGAGGGCGGCTGTCAATCGTCCACAAAGATGGACCGGGCGCGACCTTCCAGTTTGCCCTGCCGCTGCATAAGGAGGCCGTCTCGTGACAGGACGATTTGACTCGCCAGGTGAAGGCAGCAATGCCGAGGCGTCGACAAAGCCGATAGTCTTCGTCGTCGAGGATGACATCTCCCTGCGTCGCTCGCTTACGAACCTTTTTCGATCGGTAGGGTTGGACGTGGTTGCATTCGGATCGGCCCGCGAAATGCTGCAGAGCACAGTTCCGGACGTTGTTAGCTGTCTCGTTCTTGATGTCCGGCTGCCAGGCTTGAGCGGCCTTGAATACCAGACCGAGCTGGCGAGGTTAAACATACATATTCCGATCATTTTCATTACCGGCCATGGCGACGTTCCCATGAGCGTCAGGGCCATGAAGGAAGGAGCGGTCGATTTTCTCAGCAAACCGTTTCGCGACCAGGAACTCCTTGATGCCGTGGTTGCGGCGACCGAACGCGATCGCAAAAGACGGCAGGCTCAGCAGACCGTCGCGAAGCTGCAGTCTCTATTTGAAACCTTAAGCCCGCGCGAGCAGGCGGTGATGAAACTGGTCGCGGCCGGCCTGATGAACAAGCAGGTAGCAGCCGAGCTTGGGCTCGCCGAGATTACGGTCAAGATCTACCGTGGACACGTCATGAAAAAGATGCGTGCCCGGTCGCTGGCCGACTTGATCAGAATGACTGAGACGCTGGGAATCCGCGCCAATCGTCCCGAATAAACCCACGTATGATTTTACAATTTCGTCACTCAAGCCCACTTTCGGCGAATGTGGCTACTACTTTGGCAGCCACTATACCCGCGTCGGGAGGGCTCGTGTTGTCTACGCCTTTGATTTCCGTCGTTGACGACGACGCCTCAGTCCGTGCGGCGACAGAGAACCTTTTGAAATCGCGTGGCTACATCGTCCGAATATTTGCGTCGGCCGAGGAACTCTTGCGGTCGCCGCAGTTGAACGAGACATCCTGTGTCATTACCGATGTGCAGATGTCGGCTATGAGCGGCCTGGAGCTGTTGGCAGAGATGCGGACGCGTGGCTACGACGCACCGTTCATTTTCATTACGGCTTTCCCCAACGACCGCGTGCGCGCGTCAGCCCTGGGCGCCGGAGCGATTGGCTTCCTCGCCAAACCCTTTGGCGGACAAGCGTTAATCGAGCTCCTCGATACCGCACTGAAGGCGTATGGTGGCCGAGAGGGCATCTGATGCAATCAACCTGCAGCTTGGGTTCATGTCCGATCTAAACGCTCCACGCGACGACAATCTCGCCAGGACGACGGATTAAGTTGTTCTCCGTGACGAATGCGGACGAGCGCTGATTTAAGCGATCTTTTGAGCCGGGACAGTTTCGGCGAAGGCGCGGATGATGGCAAGCAAGAGTTCTGCGAGCCATCGCGGGAGCAGGCCGAAGTTGTAGCTGGCCGCGGCGAGGACGGCGTTGATGCGGTCACCGACGCGGCCTTTGAGATAGTTCCGGTCCATGCGGTGCTCGGCCTTGACGTGACCGATGACGGGTTCGACAGCCGCGCGACGCTTCATCTCGCTCCGGATGGAAGCCGTGACGCGGCGAACCTGACCCGAGATCCAGACCCTGAACCGGTGCGGGTAGTTGGGCCGCAGTACCCCTTTTCGACGTGGATACGACGAGCCTCCATGCCGGTGAGCTTCTCCATGTCGGCGACCACGGGGCCGAGCGTGTGGCCGTCAAAGGGATTGCCTGCAGCGCCTTGGTACGCTCGTGCCATTGGCATTCATCAGGTTTGATGAGAGGCGGCGAGCACGCCCGAGGATGCTCCTCCATTAGAAATCAGGTCGATCGATGATTGACCTGCTGACGCCGGAGTTGCGCCGCGCCACCTCATGTCGGGTTCTGGGTGTCGACGTTGCAGTGGAGTTCGCGGACGAGCCGCCTTCCATATTTTGGCCGATTTCCAGACTTTGAGCAACGATATCGCTAGAAAAGTTATCAAACTTCGATTCGTGGAAGCGCGCCCCGCGCGTTCGGCGTCAATGCTCATTTATCCAAATCCGCATTTCGCCTTCGCCGCGGTTAGCCCAGCTGAACCACGGAATGAATGTCAGCCGCTGCGGTTCTAGCTGTCCAGCCACTTTGTCGTACTGATAAAGAACCGCTTCTTCAGAATGGGTGTGTTGCAACCGCGCCCCGTCAGCCTGCAGCAAGATCTTGCCGTTAAAGAGACCAGTTCCTTCGACAAGGGAAAACCGACTGTCTGCATGAAGCCAAACGTTGTGTAACTCGGTCCCATTGTCGGCTTCCTCCAGACAATAAATTAACGGGCCACGCTGGATGGCCACCTTGCCGGCCAAATTGCGAACTTGTGGATGGCCGTATACGCGACGCACTTGCATCGGCAGCGATAGTTTGACGCGATCTCCCTGCCGCCATGTTCGACGAATGTGCAAATAGCCCTTGCGCGGCTCGCAATTGACAGGCTCGCCGTTCAGGCTCGCCTGCGGCGCGCTACACCATTCCGGCAGGCGCAGGGCGAGCGTGTGGGCAATTGGCGGCGCAGATTCGACGGCGATTTCCACCTCGTCTCTCCAGGGATAGCTGCCGCTTACGAGCAACTGCAGCGTATGTCCGTCGATGGATATAGCCACCCTATTACCAACGTAGAGGTTTACATAGAGCACGTCGGTGCGGGGCGTGTAGATGTAATGACCAATCGATGTGAAAAGGCGTGCGATGTTCGGTGGACAGCACGCGCAGCCAAACCAGCGTCGTCGCACCGGCGAGACGTGATTGTAGATGCCATTAGACCTCAGCGTTTTAGGATGCACTTCGAGCGGGTTAACATAGAAATAGTGACGCCCGTCGAACGCGATACTGCCGAGAACGGTATTGTAGAGCGCGCGCTCCATCACCTCCGCATAGCGACCGTCCAGTTCCATCTCCAGCATACGGCGTGCGAACATCATCAGGCCAATCGATGCGCAACTTTCCGCGTACGCCGTATCATTCGGCAGATCGTAATCGCTGCTGAACGCTTCGCCAGCGACTTGCGAGCCGATGGCTCCGGTAATATAGATCTGGCGCTGGACCATGTTTTGCCATAGCCGTAGGCAAGCTTGGCGCTGCTGCTCGTTCTGGCGCAGACGCGCGAGATGAGCTACCGCGGTCATGAGGTATACAAAACGAACCGCATGACCGATTGCAGTCCGCTGCTCCGAAAGTGGCAAGTGCGCTTGGCTATACGCTTTATTTTTTATCATCCAAGGCGTGCCGTCCGATTTGGGGACGCAGGATTGCTGGCGTTTCTCGTACTCAATGTCGTAGAAGTGTGGCTCCGTGCCGCGTTGCTCCACGAAATAGTTGGCTAGCGTGAGATATCGCTGCTCCTTTGTCGCTTCGTAGAGGCGTGCCAACGCAAGTTCGATTTCCGGATGGCCATCGTAGCCGTGCAACTGATCGCGCTCCGGGCCAAAAACTCTGCCGATGTGGTCAGCAAGCCTGCAAACGACCTCCAGCAATCGCCGTTTGCCAGTCGCCTGAAAGAACGCGACACCCGCTTCAATCAAGTGGCCGGCGCAATAAAGCTCGTGGTACTCCGCTAGGTTGGTCCAGCGCTCCTGAGGCGCGTTCAGTATGAAATAAGTGTTGAGGTAGCCGTCGCCGCATTGGGCCGCCGCAATCAATTCAATCAGCTCATCAGCGGCTTTCTCCAGGTCTGGATTGGGTGCCTGGCATAGCGACCATGCAGCCGCCTCAAGCCATTTTGCGACGTCACTGTCCTGAAAAACCGTGCCATGGAACTGGCCCCTCGCACGTCCGGCGGCAAGGCGGAAGTTCTCTACCGCGTGGCTCGGTATTGCCTCGGGATCGCGATCGTTCAGCACCTCCCATTGGTAGGGAATTGTCACTTCCCTGACCAGCTGCTGGCATTTCCCAATCAGCGGATCCAAGACCTGTAGGTCGTGAAGATCGACTTCGGCCACATTCCGATCATTCATCTCGTTCCTCCTTGGAGTATTGCGAACGGACGCCTAACCCAGCAAGCCAGCTCACTATGTTGCGTTGTTGAGGTTGTGACCCTAAGATTTGCGTGCATAATCATATTTCGGTGCGAGCGTTGAAACGATAGAGACGTAGAGGCTGCCCTACGGCGCCGCACTCCCAGACATGCGCTGACAGCAGTCTCGTTCGAGGAGCGGGATAGCAATTCCCATGCCGAGAATGAGGAGCGGTTGTTCTGGTCAACCAGATCTACGGCTCCGCGATAGGAACCCGATGCGATCGCTGGCCCACCAACCGAATTTGCCAGTCGTGCCAAATCCCGCGTCGCCGCGAGGCTGGTCGATCCTGCTATACGAGCCGGTCGGCTGTCGCTGGGTCAGATAATGGCCAATAATACTTGCCTGCCGCACATAGCCGGTGGCGCCGCGTCCTTCCGACGCGGCGAATTACCTGCACTTGATTCCAGGCGCTCGGCTTTGCGCGGGAATGTCCGGTTTCTAACGATCCTTTGATGACGCGTAGCAGGTGGGGAGGGCCGCGGTGGCGCGTGCGGCTTAACCGGATTGAATGAGTTGCTGCTACGCGCGATCTAAGGGAGAAACTCGACCGCTAATCCCAAGCAATCGTTTCGGGGGCGAAGCGCGTGCTCAACTTCCCGACGTGGCGCGAATGCTGGCGGTCATGAAAAGTAAGTTGTCGCGCGCAGGCGCTGCCAATGAATTAGCCGCGGCGGAGCGACCCGAAGCTGTCTGCACCGATTTGCTCGTCGGCTTCGGCAAGGTGTGAGGATTAGTTCTGCATCGCGTTTCAGGCTAATCTGGCCCTGCAAAGCGGTTGCAGGCTGGGTAACCAGGAGCCGACTTGGATCTCCCCATTGTCCGCAATTCCCGATTGTTATCGACCGTTCCACTCGAGCGGCAGGAAGGTAACGCTCACTCCCATTGGCGATAGTCAGGGTTGAGGATGATGACGCAAGCACGACTGATTCTGCTCATCCAGCTGAATCGGTCTATGATTGACCTGCTGATGCCGGGATCGTTCTCCGTCTGAGATCGCCCACGCCATAGTCACGCTCAGATCGTCGTCTAGCCGCTCAGCGGAGCACGGGCGGGTTGACGAGGGCATTGCCTGAGGTCGCGCAGCATACGGCAGCTACGAGCAACTTCGGATGTCCTCCGTGAAAAACGCGGACGAGCGCTGATTTAAGCGATCTTTTGAGCCGGGACAGTTTCGGCGAAGGCGCGGATGATGGCACGCAAGAGTTCTGCGAGCCATCGCAGGAGCAGGCCGACGTTGTAGCCGGCCCGCGGCGAGGACGGCATTGATGCGGTCGCCGACGCGACCTTTGAGATAGTTGCGGTCCATGCGGTGTTCTTGCCTGGATCGATACCGATCGTGACCATCGTATGGGGCATGGCTTGCGCTCCTTCTCTTACCGGGGACTTTATGTTGCCGCCGGGAGCGGGCGTGGTCCATGCCATTAACTCGTAGGGCGCGCGGGCTTTCCCCTTGCCGAGACCTCCGGCGCATGTAACGCATAGACCTTGGGGCCGCGCTGATGCTGATCCTGGGTGCGCACCCGCTGCGCCAGATCGAGCAGCGGGCCAAAGCGCGCTTCCAGCACCGCATCGCCATCAATCTTGCGGCGGATGTCGCGGATGATCCGGCCAAGCCGCGTCCGCAGGAACTTGAGTCGACGCCGAGCGCGCTTGAACTGATGAGCGTGGGTATAGCGGCCGACCATGATGGCGGCGCGCTTGGCCAGGCGCAGATAGCTCTGGCGCAGCGGCACACGGTTGCGCTTGGCGAGCCCGACGAGCTTGGTGATGGCCCGATGCATCAGCCGCGTGTCGGTCGGATGCGCAACGGCCTTGGGCTGCACCGTGGTATCGACTACCACCCGCTCCAGGTCCTTGGGACCGATGGCGCCTGTCTTGTGCGCCACCGACAGACTTTCCTGGATCAGCGCGACGAGCTGCTCCTCGCCGAGCCGCTGGCGCCAGCGCGTCATCGACGATCGATCGAACGGCAGCCGGTGGCAGAAGCTCAACTCGCCGCAGAAATATTGTCGAGTAGGCCGAGGGAGTTTCACCCTCGGCCGCTCACAGATCCGGACGTGATACTCTCGCATCATCCGGCTCCTGTCATCCAACCGTGGCCCGTCCAAGCTTTTGCCAATGGACAAAGAGCTTTGGATTTTGCTTCGCCATCTCGTTGAGTTTCCGCAACGACCGTCCCCGATGGCCCTTCAGTTGCTTGTACTTGCACCGAAGCCACGCGCCGAGGCGCTCATCGAAGTACTCATAGAGCCTACGCAGTTCCGTCGGGTAGAATCGCCCGTAGTATTGATCCCAGCCCCGAAGGACGGGGTGAGACTACGCGCGATGTCTTCAAGCGGAAGCGGCGAGTGCCGAGGCAAGCGCCATCCTCGAATGCGAGCCCTCATCTTCTTGAGAGAGTTCGGACTCACGCCCGGAAGGAAGCAGGTGAAGATCCTGCCCCACCGGTTCTTCGCCATACGGGGGCGGAAGCTAAAGCCTAGGAAGTCAAAATGGATACGCGGGTAGTCGATTGCTGTCAGCGCAGTAGACCACTTTAGTCTTCTCCGGATGCAGCAATAAATGGCAGTCAGCAAACCGTCGTTCCAGCGCCGATTTAAGTTCCTCCGCTTCCTGCCGCGTGCGGCAATGGCAGATGATGTCGTCGGCGTAGCGTTCGAACGGAATGTGGGGATAAGACCCTTTCATCCAAACGTCGAACACGTAGTGCAGGAACAAGTTTGCCAGGATTGGACTGACGGCTCCCTGAACGCAAATGATAACTTCCGCTTTGAACGCGTCATCGTCGGCTGGCGTGATAGAGCCGTTGTTGATTTGAGACGCAAAAGGTAATACCGTTATGTCATATGATTCGATCGACGCAAGCGCAGAAAGCCGAGCGGCTGAGGGCGGCGCGACGCTTGCTCGCGAAGAAAATCGGCATGGCGGAGGCGGCCTTGGTGCTGTCGCGCGAAAGCGGCTTGTCGCTGCGGCAGGCCTATCGCTATCTCGAAGTGGCCAAAAGCAGGGAGCGGCTCCTTCCCGCGCCGCAGCCATCAGTGACGCTCTCCCTGAAGATGCCGGCCGATCTTGCCCAAAAACTCCAGACGCATGCGACGGCTTCCAGGCTTTCGGCAAGCGAGGTGATGCGCCGAGCGGTGGCCGCTTATCTCGCGTCTGTCCGCGAAGATGGCTGAGCGGCGAAGAAAACGCGACGTTCGACTCGAATTTGCGTTCGATCGCCTCGTCGCCGTCAAACTTGAACAGGTTTACGAAATTCTCGTTCCAGATCAGGTGCGCTTCGCGCGCGCTGGCGCCGATGTGACGGGAGGCGAAGATGAAGACCGCCGCGATTTACGCCAGAGTGTCGTCGGACAAACAGAAGGAGGAGAACACGATCGCCAGTCAGACGAGCGCGCTGATCGCTTTCGCGCGCGAGCAGAACTGCGACGTGCCGGCGGAATGGGTGATCGAAGACGACGGCTATAGCGGCGCGAGCTTGTTGCGCCCCGGACTTGAACGACTGCGCGATCTCGCCGCAGAAGGGCGGATCCAAGCCGTGCTCGTCTACGCTCCCGATCGGCTGAGCCGGCGCTATGCGCATCAAATCCTTCTTATCGAAGAGTTCGCGCGCGCCGGCGTCGAGGTCTTGTTCATTCGCTCGAGACGGGCAGCGACGCCGGAAGACGAGCTCCTGCTGCAGTTTCAGGGCATGATCGCCGAATATGAACGCGCTCAAATCCTGGAACGGTCGCGGCGAGGGAAGCGCCATCGCGCCCTTCAAGGCCAAGTGAGCGTGCTTTCCGGCGCTCCGTTTGGCTATCGCTACAAGCGCAAGACCGATCACTCGGCCGCCTATTATGAGATCGACGAGCGACAGGCCGGTATCGTGCGCTGGGTCTACGAGCTTTACACCGCAAAAAACCACAGCATCGGCGCCATCACGCGCCTGCTCAATGAGCGCCAGATTCCGACAGCCAAAGAAACAGGCCGCTGGGAGCGCTCGACGGTCTGGGCGATGCTGCGCAATCCGGCGTATAAAGGAACGGCCTGCTTTGGCAAGACGCGGATCGCGCCGCGCATGCGTGTGACGCGGCCGTTGCGATTGCGCGGCGGCGTCGCGCCTCGCAATAGCGCCAATCATGAGCTTCCTCGCACAGCGTGGATCGAAATCCCCGTGCCGACCATCATCAGCGAAGAGACCTTCGCATTGGCGAACGAGCTTTTGGAAGCCAACAAGAAGCATGCCCCGCGACGCACGATCACGCCGAGCGCCCTGCAAGGATTGTTGAGCTGCGCCAAATGCGGCTATGGGCTCTATCGCACCTCCACCAGGTCGAGCGCTCGAACCATCCATTACTACCGCTGCTTGGGCTCGGATGGCCGGCGCCGGCTCGGCGGGCCGGTCTGCGACAGTCGCCCGATGCGCCAGGATTTGCTGGACGAGGTGGTATGGAAAGAGATCGCGCGTTTACTTGAAGACCGACACCTCATCGAAGACGAACTTGAGCGCCGCCTCAAGGCGGCGCGCAACGCCGATCCCTATAGCGCGACAATCAGGGGTTCTTCCGCACATTTGGTGCAGCTTGGTAGCTTGGGTTGGATAGGTTGCCCGGTCATACTCAAGCAGCCAGAAGGACACGTCGACGTAATAGCGGATAGCTTGCCCGGCCATACATTTGTCGTTTGATGGCTTTGATCCTGCTGATCTGGCCTTCGACTGGACTGGTTGTCCAGGAGGTAGTTATTGCCGCTCGGACCGCGTCGATGTCGCGCGCGATGCCGTTGGCGAAGCTCTTGAGCTCGCTGGTGGCTGCTTGTGCGATCCATTTATCGAGCTCGGCGATGTCGCTGCCCCTGAGAAGAGACACAAACCTCTTCGCTAGCTCTGCTGTCGTGGCGAGTTCCGGAGCTCGCGCAAACAAGTGACCGAGGAACAGCCTGGCGTCAGCATCGATCTGATCCAGATCCCGGCTCAAATACCAAGCACAGCGACGACGCGAGGGAGCTTTCCAGGTTGGGTGCGGTTGTGCTG
>NZ_LBIX01000158.1:0-92792 GCF_028128655.1 Bradyrhizobium sp. CCBAU 45394 | reverse complement strand
GCCGCGTCCGGCGGCACCTCCGCCCCGCCCAGCGGCCCCGCCGCCGGCGGCCAAGAAGTGCCCGCCGAACCAGCCCAAGTGCTAGGCAAGCGCTAGTCCAGCGCCAGAGCTTGGCGCGGTCTTTACGGAAGGGGGGCCATTCGCGGGCGAAACCGCCCGCGAATGGCCCTTATTTCCTTGCTTCTGGCCGAAATCGCGCTATATAGCGCGCCATCTCACACGGAAGCATGGCTCACAAGGCCGTCCGGTGGCAGCCGGGGCGCAACGCTCCGTTTTGCTCACACGCTTCCGGAGGAACCAACCGGAGAATTATAACAATGGCGCTACCCGACTTCACCATGCGTCAGCTTTTGGAAGCTGGCGTGCACTTTGGTCACCAGTCTCACCGCTGGAATCCGAAAATGGCTCCGTTCATTTTCGGCACCCGTAACAACATCCACATCGTCGATCTCGCCCAGACCGTGCCGATGCTGCACCACGCCCTCCAGGCCGTCAGCGACACGGTTGCCAAGGGCGGCCGCATCCTGTTCGTCGGCACCAAGCGCCAGGCACAGGACGGCGTTGCGGACGCGGCCAAGCGCTGCGCGCAGTATTTCGTCAACTCGCGCTGGCTCGGCGGCACGCTGACCAACTGGAAGACGATCTCGGCTTCGATCAAGCGCCTGCGTCACCTCGACGACGTGCTCTCGGGCGGCGAAGCCAATTCGTACACGAAGAAGGAGCGCCTGACGCTTCAGCGCGAGCGCGACAAGCTCGACCGCTCGCTCGGCGGCATCAAGGACATGGGCGGTCTGCCCGACCTGATCTTCGTGATCGACACCAACAAGGAAGACATCGCGATCCAGGAGGCCCAGCGCCTCAACATCCCGGTCGCCGCGATCGTCGACACCAATTCGGACCCGAAGGGCATCACCTATGTGGTGCCGGGCAATGACGACGCCGGCCGCGCGATCTCGCTCTATTGCGACCTGATCGCGCGTGCGGCGATCGACGGCATCTCGCGCGCCCAGGGCGATTCGGGCATCGACATCGGTGCTTCGGCCCGTCCGCTCGCCGAAGAGCTGCCGGCGGCCTCCTCGAGCGGCTTCCAGGGCCTTGCAGGTCCCCGCGGCACCGCCGACGACCTCAAGAAGCTCCCGGGCGTGTCGGGCGCGATCGAGAAGAAGTTCAACGACCTCGGAATCTTCCACTTCTGGCAGCTCGCCGAGCTCGATCACGACACCGCGCACACGATCGGCGAAGAAGTCGGTCTGCCGAGCCGTGCGGATGCCTGGGTGGCCAAGGCCAAGGCGCTGACCGCGGAAGCGGAATAGTCAAAAAGAGCGATGGGTTGGCCGGATAGACTCCGGCCACCATTTCAGTTGACGCGAATTCCTGAGATGGACCGCGGCGGGGCAATTTGATGCCACGCCGCGGCAAACCGGCAGGCACAAAGGATATTCAACGATGGCAACGATCACAGCTGCGATGGTCAAGGACCTGCGCGAGTCGACCGGCGCGGGCATGATGGACTGCAAGGCCGCACTGACCGAAAACGACGGCAACATGGAAGCGGCGCAGGATTGGCTGCGCAAGAAGGGCCTTTCGAAGGCCGCCAAGAAGTCGGGCCGCGTCGCGGCCGAGGGCCTCATCGGCGCGCTCACCAAGGGCACCAAGGGCGTCGTGGTCGAGGTCAACTCCGAGACCGACTTCGTTGCGCGCAACGGCCAGTTCCAGGGCCTGGTCAAGATGATCGCCCAGGTTGCGTTCGACGTCGGCGCCGATGTCGAGAAGATCAAGGCCGCCAAGGTCGGCGACGTCACGATCGAAACCGCGATCAATGACGCGATCGCGACCATCGGCGAGAACATGACGCTGCGCCGCGCAGCTTCGCTCGAAGTGAGCCAGGGCGTGGTGTCGCACTACGTCCACGGTGCGGTCATCGACGGTGCCGGCAAGATGGGCGTGATCGTGGCGCTGGAATCGCCGGGCAAGGCCGACGAGCTTGCCGCGCTCGGCCGCCAGATCGCGATGCATGTCGCCGCCGCCAACCCGCTGGCGCTCGATCCGTCCGGCCTCGATCCGGCGGTCGTCAAGCGCGAGAAGGACGTGCTCGCCGACAAATATCGCCAGCAGGGCAAGCCGGAGAACGTGATCGAGAAGATCGTCGAGTCCGGCCTCAAGACCTACTACAAGGAAGTCTGTCTGCTCGAGCAGGCCTTCATCCACGACACCGGCAAGTCGGTGGCGCAGGCGGTGAAGGAAGCCGAAGGCAAGGTCGGCGGCGCTGTGAAGATTGCGGGCTTTGTGCGCTATGCTCTCGGTGAGGGAATCGAGAAGCAGGAAAGCGACTTCGCAGCCGAGGTCGCTGCGGCCAGCGGCAAGAAGTAAGCGCCGGAACGTTCCTTCCGGCGTGCCGCCGGAAGCGGCGGCCGGACAAGGAAAAGTGCTCATGACTGATCCGGTCTATCGTCGCGTCGTGATCAAGCTGTCCGGCGAATATCTCGCGGGACAGCAGGGTTTTGGCATCGATCAGCCGACCGTCGATCGGGTTGCGGACGATCTGATCGCCGCCCGCCATCTCGGCACCGAGGTTGCGGTCGTGATCGGCGGCGGCAATATCGTGCGCGGCGTCGAGGTGTCCTCCCGCGGCGTCTCGCGCCCGACCGGCGACACCATGGGCATGCTCGCCACCATGATGAACTGTCTCGCGCTGGAAGCGGCGATCGAGCGCAAGGGCACGCCGGCGCGCACGCTGTCGGCCTTCGTCATGCCCGAGATTTCCGAGCTGTTCACCCGGACTGCGGCGCACAAATACCTCGCCGAGGGCCGGATCGTGCTGCTCGGCGGCGGAACCGGCAATCCGTTCTTCACCACCGATACGACCGCGGTGCTGCGCGCCGCCGAGATCGGCGCACAGGCGGTCCTGAAGGCGACCAATGTCGACGGGGTCTACTCGGCCGACCCGAAGAAGGATCCGACCGCCACGCGGTTCGACCGGCTGACGCATTCGCAGGCGATCGAGGGCGGCTACAAGGTGATGGATGCGACCGCCTTCGCGCTTGCCCGCGAGACGTCGCTGCCTATCATCGTGTTCTCGATCGCGGAGCCGGGGTCGATCGGTGCGATTCTGCGTGGCATCGGCCACGGTACCATCGTCGCCGGCTGACGGCTCATCTGGCGCGCCCTGAAGGGAGGGGCGCGGTG
The DNA here is from genome assembly GCF_028128655.1 of Bradyrhizobium sp. CCBAU 45394. NCBI lineage: Bacteria > Pseudomonadati > Pseudomonadota > Alphaproteobacteria > Hyphomicrobiales > Nitrobacteraceae > Bradyrhizobium > Bradyrhizobium sp. CCBAU 45394. The sequence goes on along the minus strand of NZ_LBIX01000158.1, from coordinate 89,606 downwards.
AGGTCGCCGGGATTTTGAAGGAGAAACGTGATGCCCACGGGAAATTTCGACCTCAACGAAGTAAAGCGCCGCATGCAAGGCGCCGTCCAGTCCCTCAAGCACGAGCTCGGCGGCTTGCGCACCGGCCGCGCCTCTGCCTCGATGCTCGATCCGGTGCAGGTCGAGGCCTATGGCAGCCACATGCCGCTGAACCAGCTCGCCACCGTCAGCGTGCCCGAGCCGCGCCTGATCTCGGTGCAGGTCTGGGACAAGTCGATGGTCAAGGCGGTGGAGAAGGCGATCGTCGATTCCAATCTCGGCCTGTCGCCCGCGACCGAGGGCCAGGTGCTGCGCCTGCGCATCCCCGAGCTCAACGAGGAGCGGCGCAAGGAGCTCGTCAAGGTCGCGCACAAATACGCGGAGGCCGCCAAGGTCGCCGCGCGTCACGTCCGCCGCGACGGCCTCGACGTTCTGAAGAAGCTCGAGAAGAATCACGAGATGTCGGAGGACGATCAGAAGCGTCATGCCGACGAGGTCCAGAAGGTGACCGACGGCACGATCGCCGAGATCGACCAGCTGCTGGCCGCCAAGGAAAAAGAAATCCTCACCGTCTGAGGCTGCCGTCATGTCCAACGCCGCCGCGCCCGCAACGGAAGGACCCGATCGGTCCGACGCGCCTGCGCATGTCGCCATCATCATGGATGGCAACGGGCGTTGGGCCGCCGCGCGCGGTTTGCCGCGGGCCGAAGGTCATCGCCGCGGCGTGGAGGCCTTGCGCCGCGTGGTGCGCGCCTCGCACGAGCTCGGCATCCGCTATCTCACCATCTTCTCGTTCTCGTCGGAGAACTGGTCGCGTCCGGCGAGCGAGATCGGCGATCTGTTCGGCCTGCTCAGGCGGTTCATCCGCAACGATCTCGCGAGCCTGCATCGCGACGGCGTCAAGGTCCGCATCATCGGCGAGCGCGACGGGCTCGAGAGCGACATCTGCGCGCTGCTCAACGAGGCCGAGGAACTGACGCGCGACAATTCGCGTCTCACGCTCGTCGTCGCCTTCAACTACGGCTCGCGGCAGGAGATCGCGAAGGCGGCACAGAAGCTCGCGCGCGAGGTCGCGGAGGGCAGGCGCGATCCTGCCACGATCGACGCCGAGACGCTTGGGGCGCATCTCGATGCGCCCGACATTCCCGATCCCGATCTCATCATCCGCACCAGCGGCGAGCAGCGCCTGTCCAACTTCCTGATGTGGCAGGCGGCCTATAGCGAGCTCGTGTTCGTGCCGATCCACTGGCCCGATTTCGATAAGGCGGCGCTGGAAGGCGCGATCGCCGAATTCGCCAGGCGCGAGCGCCGTTTCGGCGGCCTGGTCGCGAAAACCGCCTCGTGAGCGAACCCGAGACCGTACCGGCTGGCTCGAAGCCTGCCCCGAGCAATCTCGTGATGCGGGTCCTCGCAGCGCTGGTGCTGGCGCCGCTTGCCATTGCGCTCGCTTATGCCGGCGGCTGGCTGTGGGCGCTCCTCGTCACGCTGGTCTCGATCGGGCTGTTCGCGGAATGGCTGATGGTGGTGGGCGCGGGGTCCGTTGCGCTGACCGCGTCCGGAACGATCGTCCTCGCCATCATGGGCTCCTGCGTCGCCTTCGGCGCGCTCAAGACCGCAATCGTCACCGGCCTCGTTGGTGGGGCGATCGTGACGCTGATCGCGCGAGGCAAGTTCGTCTGGGCGGCCGCCGGATTCGCCTATGCATCGGCGGCGCTGCTGGCCTCGATCCTGGTACGGCAGGATCTCGTGAACGGCTTTGCCGCGCTGATGTTCGTGCTGCTCGTGGTGTGGGTGACCGACATTGGCGGCTATTTCGCCGGCCGCGGCATTGGCGGACCGAAGCTGTGGCCGCGCGTGAGCCCGAAGAAGACCTGGGCCGGCGCGCTCGGCGGCTTTGCCGCCAGCCTTGCGGTCGCCGCCGGCTTTGCGGCTTGCGGGCTCGGGAAGGCGGTTCCACTGCTGCTCGTCAGCGCCGTCCTGTCGGTGGTCTCGCAGCTCGGCGATCTCTTCGAATCCGCGGTGAAGCGGCGCTTCGGTGTCAAGGATTCCAGTCACTTAATTCCCGGCCATGGCGGTCTACTGGACCGTCTGGACGGTTTTGTCGCCGCCATCCTGGCGGCATGGATTATCGGCTTTCTCCGCCATGGTGTGCATAGCGCCGGAAGCGGTCTTGTGGTTTGGTGAGGATATGAGCGCGGTCCCATTGCGTAACAATAAGGCTGCGGCGTCTGCCGTCCGCAGCGTCACGGTTCTCGGTGCCACCGGCTCGATCGGCGACAGCACGATGGATCTGCTGCGCGCCTCTCCCGAACGCTACCGTGTCGAGGCGCTGACGGCGAACGGCAATGTCGAAGCGCTGGCGAAGCTCGCGAAGGAGTTTTCGGCGCGCTTCGTGGCGATCGCCGACACCTCCAAGTTCGCCGAGCTCAAGGCTGCGCTTGCGGGCACGAGCACCGAATGCGGCGCCGGCGAAAGCGCGGTGATCGAAGCCGGCGCGCGTCCGGCCGATTGGGTGATGGCTGCCGTGAGCGGCGCCGCCGGACTGAAGCCGGCGCTCGCCGCGGTCGATCGCGGCGCGCATGTCGCGCTCGCCAACAAGGAATGCCTCGTCTGCGCCGGCGATTTCTTCATGCAGCGCGCGGCGAAGGCCGGCGCCTGCATCCTGCCAGCCGATTCCGAGCATAATGCGCTGTTCCAGGCGCTCGGCTCCGGTAATCGCGACGAGCTGGTCCGTGTCATCATCACGGCATCCGGCGGTCCGTTCCGGACCTGGAAGCCTGCCGACATCGAGCAGGCGACGCTCGCCCAGGCGCTGAAGCATCCGAACTGGAGCATGGGCCAGAAGATCACGATCGATTCCGCCTCGATGATGAACAAGGGGCTCGAGGTGATCGAGGCCTCCTATCTGTTCGCGCTCTCGCCCGACGAGATCGACGTTCTCGTTCATCCGCAGTCGATCATCCACGGCATGGTCGAGTTCTCCGACCGTTCGGTCGTGGCCCAGCTCGGCTCTCCCGACATGCGCACCCCGATCGCCCACTGCCTTGGCTGGCCCGACCGCATCAAGGGACCGGCGGCCAAGCTCGATCTGGCCAAGATCGGCCAGCTGACCTTCGAGGCGCCCGATTTCGAGCGGTTCCCCGGACTACGGCTGGCTTACGATTCGCTCCGGACCGGGAAGGGGGCGACCACAGTGTACAATGCCGCCAACGAGGTCGCGGTCGCCGCCTTCATCGCCGGCAAGATCCGGTTCGGCGCGATTGCCCGGCTGGTGGAGGCGACGTTGGAGGACTGGATCCGCGGCGGGAACCAGACGCCTCTGACGTCCGCCGACGATGCAATCTCTGTTGACCATGTTGCTCGAAATAGAGCTGCCGCCCTATTGCCTCAAATTGCCTTAAAGGCATCCTAGATGGTTCGGGGCCAGGGCCTTGCGGCGCTGGATGAGGGAATTCGATGATCGACTTTTTTGTCCATAGTTTCAATACGTTGAGCCATGGGCTCCTCGGCTACGCAGTTCCCTTCCTCTTCGTCCTGACCATCGTCGTGTTCTTCCATGAACTCGGCCATTTTCTGGTCGCGCGCTGGGCGGGCGTTCGGGTGTTAACCTTCTCGCTCGGCTTCGGGCCTGAGCTGGTCGGTTTCAACGACCGCCATGGCACCCGCTGGAAGATCTCGGCGATCCCGCTCGGCGGTTACGTCAAGTTCTTCGGCGACGAGAGCGAGGCTTCGACGCCGTCGGCCGAGACGCTCGCGGCCATGACGGCCGAGGAGCGCGCCGGCAGCTTCCACCATAAGAAGGTCGGCCCGCGCGCCGCCATCGTCGCGGCCGGACCGATCGCCAATTTCATTCTGGGCGCGCTGATCTTCGCCGGCATGGCCCTGTATTACGGCAAGCCGAGCACGATCGCGCGCGTCGACGGCGTCGTCGCCGATGGCGCGGCGGCTGCGGCCGGCTTCAAGATCGGGGACATCGTCGTCCAGATCGACGGCAAGCCGATCGAGAGCTTTGCCGACATGCAGCGGATCGTGGCGATGAATGCCGGTTCGGCGCTTGCCTTCCAGGTGAAGCGCGACGGCGCCATCGTGTCGCTGAGCGCGACGCCGGCGCTGCTCGAGCGCAAGGATCCGTTCGGCAACAGCCACCGCCTCGGCGTGCTGGGCGTCGAGCACAAGTCACAGGCTGGTGAGGCCTCGACCGCACCGGTCGGGGTCGGCGAGGCGCTCAAGATCGGGGTCGAGCAGGTCTGGTTCATCATCACCAGTACCTTCAAGTTCCTGGGCTCGCTGTTTGTCGGAAACGGCAATCCCAACGAGGTCAGCGGCGTCCTTGGAATCGCGAAGATGTCGGGGCAGGCGGCCAGCGCCGGGTTCCAGTTCGTGATCAACCTCTGCGCGGTGCTGTCGGTGTCGATCGGCCTGCTGAACCTGTTCCCGATCCCACTGCTGGATGGCGGTCACCTTATGTTCTATGCGGCGGAGGTGGTTCGCGGCCGGCCCCTGTCCGAGCGGACTCAGGAAATGGGGTTCCGAATCGGGCTGGGTTTGGTGCTGATGTTGATGGTGTTTGCGACCTACAACGACATCCTGCGGATGGCAGCTTCCTGATAGGGGCTTTTTTGTGGCGTTGCTGTTAGGCAACGTCTTGGAATGAAATTGAAATTGCGGCGCGCTCGGCCGTTTGCGGCGTCGGTGAAATTGGCTACAAGCGGCCTGAACTTGGGGAATCTCCGGACCGGCGTTGGGGTTGGGTCTGGCACGGAATGATAAGGGCGCGTTGCGCAATGAAGTTTGGACTGCGACTCCGGGGGGGCTTGCTTGCCACCCTGATCATGTTCGGCGCGCCGGTGGTTGCCCCGATTGGGGCTGCTCTTGTGTCTTCGTCTGCGCTTGCGCAGACCGTCCAGTCGATTTCCGTCGAAGGAAATCGCCGGGTCGAGGTGGAGACGATCCGCTCCTATTTCAAGCCGGGTCCGGGCGGTCGCCTGGATCAGGGCGCCATCGACGACGGCCTCAAGGCGCTGATCGAGACCGGCCTGTTCCAGGACGTGAAGATCAACCGCGGCGCCGGTGGCCAGATCGTCGTCTCCGTGGTGGAAAACCCGGTGATCGGTCGCATCGCCTTCGAGGGCAACAAGAAGATCAAGGACGAGCAACTCGGCACTGAAGTCCAGTCCAAGGCGCGCGGCACCTTCTCCCGCGCCATGGTGCAGTCCGACACGCTGCGAATCGCCGAAATCTATCGCCGCTCCGGCCGCTACGACGTCCGCGTCACGCCCGAGGTCATCGAGCAGCCGAACAACCGCGTCGATCTCATCTTCACGATCGAGGAGGGCGCCAAGACCGGCGTCAAGTCGATCGAGTTCGTCGGCAATGTCGCGTTCTCGTCCTACCGCCTGCGGGACGTCATCAAGACGCGCGAATCGAACCTGCTGAGCTTCCTTGCCAGCGGCGACATCTACGATCCCGACCGCGTCGAGGCCGACCGCGACCTGATCCGCCGCTTCTACCTCAAGAACGGCTTCGCCGACGTCCAGGTCGTGGCCGCGCTCACCGAATACGATCCGGAGAAGAAGGGCTTCAACGTCACCTTCAAGATCGAGGAAGGCGCCCAATACCGCGTCGGCGCGCTCGACTTCCGTTCCAGCATCCCGAACTTCGATCCGAACTCGATGCGCGCCTATTCGCGCGTCAATGTCGGCTCGCTCTACAACGTCGAATCGGTCGAGAAGTCGGTCGAGGAGATGCAGATCGAGGCCTCGCGCCGTGGCTATGCCTTCGCCGTGGTCCGTCCCGGCGGCGACCGCAACTTCGAGGCGCACACCGTCTCCGTCGTGTTCAACATCGACGAGGGCCCGCGCACCTATATCGAGCGCATCAACCTGCGCGGCAACACCCGCACGCGCGACTACGTCATCCGCCGCGAGTTCGACATCTCCGAGGGCGATGCCTACAACCGCGCACTGGTCGATCGTGCCGAGCGGCGCCTGAAGAACCTCGACTATTTCAAGAGCGTGAAGATCACGACGGAGCCCGGCTCGTCCAGCGACCGCGTCATCCTGATCGTCGACATGGAAGAAAAATCGACCGGCGACTTCTCGATCTCCGGCGGTTACTCCACGACCGACGGCGCGCTTGCCGAAGTCTCGGTCTCCGAGCGCAACCTGCTCGGTCGCGGCCTGTTCGCCAAGGCGTCGGTGACCTATGGCCAGTACGCACGCGGCTATTCGCTGTCGTTCGTCGAGCCGTATCTGCTCGACTACCGCGTCGCGCTGGGCCTCGACCTCTATCAGCGTGAGCAGAAGTCCAACAGCTACATCTCCTACGGCACCAAGACGCTCGGCTTCTCGCCGCGCCTCGGCTTCTCCTTGCGTGAAGATCTGGCGCTGCAGCTGCGCTACTCGATCTATCGGCAGGAAATCACGCTGCCGTTCTACCTGGCGAACTGTAACAACATCGCCGGCCCGGCGTTCAACCCGAGCCCGGCCTTCGCTGCGTCGCAGGTTCCGCCGATCGATTTGAGCTCGACCAACGGCCTCGGCTGCTACAGCGACGGCGAAGCCTCGCTGCCGGTGCGCAAGGAGCTTGCCAACGGCAAGACCCTGACCTCGGCGCTCGGCTACTCTCTGAGCTACAACACGCTGGACAACAACAAGAACCCCACCGACGGTCTGCTCGTCGACTTCCGGCAGGACTTCGCCGGCGTCGGCGGCGACGTCACCTACCTGAAGAGCGTTATCGACGCGAAGTACTACACCCCGCTGGTGTCTGACATCGTCGCCGTCGCGCGCCTTCAGAGCGGCATCCTGACCAAGATGGGCAGCGATCTGCGGATGCTCGACCAATTCCAGATGGGCCCGAACCTCGTCCGCGGCTTTGCTCCGAACGGCATCGGCCCGCGCGACCTGAACCCCTTTGGCACGCAGGATGCGCTCGGCGGCACCAAGTACTGGGGCGCTTCGATGGAATTGCAGATGCCGTTCTGGTTCCTGCCGAAGGAAGTCGGTCTGAAGGGCGCGGTCTATGCTGACGCCGGCGGTCTGTACGACTATCAGGGACCGACGACTTGGTCGGCGACCGGTGAGACGACCACCACAAGGAACTCAAACTGCATCCCGTCCACCATCAATCCGGCGACGGCGGGCACCTGTACCGGCCTCGTGTACGACGACAGCAAGGTGATCCGCTCGTCGGTCGGTGTCGGCCTGATCTGGCAGTCGCCGTTCGGACCGCTGCGCTTCGACTATGCCGTGCCGCTCAGCAAGGGCAAGTATGACCGCACGCAGGAGTTCCGGTTCGGCGGCGGCACCTCGTTCTAATTCGATCAGCAGGGCATGATCCGGCCCCCTTGGGTTTCCCTTGGGTTTTCCTTGGGGCCGGTCTCCAATAAGATCGTGCTCAATCCGGGAGAAAAGGCATGATGCGGTTTGGCCGCTTCATGTCGAAGCCGGACCGCGACGGGGTGGAATGGCGCAGCCGACCTTCTTCACAAAGCCGCCTGCGACGGCGCTGGCCGATATTGCCACGCTGACAAAGGCGCTGCTGGTCGACCCCACCAGGGGCGATCACGTCATCACGGGCTTGGCCTCGCTCGACGAAGCCGGCCCGATGCATCTGGCGTTCTTCGACAACCTCAAATATGCCGATCAGCTCAAGGCGACCAGAGCGGGTGCCTGCCTGGTCAGCCCGCGCTTCGAGGCCCAGGTGCCCGCACACGTCGCCGTGCTGCGGGCGGCGCAGCCATTTCGCGCCTTCGTCAGGATCGCGCGGGAATGGCATGGCGACGCGCTGAGGCCGCAATCCTGGGTCGGCAATGACGGCATCGCGCCGTCGGCCATCATCGATCCCACGGCCCGGCTCGAGGACGGCGTGATCGTCGACCCCCTGGCGGTCATCGGTGCGGATGTCGAGATCGGCAGCGGCACGGTGGTCGGCGTCGGCGCCGTGATCGGCCCCGGCGTCAAGATCGGCCGGGACTGCAATGTCGGCGCCCGCACCGCCATCCAGTGCGCGCTGATCGGCAACGATGTGCTGATCCATCCGGGCTGCTCGATCGGCCAGGACGGTTACGGCTTCATCTTCTTCGGCCCTGAGGGGCACCTGAAGGTGCCGCAGACCGGGCGCGTGCTGATCCAGAACAATGTGGAGGTCGGCGCTGGCACCACCATCGATCGTGGGTCCCTGCGCGACACCGTGATCGGCGAGGGCACCAAAATCGACAACCAGGTCCAGATCGGCCACAATGTGACGATCGGCCGGAATTGCCTGCTGGCGGCCCAGATCGGGCTGGCCGGCAGTTTGACCATCGGCGACAATGTGGCGCTGGGAGCAAAGGTTGGCATCAACAATCACCTCAAGATCGGCGACGGAGCCCAGGTCACTGCGATGAGCGGCGTCAAGGACGACATCCCGCCGAACGGACGCTGGGGTGGTTTTTTCGCCAAGCCGACCAAGCAGTGGTTCAAGGAAATTATCGCGGTGGAGCGCCTGGTACGCGACAGCAGGGCCGATCCGAAGGACGAGGGACGGGAATGACGGAGGGATCTCCTATTAAGTTCGAGCTGGTGGACATCAACGCGATCCTCCAGACGCTGCCGCACCGCTTTCCGATGCTGCTGATCGACCGCGTGATCAACATCCGCGCCGATTACAGCGGCATCGGCATCAAGAACGTCACCTTCAACGAGCCGGCCTTCCAGGGGCATTTCCCCGAGCGCCCGGTCTATCCCGGCGTCATGATGATCGAGGCGATGGCGCAGACGGCGGGCGTGATCGGCATCAAGTCGGTCGAGGGCACCGAGAAACCGCGCGCGGTCTATTTCCTCACCATCGACAAGTGCAAGTTCCGCAAGCCCGTGCTCCCTGGCGATACCATCGAGTATCACATGCGCTCGCTCGGCCGCCGCAAGACCATGTGGTGGTTTCACGGCGATGCCAAGGTCAACGGCCAGGTCGTCGCCGAGGCCGACGTCGGCGCCATGCTGACCGACTGAGCGGCTTACGACCCCGCGGACGGGCTCATACGCCGCAATCGTAGCGGCTGCCCGCTGCCTCGCGTCTGATCTTCCGGTTGAAGAACTGGCCCATGGACGGCGCGCCCAGGAGGCTGTCGACCGTTTCGGGATCAACGCCGCAGTAGCGGTCATACGCGCCGTTGATCGCGACGATCAGGTCCTGCTGCGCGCGGTCGTAGCAGACGCGCTGAAGCACCGTGCTGCGGGTGATGTCGCGGCATTCGAATGTCGCGAGGTCGACGGGCCGGTGTCCGCCGGTCTCGACCGTCTCGGAGACGACCGGTGCGGCCGCGAGCTGTGCGAGCAGCATTGCCAGGGCCCTGACCACGATAGCTGAAGCTCCGCATGAACGTGTTGCCGGGAAGGCCGCCTCATCCGGCACGTGAAACACGTCGAGATCATACGTCACTGGACAGATCGGGCATAGTCGGGCTAACCAGCGGAAAACCGAACGACTTCAACACATAACCAGACCTTCTTGACGAGTTAGATTGCTTGATGAGCAAGATTGATCCCACCGCACGGGTCGAGGACGGCGCCGTGATCGGCGAGGGTACCGAGATCGGCCCCTATTGCATCATCGGCCCGAATGCCGTGATCGGCGCGAACTGCAAGCTGATCGGACAGGTCACCGTCATCGGCCACACCTCGGTCGGCGACAACTGCGTGATCTCGCCGTTCGCGGTGCTCGGCGGCGCGCCCCAGGATCTGAGCTACAAGGGCGAGCCGACCCGGCTCGAGATCGGCTCGGGCTGCACCATCCGCGAAGGCGCGACGATGAACGTCGGCACCATCAAGGGCGGCGGGCTGACGCGCGTCGGCAGCGGCGGCTACTTCATGAACAACAGCCATGTCGGCCATGACTGCATGGTCGGCGACAGCGTGATCTTCGCGACGTCGGCGACGCTCGGCGGCCATTGCGAGATCGGCGATGCCGTCTATATCGGCGGCCTGTCTGCCGTGCATCAGTTCACGCGCATCGGCCCGTATGTCATGGTCGGCGGGGTCTGCGGCGTACGCGACGACGTCATCCCTTATGGGCTGGTCAACGGTCAATATGCGGTGCTGGAGAGCCTCAACCTGATCGGCATGAAGCGGCGCAAGTTCACCAAGCAGCGGCTTGCGACCGTGCGCGCGTTCTACCAGAAGCTCTTCCACGGCCCAGGCACCTTCGCCGAGCGGCTCGAAGCGTCCAGGCCGCTGGCCGGCGAAGATCCGGCGATCGCCGAGATCCTCGGCTTCATCGGCAAGGGCAAGCGTCCGCTCTGTCTTCCCGCCATCGAGAAGTGAACCTGCGATGGCCGCGGACATGACATCGGCGGCGGCAGGGATTTCATCGCCCGTCGGCGTGGTCGCCGGCGGCGGCGCCATGCCGTTTGCGGTTGCCGACTCGCTCGCCACGCGCGGCATCACGCCGGTGCTGTTTCCGCTGCGCGGCGCCTGCGATCCGGTGCAGGTGGAAAAGTTCCGCCACCGCTGGATCTCGGTCGGCCAGCTCGGGCGCGCGATGCGGCTGTTCCGCGAGGAGGGCTGCCGTGACCTGATCTTCATCGGCACCTTGGTGCGGCCTTCGCTCTCGGAGATCCGGTTCGACTTCACGACATTGCGGTTGCTCGGCAATGTCATCCGTGCCTTTCGCGGCGGGGACGATCATCTGCTGTCCGGTGTCGGGCGCATTCTCGAACAAGGCGGCTTTCGCATGGTCGGGATCAAGGACGTCGCGCCCGACCTCTTGATGCCCGAGGGCTGCATCAGCCGCGCCTGGCCGAACGACACCAGCAAGACCGACATCGAGCGCGGCCGCGCGGTCCTGACCGCGCTCGGGCCGTTCGACATCGGCCAGGCTGCCGTGGTGATCGACGGCCATGTGGTGGCGGTCGAGGATATCGAGGGCACCGACGCGCTGCTCGCGCGCGTCGCGCGGCTGCGCGAGGAGGGCCGGATTCGCGCGGCGACGGGCCGCGGCGTGCTGGTGAAGGCGCCGAAGAGCAGCCAGGACCTGCGTTTCGACCTGCCGACGATTGGCCCGCGCACCATCGAGGGCGTCGCGAGAGCCGGCCTTGCCGGCATCGCCGTGATCGCCGGCAACACCATTGCCGCCGAGCCGCAGGCGATGATCGCGCTCGCCGACGCAAAGTACCTCTTCATCATCGGCCTGCCGGCGTGATGCAGGGTCGCGATCCCAAGCGAAAGATCTTCCTGATCGCCACGGAGGAATCCGGCGACCGGCTCGGCAGCGCCTTGATGAAGGTGCTGCGCCAGCGCCTCGGCGACGGCGTGCAGTTCGAAGGCGTCGGCGGCCGCACCATGGCGCGCGAGGGGCTCGAGACGCTGTTCCCGATCGAGGAGCTGTCGATCGTCGGTTTCGCCGCGGTGGTGCAGCAATTGCCGAAGATCCTGCGCTTGATCCGCGAGACCGCGGACGCCGTGCTGGAGGCCGTGCCCGACGCGCTCGTCATCATCGACAGCCCCGATTTCACCCATCGCGTCGCGCGCCGCGTGCGGGCGCGCAATCCTGCGATCCCGATCGTCGACTACGTCTCGCCGCAGCTCTGGGCCTGGCGGCCGGGACGGGCGCGGACCATGCTCGGCTATGTCGATCACGTCCTCGGCCTGTTGCCGTTCGAGCCGGAGGAATACCGCAAGCTCGGCGGGCCGCCATGCAGCTATGTCGGCCATCCCTTGATCGAGCAATTGGGGTCGCTGCGGCCGAATGCGGAGGAGCAGAAGCGCCGCAACAGTGAGCTGCCGGTGCTGCTGGTGCTGCCCGGCAGCCGGCGCAGCGAGATCCGGCATCATATCGAGGTGTTTGGCGCGGCGCTCGGCCGGTTGCAGGCGGAGGGGCGCGCGTTCGAACTGATGCTGCCGACCATGCCGCATCTCGAAGCCACCGTCCGCGAAGGCATCGCCAGTTGGCCGGTCAAGCCGCAGATCGTGATCGGCGAGGCCGAGAAGCGCGCCGCCTTCCGGATCGCGCACGCCGCGCTGGCGAAATCCGGCACGGTGACGCTGGAACTGGCGCTATCGGGCATTCCGATGGTGACGGCCTATCGCGTCGGCGCCATCGAGGCCTTCATCCTGCGCCGCGCGATCCGCGTCTCCTCGGTGATCCTCGCCAATCTCGTGATCGGTGAGGATGTCATTCCGGAGTTTTTGCAGGAAGACTGCACGCCGGAGAAGCTCGCACCGGCGCTGTCAGAGGTGCTCACGGACAGCGATATGCGCCGCCGGCAGGTCGAAGCCTTCGCCCGTCTCGACACCATCATGTCCACAGGCAACAAAGCGCCGAGCGTGCTCGCCGCCGACATCGTGCTGGCGACCATGCGTAAGGGAACGGGCTAACTGGAGCAGGTCCTGCTGGTCTATTTCTTGGGCTGTCCGGCAGTCGTCGCGTGACTGGCCCGCGATTTACCGGACGCCTTGCTCGGCTGCACGGACGGGGCCTCCAGCGACGGACTCTCGTGGGGAACCTGAAGCGTCGATAGAAAATCGGCGCCGGCCCGCATCACGTGCTCGGCGGCAAGCGTGGCGGCCGCCCGTTCGTCGCCTGCAATGATGGCGCGCAGAATGCCGGCATGCTCATCCCAGGTACGCGCCTGACGCTCCGGATCGGTCGGTGCGAACAGCATCGCAGTCCGCTCGCGCAGTCGTTTGAGCAGATCGGACAGAACGCGATTGCGGCCGGCCGCGGCTAGCTCGTGGTGAAACTGTTGGTTGAGATCGGACAACAGGTCGTAGCGCTTGGTCGCAACCGCCTCCGAACCCTTGTTCAGCACGGCCGCGATCCGCGCCAGAATGTCCTGGTCGCGTCGGCGTGCCGCAAGCCGCGCATTCTGGCCCTCGAGCAGCGCGCGGACTTCGATGGTTTCGCGCGCCTCCTCGTCCGTCATTGCAAGGACTGACGCGCCGCGCCGCGCGGTCACTTCAACCAAGCCTTCCGATGTCAGCACGCGGATGGCTTCGCGCACCGGATTGCGCGAGACGCCGAGCTCTTCGGCGAGACGTCCCTCGACTAGCCGTTCGCCGGGTTTCAGCCGCCGGCTCAAGATGGCCTGGCGCAGTTCCTCGATGACCCTGTCGTGAAGGGAAAGGTAATCGTCACCAAGACGCCGTTTTGGGTTTTCCAACCTGCCCGCCATGAGATGACCTGCTCAGCCGCCGACTGAATATCTGAATCGCGCGGCGAGATCCAAGCCGCCATCGGCCGAACGGAATTCCGGGCAAGGGCGACAGGGGTAGACTTAGACCGGCCGGTGCACGTCGGCAAGGCGTCGCCATGACCGTCAACAGAGCGATGCGCCGGAAGTGTCCCAGCCGGTGCTCAGTCCCCGGCACGGCCTTCGGCTAGCCGGGGTGCCGGTGAGGCCGGCCTGGGCGTCCAGGACACGCTGACATTGCCAAGGAGGAACGTCTGGCACGCCATTCTGTAGCCGTCGGCGAACTGCTCCTCGCTCAGGTGCTTTCGTTCCTTCGGCTTGATTGCGTCGGTGTTCTCAAGGCCCTTCTCGATGCGGCATTTGCATGTTCCGCAAATCCCGCCGCCGCACTTGAACGGGATGCCGCCTTGCTCTCGCAGGGATATCCGCAGCAGGTTGCTGTTCTCCGGAGCCGTTACGGTCTTGCTATCGTTGGTCAGGAACGTGACTTCGATCATGACAGCCTTCGCGACTGGCGCATGCGCTTTTCGGAGATCACGACTTGCGCAGTTCCGTATCCATGTGGCCGAACGTCGTGAGGTGCTGAAGCTCGCTGAAGGCACGCTCAGGCGTTTCAAACTTCTCGAGGAACTTGGAGGGTACCTCGTTCACGATGGGGGGCGACCAGGCTTCGTCGATGACCTTGATCTTCGTATCCCTGAGCAGTTCCGCGATCACGAAGGTCGCTTTCTTCGTGCCGTAAAACAGGTAGTCGTAGGATGCGAGCGGCTTGAGCCCGTCGACGATCTCGGTCCGGAACTGTCCGGCCTTGCTGGTCAGTATCACATACATCGTTCGCAACTCCCGTGTTCTCCGCACAATCAGTCCGTCAGGTCATCGAGGACTGCGCGCGTATCCGCCCCCAAGGACCGGCCGGCGCATCAGTCGGCGTTGCCCGGCGCGACGACGTCCGCGAGCGGCGTTGCCTCCTGCGACAGCTCGATGTCGTGGGTCAGCCAGACCTGGCAGGCGAGGCGATAGCCAAGTTCAATTCTGGCTCCCAAGCGCTTCTTTTCCTTCCAGTTCGGCTCTGGCAGATGCTCGCTCCCCTTGATGATCAGGGATGCGCACTTCCCGCATTTACCCATGCCGCAGCCGTACTGAAAGTTCGGGTATGGAAACTGGCGGATGCCCGCCCGCACGACGAGATTGGTGTTTTCGTTGACCTCGCCGTGAAAGGTCTGGCCGGCCCTGTGAAAAACGACGTGGGGCATCCCGTTTCGCTCCGCTTAGGCCTGCAGCAGCGCGCGCTCTTCGGCGGGAACTCTGGTCTCAGCCATGTCGAGTTCGGACAGCGGAATGTCCTGGGCTACATAGTCGTGATAGAGCGCGGTGGTGTAGAGTAGCCGCATCTGCGCGCCGATCTCGCAGATCTTCAGGCAGCGCTGCTGCAGCTCGACGGTGTTGGCGTGCTCGAGCACGATCTGGTAGCCGCGTTCGCCGTGAATCTCATCCGACACGATGTGGAGATCGAAGAACTCGACCTCTTCATCGGTGAACTTGTACTTCTCGCGCAGGGTCGGCGTTTGCTTCCGATAGATCGACGGCACCTGCGATTCCAGGCCGACCACGAGACCTGCCACAGCCACGATCGGATCCTCGCGCATCGCGACCGAATAACACCAGCTTTGCAGCCCGCGCGTGGTGGCGGTCATGTTGTCGGGATCCTTGACCCGCGCCGCGGTCGTGCCGCAGGCCTCGGCGAAACGGATCAGAAGGTCGGTGTGGCGATCGCCGCCGATCTCCTCCTCGTACATGTTGGCCAGAAGGAAGTCCTTGGCTTCCTGATATTGCTCCGGCATCCGCGCATAGATGTAGCCGAGATAGTCGGCGAATGGGCCGACATAGTGGTAGTGGTTCTCCGCCCATGACGCGAGATGCGCCCGGCTCAGCTTTCCACTCGCCCAGGCGATGCTGAAGGGGGCCTTGTTGGCGCTCTTGCCCTTGATGGCGTTTTCAAGGGCCGTGCGAAATTCGACGTGGTTCATAAGCTTCTGCATCGTCGCGCTCCTGTCACCGCAGAGATTGGGCCGTTCAATCACGGGCCATAGGGCATTTCGTCCGCGAACTGCCATTTTAAGTATACAGTATACAATTTTTGTCGCGTGTCAACGGTTCGGACGAGCCGGCAAGATAATTCGTATGTGGATAAGTTGATAAATATCAATGATATAAAATAGTTACATGGTTCCTCAAACGTAACCTTGGATGCCTCTGCAAGGCATTCGCAGTTATTTGTTGCATTATTAGAATACAGTATACAATATTGCGACGGTTCGGGGAGCACCATATGACCATGCAGCCGCACGTTCCGATCGTCGCCGCACACTGGGTTTACCTGTTCGGCGTCGCCCTCATCGTTCTGACAATGATCTGGCGGGCCAATGTGGTCGTGCCGTCGGTCATCGCCACCGTCCTCGTCACGCTGGCCTGGACGCATAGCCCGATCGCGGCGCTCGGCAGTATCTTCAATGCGAGCTTCACCGCGGCGAAGGAGCTCTTCAACATCTTCCTTGTGATCGCGCTGATGACGGCGCTGTTGAACGCGCTCAAGGTGCTGCGCTCCGACATCCGCATGGTCGAGCCATTTCGTGCGGTGATGAAGGACGGCCATACCGCCTATTTCGTCCTGGCCGCCATCACCTACGTCATTTCCCTGTTCTTCTGGCCGACGCCGGCGGTGCCGCTCGTGTCTGCGGTGTTATTGCCGGCGGCGATCGCAGCCGGGCTGCCGCCGCTCGGCGGCGCGCTGGCGATCGCGATCGCGGGGCAGGGCATGGCGCTGTCGTCAGACTACGTCATCGGAGTCGCTCCGGGCATCAGCGCCAAGGCCGCCGGTATCGCGGTCAGCGCCGCCACGGTCGCCGACCGCGCGCTCGTGTTGTCGCTGATCACCGGAATCATCGCGCTGGTGCTGGGCTATTTCGCGATCCGCAAGTTCATCACCAAACCGGACGACAAATTGCTCGAGCGCTGGCAAGCGCAGTCGATGAACGGCGAGCTGGCGCGCATCGAGGAGGAGGGCACGTTCGACAAGGCCGAGATCGCGCGCGGGACCGCCGGCGACGGGCAGTCGTTCGCGACCCAGGAGCAGATCGACACCGAGCTCGCCGCGATTCCGAGTCGGCGCGAAAAATGGTCGAAGTTCTTCGCCGTCGCCACGCCGGTCGCGTTCCTCGCCGTCATCGTCGTAATGGTGCTCTCGAAGCTCGGCATCGGCCATGATCTCAAGGGCGGCGCTGCCGCGGCCCTGGTCGGCGGCGTCGCTGCCGCGCTGATGATCTGCGCGTCCTTTGTCACCGACCAGTTGCGGAAGTTCCTCGACGCCAGCGCCGACCATGTCACGGAGGGCTTCGTCTTCGCCTTCAGGGCGATGGGGTCGGTGTTGCCGATCGCCGGCTTCTTCTTCCTCGGCGCCGAGCCGAGCCTGTCCGCGCCGATTCTCGACGTTCCCGTGACGCAGGCGCCGAGCCTGCTGTTTGAGCTGATCCAGGCGGTGCAGGGATCGATTCCGGGCAATCAGATATTCGTCGCGTTCGGCGTACTGATCGCCGGCATGATCACCGGTATCGATGGTTCGGGTTTCGCCGGCCTGCCGCTCACCGGCTCGCTGTCGGGCGCGCTGGCGCCCACCGTCGGGCTTGATCCCGCTACGCTCGCCGCGATCGGCCAGATGGGCGCGGTGTGGACGGGAGGCGGCACGCTGGTCGCGTGGTCGTCCCTGATCGCGGTGGCCGGGTTCGCCCGCGTCCCGGTCTTCCAGATCGTGCAGACCGTCATGGTTCCGGTGCTGGTGGGACTGGCGACCTCCACGATCTGCGCCGTCTTGATCTGGCACTAGAGAAGGTTCGAACATGAGCGACGTTGCGATGAAGGCTGCGCCGATGTCCGGTGATGCGGCGCGGATCGACGAATTCCGGAACTTGATCGATGGCGAGTGGCCCCGCGGCGGAGGCGAACCCTTCGACAACCTCAATCCCGCGGATACGTCGGACATCGTTGGACGATTCCAGGCATCCACGGCGGAGGACGCGACGCGGGCCGTAGCTGCGGCGGCCGCGGCGTTCGAAGGCTGGAAGAGGACACCGATCTCGAAGCGCGCCGCCGTCCTGAACCGGGCCGCCGATTATCTCGAGGCGCATGTCGATCGAAGCGCGCGGGAGATGACGCGGGAAATGGGCAAGGCGCTCAATCTTGCCAAGGACGAGATCCTGCGCTCGGCGCAGACATTGCGGTTCTACGCTGTCGAGGGGCAGTCTTTGACCGGCGAGGTGTTTCCGAACGACGATTCCGACATGACCGTCTACACGCTGCGCGAACCGCTCGGCGTGGTATCGGTCATCACGCCCTGGAATTTCCCGATCTCGATCCCGGCCCGCAAGATCGCGCCCGCGCTCATCACCGGAAACACCGTCGTCTTCAAGCCGTCGTCCGATGCGCCGCTGAGCGGCTACCGGCTCGCCGAGGCGCTTGTCGCGGCGGGCCTGCCGAAAGGCGTGCTGAACTTCATCACCGGCAACGCCGGCGAGGTCGGTCCCGCCATTACCGAACCGCCGGTCATCCGTGCAATTTCCTTTACCGGATCGACCGCGGCCGGCGAGTACATCTGCCGCTCGGTCGGCTTCACCACCCGCACTCAGATGGAATTGGGCGGCAAGAACCCGCTGATCGTGATGGACGACGCCGATCTCGACAAGGCGGTCGACCTGACCATCAAGGGCGGCCTGTCGCTCGCCGGACAGGCCTGCACGGGTACAAGCCGCGTCCTGGTCATGAAGGCGGTGCGGGCCGAGTTCCTCGCGCGGCTGGTCGCCAGGGTGAAGGCCCTGAAGATCGGCAGCGGCCTGACGGAAGGGATGGATATGGGGCCGCTGGCCACCGCGAGGCAGCTCGATACGGTGCTGCGCTACATCGCAATAGGAAAGCAGGAGGCGACGCACGTTCACGGCGGCGAGCGGCTCACCGGCGCCGGCCATGATCGCGGCTACTACGTCTCGCCGGCGATATTTGCCGACGTCACCCAGCAGATGACGATCGCGCGCGAGGAAATCTTCGGTCCCGTGATCGCGGTCATCGATGTCGAGTCCTATGCGGACGCCATCACCAAGGCCAACGACACCGAATATGGATTGTCGGCCGCGATCGTGACGCGCAACCCGCGCGTCATGCACGACTTTGCCAACGACATTCAGTCGGGAACGGTCAAGATCAACCGCACCACGACCGGCAATCTCGTCAATGCGCCATTCGGAGGCCTGAAGCGATCGAGCACATCCACGTTCCGTGAATCCGGTCGCACGGGGTTGGAATTCTATACCCAGATCAAAACCGTCTATCGCGGATGCTGATGGACAATCTTGCCGGGCGCCGCGCGAGCGGCGGATGGCAGTCAGATGGATAAGGTGTGAGATGAAGACATCGCTCAAGCTCGAATTGCCGGAGGCCAGGCATATGGCCGCGGCCGCGCTCCGGAAGGCCGCCGAACTCGGCGTACCGGAGACGGTCTGCGTGGTCGACGATGGCGGCTATCCCATTGTTCTCGAACGCATGGACGGCGCACGCGTCACCGGCCCGCAGATCGCCTGGAACAAGGCGTTCACCGCCGCCGGACACAAGCGCGCGACGCATCTCTTCAATCAGGTGCCGAACGGTCCGGCGCTGCCCGGCAACGAAGCGTTCGGAATCCAGTGGAGCTTCGAAGGCCGATTCGCCGTGTTCGTCGGCGGCTTTCCGATCGTCGTCGACGACGAGGTCGTGGGCGGCGTGGGGCTCAGCGGCGGAAATGGCGAGCAGGATACCCAATGCGGCGTGGCCGCCTTGCAGGCCTTGCAGGACCTGCTGCGCGATCATCGCGTGCTCGTTGCCGCCGATATCAAGAAGTGATCAAGCAATCTGAGCCGGGCATGCCGACGGCTTCGACCGCAGCGCCCCACACCGCCATGCTCCACCTGTCTCCCGAGGATCGTTCGCGTCTGGCGGGGCTGAACCGGTGCTGGAACGACAATATCGTTAAGCATCGCGCCGAGGTCCTGGAAATCTATGCGCCGTTGGTCCGGCGCGCCGACACGGCGGGAATAGAGGTGCTCCGGGAGATCGGCTATGGCGCCGATCCGCGGCAGCGGCTCGACGTGTTCGTCCCACAAGGCGCCCGGAAGCGTCGGGTCCTGATCTTCGTTCATGGAGGCGCCTTTACGCGCGGCAGCAAGAGCGCCGACGGCGTCTTCTACGACAACGTCGCTTATTGGTTCGCCAGCCAGGGCTTCGTCGCGGTCAATGTGGAATATCGTCTGGCTCCCGCGGCGCCGTTTCCCGCTGGCGCTCAGGACGTCGGCCTCGCGGTCGACTGGGTGGCTAAGAACATCACTGCTCATGGCGGCGATCCCGGCGACCTGGTCTTGATGGGCCATTCGGCCGGCGGCTGCCATGTCGCGTCCTATCTGCTCGATCCGCTGGCATGGGACGCCCCCCGTGCCGGCATCGCCGCGGCCGTTCTCGTCAGCGCGCGGTTGCGCCTGGAATGCCTGCCGAGCAATCCCAACGCCGCGAATGTCGCGGCCTATTGCGGCTCGGACCCGGCCGTGCTCGAACGCTGCTCCCCCGTCAATCACGTCGAGCGCTGCCGCTGGCCCGTGTTCGTGGCGGTCGCCGAGCACGAAAACCGCCATCTTGATTCATACGGATTGGAGTTCGCGGCGCGATTGACGACGACCTGCGGGCGCGCTCCCCGCGTGGTGCAGATGCATGGGCACAACCATAGCTCGATCGTCGCGCACTTCAATTCCGGCGAAGACGAACTCGGCTGCGAGATCCTCGCCTTCGTCGCGACCAGGAAGGGACCCCCGCAATGACCGATCTTCCGCTGCCGCCCAAGCCGCCAGGCAACTACCGGCCCGCGGCGACCTTCGGGGAGTTGGTCCTGGTCAGCGGACCGGCTAGCCGAGGCCGCCGTCGACCTGAAAACACTGACGCGTGATGCGCTGGCTCTCATCGGAGGCGAGATACAGCGCCATGCTGGCGATGTCGTCGGGCGTCACTGCATCGGGAATGGCCTGACGCGTGCGAATCTCGGCGATGGTCTGCTCGTCGGGATACCACAGCCGGCGCTGGCGTTCGGTGATCACCATGCCGGGCGCAATGGCGTTGACGCGGATGCGGTCGGGACCAACCAGCCGCGCCAGTGAGTTGGTGAAGCCGACGATCGCCGCCTTTGCCGCGGCGTAGACCGGCAGCGCCGGCCCGCCGCGCATCCAGGCGATCGACGACATGTTGATGATCGAGCCGCCGCCGCGCGCCTGCATCTGCGGCACGACGGCTTGTGCGGCGAAGAAGACGTGCTTGAGGTTGACGCCGATCATCCAGTCGAACTCGGATGGCGTCACCTCGGCCAGCACCTGGCGCTGGTCGTTGGCGGCGTTGTTGACGAGGACCGCGGCATCGCCGAGCGATCCGTGGACCTGCGCGATCGCGGCGCGCAAGGCGTCGATGTCCAGGAGGTCGCAGCGCACGAAAAGTGGCGCCGCGCCGGACGCGGCCGCGACCTCCTCAACCAGCGATCCGCCGGCCGCTTCGTCGATATCGAGGAACGCGACGCGAGCGCCCTGGGCCGCGAAGGCGCGCACGAAGGCGGCACCGATGCCGCTGGCGCCACCGGTGATCAGCACCACGCGGTCCGCGAGGCCGGCATAGCTCGTCTGGGTCATGCGATCAGTCGCTCCGTCTCGGGGTCGAACAGGCAGATGCGGCGGGTGTCGAGCGCGAACGGCGCCACGGCGCCCGGCGTGGGGCGGATGTCGGGCGAGATGCGCGCCTGCGCGGGCTCGCCGCCTAGCCGCAGCAGGACGATGGTCTCGGCCCCTGTGGGCTCGACCATCTCGACCGGCGCGGTGACGACGACGGGTGCACCGGTGCTACCGGAGAACACGCGGTCCCCCTCGGCGATGCATTCCGGCCTGATCCCGAGCACCACCTCGCGCCCGACATAGGACGCCGCGGCATCGTAACCCTGGAGGCGGAGACGGACCTCGTCCGGGCGTCCCGCGCCGATCACGACCACCGGCCCGTCGGCGTCGGCATCGAGCCGTGCGGGCATCGTGTTCATGGGCGGCGAGCCCATGAAGCGGGCGACGAACAGATTAGCGGGATAACGATACACCGTATCGGGGTCGGCAAACTGCTGCACGCTGCCCTGATGCATCACCGCGATCCGGGTCGCCATCGTCATCGCCTCAATCTGGTCGTGGGTGACATAGACGATGGTGGCACCGATGCGCTGATGCAGGCGCTTGATCTCCATCCGCATCTCCACGCGCAGTTTTGCGTCGAGATTGGAGAGCGGCTCGTCGAACAGGAAGAGCAGGGGATCGCGCACCAGCGCCCGGCCCATCGCCACGCGCTGACGCTGGCCGCCGGACAGTTGCGACGGCTTGCGGCCGAGCAGTGGTTCGATCTGGAGCAGGCGAGCCACATTCGCCAGTGCCTTCTCCTGCTCGGCCTTCGGCACATGCCGGCATTCCATGCCGAAGGTGATGTTCTGGCGCACCGTCATGGACGGATAGAGCGCGTAGGACTGGAACACCATGGCGATGTCGCGGTCCTTGGGCGGGACGTCGTTGACGACGCGTCCGCCGATCTCGATCGTCCCCGCGCTCGGACGGTCGAGCCCGGCCACGATGTTGAGCAGCGTGGACTTGCCGCAGCCGGACGGCCCCACCAGCACGGTGAACTCGCCGCTCTCGATATCGAGATCGATGCCCTTCAGCACCTCCAGATTGGCGTAGCGCTTTGACAAGGTACGGATGCTCAGCGCTGCCATGACGGCTCCATCATTTCACGGCTCCAGCGGTCAGGCCGCGTACGAAGTACTTGCCGCCGATCAGATAGATCAGCAGGGTCGGCAGAGCGGCGATCATCACCGCGGCGCTTTGCACGCCATGCTGCGGGATATCGGCGACCGCGGCGGACAGCGCGATCAGCGCGGCGGTGACCGGCTGCTGCTGACCGGTTGTGAATGTCACGCCATAGAGAAACTCGTTCCAGATATGCGTGAACTGCCAGATCACGGTGACGACCAGGATAGGCGGGGAGAGCGGCAGAATGATGCGCCAGAAAATACGAAAGAACCCGGCGCCATCGATACGCGCAGCTCTTATCAACTCCTGCGGGATGGCAGTGTAGTAGTTGCGGCAGAACAAGGTGGTGAAGGAAAGCCCCTGGATCGTGTGGATCACGACCAGGCCCGTCAGCGTGTTCATCAGGCCCGTATCGCGCAGCACGATGGTCCAGGGCAGCAAACGCATCTGCTGCGGAAGAAAGATGCCGAGCGTGACGATACCGTAAATCCAGCTGTCGCCGCGAAAGCGCCAGAGCGAAACCGCGTAACCGGCGATCGCACCAAGCAGGGTGGAGAAGATCGTCGCGGGAATGGTCACGAGCGCGGAGTTCAGCACGTATGGCCGGATGCCGGCGCACGTCTCGGCGACGCAGAAACCGCTCCAGGCGGCAGCGTAATTGCTCCAGGCCAGATGTTGCGGCCAGCCGATCATCGACCCCTGCGCGATCTCCTCGTTGCTGCGGAGCGAATTCAGCACGACAACAGCCAGTGGCGCGAGCCATGCTACCGCGATCAAGAAAACGACGAGATAGATCAAAATCCGGCTTGGTGCGAAGGTTCGGTCACGCATGGTTCGACCGCCGCCGTTGGACATATCGCCACGCTGCATAGGGCAGCAGCACCGCGAGAAGAATGAGCAGCATGAGCACTGCCGCCGCCGCTCCTCGTCCGAGCAGGCTGCGCTGGAACATCAGGTCATAGACGACAAGCGCTGGAAGCTGCGTCGCGATTCCAGGCCCGCCATTGGTGAGCGCGCGGACGAGGTCGAAGGTCGAAATCGCGAACTGCAGCTGGATGACGATGACGGTGATGGTGATCGGCCACAGCGTCGGCAGGATGACGCGGCGGTACATCCGGATCGGTCCGGCGCCGTCGATCTGCGCGGCCTTGATCAGGTCGGCATCGACGGAGCGGAGGCCGGCGAGGAAGAGCGCCATGGCAAAGCCCGAGGATTGCCAGATCGCAGCGATGACAATGGTCCAGATGGCCATGTCGCGGTCGATCAGCCAGTCGAACCGGAAGGAAGTCCAGCCGAGGTCGCGGACCAGCTTCTGGATTCCAAGGCCGGGGTTGAGCAGCCAGCTCCAGACCGTGCCCGTGACCACGAACGACACCGCCAGGGGGTACAGGAAGATGGATCGCAGCAGGTTCTCGCCGCGAATGCGCTGATCGAGCAGGATCGCAAGCATGAGGCCGGTCGCCAGACTCAGCAACACGAAGGCGCTGCCAAAGAGCAGCAGATTGTCGAGGGCGATCTGCCAGTTTCGCGATGCCGCAACCGCGGAATAGTTGCGCAAACCCACCCAGCCCGAGACCGGGACCAGAGTGGATGGCGTGAACGATATCCAGATCGTCCACAGCGAAAACGCAATGAGGTGCGCAGCCGACAACAGCAGCGGCACCCAGATCGTCAGAACTTCGGGCAGCCGGCGCACCGCGTCAGAGGCCGCCGGCCGGCCCAATCTTGTCGAGACGGCGTTGGTCAACGTGCGCCCTCGACGGCCTCGGCGAGGCGAGTGGCCGCCTGCTCCGGCTTGATCGTCTTGTTCTTCACGTACTCCGTGATCACATCGATCATCGCCGCGGTCATCCCGTTTTCCTGCGCCATATTGTGCGCGAGGCTGAGGACCGCCTGATTGCTGGCGATGGCATCTTTCAGAGCAGCTGCGGTCCGCCGCTGACCGTCCGACCAGCCTTCACCGGAAAGATCGACATCCGTTCGCACGGGGATCGATCCCGTGATCTGCGAATACATCGTCTGGATCGCGGGATCCATGACGAGCTGGGCCATCAGCGTCTGGCCGGCTTGCAGGTCGGGCTCCTTGCGCTGCCAGAATATGAAGGCATCGGCGTTCAACAGGAAGACCGGCTTGGCATTGTCGCTGGGGCCTGGCGCGATGATGAAGTCCTCGAACTTGAAACCGGCATTGCGCAATACGCCCTGCGCCCAGCCGCCCATGATCATCATGCCCATGTCGCCGTCGATGAAGCGCTTCAGGTTGGTCGAAAAGTGTTGGGCGCCGACGTTGGGGTCCATCCAGTCGGCGATCTTGCGCACCTGTGCGAACGCGGCCTTGATCTCGGGACCCTCCAGGGTCTTCTTCTCGAGATTCATGATGGCGGCGCGGTATGCGATGGGACTGATGCCCGCCAGAGCGGCCTCGAATTTCTGCCCATCGTCGGGGCGGGTGCCGCCATTGGCGACGGGATATGCGACGCCGCCTGATTTCATCTTTTCGGCGAGATCATTGAAGTCGGCCCAGGTGACCGGGATCTTGTCGGCCTTGGCCTTGTCCATCGCGCGCCTGGAGAGGAACAGCATGTTGGTGCTGTAGATCTGCAACGGCAGCGCGATCCACTTGCCGCCCGGCTTGTGCAATTTCGCGAGGTCTGGCGCGACGACCTTCTCGTAACCTGCAGCAGCGACGACAGCGTCGAGATCGACGGTCGGGGCGATCTTCGACCAGGCCGCGATCTCGGGGCCCTTGAGCTGCGAACATGCCGGCGGATCGCCGGCAATGATCTGAGCGCGCAGCTTGTTCATCATCTCGGTGGTGAACCCGGGGACGGGCGAGTGCTGCCAGACGCCGCCTTTCTCCTCGAATTTCTTGCCGAGCGCGGTGATCGCCGCGCCGTCGCTGCCTGCGGACCATTGCGAGATCGCGGTGAGGCGCGGCTTGACCGCGCCTTGCGCCCGGGCAAATGCCGGCAGCGCGAGCGCGGCAGCAGACCCAGCGAGCAGACGGCGCCTTGTTGTTGTGATCGGCATGGCAAGTTCCTCCCGGTGTGAACTCTCTTGCGCGACAGCCGCGCAGCTTCAGGGCATCTCAGGCGGCCTCCGTCGATGCGGCCGGCATACCGCCGCGGCAAGCAAGGCAGAACGCAGCAAACGCCAGCGCGGCCCTGGGATCATTGCCATTCGAGGGCGGCACGAAAGCGAGCGACACCTGCGCATGCTCAGGGCCGCCGAGCAGGCTGGCGTCGACGCCGTCGACCAGCGCCTTTCGATCGTCCTCCGCAAGGAGCGACGGCCAGCCACTGATTGCAACGCCGCGGCATGGCTTGACGTTCAGCGTGTTGCCGATCGCGAGCCCGAGCCGGAACAGCCGCCGCTGCAGTTCCTGGCGAGCGCGCGCCGAGAGCGGGACCGCGGTCACCCAATCGCTGCCGAGCTGAAGCAGTTCGGCCTCGGAAACACCAAGGAGCTCGGCCAGGGCGGGAAGCGACGTATAGGCTTCGACGCAACCGTGATGGCCGCAGCGGCAACGCGGTCCGTCGGTGCCGAACACCATGTGGCCGAGTTCGACCGGCTGGAGTGCATCGGCCTCGGTCGGATCGTCCACCCAGGTGCCTGCGACGCCCTGGCCGACGAAGACGAAGAGATGCGCGCCGCTGAACGGATAGTTCTCCCTGCGGCAGCGGTGAAAGGTGGCGTGTGCGACGACCGAATTGGTGAACTCCACCGGCACGCCGGCAAACATCTGGGCGAGCATGGCGCCGATGCGCCCGACGTCGCAGGGGATGATCGGATTGGCCGACATGCTCAGCCGGCCGAGGCCTGGAATGGAGACGCCGATCTGTGCAAGCGCGATGCGGCGCCGCCGCGTCCAGTCACGCAGCAATGTCAGCGCCTCGCGAAACACCCCGCCGACGGACTCGGCCGTGGGCTTTGCCGGTAGCGCCACACGCTCCGTATAGTGCAACTCGCCCGACAAGGTCCCAACGCCGACGCTGAGCCACTGGCCGGTCAGCTCGACGGCCGCAAGCGCCACCGAACCATCGAGCGACACCAGGCCCGTCGGGCCGCCGACGTAAGGGGCAGGGCGCCGCACCTCCTCGATCAGGCCTTCGGCCTTCAGATCAAACAGGATGCGCGACAGGCTCGCTTCCGACAGGCGCACGGCCTTGGCCAGAGGCGGGCGAAACGAACCGCCCGACTGAAGCAGATGAGTCAAAATGGCAGCCCGCGTCTGCCGCCGACTTCTCGGCTGCTCCGGCATTTCCATCCCTGTCGTCATTCTTACTTAGTGTAAGAATTTGCGCGCGGAGCGTTTCAACTGTCAAGCGTTTGCGGGGGAGAGGCACCGACTTGTTGTTGTGCGCGGCAACAAGATTGATGAGCGCAACCTGCATTCGCAGAGCAGCGACACCACTCAGGAGAAACGGGCGACGTCGACGATGATCCGGTTGCGATTGTCCGGGTCGACCAGGACTGGCAACTCGCCCCCGACGGCGGTGCGGCTTTCGCGGCGGCTTGAACTGCTGAATGACATGCGCGTGACTGCTTCCCAACCCGGCCCGCCGCTCGGGTCGCTCACCGAGACCGTAATGTCCCACGTCCCGCCCGGCGCGCTGCTCGGTTGCACCTCGTGCGCGGTTAACACCTTCGCCGTGGTCGGGACTAAACCCAGGGCTCCAGCGCCGCCGGCGAGCGCAATCTCCATCTGCTGAGGCGTCAGGCCATTGACCAGACCGGGCGACGATGCCGAGTGCTCCACCTCGCGCCAGATGCCGGGAAACGGCCGGCGGCTTGGCGTGTCGGCCTGCTGCTCGCCGCGCAAATGCTCCGCGAGCCGTTCGGACGCGTCTCGCTCGGTCGGCACCAAATCCCATTCGATCCTGAACCGTGTGGGATCAGCGAGGTCCAGGGTGACCGGAAGCACCGTCCCGGGGCGCGGCCATTTCGGCTTGGGAACGTCGTAAGCGCTGTACCGCACGGCGGTCGCCGCGATGCGCTCCGCGGTGACGACCCCGTCAATGTCGCACCGGGGATAAAGCACCATCTCGCCGGCCGCATCGGGGAACGGCGAACAGGCCGCGACCTGCAGCCATCCCTCCACCGGGTTCGTGATCCGCATCGGCTCGCCCTGCGCTTTGCTCGCTGTTCCCGGTATCCTGCCAAACAAAAACGGCGCCATCGTGAGATGGCGCCGTTTCGAAAGCCGTGCTGGCTGAAGACTTACTTGCGATCCTTGATCGCCACGTAGTCGCGGCGGGTGACGCCGGTGTAGAGCTGGCGCGGACGGCCAATCTTCTGCTGCGGATCCTCGATCATCTCGCTCCACTGGCTGATCCAGCCGACGGTGCGGGCGACCGCGAACAGCACGGTGAACATCGAGACCGGGAAGCCCATCGCCTTCAGCGTGATGCCCGAATAGAAGTCGACGTTCGGGTACAGCTTGCGGTCGATGAAGTACTGGTCGCTGAGCGCGATCTTCTCGAGCTCCATCGCCACCTTCAGCATCGGATCGTCGCCATGGCCGGTCTCCTTGAGCACGGCGTGACACATCTTCTGCATGATCTTGGCGCGCGGATCGTAGTTCTTGTAGACGCGATGACCGAAGCCCATCAGGCGGACTTCGCTGTTCTTGTCCTTCACCTTGGCGATGAATTCCGGAATCTTGTCGACCGAACCGATCTCGGCGAGCATCGCGAGCGCGGCTTCGTTGGCGCCGCCGTGGGCCGGGCCCCAGAGGCAGGCGATGCCGGCGGCGATGCAGGCGAACGGGTTGGCGCCGGAGGAGCCGGCGATGCGCACCGTCGAGGTCGAGGCGTTCTGCTCGTGGTCGGCGTGCAGGATGAAGATCTTGTCCAGCGCGTCAGCCAGCACCGGATTGATCTTGTACTCCTCGCACGGCACGGCGAAGCACATGTGCAGGAAGTTCTCGGCGAACTTCAGCGAGTTCTTCGGATACACGAAGGGCTGGCCGATCGTGTACTTGTAGGCCATCGCCGCCAGCGTCGGGATCTTCGCGATCATGCGCATGGAAGCGATCATGCGCTGCTTCGGGTCGTTGATGTCGGTGGAGTCGTGGTAGAACGCGGCGAGCGCGCCGACGGAGGCCACCATGACGGCCATCGGATGGGCGTCGCGGCGGAAGCCCTGGAAGAAGCGGGCCATCTGCTCGTGCACCATCGTGTGATGGATCACGCGGTCGTCGAAATCCTTCTTCTGCGCGGCGGTCGGCAGGTTCCCGTAGAGCAGGAGGTAGCAGGTCTCCAGGAAGTCGCCGTTCTCGGCGAGCTGCTCGATCGGATAGCCGCGGTATTCCAGCACGCCCGCGTCGCCGTCGATATAGGTGATCTTGGACTGGCAGCTCGCGGTCGAGGTGAAGCCCGGGTCATAGGTGAACAGGCCCGACTGGCCGTAGAGCTTGCCGATATCGATGACATCAGGCCCGACGCTGCCGCTGTGGATCGGGAGATCGTAGTTCTTGTTTCCGACCGTCAGCGTGGCGGTCTTATTGCTTGCTTTTGCGTCCATCGTAGGTCCCCGATGTATGGTGAAACGGGCCGGACCCGGAAGGCCCCAATAACATGGTGGGGCAGGCCGGATGTTCCAGAAGGTACGGGGGAGATGGGTATATTATTGCTGTGTGCGCTGCAAGATGGCGCCGCGCATGCTCGACTTACGTCTAGCCTGGTCCTTGCCTAGTCCTTGGCCTGATCCTTAAGCCGACCCAAACTTTCCTGGCGTCCCAGCACGTCCAAAACCTCAAATATACCAGGCGACGTGGTCCGTCCGGTCAGCGCCGCCCGCAGCGGCTGGGCGACCGCGCCAAGCTTGAGACTATTTTCCTCGGCAAAGGCGCGCAGCGCGGCTTCCGTCGTGGCGCCGCTCCATGTCTCGACATTCTCCAGCGCGGAATGAAGCTGGCCGATCAGCTTGCGGTTGTCGGGCGTCAGCAGCGCCTGCGCCTTGGGATCGAGCTCCAGGGGCCGGTCGGCGAAGATGAAATAGGCGCTGTCGATCAGCTCGATCAGCGTCTTGGCGCGCTCCTTCAGGGCCGGCATGGCCTTGAGAAGCTGCGCGCGCGTGGTGTCGTTTAACTTGGCCTTAAGCTCGTCGCGGCTGGGCACGACGTGGTCCAGCACATCCTCGAACATCTTCACGAGTGATTGATCGTCGGCGTGGCGGATGTAATGGCCGTTGAGGTTTTCGAGCTTGGCGAAGTCGAAGCGAGCAGCGGCGCGGCCTACGCTCGAGAGGTCGAACGCCGCGATCATCTCCTCGGTCGAGAAGATCTCCTGGTCGCCATGGCTCCAGCCGAGCCGCACGAGGTAGTTGCGGAGTGCGGCCGGCAGGTACCCCATGGCGCGGTAGGCGTCGACGCCGAGTGCGCCGTGGCGCTTCGACAGCTTCGAGCCGTCCGGGCCGTGGATCAGGGGGATGTGGGACATGCTCGGCAGCGCCCAGCCCATCGCATCATAGATCTGCTTCTGGCGGGCGGCGTTGATCAGATGGTCGTCGCCGCGGATGACGTGGGTGACGCCCATGTCGTGGTCGTCCACGACCACCGCGAGCATGTAGGTCGGGTTGCCATCGCCGCGCAAAAGGACGAGGTCGTCGAGGTTCTCGTTCTGCCAGACCACGCGGCCCTGGACTTGGTCCTCGATCACGGTCTCGCCGGTCTGCGGCGCGCGCAGGCGGATGGTCGGCTTGACGTCGCTCGGTGCCGTGGCCGGGTCGCGGTCCCGCCACATGCCGTCATAGAGGCGAGTGCGGCCCTTCGCGCGCGCCTTCTCACGCATGGCGGTGAGCTCCTCGGCGGTGGCGTAGCAGCGATAGGCCTTGCCGTCGGCGAGCAGCTGCTCGGCGACCTCGCGGTGGCGGGCGGCGCGGCTGAACTGGTAGATGACGTCGCCGTCCCAGCCGAGCTCGAGCCATTTCAACCCGTCGAGGATGGCGCCGATCGCCGCCTCCGTGGAGCGCTCCCGGTCGGTGTCCTCGATCCGGAGCAGCATCTTGCCGCCATGCTTCTTCGCATAGAGCCAGTTGAACAGCGCCGTGCGGGCACCCCCGATATGGAGGAAGCCGGTCGGCGAGGGAGCAAAGCGGGTGACGACGGAATCGGTCATTCTTGGCAGGGCCTATGCATTGGAAGCGGTGGTGTATAGCAGGACCGGAGCATAACTAAAGCCCACGGCGGACCTGCCAGGCCTTGCTTAAGCTCTTGGCTCAGCCTCGCGAATTTGGCAGAAGGACCGCTGATTTCCCTACAGGATTTTCGTAATGACAGAACCGGTGGCAGCTGAGGTTGGGCGCGATTTCATTCGTGACATCATCCAGGCCGACCTCGATCAGGCCAAATACAGGGAGATCGTGACCCGGTTCCCGCCGGAGCCGAACGGCTACCTGCATATCGGCCACGCCAAGTCGATCGCGCTCAATTTCGGCATCGCCCAGGAGTTTCCGGGTCGCTGCCATCTGCGTTTCGACGACACCAATCCGGTCAAGGAAGAGCAGGAATATATCGATTCCATCCAGGCCGACGTGCACTGGCTCGGCTTCGATTGGGGCAAGAACCTGTTCTTTGCCTCGGATTATTTCGACCGCCTGTACGAATGGGCGGAGACGCTGATCCGCGACGGGCTCGCCTATGTCGACGACCAGACCCAGGAGGAGATCCGCACCTCCCGCGGCACGCTGACCGAGCCCGGCAAGAACTCGCCGTTCCGCGACCGCACGGTCGAGGAGAATCTCGACCTGTTCCGCCGCATGAAGGCGGGCGAATTCCCCAACGGCGCGCGCGTGCTGCGGGCCAAGATCGACATGGCCGCGGGCAACATCAATCTGCGCGATCCCGTGCTGTACCGCATCCTGCATGCGCACCATCCGCGCACCGGCAACGCATGGTGCATCTATCCGAGCTACGACTATGCCCACGGCCAGTCGGACGCGATCGAGGGCATCACGCACTCGATCTGCACGCTGGAGTTCGAGGACCACCGGCCGCTCTACGACTGGTTCATCGAGAAGCTGCCGGTGCCGTCGAAGCCGCACCAGTACGAGTTCGCGCGGCTGAACCTGACCTACACGCTGCTCTCGAAGCGCGTGCTGACCCAGCTCGTGCGCGAGGGCCATGTCGCGGGTTGGGACGATCCGCGGATGCCGACCATGGCGGGCATGCGCCGTCGCGGTGTGCCGCCGGCGGCGCTGCGTGAATTCGTCAAGCGTATCGGCGTCGCCAAGGCCAACAGCGTGGTCGATGTCGGCATGCTCGAATTCTGCATCCGCGAGGAGCTGAACCGCACCGCGCAGCGCCGCATGGCGGTGCTGAAGCCGCTCAAGGTCGTGATCGAGAACTATCCGGAGGGGCAGACCGAGGAGCTCGATGCGATCAACCATCCGGACGATCCCTCCGCCGGCACGCGGAAGATCACGTTCGGCCGCGAGCTCTATATCGAGCAGGACGACTTCATGGAGAACCCTCCCAAGAAGTTCTTCCGCCTGTCGCCCGGCAACGAGGTCCGGCTGCGCTACGCCTATTTCGTCAAATGCACCGGCGTGATCAAGAACGAGAACGGCGAGGTGGTGGAGCTGCGCTGCACCTACGATCCCGCGACCAGGGGCGGCAATGCGCCCGACGGCCGCAAGGTGAAGGCGACCATGCACTGGCTGCCTGCGGCAGCGTCGAAGCCGGCGGAGATCCGCATCTACAACCAGCTGTTCGCGAACCCGAGCCCGGACGCCTCGAACTTTGCCGCCGATCTCAATCCGCAGTCGCTGGAGATCCTCAGCGACGCGCGCATCGAGGCATCGGTGGCGGAGAGCAATTCCACCGAGCCGATGCAGTTCGAGCGCCAGGGCTATTTCGTGCGCGACAAGGACTCGACGCCCGGCAAGCCGGTGTTTTCACGCACCATCGGCCTGCGCGACACGTTCGCGAAGGAAGTCGCGAAAGGTTGAGGCACTCATGAGCAGTGAGGCCGACGCCATCGTTTCCGCCATCATCGCGAAATGGTGCTCCGGCTTCGCGACGCTAGATGCGGCCGCGCTGTCGTCGCTCTATGCCAAGAGAGCGTTCTTCTTCGGCTCTAACCCGAAGCTCTATCGGGGCAGGGACGGCGTTGCCGATTACTTCAATGGCCTGCCGCGATGGCGCAAGCCGAGTGCTGCGTTTTCCGAGGTGCAGGCCGCGCAGGCCGGTCCTGATATCATCAACATGGCCGCGATCGTGTCGTTCGATTTCGCGGGCGAACGCCCGGAACTCGTCGTCAAGATGAGCTGGGTCATCACGCGCGAGGACGCCGACTGGAAGATCGTCAATCACCATGCCTCGTCGAGGGTCCCGATGATCTAGCAGCGGAGGGCTCCGCCAGGTGCGGTCGCCGCCCGCTAGATGTCGTAGTAGAGATGGAACTCGTAGGGATGAGGTCGCAGGCGGATCGGGTCGACCTCCTTCTTGCGCTTGTAGTCGAGCCAGGTTTCGATCACGTCGGCGGTGAAGACGTCGCCGCGCAGCAGGAATGCGTGATCGCGCTCGAGCGCGTCGAGCGCCTGGTCCAGCGATCCTGGCGTGGACTTCACCTCCTTCGCCTCAGTAGGCGGGAGGTCGTAGAGATTCTTGTCGATCGGGCTGCCGGGGTCGATCTGCTTGTCGATACCGTCGAGGCCAGCCATCAGCATTGCCGCGAAGGCCAGGTAGGGATTGCAGGACGGATCCGGCGAACGAAACTCGACGCGCTTGGCGCGCGGATTCGGCGAATACATCGGAATCCGGCAGCAGGCGGAGCGATTGCGCTGGGAGTAGACGAGGTTGATCGGAGCTTCATAGCCCGGCACCAGACGCCGATAGGAATTCGTCGTGGGGGCGCAAAGCCCGCACAACGCCCAGGCGTGGCTCAATAGCCCGCCGATATAGTAGCGGCCGAGCTGGCTCAACTCGGCGTAGTCACCTTTATCGTAGAACAGATTTGTCTCACCCTTCCAGAGCGATTGGTGAACGTGCATGCCCGAAGCGTTGTCCTCGAACAGCGGCTTCGGCATGAATGTCGCGGTCTTGCCGTGCTGATGCGCGGTGTTCTTCACCACGTATTTGTAGATCATCAGGTTGTCGGCCATCCGGGTGAGGGTGGTGAAGCGCATGTCGATCTCGTTCTGGCCGCCGGTTGCGACTTCATGGTGATGGGCCTCGATCTGGATCCCCAGAGATTCCATTGTCAGCACCATTTCGGTGCGTAGCGCCTGCATGCTGTCGGTCGGGGGAACGGGAAAGTATCCCTCCTTCGGGCGCGGTTTGTGGCCGAGGTTCGGCCCTTCCTCGGAGCCGGTGTTCCAGCTGCCTTCGCTGGAGTCGACTGCGTGCATGGCGTAGTTGATGCCCTGTGCGTAGCGCACCTCGTCGAAGACGAAGAACTCCGCTTCCGGGCCGAAATAGCTCGTATCGGCGCGCCCGGTGCCCTTAAGGTGGATTTCGGCTTTCTGGGCGATGTAGCGGGCATCCCGGCTATAGGACTGGCCGGTCACGGGGTCGCGGATGTTGCAGATGAGAACCAGCGTTTTGGCCGGACTATAGGGGTCGACGAATGCCGTCGTCGGATCGGCGACGACCAGCATGTCGCTTTCCTGGATCTCCTGGAAGCCTCGGATCGATGAGCCATCGAATCCGATGCCCTCATTGAGTGCATCGGCATTCACCGCGCTCGGCGGGACGGAAAAATGTTGCCACACCCCCGGCAGGTCGGTGAACCGCAAATCGATCATCTGGACTTTCTCGTCCGTGATCGCCTTCACGAGGTCTTCGGCTGTCGTACATTTCGCAACCATGGCTTCGCTCCCAGGTCAGCGTCCCGAGATCGCGTAGCCGTTGGGCCGCAACCTGGCGGCTCGCGACGGACTGTGGTCCACGTTCGGCGTTGTCGCCGCAGTCAGGCAAGCTTCGCGCGACGGCAGTCAGCTTTGATGTGGCCCGCGCATCAGCTTCATCGCGTCTTCGATGTGCCGCCAGGTTTTTGCCAATTCGAGCTCGCCCTTCTGCTCGAGGTCGATGGCGTTTTGAGCGGCCTCCGCAATGGCCTTCGGGCCATGGGCTTCCAGCAACTGCCGCGCATAATCGTGGATTTCCATTTCGCGCATGGCGTCATCTCCCTCTTGTTCTGGGCGCGAACCGGGTGGGCCGAGAACGGCAGACATTGACACCTGTCAAGCGCCGATAGTCTGCATCCTGGTGCGCCGCACTTGCAAGGGTCCTTTCCGGGGCATGGGCGGCCGGACGGGGCGCCGGCTCCTGGTCGCGGCAACACAGCGCAGGTCGGAGGGATGATTCTTCATCGGTGCGCCCCCACATCAATACGAGAAGGGAGGTGAGCATCATGCGCATCCAACATTGGCAAGACGCTGGTAGCCTGTTGGTGGGCGTGTGGCTGGTCCTGTCGTCCTTCGTCCTCGGCTTATCCGGGGCTGCTGTCTGGATCACCATCGCACTCGGGCTCGGCGTCATGCTGTTTGCCGTGGAGGCCTTTGTCGTCCCGTCCTACCTGGAAGAGTGGGGCGAAATGCTGCTGGGCTTGGCTCTGGTGCTGGCGCCTTGGTCCATTGGCTATGAGCCGGTATCGGCCACGGTCAGCAGCGTATTGTCGGGCCTATTGGTGATCTTGCTCGCTGCTTGGGAATTGATGACCGATCGCGACTTCAGCACCTGGTGGCACGATCACTGGCCTCACCGCGCCGGCTGAGACGAGAGGTTGCCGGCTTCTCTCCGACCGCCATCGGCGGCGGCCGGAGGAGAGGTGGTTACGTTACAATGCGGCTCTGGGCTCGATCGGTTGCCAGATGCTGATCTTGCGAGTCTCCGGCATCAGGAAGACCGCAAGCACGAAGCACACCGCAGGCACCGCAATCGGGTAGATCAGCGCGTAGCCGATGCTGCCGGTCGCGGCGAATGCCGCCGAGGTGATGAACGGCACCAATCCGCCACCCCAACCGTTGCCGATGTGGTACGGCACGGAGACCGACGTGTACCTGATCCTGGCGGGGAAGAATTCCGCCAGAAACGCGCCGACCGGCCCGTACACCATCCCGACGTAGCAAACCAGGATGAAGATGATGAAGATCGCGGTCGGATAGTTGATGTTGCCGGGCTGCGTGACCGTTCCCAGCCACAGATAGAGCGGATAGTACGTGATCGCAGCGAGCAGCATGCCGCCCAGGATCACCGGCTTGCGGCCGATCTGGTCCGACAGCCAGCCGAAGAAGATCAGGCTCGGCGTTGCGATCAGCAGCGCGGCTCCCACGATGTAGGCCGAGGTCAGCGCATCCACCTTGGAGACCTGCTGCAGGAAGTACAGCGCCCAGAACTGGCCGCTGTACCAGACCACGCCCTGTCCGATCAGGACCACGATCGCGATCCCGATGTATTTGATGTTGGAGCTGAGGAAGGCCTCCTTCCACGGGTTCGTCGTCATTTGGCCGCGGGCCCTGATCTCCTGGAAGATCGGCGTCTCCTGGAGCTGGAGCCGAATGTAGATCGCGATGGCCACCAGCAGGAAAGACACCAGGAACGGAACGCGCCAGGCCCATTCGTCGAAGACCTGATTGCCGAACCAGGTCCGAGTCAGGACGATCACGGCCAGCGACACCACGATGCCGAGAGTCGGAGAGGTCTGTAGCCAGCCGGTGTAGTAGCCGCGCTTGTCGTCCGGCACATGCTCCGCGACATAGGTGATGGCGCCGCCATATTCGCCGCCCAGGCACAGACCCTGGATCATGCGCAGGCCGAACAGAACGAACGCCGCCGTTAGACCTATGGACTGGTAGGTCGGGATCAACCCGATTGCCCCCGTACCCAGTCCCATTCCGCTCAGCGTGATGAGGAATGTATATTTTCGTCCGACCCTGTCACCCATCCATCCAAAGAGGAAGGCTCCCAGGGGGCGGATCAGGAAGCCCGCAGTGAACAGAGCGATCGTGCTGAGGAGGGCTGCAACCGGGTGGGATTGCTCGAAGAACTTGACCGACAGAACGGCGGCCAGGCTGCCAAAGATATAGAAATCATACCATTCGATGACGTTTCCCACCGATGCAGCAACGATCACGCGGCGGAAATCGTGCGGTACTTGAACTGCCATGTGCTGCTCCTATCAAACTCAAACCCACTCCTCGCGCATTTCAGCGCCAGTTCGCTCGCGGAGTGCGTTTGGTGTGCGACGCTACAGGCGAGAATTGCGAGTTGCGTCCGCAACGCCTGGTCTCAGAGGAACCTTGAACCACCTGAGAAGAGCTTCGGCGGCCTTCGGTACCGCGAGCTGTCACGACCTGGCCCGTCTGTGCGGGGGAGGCGTGGAGAGCAGTTTAGTCCTGCCAAGGCCGACCCCTTATGAGACTTTCGGCGCAATCGACCCGAACCCAGGCTGCCCCCGTCCAGAGACAGAACGGTCGCCCATCGCGCCGGGCGGTCGTGTCACGAATGAACGGAAAGGACCTCTCGGGCGTTGTGTGGGTCCCGAGCGAGGAGCCCACCATGCAGAACATCGCAGAGCATATGGAAGTCATCGGCGCCGACGGCGTCCACATCGGCACGGTCGACAAGGTCGAAGGCCATCGGATCAAGCTGACCAAGAAGGACAGCGGCGAGGGCAGCCACAGGGGCCATCATCACTTCATCGACAGGGGCCTCGTCGCCGGCGTCGAGGGCAACAAGGTCCGGCTGTCGGCCAAGGCGGATGTCGCCGTGACGATGGAAGAGGAAAAGTAGGGCTCGATCGAGTTCGTTCCTGATCTGTACCGCTATTCGCCGCCCTGCACGTTCCGGTAGCCTCGGCCTCCGTCACGTATCGCAAGGTGCAGGGAATGGCGGAGCCGGGCCGGCCAGCACGGTCCCAAGGGATTGCGGGGACCTGGCCCGTTGGCCGGGCTGCTCCGGCCGGCGGGTTTGCGCCGGCGGGCTATGGCGCCTGGCCCGCACTCGTCGAGGCGCTGCGCGGATGGATGCGCGCGGAGGCCGGCGCCGGGCGGCTGTTGCCGTGGGTGCCGGTCGCCTTCGGCAGCGGCATCGCACTCTACTTTACCGCCGATCACGAGCCGGTGCTGTGGGTCGTTGCCGCGATAGCGGCCGCGCTCATGCTTGGCGCCGTCCTGTTGCGGCGGAGCCGGCTGTTCGCCCCCGCGATCATGATCGCGGCGATTGCGGCCGGTTTTGCCGTGGCGACCTGGAAGACGGCGCGCATTGCTCACACCGTTCTCGCAAAACCGCTCTATTCGGTGTCGTTGTCGGGCTTCGTCGAGACGCGCGACATCCGCGAGCGCACCGACCGTTTCGTGCTGCGTGTCACCGCGATGGAGGCGCAGCGGAGCGAGGTGAAGCTGGAGCGCGTGCGCCTCTCGGTGCGCAAGGGGACTGCGCCGGAGGTCGGCAGCTTCGTGCAGTTGAAGGCGCGGCTGATGCCGCCGATTTCGCCGGTGCGCCCCGGCAGCTACGATTTCTCGCGCGACATGTTTTTCCAGGGCATCGGCGCCTCCGGCTTCGTGATGGGGGCGATTGCGGCTGCGGTGCCGCCCGATGCCGGTGGCTTGCGGCTGCGCTATGCCGCCTTCATGCAGGGCCTGCGCGATGCGATCGACGCGCGCATCCGGGCAATGCTCGAAGGCGACAATCGCGCGATCGCGACGGCGCTGCTGACGGGGCGGCGCGACGCGATCACCACGCCCGTCAACGATGCCATGTTCATTTCAGGGCTGGGCCATGTGCTCTCGATCTCCGGTTACCACATGGCGGTGGTCGCCGGCGTCGTGTTCTTCGCGGTCCGCGCGCTGCTCGCTCTGATTCCGCGATTGGCGGTCGGCTTCCCCATCAAGAAATGGTCGGCGGCTGCGGCGCTGGTGGCCGCCGCATTCTATCTGCTGCTCTCGGGCGCGGAGGTCGCGACGCAACGCTCGTTCTTCATGACCGCCGTGGTGCTGATCGCCGTCATGGTCGACCGACGCGCCATCACCTTCCGCACGCTTGCCGTGGCCGCGTTGATCGTGCTCGCGGTCGCGCCCGAAGCGCTGGTGCATCCGAGCTTCCAGATGTCGTTTGCGGCAACGCTGGGGCTGGTTGCGCTGGTGCAGATCGGCATGCCGAACCTGTTCGCTTCGCCCGATCATTCGGCGACCGCGCGCATCGCGATGTGGGGCGGCCGCGAGATCGCGATGCTGTTTCTGGCCTCGCTGATCGCGGGGCTTGCGACCACGCCCTATGCCGCCTTCCACTTCCACCGCGTCACCCCGTT
This sequence comes from Bradyrhizobium sp. CCBAU 45394, assembly GCF_028128655.1. Taxonomy (NCBI): domain Bacteria; kingdom Pseudomonadati; phylum Pseudomonadota; class Alphaproteobacteria; order Hyphomicrobiales; family Nitrobacteraceae; genus Bradyrhizobium; species Bradyrhizobium sp. CCBAU 45394. The sequence goes on along the minus strand of NZ_LBIX01000158.1, from coordinate 51,276 downwards.
CGGCGTGCTTGCCAACCTCGGGGCGATGCCGGTGGTGTCGGCGCTGGTGATGCCGGCGGGACTGCTCGGATTGCTCGCGGCGCCGTTCGGGCTCGACGGCGTGTTCTGGTGGCTGATGGGGATCGGCATCGACTGGATGGTCGCGGTCTCGCGCTGGGTGGCCGCGCTGCCGGGCGCGGTCGGCCGCATCCCGGCGTTCGGCATTGCGCCGCTGATCGCGGCGAGCCTCGGGATCATCGTGATGGGCCTGCTGCGCACGCCCTTACGCTGGTCAGGCGCGCTGGTGCTGTTGGTCGCGATCCTCTGGGGGCTGGCAGACCGGCGGCCGGATATTCTGATCGCCGGGGACGGCCAGAGTGTCGCGGTGCGGGGCAGGGACGGGCCCCTGCAAATGATCCGGGCGAACAAGGACGGCTTTCTGCTGAAGGAGTGGTTGGCTGCCGACGCCGATCCGCGCGATGCCGGTAGTCCCTCGCTCGCCGCCGGCGTGTCGTGCGACGAGGCCGGCTGCGTGACGCCGCTCGCCGACGGGCGCCTGGTCGCGCTGGCCTTGCGCATCGACGCTCTGGCGGATGATTGCAGCCGCGCTGCGCTGGTGGTGACGGCGCGACCGGCGCCACCGGATTGTGTGGCGATGGTGGTCGACCGGCAGCGACTCGCGGCGCAAGGCGCGCTCGCTCTGACACGGCGCGGCGACGGCTTTGCGGTTCAGGCGGTGAAAGCGAGAGGCACCGATCGTCCGTGGTCGCCGGCGACCGCCGGCGAGGGCGATTTCAGCGCGAGCCTTGCGCCGCAGGCGGCCGCCCCCCGGGACGCGACGCCGTCCGAGGCCGACCTGCAGGCCGAGGATTGAGCGGACGGGCTCACAGGTACCAGGCCAGCACGGCTTCGAGCCCAGCACTCCCGATTACCGGCAGGGCCACCATCTGGCTCAGTCCGATTGCGCGGGCCTCCGCGGCTGCGGCCGAGCCGTCGTGCCCGAGATCGTCGTTGAGCGCGGGCATGCCGGTGGCCCAGGCTCCGCCGATGCTGCCGTCGCCCCTGGCGATGGATTTGTCCGCATAGAGCGCGGCAAGGTCTGTCTGCGCGCTGCAATCGCCGGCGCGAAAGACCAGTGCCGAACGGGCCTCGTTCGGCACCCAGATCTCGAAGCGTCGCGCAATCGGCGTCGCCTGTGCGGACAGGAAAGTCAGCACCCAGGTCTGGTCGGTGCCGGTCCGATAGGGCACGCCGACGCCGAGATTGATCCCGACCTCGGCGGCGTCTTCCCAGCGCAGAAAACTCCTGGCGTTGTGCAGGTCCTTGATGATCAGCGGCAGGCCCGCTTTCCAGGTGCGTCCGGGCAGACCGAAGCCGCGGGGAAACCTGGTGTGGCGGGAGTTGAATTCGAACATGTCGGCGGTGCCATAGTAGCCGTCGACGAGCCCCATCTCGTGGGAGCTATCGGGATCATTGTGCCAGAGCTCGATCGCGCCGACATGCGCCTCGTCATCGCCGCAGAACAGCACCATGACGGCCTGCAAGAATTCGCCTGAAAACACCGGCACCGCCACGCCACAGGTGAGGCCGGCCGCGAGCGCCTGGTCGGTCCGCTTGAAATAGGAGTTGGCGAATTTAGTGAGGATCACGGGATGGCCGCTGGCCCAGGCCTTGCCGGGAAGGCCCTCGTCGTATCCGAAGCGCAAGTCCTCGCTCACGGCCTTGAACGCGGACAGCCCTTCGCCGTAGAGGCCGCCGCCGAATTCCAGCCGCATGCGCGTCCGGTCCGGCACCCAGAGTTCAACGACGCGAATGAAGGTTTTCATCGAACGTGTCCGCCGCCTCAAGCCTTTGACAGCATCGGCGATCTGGCCGCGGAACGGACGTTCAAAATTCGGGCAGGGCCGCGCAAACTTCGTGCGATGGGCAGGTGCGAGCCTGATCTCGGCGGATTGGATTCCGGAAGACGCAAATCATACCATCTCGCCGGCCACGGCCGGCGATGGCAATTTCAATCCCGGCCCCGACCTCTGCGCCGGGGGGAGGTACATCAGCCGATCGGCAGGCGTGTGATCGTCGGCCTGTCAGCGATGATCTCCGGCTTGTGTTCACGCTCGCCGGCCGGCTGGGTCACCGGCAATTGCAGCACGGTCGCGCGCTGGCCTTCGACGAGTTGCGTCACGAGTACGTATTTGCCGTCGGGGAATTCGATCGCGTCATGATGGCGATCGGGAATGTGCGGATCGATCTTGCCGAACTTGCCGACGCGGGAGTTGATGGTGCGCGTCCAGATCCAGCGATTGTCGTAGCGGACGTTGTCGGCGAAGGCGAGCTCCGTTCCCGGCAGCAGGCAGACCGCGACGGACATGTCGGCCTCGGAGGCGAAGCCGCGCGTCGAGGTGCCGCGGAAGGTGGTCGTGACGATCGTCTCGCCGACTTGTGCGGGACGCGTCGCGACGGCATGCAGGCTGTAGTCACACATCGGGTGCTCCTCATTCAGGGATAGCGACCCGCGCCTCCTTCGGAGGCACTGGCCTCTATCAGAGTGGAAGCATGTTAGCGTCTTCTTGGTTGTAGGCAAATCTGCGGCTTGGGTCCGCAGGCTGCCATCACAATATCTTTTTCAAATGCCTCAGGAACAAAAACCGCTTCCGTGCATTTGGCGTGCGTCTCCGTCAGCGACCAGCAGGTGCCGACCAGCCCGAATATTGCCAGGCGGGTTGCGACGGCTGCGCGACGGCGTTGCGGGCATTGCGCAATTGCTCGCTCGTCGTCTGCGTTGCCTTGCGGGCATGGTGCGACTGCGCGGCGAAGGCTTGCGATGCCGACGCGGATGCTGCGATCAGCGCCACCGTGACGGTGCTCAAAACGATCTTGCGCATTGATTGCCTCCTCGATCTCCAGGGCCACGAAGCGATGAGGGCTTCGTGCGGCGTCGCGAGGATGTAGCGCTAGAGAGGGGCCGGATAATCTGAGCAAAACCAGAAAGACTATCCAGCCGGAGCGGACAATCGTCCGCTCCAATCGTCAACGACGCGGGTCGCCAACCGGCGGGCCGCGCTTAGGTGATTGCTTGAGCATGATCTCCGCGCAAGCGCGTCCTGCGCTTGTCGCGAGGGAAAACCGCTGCGCACTTTGCGCTAACGCGGCCCTCCAGTCCGGATCACGCTCAGTACTTCCGGTATAGGCCGATCAGCTTGCCCTGAATCTTCACTCGGTTGGGCGGCAGGATGCGGACCTCATAGGCCGCATTGGCGGGCTCGAGCGCGATCGAGGCGCCGCGGCGGCGGAAGCGCTTCAGCGTCGCTTCCTCGTCGTCGATCAGCGCCACCACGATGTCGCCGGTGTCGGCGCTCTCATTGCGCTGGATCAGCGCCATGTCGCCGTCGAGGATGCCGGCTTCGACCATCGAGTCGCCGCGCACTTCGAGCGCGTAGTGCTCGCCCGAGCCGAGCATGTCGGGCGGTACGCTGATGGTGTGGCTGCGGGTCTGCAACGCTTCGATCGGCGTGCCGGCCGCGATGCGGCCCATCACCGGCACCGCGACGGGGCGTTCGCCCTCGTCCGCGCTGGAGCTCGCTCGCACCTTGCCGAGATTGCCCTCGATGACGCTCGGCGTGAAGCCACGGCGGTTGCCAGCGGCGGCCTGCAGCTCGGGCAGCTTGATCACCTCGATCGCGCGGGCCCGGTTGGGCAGGCGCCGGATGAAGCCGCGCTCCTCCAGTGCGGTGATCAGGCGATGGATGCCCGACTTCGAGCGCAGGTCGAGCGCGTCCTTCATCTCGTCGAAGGAGGGCGGCACACCGCTTTCCTTCAAACGCTCGCTGATGAATCGCAGAAGCTCGTATTGTTTGCGCGTTAACATCTCGACCAAATCCCCCGGTTGATGTCGTTCGATTCCGAGACGGTGAATTCAGCGGCGAGCCGCCAGATGCTCGAAACAAATCATGAACGGACACTATATGTTCGATATGTGTTCCGCAACTGCTTAATTTACCGTGAACGCGACAAAGTTCGCGGAACGCGCAGGACCAGTGCGTTCAGGCGGGCAGTCGCAGCACCTCGCAAGGCGCGCCTGCCTCGGCCTTCGGCGCGAACGGCGCGCGCACGAGAAGTGCCTGCGCCGCAGCGAGATTCGCAAGCAGCGAGGAATCCTGATGATTGACGGGAAGGGCGACAAGCATGCCGTCGTCGCGCCGCTCCAGGCGCGCACGAAGATAGTCCTCGCGCTGGTCATTGGCGCCGACATCGCGGCCGAGCACGGCGCGCTCGCGACGATGGTGAATCACGGCGCGGCCCGACAGGGCGCGAATCAACGGCACCATGAACAGGAAGCCGCACACATAGGACGACACGGGATTGCCGGGCAGGCCGATCACCCCCATCGCCCCTAGCCGGCCGTGCATCATCGGCTTGCCCGGCCGCATCGCGATCTTCCAGAACGCCATCGCAATGCCTTCGGCCTTCAGCGCCTGCTGGACCAGATCGTGGTCGCCGACCGAGGCGCCGCCGATCGTGATCAGGATGTCGGCGCCGCTCTCTCGGGCACGGCGGATGCCGGCTGTGGTGGCCTCCAGCGTATCGGCGGCAACGCCGAGGTCGATGGTATCTGCGCCCTCCTGGCGGGCGAGGGCGTGCAGGGCATAGCCGTTGGAATAGACGATCTGGCCGGGGCCCGGCGTGGTGCCCGGCATCACCAGCTCGTCGCCGGTGGCGAGGATCGCGACCTTCGGACGGCGGCGGATGGGCAGGTCTGGGTGGTTCATCCCCGCGGCGAGCGCGAGGTCGCGCTCGGTGAGCCGGGTTCCTTTGCGCAGGAGCACGTCGCCCTCGCGGAAGTCGACGCCGGCGGGCCGGATGTGCCGACCGGCGATAGCGGCTTCCTTGATCGTGATGCGCTTGCCCTCGGCGACCGTATCCTCCTGGATCACGACCGCGTCCGCGCCGGCGGGAACGACGCCGCCGGTGAAGATTCGCACCGCTTCGCCGGCGCCGACCGCTCCCGCGAACGGCCGGCCCGCCGCGACCTCGCCGATCATGGTGAGCTGCGCGTCGACCCTGGCCGCATCGGCTGCGCGCACGGCGTAGCCGTCCATGGCCGACATCGCCTCGGGCGGCTGGGTACGCCGCGCCGCGACGTCGCGCGCGAGCACGCGGTGGTAGGCCTCGTCGAGGGGAATCATCTCTTCAGGCAGCGGCTCCGCGCCGGCCAGCACCGCGGCGAGCGCGTCAGAAACCGGCATCAAGGCCACGGCGAAACTCCTGCTCGGAAATTCTGGACGAATGGGCGGCAAGAGTTCTAGCCGAGCGCGGGCGATGAAGCAAAATGGGACCGGATCAGGATTTATCCTGCTTGATCCGTCCAGTCATGAGGGACCGTCAGCTTTGCCGCGGCATGATCTGTCTGACGAGAAAGACGGGAACGAGCGTGGCCATGGCAAGGACGACAATGACGGGAGCCACGGCCAGCATCGGTCAACGACCGGTCTGGCGGTCCGGACGGAGGTCCGGCGCCACGTCGGGAGCCACGTCAGGGGGCTTGGGGCCTTGATCCTTGTCGGGCAGCGGATCGGCCTGGGATTTCAGGTCGGCGGCCTTGCTGATCAGCTTGGCGGAGAGGTCAGCATCCGAAGTCGTTCTGGCGAATTCGAGCAGAAGAGAGGCTTGTTTGGTGAGGTAGGTCTTGCCCAACACGATGATACGTCCGTCTGTAGAAGTCCCAACGGACTCAAGAGTCCGGAAGCGGGCATTCCGTTCCCGGAACTCTGTACAAAAATGTACAAAGCGATTTGGTTCCTCATCTCGGCCAGATCGGTTCCGGGAGCTCCCCGGTTTCACCCGCCGGCCGATGCGTCTCGATCAGATTCCCAGCGCCTCGAGCGCGTCGCCGACATCGCGGGGCGAGGTCACATGCACCGCGGTCAATCCGCGCGCCCGCGCTCCCTCGACGTTTTCGGCGAGGTCGTCGAAGAACACGATGCGCCTGGCGGGCACACCGATGGCCGCCACGACATGGTCGAACGCCGCCGCGTCCGGCTTGCGCAGGCCGATGCTGGACGACAGGTACAGCTCGCGGAAATGGCCGAGCAGGTCGGCGTATTCCTTCGAGAAATGGTCGACATGCGGCCGGTTGGTGTTGGAGAAGGCGTAGAGCGGCATCTGCTTCGCCGCACGCGGCAACAGCTCCGCGACATCGGGCATCTCACCCGCGAAGATCGCGTTCCAGCCCTCGAGGAATTGCGCATCCGAGATGCCGATCCCGAGCGAGGCGCGTAGCGAGGCGAAATACTCCTCGTCGCTGATCTTGCCGACCTCGTGCAGCCGATACGCCTCGCTGTCGCGCACATAGCGGGCAATGATCGCCTCCGGCTTGCAGCCGGCGTGTCCCGCCCAGCAGGCGATCGCCTTGGAGAAATCGATGTCGAGCACGACGCGCCCGAGGTCGAACAGAAGCGCATCCGCGCTGCCGGGAGAGAGCGAGGTCATTGCGTCCTTTCGGATCAGTACCGGTAAGGTTCGTGGTCGAACAGCGGGAACGCGCTGAACACGCTCGGCGCATTCGTTGCGGTGGCTTGGTGCAGGCAGGACTTGTTGACCTCGGCGAACGAGGTGGCGCCCAACAGGCCGAGGCAGCGCAGCACCTCGTCCTCCAGAAGTTCCAGCATCCGCGTCACGCCGGCTTCGCCGGCCGCCGCCAGCGCCCAGCATTGCAACCGGCCGATGCCGACGAGGTCGGCGCCCGCCGTGATCGCCTTGACGATGTCGGTGCCGCGGCCAAAGCCGCCATCGACCATGATCTTGGCGCGGCCCTTCACGGCCTCGACGATCTCAGGCAGCACATGCATGGCGCCGCGGCCGTGATCGAGCTGGCGGCCGCCATGGTTGGAGACGTAGATCCATTCGACGCCGTGATCGAGCGCGATCAGGGCGTCCTCGGCGGTGGCGATACCTTTCAGGATCAGCGGAATCTTGAACTTGTCCTTGATCATCTTCACGGTCCGCCATTCCAGGCCTTTCTGGAAATCGCCGCCGGTGGCGCGCAGGCGGCTCTCGCGAACGTAGCGCTTGGCGATGTCGCGTTCGCGACGGCTGTAATGGGCGGTGTCGACGGTCAGGCAGAAGGCGGCGTAGGCGTGCTTTTCGGCCCGGCTGACGACATCGGCGACGAAGGCGTCGTCGCCGCGCACATAGAGCTGGTAGAGACGCAGCGCGTCGGGGGCGGCTGCGGCGGTCTTCTCCAGGCCAGGCTCGGACACCGAGCTCAGCATGTGCGCCGCCCCAAAGGTGCCGGCGGCGCGCGCGACGCTCGCGGCGCCATCCGGATCGAAGATCTCGAGCGCGCCGACCGGGGCGAGCACCACCGGCAGGCGCATCCTGCGGCCGAACTGCTCGACGGAGCCATCGACCTTGCGCACGTCGCGCAGCACGCGCGGGCGAAAAGCGATCTCGTCCAGCGCCATCCGGTTGCGGCGCATCGTGGTCTCGGTCTCGGCGGCGCCGACGATATAGTCCCAGGCATTCTGGTTGAGGTTGGCGCGTGCTTTGCGGATGAATTCGTGCAGATTCTGGAACGGCTCGCTGCTGGCGCCGAGTTCGACGTTCCTTTCCGGCTGGATGCGGGGTTTTTCGTTCATTATTATCCTCCCGAGAATTTGAAGCCTTGTTTCATCGCCTAACCCGTCCGGCTCTCCAAAACCATCCTAAAATCGCATAGCTGCGAGGCGCGGTCGGTCGACCGATTCCCGCTTCGCGTGAAACGGTTTCGGAACGTTGCCAAAAGTTTAGGTCCGGGCGAAGGGATTTTTACGGTGTACCCGCCGGCGCGGCGTCCCGGCCTTGAAGAAACCAGAATGGTATTGTGAGAAGCGGGCTGGATCGCCATTTGCATGGCGCCTCCCAAGCCCAAGAGAACCGCCAAGCAAAAAGGCCAGCCTATCCATGCGGAAAACCCTGCTGTTCCCCCTGGGCGCGCTCACCGGAGCGTGTTTGACCCTTCTGGTAGCCAGTCCGCACGGCGGAGTATGGGCGGCACGGGCGGCGGCTGGCGCGGATGATGCCTATTCACAGCTCAACTTGTTCGGCGAAGTCTTCGAGCGCGTGAAGGCGAGCTATGTCGAGAAGCCCGACAACGCCAAGCTGATCGAAGGCGCGATCACCGGCATGGTGACTTCGCTCGATCCGCATTCGCGCTACATGAACGACAAGGCCTGGACCGAGATGCAGGAGACCACCTCCGGCGAGTTCGGCGGGCTCGGCATCGAGGTCACGATGGAGGAGGGCCTGGTCAAGGTCGTCTCGCCGATCGATGACACCCCGGCGTCCAAGGCCGGCATCATGTCCGGCGATCTCATCAGCAAGATCGATGGCGATGCCGTGCAGGGCATGACGCTCGAGCAGGCCGTCAACAAGATGAAGGGCCCGGTCGACACCAAGACCAAGCTCACCATCGTGCGCAAGGGCGCCGACGCCCCGCTCGACATCGCGATCACCCGCGAGATCATCCATGTGCGGCCGGTCCGCTTCCACGTCGAGAATGGCGACATCGGTTATATCCGCGTCACCTCGTTCAACGAGCAGACCACCGACGGCCTGAAGAAGGCGATCGCGGCGATCTCCAGGGAGATCCCGCAGGAGAAGCTCGCGGGCTATGTGATGGACCTGCGCAACAATCCGGGCGGCTTGCTCGACCAGGCCGTGTCGGTGTCGAGCGCGTTCCTTCAGCGCGGCGAGGTGGTCTCGACCCGCGGCCGCAATCCGGAGGAAACCCAGCGCTTCACCGCGCATGGTGGCGACCTTACCAAGGGCAGGCCGCTGGTGGTTCTGGTCAATGGCGGCTCGGCTTCGGCCTCGGAGATCGTCGCCGGCGCGCTGCATGACCACAAGCGTGCCACGATCATCGGCACGCGCTCGTTCGGCAAGGGCTCGGTGCAGACCATCATTCCGCTCGGCGCCGGCAATGGCGCGCTGGCGCTGACCACGGCGCGCTACTACACGCCGTCCGGCCGCTCGATCCAGGCCCAGGGTATTGCGCCCGACATCGAGATCCTCCAGGACGTGCCGCCCGAGCTGAAGGGCCGGATGGATACCATGGCGGAGTCCCAGATGCGCGGCCACCTGCAGGCTGCCGACGGCACCGAGCAGACCGGATCGCAGTCCTACGTCCCGCCGAAAGAGGAGGACGACAAGGCCCTGCACGCGGCCTACGACTTCCTGCACGGCGTCACCGCGAATGCGGTCGCGGCCAAGCCCGCGCCGAAGGCTGCGGTGCCGAACTAAATCCTACGACGTCCAGATAATCGCCCGGGAGCGGATGACCGCTCCCGGGCGAATTCGTTTTGAGGCTGGCGTGTCAAAGGCGGAGCGCCAGGATTTCGAATGTGACCGCTGTCGAAGCACCGAAAGCAGTGAATTGTTGCAATTGATCATCGACCGTAACGACGGCTTCGAAGATGTTCACGTTGCCATTGAGGGAGGGTGACGAGGCCTGGATGACACGATCTCCAACCTTGAGGCCCGGCGCAGCGACGGTGCCGGCCGATGACAAGCCGGTAACTGTGACCACGACATATCCGGAAATCTGAGCCATCTTGCGCTCTTTCTTGGAACGAGTTGAACGGACCTCGTCTTACAATCAGTTCAAATCTCAGTCGACGGGTCTGATCAATTGCGAGCTTAGGACATAGGGCTCTGCGGTGATCCCGCGGCTCGCAAGCCGCGAGATCACAGCGCGATCGTCATTGCTCCTTCTTCGGGCCCATGTGATGCGGGACTTCCGTCTTCGGTCCGCCGCCGTAATGGTGGCTGCCGCCCGATCCGCTGGTCGATCCGCCGTCGCTCTCTTTCTTGCCCATGTGGTGCGGGACCTCGGTCTTGGGCCCGCCCGAATAGTGGTGGCCGTTCTTCTCATCGGTGGTGTTCGTCGTGCTCGTCTGCGCCAAGGCGGGCAACGCGACGAGCGACATGATCGCGGCAGCGATGATCAGCTTGCGGTGACTCATTCTGGTTTCTCCTGTTTGAACTTGTCGAGTTGGTGTCAATCAAGTCCCGGTGGCTTGACTGACAGGCAACCAAACCCGGAGCGCGATTGTCTAGGTTGAGCAAAATCAAATGTCGACGCGCGCACTTGCGTGCGCCGATGCGTGGATCGTCGAGTTGCCGCAGTCGACGGGAAGTATCGATCTTCTTACAGAAAAAAATTTGCATCGATCTCGCGAATTCGATGACTTCATGTCGTGCCCTCGATCACTTGCAGTGCCGGCAAGAGGCGTTGCTGGAAAGATGGCGATGTCGATCGAATGACTCGAGGACGAGAGGCGTCTCAACTCATTACAAGACCGCGCGAAAAAAAGATTTGGCCGGTGCATCGCTCGAGTTTGATGTCCGTCAAAAGAGCATCAACGACGCCACCTAGCGTGCCGGCTCGCGAGTGGATAGAGCATCGCGGCGCGGTTGCGATCCGCAAACATCGCGCAAGAATGGGAAGCACGCTCTTGATTGACGAGACGATCCTGGTGGCCGGTCGGCCGCTGCAAGTTGCATTTGTCCTGCGCCGCCGGCTCTGGGAGACGATCACGATCAGATCGGTGCTGGCCAAGCCCCGGCGCGATGTCCGGCTGGATCTGTTTCGCGGTCTGGCGAACTGGCTGATCTTCCTCGGACACATTCCGAATTCGGTGCTGGTCTGGTTCACGACGCGCAATTACGGCTTCAGCGACGGCGCCGATCTGTTCGTGTTGATCTCCGGCTACACCGCGACGTTCGTGTTCGGCACCATGATGATGGAGCGTGGCTTCGTCATCGGGGCAACCCGGCTGCTGCGGCGAGTATGGCAGCTCTATGTCGCCCACCTTCTGCTGTTCTTCGTCTATCTCACCGCCGTGCATTACCTTGCGCACAGGTTCGACGACCTTCACCTGATGGATCAGTTCAACGTCGCGCCACTGATGGACTTTCCCGTCGAGACGCTCTCGCAAGGCCTGGTCCTCAAGTTCAAGCCGCTCAATCTCGACGTCCTGCCGCTCTACATCGTGCTGATGGCTGCGTTTCCCGTCGTGCTCTGGTTCATGTTGCGATGGCGGAACGCGGTGATGATCAGCTCGTTCGGTCTCTATCTGGCCGCCCGCCATTACGGCTGGAACTTGCCCGCCTATCCGGCCGGGGTCTGGTATTTCAATCCGTTTACCTGGCAACTGCTCTTCGTATTCGGGGCCTGGCTGGCATTGGGAGGGGCGACGGCAAGTCGCTGGCTGCTGTCGTCCCGCACGCTCCTTGTCATGAGCGGCGGCTTTCTGCTCTTCGCGCTTGTGATGACACTGGCCGAGCGAATTCCCGAGCTCAGGGGCTACCTCCCCGAGGGACTCGTCGCCGTCTTCGTACCGAACGACAAGACCAATCTCAGCCCCTATCGGGTCGTTCATCTGGCGAGCCTGGTGCTCATCGTCGTCTCGCTCGTTCCGATCGATTGGCCGGGACTGAAGTCGCCTTTCCTGCAGCCGTTGATTCGATGTGGCCAGCAATCCTTGCCCGTGTTCTGCGTCGGTCTCTTCCTTTCGTTCATCGCGCATTTCCTGCTTGATTTTGGATCGGAGGGAATCCCGGCTCAGCTCATCGTCGGAGCCGCGGGCCTCTGGATCATGACGGGCGTTGCCTACTACCGGACCTGGTCGAAGGGCGTGGACAGAAGCCGTTCGTCCGGGCAGGGCGGGGAGGCGGGCGAATGATAACTTCCGAGTTGATTTTCACCGAGGACGTGCAGGGCGTCATCCTGCATGGCCTGCACTGGACCGCATCGACGATCGAGCTGCTTGGCGTGGTGGTGATCGTGTGCGGCGTGGTTGCCGCAACGGTCTGGTCGTTGAACGAGATGCGGCGCGGTGCGCCTGCAGACGCATTTCGTTCCTATCGCGCGAACCTCGGTCGCGGCATCCTACTTGGCCTCGAATTCCTGATTGCCGCCGACATCATCGGAATGGTCGCGATCGTGCCGTCGTTCGACCGGCTCGGCATCCTGGCATTGATCATCGTGATCCGCACCTTCCTGAGCTTCTCGCTCCAGATTGAAATCGAAGGGCGATGGCCGTGGCGAAGGCATGACGGGGAGGTGAGCGATGCAGCACGCGGCGGCCTTTGACACCTCCGTGCGTAAGAGTTTCCGGCGCTCCGCGTCTATATGGCCTGACCCGCACTTCGCTGCCCTCATCGTCGACCTCGATGAGCAGACGACCATCCGAATCAAACCCTGGAGAATGACCATGAATCGTCCGAAGAAATTTGTCGTGAGCGCAGCCGCCCTTGCCGTCCTCGTGCTGGGTTCGGGTGGACTGTCGTCCGCGGTCGCTGCAACCGATCTGACACGCGTCGCGATGATGGACGACGACAAGATGTCGAAGATGCCCGCACCGTCGGATTCCAGCGGCAAGATGAATACGGGACAGCCATCGGGTCAGCCGCAGAACATGAGCGGCGGCCAGATGAACGACGACAAGATGAAGATGCCGCCGCAAGGCCAGATGCGGGACTGCCAGGGCGCCGGCTGCCAGGACAATTCCGGCATGATGCAGATGATGCAAATGATGGAGAAGATGATGCGCGGCCAGATGAGTTCGTCTGGCAGCAGCGGCGCGATGAGTGGCCCGGCGGACGTGACCGAGCGGCTCGAAGGGCGGATCGCATTTCTGAAGGCGGAATTGCAGATCAGCGACAAGCAGGTTGCCGATTGGAATAATGTGGCGGATGCCTTGCGGTCGAGCCGGCAGCACCTGCTGGATGCGCGCAAGATGCTCGCGATGGATGACAGGCTGGGAAGCGCGGACCGTCTGGAGCATTACGAGCGGCACCTGTCCGAGCGCCTGGAGGCGCTCAAGGCGGCTCGCGTGGCCTTCACGCGGCTCTACGCGTCGTTGAACGAGAGCCAGAAGCAGACAGCAGACACGATCCTGCTGCCTCTGATTGCGTCGTTCTGAGCGCTGGAATCGAGAGCGAGATCATGTTCGGTCTGCCCCTTCGATGTCGAGCCGGCCTGTCTGCGCTCGTCGTCCTCACGAGCCAGCTTGTGGCGAATGCCGCGCTCGCATCGGACTTCGGCCTCGGCCGCGCGCATCCGACAGGGCAGGTCGCTCAGGGTTGGGAGCTGGCGCAGGCAGAGGACGACCACGCCGCACATCATCCCGCAGCGTCCGGCTCCGCAGGCGGTGCGGCCGGCGCGCCGCCCGGCGGCGCCACGCCGGGGATGATGGGCGGAATGGACGGCATGATGGGCCGGCCGCGCAAGGAGTTTTATCCGGCATTGATGGATATGCCGTCGCTGTCCGCCGAACAGCGGAGCAATCTGGAGATCCAGGCGCGCGAGCGGATCAGCGCGGAGACCGATCGCTTGGCGGGTGCTGAGATGGATCTGCGGCACGCCATTGCCGGGAGCGACATCGTTGCCGCGGATCAGGCGGCGCGTCGGCTTCGCGAATCTCTGAACGCCGTCCAGAGTGGCGTGGTCGCGCTGCGCTCGCTGCACGAGGGCAAGCCGCCGCAGCAAATCGCACAGGCCTGGTTCAAATCGCAGATGAACCTCCTGCCTCAGCGCGGCGCCATGGATGCGGATGACGGCACGCCAGGGGTCTCCTGGTTTCACGTCACGACCATGGCGCTGCTGGTGCTGTTCTCGCTCGCGATGCTTGCCGTCTACCTCGCGCGCATGCGCCGGGCGAACGCGCTGGTCGACCGGCTGACGCGCGCTGCGGTCGCTCCGGCTGCTGCCGCGCCCCTCGTGTCCCCGCCGGCCGCCGGCGTGCCGAACGACAAGCCCGAGGCGACATCCTCCCAGGAGAAAGATCGCCATCCGCGGCGGGTTGAGGCGAGCCGCTCCTGGAAGGGCAAGCTGAGGATCTGCGCGATCTATCAGGAGACACCGAACGTGAAGACCTTCCGTCTGCAAGCACCAGACGGCGGCGCGATTCCGTTTGCATTCCTGCCGGGACAGTTCCTGACCTATGCCATCGAGATCGACGGACAGGCCGTCAGGCGTTCCTACACGATCGCATCGTCCGCCGCCCAGACCGCCTATGTCGAGACCACGATCAAGCGCGAAGACGGCGGGCTTCTGTCCGACTACATGCATGGCCACCTGAAGGAGGGAGACCTCGTTGAAGTGGCGGGCCCCTCAGGCGCCTTTACATTCACGGGCGTGGAAGCCGACAGCGTCGTCCTGATCGGTGGCGGGGTCGGTATCACGCCGCTGATGGCGGCGATCCGGTATCTCTCGGATATTGCATGGCCCGGCCAGATCTACCTCGTCTATGGCGCGCAGACGACCGAGCAATTCATTTTCCGGGACGAGCTGGAATATCTTCAGCGCAGGATGAACAATCTGCACGTCGCGGCCACGATGGTGCGGGCCGCGGGCACGTCGTGGATGGGAAGCGAGGGGCAGATCACGGCCGAGTTCCTGACGCAGGCCGTGCCCGATCTCGCCAGACGACGCGTTCACCTGTGCGGTCCGCCCGGAATGATGGACGCGCTCAGGAAGACGTTGATCGGGCTCGGCGTGCCGCGCGAGCAGATCAAGACGGAGGCCTTTGGGCCGGCCCGCGGCGCCGTTCCACCTCCCGGCAAGGTCGCGGCCGAAGCGCAAATGCCGGCCGCCGAGGCGAGCAATCGAGGGGCTGCGACAGTCGGTCCTGCAACGGCCACCATTCGCTTTGCGACATCCGATAAGGTTGTGGCGCTGCCTCCGGACAAGAGCGTCCTGGAGGTGGCCGAGAGCGCGGGCGTTTCGATCGATTATTCCTGTCGGGTCGGGGTCTGCGGCGTCTGCAAGACGCATCTGTTGCAAGGAAACGTCACGATGGAGGTCCAGGACGCCTTGACCGCAGACGATAAGGCGAACGGTCTCATCCTGGCCTGCCAGGCGAGATCGGTCGGAGATCTGGTCGTCGAGGCCTGACATGATGGACGGGAGAGAGCGCCTGATCGCCGACGTCGTTCTGGCGGCCCTGTTGCTGCTGGTGCCGGCTTTCCTGCTGCACTCCGACAGCCGGTTCGCAGGAAGCCTGGCGGGCTTTGTCCTCGGGGCCGGTGCGGCCGTGCTGATGGTTCTCCTTCTCGTCTATCCGATGACGAAATACAGCGTGGGTTTGAAGGTCCTGGTCACGCGAGGCGTGTCGATGCCGACGCTCCTGGCGTTTCACGCCTATGACGGAATCGTCGCAGCATTCTTCGCGCTTCTGCATACCGGTCACAAGTTTCAAAGTCCGCTTGGGATTGCCCTGGTGACCAGCATGCTGATCGTTGTCGTCACCGGATTTGTCGGGCGGTACTACCTGCCGCAAACCGCGATGGAGCTGCGCCAGCAGCAATCGCATCTGGCGACCTTGAGGTCGGCCTATGAGCACATTGCGTCGGCGATGTCGTCGCCCGATCGTGTGGTCCGTGAGGGGGACGCCGCGCCTGCATCGGCGTTGCCGAATGTGCCCGTGCTGCAACTCGTCGATGGCATTTCCGATCTCGAATCGGCGATCGGATCCAGCGAAGCAATCAAGAAGATCTTCCTGAAGTGGATCGGGCTGCATGTCATGGCGGCGATCGTCATGTATGCGCTGCTGGCGGTGCATGTGGCGGCCGAGGTCTATTACGGGCTGCGGTGGCTGGCGTGACGATCAGGGGCGTGCTCTACGCCGTGGTTGCGACACTGGCCGTCGCAAGCGCGGCCGTCGTATCGATCGCTCTCTATCGGGGCAGCTCCGAGCTAGTCCCGGGCTGGACGAGATTTGTGATGCCCGGGCCGCTGTCCGGGAAGCACGCTTTTCTGTCCGACAGATGCGAGAGCTGCCACACGCCGGTCAGGGGCGTCGACGCAGCGGCCTGTATCTCCTGTCACGCGCCTTCCGCCGCGGATCTCGCCAAGCAGTCGACGGCGTTTCATGCCGCGGCGGGCACTCAATGTTCCGGCTGTCATCTCGAGCACATGGGCGAGTTGCGGCCGATCAGGATGGACCACGCGGCACTGCTGCAAGTCGCGGCGGCCGGCTCCGGCACGAAGTTGTTCGACCGGGCCACGGCCGATCAACTGACTGCGGACCTGAAGGAGTTTCTCGGCCTGCCAAAGTCAGAACGGCGGGAAAAGGCTGCGCTCGACTGTGCCAGCTGCCACAGCAACCGGGAGCCGCACCGCGAATTGCTCGGACGGGACTGCGCGGATTGCCATGGGCTCGCGTCCTGGAAGATCGCCGGTTTCCTGCACCCCTCGCCGACTTCGAGGGACTGCGCCCAATGCCATCAGGCGCCGCCGAGCCACTACATGGGCCACTTCGTCATGATGGATCGGATGATCACGGGACAGGAGCACGCATCGGTCGATCAATGCTTTCTGTGTCACAGAACCGACTCGTTCAACGACATCAAGGGCACCGGCTGGATGAAGCACCATTGACGGATTCGGTCGCGCGACGGAGAGGGGTGCAATATATTACAGGGCTCGACGAAAGAAATCGGGAGCTGATTTCCGCGCCGCATCTGGCACGGCGCACGACTCTCATCGCCGTTCTTGCAATGTCGAAGCCGCGAGCGTCGTTTTCTATTGGCCGTCACTGCAACCAGAGCTATATGTTTCCGGTCGGGACAGCAGGTGCAGGGATGATTGGCTTGCGAAAGCCAAGGCGAAGATGGTGGGGATGGCTTGTCGCCATCGCTTACCTGCTCGCGTCGATGACGCCGTCCCTCGCGATCTCGATCTCCCTCGACGTAGCGATGCAGTGCGACCATCCGAGCGATCAGCCTGGAGATGCGCATGAGCACGATCACGCTGGCGGATCGGCAGTACATTCGCATGACGTTGCGATGGCCGGGGATTGCGACGACGACGACCATGACCGGCCCGGCGAGCGGCATGCGACCTGCTGCGGCTCGGTGCTTTGCTTCAGCGCCGTGTGGCCGCAAGCTCCGGCCGTTGCGGAGTTCGTCGTGCCGCGCTCGCGCTGCGAAGCGCAGCCTGACGTGATCGGCGACGAAGGCACGTTCCGTCGCCACTACCGGCCCCCCATCGCCTGAGATAGCTCCTGAAAACCGGACTGCGTCGCTCCAGGTGCGAGCGCGGATCGACTCGTCTGCGAGAGGCACGTTGCCATGCGGATGACGACGATGCGCGCCAGGACCTCACACGCGGCGGAGTGACGGCGCCGGCCTCGGTGCTGTTCCCGCACGCTGCGTGCTGAGAGGAAGAACGCCGAAAGAGCGATCGCCGGTTTGCGGAAACAGAGGTCGCCACGTGAGCGCCGCTGTCGCAGCGATCGCTCGCGCCCGCTGTTCGGGAGGCTGCCGCACCGGCTGATGGCAGCCGCGCCGTCGCGTTCCCGCTCCAACGAAGCGATCTACCGAATGTCATGCAAGGACGATGGGTCATGAAATCGCCGAACGAGAATCTGCCGATGCTGACAGCCGGCTCCCTGGAAGTGCAGGAGGCAGTCGTTCGTGCTGCCCTCGTCGGCAGCTACGATCGCCTTCGCAATTATTTGCAGCGGCGCTTTGGCGGGAAGGCGGAAGCGGAGGAGGTGCTCCAGGCGTTCATGTTGCGTGCACTGGAGCGATCCGGCGACATTCGTGATGCGGACTCGGTTCGAGGCTGGCTGAGCAGGGTCCTGGCCACGTCCATCGCAGACTTTCACCGCCAGGCATCAAGGAGCAGGACTCGCGAGATGCCTTTTCCGCATGAGCTCAACGACCGTCTTGCAGCCGATCAGGATTCCGCTGCGAATGCCGCGGTCTGCGAGTGTCTTCATACCCACCTGTCCCTGCTGAAGCCGGAGCATGCCGAAGTCATCAGAAGGGTGGATCTCGCCGGTGAGCCGCGGGAGCTGGTTGCGGCCGATCTGGGCGTGACCGTCAACAACCTGACCGTCCGCCTTCATCGCGCCCGGCACGCCCTGAAGGTGCGTCTGGAGCAGACCTGCGTTGTGTGTTTGGAGGAAAGCTTCTGGGAATGCCGCTGCGCTGATAACCGAGGTCCGACCTAGCCTGCCTCGCGGCGGCGACTCTCGTTGCCGCCGCGCTGGGCGAGCCGGCTGCGATGCAGTGCGAACAGCTCCAGCACCTTGTCCGCCGGCTTTGCGGCGCTGAACAGATAGCCCTGCATTTCGGAGCAGCCGAGCGTGCGGAGCAGGCGCTGCTGCTCCTCGGTCTCGACGCCCTCGGCGGTGGTGGTCATGCGGCGGGCGGCCGCCAGATTGACGACGGCCTGGACGATGCTGGCGGAGCCGTCGGGGCCGGCGATGTCGTTAACGAAGCAGCGGTCGATCTTGATCTTGTCGAACGGGAAGCGGTGCAGGTAGCTCAGCGAGGAGTAGCCGGTGCCGAAATCGTCGAGCGCGATGCGCACGCCGATGGCGCGGAGCTGGTGCAGGATCGCGAGCGCGCTGTCGTCGTCGCGGATCAGCACCGCCTCGGTGATCTCGAGCTCGAGCCGGCTGGCCGGAAAATTGGAGGCGGCGAGCGCCGCCATGATCTTCAGCGCCAGCGTGCCGCTCTTGAACTGCACCGGCGAGACGTTGACGGCGAGGCGGATATCGTCGGGCCAGCTTACGGCGTCGAGGCAGGCGGTGGCCAGCACCCATTCGCCGATCTCGTTGATCAGGCCGGTATCCTCCGCGATCGGGATGAACTCGACCGGCGAGACCATGCCGCGCTCGGGATGGCGCCAGCGTACAAGCGCCTCGCAGCCGGTGATGCGGTCGTCCTTCAGGCCGAGGCAGGGCTGGTAATAGACTTCGAGGCCGCCTTCGAGCCCCCCTTGGGCGATGGCGTGGCGCAGGTCGATCTCGAGCTGCCGCCGCTCGCGGACCTTGGCGTCCATCTCCGGCTCGAAGAAGCGATAGGTGCGGCGTCCGGCGGATTTGGCGGCGTACATCGCCAGGTCCGCGTTCTTCAGGATCTGATCCAGCACCGTGCCGTGTCCGGGCGCCAGCGCGATGCCGATGCTGGCGTCGGTGGTGAGATGATGGCCCATGCAGTCGAAGGGAGCGCGGATGGCCTGGAAGACCCGGGCGACGAGATCGTTGACCTGGTCCGGCGACGTCACCGCGCCCTGCACGATGGCAAATTCGTCGCCGCCAAGCCGCGCCACGAAATCCGCCGGGCCCGCGCAGCGGCTGAGGCTCGTTGCGACCGATTTCAGGAGCTCGTCGCCGACGAGGTGGCCGAGCGCGTCGTTGACGCCCTTGAACTCGTCGATGTCGATGTAATGCACCGCGATCTCTTCGCCGTCGGTGATGGCGGCCAGCTCCTGGCGCAGATGCTCGTGGAACATGGCGCGGTTGGGCAGGTCGGTCAGCGCGTCATAATGGGCGAGGTGGGTGATGCGCTCCTCGATGCGCCGGCGCTCGGTGATGTCCTCGTGCGTTGCCACCCAGCCGCCGTCCGCGAGCGGCTCGTTGAGGATGTGGATCGAGCGCCCGTCGGCGGTGTCGACCACCATGGAGTTGCGCGCGTGGATGTCGCCCAGCACGCGCGCGACATAGCCGTCGACGTCGCCGGTGAACGAGCCGGTCGCGCTGCGGTGGGCGATGATGTCATGGAAGCTGGAGCCGGGCTTCACCACCTCGGGCGACAGGCCGTACATCTCGATATAGCGTTGGTTGCACACCACGAGCCGCTGCTCGGCGTCGAACAGCAGCAGGCCCTGGGTCATGTTGTTGACGGCGCGGTCGAGACGCTGCTTTTCCAGCGTCAGCCGTTCCCGCGAGAGGCGGTGCTGCTCCAGAAGCTTGCGCACGATCGCGATCAGCACGCCGGCGATGGCGAGCGCGGAAGAGGCGGCGACCGAGATCAGGATGCCGATCTGCTCGCGCCAGTCCGTCAGGGCCGCCGCGCGCGTCGTGGTGGCCATCATCAGGATCGGGAAGTGGGGCAGGGCGTGCGAGGCGATCAGGCGGTCCTCGCCGTCGACGGGGCTGACGAAGCGTCCGGCAAAATGGTCGAGGCCGAAGACTCGCTGCTGCGAGAACGGGCCGTTCCTGAAGTTCCGTCCCATCAATTCGCCCGAATGCGGGTAGCGGGCGAGCAGCGTGCCGTCACGATGCAGCATCGAGATGGTCGCGCCTTCGCCGAGCACGACGGACTCGAAGAATTTCTCGAAATTGGCCGGCTCGATGCCGCGTCCGACCACGCCCATGAACTCGCCGTTCGGGCCGACGATCTTGCGGACGATCAGGATGGTCCAGGCGCCCGAGATGCGGCTGTGCACCGGCTCGATCAGGACGTCGGGCGCATCGGGGGCATATCGGAAGGCGCGGAAATAGGCGCGGTCGGCGACGTTGACCTTCGGAGCCGGCCACGCCGTCGACGAGTTGATGAGATTGCCTTCGGCGTCGATGACGTTGACGCCGCCCATGTAGGGAAGCGCCTCGATCTTCGAGCGCAGCAGGCGGTGGATGTCCTGGCCGGAAAGGCGCTTGCGATAGTCTTCCGCGCTGGCAATGCCGATCGTGCGAACGTGGTCGACAAAATCCTTCTGGATGACCGCGAAATCCTGCAATTGCTGGTCGAAATGATGGGCGAGCATCAGCACGGTGTTTTCGAGCTCGCGGCCGGAGTTGCGCAGCGCGCGCTCGCGGAAGTTCTGCGCCATCAGGACCGCGCCGACGGCGATCGCGGCGATCAGCAGCGTGCCGCCAACGACCAGCCAGCGGATCGGCCCGCTGCGCACGAAGACCTGGTCAAAGAGGCGACTGCCGTATTTCGTCATCATGTGGATCGTTGCCGCGCACACGCCAGGATCAATTCTTGATCCTCAAAACATCCGTTGGTTTACGGGAACGGTGTGGAGGCGAAGTTAGGAAGCGCGGTTAATGCGACATGAATGCCCACAGGCAAAAGCAATCGATACGCGGGATGCAGGACGTGCAGGAATTGCCGCAAGGATCCTGCGATGCCGGTCAATTCCTGCCGGCCGCACGATGATCAACCAAGGCTTAACCATCTAACATGCTGACGATCCTCAAGCCGGCGTTGGCACGTGATTTGCGAACACGCATGCCAACGATACAGAGAGGGCGCGACGATGAAAAACACCTTGAAGAACTTCCTCGCCGACGAGCGTGGCGCGACCGCGATCGAATACGGGCTCATTGCAGCCGGCATCGCGCTGCGGTCATCACCGTCGTGAACGGCATGGGCAGCAAGCTCAACACGAAATTCGGATCGATCAGCACTTTGCTGAAGTGAGAACCGCGCGCTCAGGCGCGGTAGTGGCCGGACTTGCCGCCGAGCTTCTCGACGAGATGGATGCCCTCGATGCGCACGCCGCGCTCGACCGCCTTGATCATGTCGTAGATGGTGAGGCAGGCGACGGACACGGCCGTGAGCGCCTCCATCTCGACGCCGGTCGGGCCCGTCACCTTCACGCTGGCACGGACGAGGCAGCCCGGCAGCTTCGCGTCGGGCTCGATATCGACCGTGACCTTCGACAGCGCGAGCGGATGGCAGAGCGGGATCAGCTCCGAGGTGCGCTTGGCGGCCATGATGCCGGCGATGCGCGCGGTGCCGAGCACGTCGCCCTTCTTGGCATTGCCCGAGACGATCAGGTCCAGCGTTGCCCTGGTCATGAGGACGCGGCCTTCCGCGACCGCAAGCCGTTCGGTCGCGGGCTTGTCCGAGACGTCCACCATCCGCGCCTCGCCGGAGGCGCCGATATGGGTGAGGGCAGGGCCGGACTTCGTTTTCGACGGCTTTGTCTTGGACGGCTTGCGCGCCATGTCAGCGCGTACCGGTCGCGCGGGCTGTCTCGCGCGCGAGCAGCGTACGCGTGGCGGCGGTCACGTCAGCCTGCCGCATCAGGCTCTCGCCGACCAGGAAGGTCGACATGCCGACGCGCTCGAGCCGGGCGAGGTCGGCGGGCGTGAAGATGCCGCTCTCGCCGACCATCAGCCGGTCCCCGGGGATCAGCGGCGCCAACGCTTCGCTGGTCGCGAGCGTGGTCTCGAAGGTGCGCAGGTTCCGGTTGTTGACGCCGATCATCGGCGAGCGCAGCTTGAGCGCGCGGTCGAGCTCGGCGCGGTCATGGATCTCGACCAGCACATCCATGCCATAGGCGATAGCTGTGTCTTCCAGGTCCTTGGCGGTGGCGTCGTCGAGCGCGGCCATGATGATCAGGATGCAATCGGCGCCATGCGCGCGGGCTTCGACCACCTGATAGGCGTCGAACATGAAATCCTTGCGCAGCACCGGCAGTGACGTCGCCGCACGCGCGGCCACCATGAAGTCGAGATGGCCCTGGAACGACGGTGTGTCCGTCAGCACCGAGAGGCAGGCGGCGCCGCCGGCCTCATAGGCCTTGGCAAGCTGTGGCGGATCGAAATCGGCGCGGATCAGCCCCTTCGACGGCGAGGCCTTCTTGACCTCGGCGATCAGCGCGAAGTCGCCGCCGGAATGCTTAGCCTTGATGGCGTGCAGGAAGCCGCGCGGTGCTCCTTGCGCCTTGGCCGTTGCTTCGACGACGGAGAGCGGCTGCGCGCGCTTGGCGGCGGCGATCTCTTCGCGCTTGTACGTCTCGATCTTGGTCAGGATATCCGACATGTCAGGCTCAGCCGTTGGAGACCGCGATCAGATGCTTCAGCCGTGCGTTGGCTGCGCCGCTGTCGAGCGATTTCGCGCCGATCGCGACGCCCTCCTTGAGGTCCTTGGCACGGCCGGCCACGACCAGCGCGGCGGCCGCGTTCATCAGCGCCACGTCGCGGTAGGCGCTCGGCTTGCCGTTGAGCACGCTTTGCAGCGCAATCGCGTTGGCGTCGGCGTCACCGCCCTTGAGCGCACCGGGCTCACAGCGCGGCAGCCCCGCTTCCTCCGGCGTCACCTCGAAGTTCCTGATCTCGCCATTGTGGAGCGAGGATACGAAAGTCGGGCCGGTGAGGGTGATTTCGTCGAGGCCGTCGGAGCCGTGCACCACCCAGGCGGATTCAGAGCCGAGGTTCTTGAGCACCTGCGCCAGCGGCTGCACCCATTGCCGCGAGAACACGCCGACCATCTGCCGCTTCACGCCGGCCGGATTGGACAACGGGCCGAGCAGGTTGAAGATCGTGCGGGTGGCGAGCTCGACCCGGGTCGGGCCGACATTCTTCATCGCGGGATGATGGGCAGGGGCGAACATGAAGCCGATGCCGCATTCGCGCACGCAGCGCCCGACCTGCTCCGGCCTGAGGTCGATCCTCACCCCGAGCGAAGCCAGCACGTCGGCGGCGCCCGAGCGCGACGACAGCGCGCGGTTGCCGTGCTTGGCCACCGGCACGCCGGCGCCCGAGACGATGAATGAGGCGCAGGTCGAGACGTTAACCGAGCCGGAGCCGTCGCCGCCGGTGCCGACGATGTCGACGGCGTCTGGCGGTGCGGTCACGGTCAGCATCTTGGAGCGCATCGCCGCGACCGCGCCGGTGATCTCGTCCACGGTCTCGCCGCGCACCCGCAGCGCCATCAAGAGGCCACCCATCTGCGAGGGGGTGGCTTCGCCCGACATCATGGCGTCGAAGGCGGAAGCCGCTTCGTCACGCGACAGGCTGGCGCCGGTCGCCACTTTTCCAATGATCGATTTCAGGTCGTCCATCGCGTGCTTTCAACTCACTGGTTCGCGCCGGTCACCTGCGCGAAGGCGGCCTGATTAATGGTGGTCCCGATGTCGGTTTCAAGCTTGTTGACGTAGGAAGCGACCTGCTCCTCGGTCTGCGCCCGGTCGAGGCTCTCCTTCAGCTTCTTCACCGCGTCGGAGGCGGCGTCGACCGTGGGGTCGACGATGTCGGTGACGCGGAAGACGATCACCTCGCTGCCGCCGCTCACGGGCGTCTGTCCGACGCCGTCCTTGGCGGTGCGGAAGGCGGCCGCAACGACGGTCGCGGGCACGCCGGCGGGCGAGTCGTCGCGCTTGAAGCCGGTCGCGGTCTCGACCTTGGCGCCGACCGCGGCGGCTTCATCGGCAAGCTTGCCGCCCGCTTCGAGCTTCTGCACCATCTCGGTCGCCTTGGCCTTCAGCTTGGTCGCGATCTGGTCCTGGCGCCAGCGCGCCTCGACCTGGTCGCGGACCTCGTCGAGGTTGCGATCGCGCGAGGGCGTGATGGCGAGCACGTCGTACCAGACGTAGCCGCCCTTGAACGAGATCGCGTCATTGTCGACGCCGACGTCGGTATTGAAGGCCTGCGACACCACGTCGAGGCCCTGCGGGATGTTGGCGACCGGCTGGCCGTTCGGGGCGCGGCCGGAGCGGTCGACGGCGTCGATGGTGACGGCGGTGAGGCCGAGCTTCTGCGCCGCGTCGATCACGCTGGCGCCGCCACCGCGCTCGTCTTCCATCTTGTCGCGGAGATCGGCGACCTTGACGCGCGCGCGCTCGGTGGCGATCTCGCGCTTGATGTCGCCGACGAGGCTGGCGTAGTTCGCCTCGACGCCCGGCTCGATCTTGTCGACCTTGACGATCGCGGTGCCGAGACGGCCCTGGATCGGCTGGCTGATTTCACCTGCGGGGAGCGCGAAGGCGGCATCGCCAACCGCCGGGTCGAGCGACGATTTGGTCACGAGCCCGAGATCGACGTCGGATGCGCTCAGTCCGCGCTCCTTGCCGAGATCCTCGAACGACATTCCACCGGCGAGGCGCTCGCGCGCGGTCTGCGCCTCGGCCGCGTTGGGAAACACGATCTGGTGGATTTGGCGCTTCTCGGGCGTGCCGAGCCGGTCCTTGCGCTGGTCGAACAGTTTCTTCGCGTCCTCATCGGAGACTTCGCTCCACTTGCCGATCTCTTCCGGCGAGATCACGACAAAGGCGATCTTGCGATATTCGGGCGCGCGGAACTGGACCTTGTGATCCTCGAAATAGGCGGCGAGCGCCTCGGGCGAGGGCGCATCGATGGTGCCTGCCTGCGCGGCGTCGAGCCTTGCGAACTCAATGGCGCGCTGCTCGTTCTGGAAGCGCGTCAGCACGTCGATCATCGCCTTCGGCGGCTCGAGACCCGCGCCGATCGTGCCGGTGAGCTGCCGGCGCAGCGACACCTTGCGCTGCTCGGACACGTAGCGCTGCTCGGTATAGCCGAAGTTGCGGATCACGGCCTGGAAGCGGTTCGCATCGAAGCTGCCGCCGACGCCCTTGAAGTTGGGGTCGTTCATGATGACCTGGCGGATCTGGTCGTCAGACTGGCCGAGCCCGAGCCGGCGCGCCTCTTCGTCGAGGGCGGCTTCCGCGATCGTCTGCTGGAGCACCTGACGGTCGAGGCCGAAGGCGCGGGCCTGATCAGGCGTTAGCGGACGGCCGAACTGGCGGCTGATCTGTTGCAAGCGGTCGGTATAGATCTGGCGGAACTCGTTCAGCGAAATCTCGGTGCGGCCGATCTTGGCCACCGTGGACTGTCCGAAGCCGCGGAAGATGTCGGCGATGCCCCAAATGCCGAAACTGATGATCAACACGCCCATCACCACGGCCATAATGGTCTTGCCGAGCCAGTTTGATGAGGCCTTGCGCATTCCTCGAAGCATTTGGTCCAACTTGTTTGGCAGGAAGGGAACGGGAGCGCGTCTTAATGCAGATTCCGCAAAAGCGCGTCACCAAATTGATAGATCATCATAAAGTGGCGGCTTTCCCCCCGCAACCTCAGGTCACGCGGCCTCGCGAAGCTGCGGTTAAAAGCCCTTAGGTCTCTGGAACTGCCGCGGCACCTCTGCTAGCGCATGCACAAACCTCATTTTGCTGGAAATTGACATGACCGACGCCATCCGACCGCTGATCGCCGGCAACTGGAAAATGAACGGCCTGAAGGCCTCCGCTGCCGAATTCGACGCCATGCTCAATGGCGCGGCAGACGTGGCCGCCAAGGCCGATCTGCTGGTCTGCCCGCCGGCGACCCTGATCGCGGCCTTTGCCGACAAGGCGCGCGGCAAGAAGGTCGCGGTTGGGGCCCAGGATTGCCACCCCAAGGCCTCCGGCGCCCATACCGGCGATATCGCCGCCGAAATGCTGGCGGATGCCGGCGCGACTGCCATCATCGTCGGCCATTCCGAGCGCCGCGCCGACCATGGCGAGGGCGATGCTTTGGTGCGGCAGAAGGCGGAAGCCGCCTGGCGGGCCGGGGTGACGGCGATCGTCTGCATCGGCGAGACGCAAGCCCAGCGCGATGCCGGCCAGACCCTGGACATCCTGCGCGGCCAGCTCGACGGCTCGCTGCCGGACGGCTCTACCGCGGCCAACCTGGTCGTGGCCTATGAGCCAGTCTGGGCAATCGGCACCGGCCTGACCCCCACGGCCCAGGATGTCGAGCAGATTCATGGGTTTATCCGGGAGTTCCTGACCTCCCGGTTTAGGGCGGACGGGGCGAAGATGCGAATCCTCTATGGCGGTTCGGTCAAGCCCTCGAACGCGGCCGAGCTGATGGCCGTGAAGAACGTCAACGGGGCGCTGGTCGGCGGCGCCAGCCTCAAGGCGGCCGATTTCCTTGCGATCGCCAAGGGCTGCCCCTAGCTAACCCAAACCGTTGGTCTGGACCCGATCGGGGGTGGCAATGCCGTTTCCGATCGTGTAACACCGCGCAACTTCAGGAAAACCCGCGAAGCGCGATCGGCCGCCGTCTCGGCGCTGTCGGCTTGTGACGGAAGGGCACTATGCAGACTGTTGTCATCGTCATCCATCTCATGATCGTCGCCGTCATGATCGGCGCCGTCCTGCTCCAGAAGTCGGAAGGCGGCGGCCTCGGCATGGGCGGAGGCGCGGGCTTCATGTCGAGCCGCGGCACCGCGAATCTTCTGTCGCGGACGACCGCGATCCTCGCCGCCGGCTTCTTCGTGACCAGCCTGTTCCTGTCCTGGTACGCCGGCTACAACCGCGCGCCTTCGTCGATCATTGGCCAGCCGGCATCGCAGGGCCAGCCGGCCGGCGGATCGCCGATTGCGCCGCCGACCTCGGGCGGCATCCTGGATTCGCTGAAGAAGGCCGACGAGCAGCAGCAGGCCCCCGCAGCGCCGAGCGGCCCGCAGGTGCCTCGCTCGCAATAAAGCAGGGGGGCCATGCAGGACGGCTTCTACCGTCCTGCGTCAACAATCCCCATCAAGGCTCTGTTACCATTCTTAGTTCTGGCTCACCCACAGGCCCGCAAAATCTTTGGGGCGGAATACGAATCGCTTTGGCGAATCGAATTCGAGGGATTAGAGGTTAAGTCCCATGGCGCGGTACATATTCATCACCGGCGGCGTGGTTTCTTCGCTCGGCAAGGGTTTGGCTTCAGCGGCACTCGGTGCGCTGTTGCAGGCCCGGGGCTACAAGGTCCGCCTCCGTAAGCTCGACCCCTATCTCAACCTCGATCCCGGAACGATGTCGCCGTATCAGCACGGCGAAGTGTTCGTGACCGATGACGGCGCGGAGACCGATCTCGATCTCGGTCACTACGAGCGCTTCACCGGGCGGCCGGCGACCAAGGCCGACAACATCACGACGGGGCGTATCTACCAGGACATCATCACCAAGGAGCGCCGCGGCGATTATCTCGGCGCGACCATCCAGGTGGTTCCGCACGTCACCAACGCCATCAAGGAATTCGTCCTCGACGGCAATGACGACTACGACTTCGTGCTGGTCGAGATCGGCGGCACCGTCGGCGACATCGAGGGCCTGCCGTTCTTCGAGGCGATCCGCCAGCTCAAGAACGATCTGCCGCGCGATCATGCCGTCTACATACATCTCACGCTGCTGCCCTACATTCCGAGCGCAGGCGAATTGAAGACGAAGCCGACGCAGCACTCGGTGAAGGAGCTGCGTTCGATCGGCATCCAGCCGGACATCCTGCTCTGCCGCACCGACCGCGAGATCCCGAAGGAAGAGCGGCGTAAGCTCGGGCTGTTCTGCAACGTGCGTGAAAGCGCGGTGATCGAAGCGCGCGACGTCGACAACATCTATGCGGTGCCTGAGGCCTATCACAATGCGGGCCTCGACGACGAGGTGCTCGCCGCCTTCGGCATCGCCTCGCGGATTTCGCCGGAGCTGCGGAGCTGGCAGCAGATCAACGAGCGCGTCCGCAATCCCGAAGGCAACGTCACCATCGCCATCGTCGGCAAATACACCGGCATGAAGGATGCGTATAAGTCGCTGATCGAGGCGCTCTCACACGGCGGCATCGCCAACAAGGTGAAGGTCAATCTCGACTGGATCGAGAGCGAGATCTTCGAGAAGGAAGATCCCGCGCCGTTCCTCGAGCACGTCAACGGCATCCTGGTGCCGGGCGGATTCGGCCAGCGCGGCGCGGAAGGCAAGATCCGCGCGGCGCAGTTCGCGCGCGAGCGTGACGTGCCGTATTTCGGCATCTGCTTCGGCATGCAGATGGCGGTGATCGAGGCCGCGCGCAATCTCGTCGGCATCGAGGACGCCAACTCCACCGAATTCGGCCCGACCAAGGAGCCCCTGGTCGGCCTGATGACGGAATGGCTGCGCGGCAACGAGCTCGAGAAGCGCTCGCAGGCCGGCGATCTCGGCGGCACGATGCGGCTCGGCGCGTATCCCGCGGCACTCAACCGCGGCAGCCGCGTCTCGCAGGTCTATGGCGGAGCGACCGAGATTTCCGAGCGCCACCGCCATCGCTACGAGGTGAACACCGCCTACAAGGACCGCCTCGAGCAGCACGGCCTGAAATTCTCAGGGCTGTCGCCCGACGGCGTCCTGCCGGAGATCGTCGAATACGAGGATCATCCCTGGTTCATCGGCGTCCAGTTCCATCCCGAACTGAAGTCGCGGCCTTTTGAGCCGCATCCTCTCTTCGCCTCCTTCATTCAGGCGGCGATGGTGCAGAGCCGGCTGGTCTGATGACTCAGCGCGCGGCGGAGTAGTCGCGCGCGTGATGTATCGGCTCCAAGGCGACTCGCGTCGAGGGGGCCGGCGCAAGCGATCCCGTGACGAGCTTCATCTGCGGCCGCCGTGTCAGCCTGTAGACGGCGGCGGGCGGCATGTTCAGCAGGGCGCGATCGACCAGCGTGGCGCGTAAGCCCAGCCGATCGAGAATCGGCCGCGGCACCGGGCAGCTCATGCCGTAGGTGAACTGGTAGAATGCGCCGCCGGGGCGCACATAGCTGAACGCGCCGCTGACGATCGAGACGACCTTGCGCGTCGACATGTTGAGCAGCGGCAGCCCGCTCACGACCGCGCCGACGGGCGCGCCGTCATAGAGGCGCTCCGTCGTCAGCCGCCCCGCATCCATCCACAAGACGCGCGCGTTGGGAAAGCGCACTTGCAGGAGCTTCATGAAGTCGGAGCCGTATTCGATCAGCGTGAGGTCCTGCTGGCGGACGCCGCGTTTCAGGAGGTTGTAGGTGAATGCCCCGGTGCCGGGGCCGAGCTCGAGGATCGGACCGGTCGATGCCGTGATCTCGCGGGTGATCAGATCGGCGAGCGCCGCGCCTGATGGCGCGATCGCGCCGACCCGGCGCGGGGCCGACATCCAGGACAGGAAGAAGGAGAGGAAATCGTTGGGCATGCGCACTCCGGCATCTTGGTTGCACCTCGAAAGATCGGAGGTGAAGCGGATGCAGTGTCACGGTCGTGCATTGCGACAGCATTGCGCTGTGAGGGGCGCACGCGGATTGAATCAATCCTGCGGGATTGGGCGCAGCGTTATTCTGAAACAGGCGCCGCCGTCCGGCCCGTCCGTGACCGAGACGTGGCCGCCATGCAGCTGCACGATCTCGCGCACCATGTTGAGGCCGAGGCCGGCACCGCGATCGAGCGGCGTCAGCCGGTAGAACGGCTCGAAGATCTGCTCGCGTTGTCCGACGGGAATGCCGGCACCTTCGTCCGTGACTTCGATGCTCGCGGGTCTGCTGACGCGAATGCCGATGGTGCCGCGGCGAGGGCCGTGCTGAATCGCATTTTGCACGAGGTTGGTCAGCGCGCGTTCCAACGCGGCCGCGTCACCGATCGTCTCGATCGGCGTCGTGGGTGCATCGAGCGCCAGCTCGTAGCCGCCGGCAATCGCCAGCGGCGCGAGGTCGGCAGCCGCGCCTTGCGCGACCCGGACAAGGTCGACGCGCGCGAACGGATGGCCGCAGCGGTCGAGCCGCTGAATGTCCAGCAACTGCTCGGCAAGCGTCGCCAGCCGCGCGGCATCTTCCAGCAGCCGGGTCTTGTCCGGCCCGGGGGCAAGCGACTCCAGGCGCGTGTTGAGGATCGCGATCGGCGTGCGCAGCTCGTGCGCGGCGTCGGCGACGAAACGCTTGTGGCGGGCATAGCCTTGGTCGAGCCGCGCCAGCGCGTCATTGACCGCAGTCACGAGCGGTACGACCTCCAGCGGAATTCTCTCCACCGACAGACGCGCGCCGCGCTGATGGATGTCGATACGACGCGCCTGGTCCGCGGTCGTATCAAGCCCTCTGAAGGCGCGCCGCACGATCATCGGTGTCGCGATGAAGGTCGCGGTTCCCATCAGAAGGAGGCCTGGCAGGGCGATGCCGAGGAACGCAAGCGATGTCATGACCAGCGCCTTGGCGCCGGTCAACCGGCCCTGTGTCGCCGTGATGACCTGCACATTGCCGGCCTCGGTATCGACCCGCTTCAGCCGCGCCGCCGGCTTGCGCGGATCGTCCTCGAACAGCTGCCAGCCGAGCCGCGCCTGGCTGATCTGGTCGAGGCCGCCGCCGATCGCGGCGAATTCAGCCGGCACGGCACCTTCGGCGAGCGAATGTCCCTGCCGGTCGCGGACCAGGAACCAGAGGTCTGGCGTCTCGCTACGCAATTGTTTGAGCTCGGGCGTCGGCCGCACGGTCAGGCCGCCCTGTGCGTCGCGCGTCAGTGCGTGCTGCACGACGTCAATCACGCGATCCTCGTCGCGCTCGGCGAGCACAAGTCCTGACGCGCACAGCGCTCCGACGACGACGGCAACCAGGGCCAGGAGCAGCGCGGCCTGGAGCGAGAGCAGGCGCCAGCTCAGGCGCGAGCGCAGGCAGTAGGGATCGTCGTGCCTGCTCATGGCAGCTTCTTCAGGAGATAGCCGACGCCGCGAATGCCGTGGATCTCGATGCCGGCATCCGCCTCGGCGAGCTTGCGGCGTAGCCGCGAGATATGCGTGTCCAGCGCGTTCGACTGGATCTCGTCGTCGAAATTGTAGACGGCCTCTTCCAGCGCCGAGCGTATCACGGTGCGGCCGATGCGGCGGATCAGCGCCTCGAGCACCAACAGCTCGCGACGCGGCAGCTCGAACGGCTGGCCGTCGATGCTCGCCTCGCGATGGCCGACATCGAAGGCGAGGCGGCCTGCGCGGATGACATCCGGCGTAAGTCCCGCGGGGCGCCGCATCACGGCGCGCAGGCGCGCCAGCAGCTCCTCGACCGCGAACGGCTTGGCCAGATAATCGTCGGCGCCGCTGTCGAGCCCGGCGATCCGGTCGGCGAGCTCGCCGCGCGCGGTCAGGACGATGATCGGCACGCCGTCGGCGCGCGCCCGGAGCTTCGGAATCAGCGCAAGGCCGTCGCCGTCGGGGAGCTGGCGGTCGAGCAGGACCGCGACATGGACGTCGGCGGAAATGGCCGCTTCCGCGTCGGCAAGGGTAGGGGCATGGTCTACCACCATGTCGTAGCGCTTCAGCGCCGACGCCAGCGCGCCCGCCATCTCCGCCTCATCCTCGACGAGCAAAATCCGCATGATCCGGCACCTGGGCTTCAACTAAAGCCATTCTAGCGGCCCGATCATTGCGGCAGCATTGCGGGAGCCGGACTTGATGCGTTACCGGAGGCCGCCGAGCCATGCGCGAAACGCCACAGGGGCGGCCGCGCAGGGCTCAAGACACGGTTATGGCCGGCCGTTATAAGCGGCGGACCTGTTCTGGGAGGAAGCAAGAATGATCTACGAAATGCGCGTCTACCGCTGCGTGCCCGGCCGCTTGCCGGCGCTCTTGAAGCGATTCGAGACGGCGACGCTGAAGCTGTGGGAGAAGCACGGCATCCGCCAGGCTGGATTCTTCACCACGCTGATTGGTGAATCCAGCCAGGAGCTGACCTATTTCCTCGCCTGGGAGTCGCTCGCCGAGCGCGAGAAGAAGTGGGGCGCGTTCGTGACCGATCCGGACTGGCTCGAGGCGCGGGCGAAGTCGGAGGCGGACGGCCAGATCGTCGGCAATATCGTCAGCCAGCTCCTGACGCCGACCGCCTTTTCGGCGGTGAAATAGCGTCGGCGGCGCCCGCGGAACTTCGGCGCAACCCTGATATTCGGACGGCCTGGGCCGATTGGGGTTGATCCGACCCCGATGGCGGCTATGGTCGCGCCGAAACGAGGGATTTGCCTTGAGCTCTTCGACGTCAGCGGCGCCGGTCGTCACCATTGGCAGGGTCAAGTTCGGCAATGATCTGCCGATTTCGATCATTGCCGGGCCTTGCCAGCTCGAAAGCCGCCAGCATGCGCTGGAGGTGGCCTCCGCGCTGAAGGAGATCGCCGCGCGGCTGAACATCAGTCTCGTCTACAAGACCTCGTTCGACAAGGCCAACCGCACCAGCGCGTCGGCGGCGCGCGGGCTCGGGCTCGCGCAGTCGCTGCCGATCTTCGCCGAGATCCGCGCCTCGCTCGGCCTGCCGGTGCTGACCGACGTGCACGAAGCCACGCAATGCGCCGAGGTGGCGCAGGCCGTGGACATCCTGCAGATCCCGGCCTTCCTGTGCCGGCAGACCGACCTGCTGCTGGCGGCGGCCGCGACCGGCAAGGTTGTCAACGTCAAGAAGGGCCAGTTCCTGGCGCCCTGGGACATGGCGAACGTCGTCACCAAGATCACGAGCGCGAACAATCCGAACGTGCTCGTCACCGAGCGCGGCGCCTCCTTCGGCTACAACACACTGGTATCCGACATGCGCGCGCTGCCGATCCTGGCGCGCACCACCGGCGCACCCGTGATCTTCGACGCGACCCATTCGGTGCAGCAGCCGGGCGGGAAGGGGACGTCCTCCGGCGGCGAGCGCGAATTCGTGCCGGTACTGGCGCGCGCGGCGGTCGCGGTCGGTGTCGCCGGCGTCTTCATCGAGACCCATCCCGATCCCGATAGCGCGCCTTCCGACGGCCCCAACATGGTGCCGCTACGCGAATTCGAAGGCCTGATCGCTAAGCTGATGGCGTTCGACGCGCTCGCAAAGAACCCGCGCTGATGCAGCACGGCGAGGCGCGGCCGCACGATCACGGTCTGCCGGCCGCGCTCTACGTCATCTCCGGCGCCAGCTTCGCCGCGGCGTTGTCGGCGCGTGCGCTCGACCCGGTGCTGCCGCACGTCGCCGAGGATTTTGGCGTCAGCATCGCGACCGCCGCGGGCTTTGCCGCGGTGTTCGCTTTCACCTTCTCGATCATCCAGCCGATCGTCGGCGCCGCCGCCGATCTGTTCGGCAAGACGCGGCTGATGATCGGCTGCCTCGCGCTGCTCGGGCTTGCCAATATTCTCGGCGCGCTCTCGACCTCGTTCTCGGTTCTGTTTGCGACCCGCGTCCTTGCCGGCATCGGCTCGGGCGGCGTGTTTCCGGTGGCGCTCAGCCTGACCAGCGATCTGGTCGGTCCGGAGAAGCGGCAGGTCGCGATCAGCCGCACGCTCGCCGGCGCCATGACCGGCAATCTGCTCGGTGCCTCGGCCTCCGGCCTGATCGGCGATTTCCTCGGCTGGCGCGGCGTGCTGGCGGTGCTCGGCGTGCTCGTGATCGTTGCATCGATCGCGGTTGCCGCCGGCTTTCGCGGCGCCAAGGTCAAGCATCCGCCGAAGACGAGCCTGTCGGCGCTGAAGGCCGGCTATCGCACCATCTTCACCAACCCCAACGCCTATGTGTGCTACTCGGCCGTGTTCGTCGAAGGCTGCTGCGTGCTCGGCCTGTTTCCCTATATCGCCTCGTTCCTGTTCGAGCTCGGCCAGACCTCGCTCTCGATCGCCGGCATCGTCATCGCGGGCTTCGCGGTCGGCGGCCTTTTCTACACGCTGACGGTGTCGCGCCTGCTGCCGTGGCTCGGCATGAAGGGAATGATGATCGCGGGCATGACGCTGGTGGCCTCGCAGCTCGTCGCCGTGGCCTTCGGTCCGCGCTGGGAGGTGCAGGCGCTGAATCTCATCGTCATGGGCTGGGGCTTCTACATCGCCCATGGCTGTCTCCAGGTGTTCGCCAGCGAGCTCTCAGTCGAGGCGCGCGCCACCGCGCTGTCGCTGCATTCGTTCTTCTTCTTCATGGGACAGACGGTCGGGCCGCTCGCCTACGGCTTCGGCCTGCAACACGGCGGCAAGATGCCGACGCTGTTCGTGAGCGCCGCGATCATGGTGGTCCTCGGCATCGTCTGCGCCCGGCTGCTCAGGCCGCGTGCACCAGCCGACGCGCGCTGAGATTTTATTCGGTCCTTAAGGGGGGATCGCCCCACCACGACACCGTCGGCTCCGTATACATGGCACACGAATTGCTTTTATTCTGGGCAAACCGAGGTGTGAGACCGTGGACGCCCAGCCCATCCGTTTGCCCAGCGTAGCCGGCGCGACCCGGTCGGCCGGATATCCCACCAGGCCGCCACTGCGGCGTTTCCTGACCGATTGCCACGAGGAGTTCAGGGGCGACGGTTCGGGCGAGCTTGCCGATTACATTCCCGAGCTGAAGCGCGCCAACCCCGATCATTTCGGCATCGCGCTCGTCACCATCGACGGCCATGTCTACGAGGTCGGCGACAGCGCGGTGCCGTTCACGATCCAGTCGGTCTCGAAGGCCTTCGTGTTCGCGCTGGCGCTGGAGACGGTGGGCGAGGAGCGCGTCTCGGCCACCATCGGCGTCGAGCCGAGCGGCGAAGCCTTCAATTCGATCCGGCTCACCAACGACAACCGTCCCTTCAACCCGATGGTCAATGCCGGTGCGATTGCCTGCTCGGGCCTGATCTACGAGGTGGACGGCAAGGGTGCTTTCGAGCGTGTCCGCTCAAAACTCAGCGAGTTCGCCGGGCGCGAGCTCGGCGTCGACGAGGCCGTGCATGCCTCGGAGACCGCGACGGGCAACCGCAACCGCGCGATCGCGTGGCTGCTCCGCAATTACGCGGTGCTGCCGGATGACGTCGACGCGGTGCTCGACGTCTATTTCCGCCAATGCGCGATCCTGGTGACGGCGCGCGATCTGGCGGTGATGGCGGCAACTCTCGCCAATCGCGGCATCAATCCGGTGACGGGCGCGCAGGTG
The DNA here is from genome assembly GCF_028128655.1 of Bradyrhizobium sp. CCBAU 45394. NCBI lineage: Bacteria > Pseudomonadati > Pseudomonadota > Alphaproteobacteria > Hyphomicrobiales > Nitrobacteraceae > Bradyrhizobium > Bradyrhizobium sp. CCBAU 45394. The sequence continues at coordinate 16,152 of NZ_LBIX01000158.1, read as the reverse complement.
ATCACGCCGCACATCGTCGCCCGCACGCTGTCGGTGATGACGAGCTCGGGCATGTACGACTATGCCGGCGAGTGGACCTATCGCGTCGGCATCCCCGCCAAGAGCGGCGTCGGCGGCGGCATCGTCGCAGCGCTGCCCTCGCAACTGGGACTGGGCACCTTCTCGCCGCTGCTCGACAATCACTTCAACAGCGTGCGCGGCCTGAAGGTCTGCGAGGCACTGTCGGCGCGGTTCGACCTGCACATGCTCAACCGCAATGCCGACGTCCGCACCAGCGTCATGGCGGATTACGACGTCTACGGCATCTCCTCGCGCCGCAGCCGCCAGCCGCACGAGCAGCAGATTCTTGACGAGCGTCACAGCGACATCCGCATCCTCGAGCTCGTCGGCGCGCTGAATTTCGGCACCATCGATTACGTCACGCGAAGACTGACCAGTGAGCCGCCGAACGCGCCGCTGTTGATCATCGATTTCCGCCGCGTGCCCGACATCACCGCGGCCGGTGCGGAGCTTCTGGGCGAGACGCTGACGGCGCTCGGCAATGCCAACGTCACCACGATTCTGTCCGGCCTCGAGGAGGCCTCCGCGGTCTGGGCCGCGATCGCCGCGCGCACGGGGGATCCACGCCGGCTGCGCCGCTTCGCGCTGCTCGACGATGCCATCGAATGGGCCGAGGACCAGGTGATCTATCGCTTCGGCGGCTTCACCGACGTGAAGGAGAGCGCGCATCTCGGCGAGCAGGCCTTGCTGGCCGAGCTCGACACCGACGAGATCGCCGCCATCGTCAAACTCTCGACCACACGGCACTACACGGCCGGCCAGCGCGTCATCGCCGCCGGCGCGCCCGCCAATTCGCTGTTCTTCCTCCAGAGCGGCATGGTCAGCGTGAAGCTGCGGAGCGGCGTTCGGCTGGCCTCGCTCGGTCCCGGCATGGAGTTCGGTGAGATGGCGATCCTGGAGCGAACCCGCAGCGCCGACGTGTTTGCCGATACGCCCGTTGCCTGCCTCGAACTGCCGCTCGACAGCTTTGCCGATTACCGCCGGTTGCACCCGGAGACCGCGCTGAAGATCATGCGCAACCTCGCCGCAATCCTGGCGCGGCGGCTGGTGGCGGCCAATGCCAAGGTCGACCTGCTGAGCGCGTATTAGGAGGCCGGGCCTAATTCGCTCCACCGGCAGCGATCGGCTCCATGCCGCTCGCAATGATCGTGTCGCGGGCAGCGGGGGAGGCGAGGAACTTGATCAAGGCCCGGCCAGCCTCGGGCTCCTTTGAAACGGTCGCGATGCCGGCTGAGAAGATCGTGATCTTCTGCAATTCGCTCGGCAGCGGTCCGACGATATCGATGCCCTTCACCGGCTTCAGTTCGCTGATCTGCTGAAAGCCCAGTTCGGCCTCGCCATGCGCGACGATCTCGCCGACCGGCGTGGCCGGAATCTTGCGCGCCTTGTCCTTCATGACATCGGCAATGCCAAGCTTGTCGAACATCTCGGTCGAGACGTAGACGCCGCTGGCGCTGTCCGAATAGGCGATCGTCTTCGCCGCCAGCAGCGCACGCTTGACGGCTTCCACCGAGCTGATGTCCGGCTTCGGCGCGCCCGACTTGACGGCAATCCCGATCGGCGATCTGGTCAGATCGACCTGACTGCCGGCAACGACCTTGCCCTTGCTGGCGAGGTCGTTGAGGGCATAGCCCACCATGATCAGGACATCGGCCGGCTCGCCCCGCTCCAGCCGGACCGGGATCGCATTGGTGGTGGTGCCCATCGAAGGCCCGAACGCGGTCAGCACCTTGTTCCCGGTGGCTTTCTCGAACTCCGGCACGAGCGCCTGATAGGCCGCTGTCAGACCGCCGGAAATCATCACCCGGACCTCGGCCGCGTCGGACGCGCCGGTCAGCCACAGGACGCTCAGAAGGCCCAAGGAAAGGTTCAGGACAAGGCCGCGAAATTTGTCAGATGTCGATTTCATCGTCGTTGGTCTCCAGCTAGCCCCGCCCGCGATAGGGCGCGACGCCTTGCTCCGGCACCCACAGGCCCTTCGGCACGCGGCCGGTCTGCCAGAACACGTCGATCGGGATGCCGCCGCGCGGATACCAGTAGCCGCCGATGCGGAGCCATTTCGGTTTGATCTCCGAGGCGATGCGCTTGCCGATCATCACGGTGCAATCCTCGTGGAAGGCGCCGTGATTGCGGAAGCTCGCGATGTAGAGTTTCAGCGATTTCGACTCCAGCAGCCATGGGCCGGGTGCGTAGTCGATCATCAGATGCGCGAAATCCGGTTGTCCTGTGACCGGGCACAGCGAGGTGAATTCCGGCACGGTGAAGCGCACCAGATAGTCGGTGCCCTTTTGCGGATTGGGCACGCGGTCGAGCTGGGCTTCTTCCGGTGTGTGCGGCCATTCGACCGCGCGGCCGAGCTGGAGGGATTTTTTCGCCATCGTCGTCACATCCTTTTGCGGATGCCGGGATGGACGCAATTGAAGCTGCCGTCAACCGGTCGCGATTGTCTGGATCATGACGATGCGGTCGTTGCCGGACTCGCAGCCCCAGAGCTCGCCCGGCCTGCCGTCGAGCTGGCGGACATTGGCATTCGGCTTGTCGCTGGCGAAGACGTTGAATTTTTCGGTCATGGGATCGAAGCGGACGATGGCATTGGCGGAAAAATCGGTCAGCCAGACCTTGTCCTTGTCGTCGACATAGACGGCGTAGGTGCGGGGACGATCTCCCGGCAGCTTCCAGGTCTTCCAGGAACCGTCAGCGGGATCGTGCACCGAGACATGGCCGCTGTTCCATTCGCTGACCCAGATCCGGCTCTTCGAATCCGACCAGACGCGCCGCGATCCCTGGTTCGGCGTTGGCGGCTCGACCACATTGGCGTTGCCGGTCGCAAGATCGATCTTCGCCGATATAGCTGCCGGCGAGCGAGGCGTACCAGACGTCGCCCTTGGGCGTCACGGTGATGCCGTAGGGGCCGACGCCCTTGGGCGCCCGGAACACGTCCATCTCGCCAGACTTCGGCTTGAGCCGGCCGTAATAGCCGGACTGTCCGGTGAACCAGTAGGTGCCGTCCTTGTCGAACACGCCGGTATTGAGATTGGCGGAGGCGAATTTCTCCGGCAGGCGGAACAGCGTGACCTTGAGATCGCCGGGATCGACCCGCGCGATCGCATTCTGTCCGCCCTCGGTGATCCAGGGCGCGCCATCGGGACCGATCGTCACGCCGTGCGGCGCGGCGCCCTGGCCGAGGCTGACGGTCTTGAAGGTGCCATCCTTCGGATCGAGCCTGCCGAGCATGCCCTTGCCCTGCGCGGTGAACCAGACCGTGCCGTCGGGGGCTGGCGCGAGGTCGTGCAGCCCGATCCCGGCACTGATGGGGAAATATTTTGTCCGGAACGGGCCCTCCTGCGCAAAAGATGGGCTAACGGCGAGGAGGGCGGCGCTGGAAGCAAGAAACTGGCGGCGATTCATGGCGTTACCCCGACTGTCTAGGATTGAGGATGGACGCGCAGACCCAGTGTTCTCAAGCTTAGTCTTGGGGAATTCACGCGTCAGTCGAAGCTCGCCGTCCAAGCGTTCACATTTGCTTGCGCTCCGTGTAAGACCCGCGGCGAACCGATCAAACCTAACGAACGGAAGTGCAACATCATGACCGCCATCATCGACATCATCGGCCGCGAAATCCTCGACAGCCGTGGCAATCCCACCGTCGAGGTCGACGTCGTGCTGGAAGATGGCGCGCTCGGCCGCGCCGCGGTGCCATCAGGCGCCTCCACCGGCGCCCATGAGGCGGTGGAACTGCGCGACGGCGACAAGGCCCGCTATCTCGGCAAGGGCGTCACCAAGGCGGTCGGCGCCGTCAACGGCGAGATCTTCGAGGCCTTGAGCGGCCTCGATGTCGAGCAGCAGGCCCAGATCGACCAGATCATGATCGACCTCGACGGCACCCCGAACAAGAGCCGCCTTGGTGCCAATGCCATCCTCGGCGTGTCGCTCGCCTGCGCCAAGGCGGCTGCGAACTCGCTCGACATGCCGCTCTACCGTTACGTCGGCGGCACCTCGGCGCGGCTGTTGCCGGTGCCGATGATGAACATCATCAACGGCGGCGTGCATGCCGACAACCCGATCGACTTCCAGGAGTTCATGATCCTGCCCGTCGGCGCGTCGAGCTTTGCCGAGGGCCTGCGTTACGGCGCGGAGGTTTTCCACACGCTGAAGTCGGAGCTGAAGAAGGCCGGCCACAATACCAATGTCGGCGACGAGGGCGGCTTTGCCCCGAACCTGCCGTCGGCGGACGCCGCGCTCGAATTCGTCATGAACGCGATCGGCAAGGCCGGCTTCAAGGCGGGCAGCGACATCGTGATCGGCCTCGACTGCGCCTCGACCGAGTTCTTCAAGGACGGCAAGTACGTCTATGAAGGCGAGGGCAAGACCCGTTCGATCTCCGAGCAGGCCAAGTACCTTGCCGATCTCGTTGCGCGCTATCCGATCGTGACCATCGAGGACGGCATGTCGGAAGACGACATGGACGGCTGGAAGGAGCTCACCGACCTCATCGGCAAGAAGTGCCAGCTCGTCGGCGACGATCTGTTCGTCACCAACGTCAAGCGCCTCGCCGAAGGCATCAAGGCGGGCCGGGCCAACTCGATCCTGATCAAGGTCAACCAGATCGGCACGCTGACCGAGACGCTCGCCGCCGTCGAAATGGCGCACAAGGCGGGCTACACCTCTGTGATGTCGCACCGCTCCGGCGAGACCGAGGATTCCACCATCGCCGACCTCGCCGTCGCCACCAATTGCGGTCAGATCAAGACCGGCTCCCTTGCGCGTTCCGATCGCACCGCCAAGTACAACCAGCTCCTGCGCATCGAGCAACAGCTCGGCAAGCAGGCGCTCTATGGCGGCAAGGCGGCACTGAAGGCGCTGGCCTAACGCGCCTCGCCAAGCCAATTCTCCGGCGTCACGTTAGCTTGATCGACGCTCAGTCGCATGCGCGTTGACGCCGGATGGTTGTCGTGATGTGCTCATACACCTTAAAGGTGAGGCTACTTTTTTCTTATTTCATTTTTTAGCAATTTGACGTTCCGCGCGTGTCGGGCGCGGAAGCGCCGGTGCTTTGCCTCGCCCAACGCGGAGCGCCAAAATGACCAGATTGCGAGCAACCCGAGCCGTCAGCACGGATGGAACCGTTACCGTTCAGGCCAGCGGTCAATTGATGGACGACTACGTCTACGCCACCGATCTGACCGGCGAGACGGATCTGACGGCGATACAACAGGCCGACGGCAGTTACAGCCTGCTTTACCTCGGAGCGACCGGCAACATCATGTCGCTGCGCCGGGACCCTGACAGCGATACGGGCTGGAGCGAGGAGGTGGTCGATGCCACCCTTCAGCCGAGCCAGGTTGTCGGCGGCATCGATGCCAGCGGCAGGTTCACGGTCTTTGCCATCGGCTCGAATGCGGCGGCGCCCGATGTTTATGTCATGACGCGCCAGAGCGGGGGAAGCTGGAGCGCGCCGCAGCCGATCGCACCGGACGGCTCGGTGCCTGTATTCATGCAGGCCAGCAAGCTTGCGGCCTTTGCAATCGCGGGCAAGCTCGAACTGTTCGCGTTGCTCAGCCCCTCGCCGGGGTCCAACGGCCAGTCCAGCCTGTGGCGCATCGGCTGGGATGCTGCCGCTCCGAGCTGGCAGTACATCGCCGATACCGACCAGACCATCATCGAGAGCTGCACCGTCGCGGACATCGATTGTCTCTTGTTCGCGAACACCGCCGAGGCGACGCCCGTCGCGCTGGATCTGTTCACCGTGGCGGCTCCCTTCACGGCAACGGCAACATTGCTGGCGGCGAACATCGTATTCCGCTCGCTGGCCGTTGGTACGCAGGCGGACAACAATTCGGCGGTGTTCATTGCCGATCCCGGTGACATGACCGATCGGCCGCAGATCCAGTATCTCGACGGTGGCAATCCGGACGCCGGTTTCGTGGTCGTGGATTCCACGATCAAGGCGACCGCGCTGGCGGTTGCGAGCGCCGGCGCCAATCCATTGGCGCTGTTTGCGCTCGATGACAGCGGCTCGCTGCAATTCATCGCGACGCCGCCGTCGGACACCAAATTCGACTTCTTCCTTCGCCTGAGGAACATCCTGACTGCGCGGGGGACGGAGGGCGATGCGGAGCTGGTTGGTTACGTGCCCACAAAGGGCCTGATGCGGATGTGGCAGAGTCCGCCGGACGATCCGGCTTCGCCTGACGGCAGCAAGGGCGGCTGGAATCAGGAGCCGATTCAGTATCCGCCGCTGACCCGCAAGCTCGTCGAGCAGAAGACCTATTCGACGACGCTGACTTTCTATGACGCGAATGGCGTGACCCTTTCCAACGCCAAGGTCGCGCTAAAATCGACCGAGATCATGAGCGCCTCGATCGCCGGGCAGGTCGTGACCCTTGGTCCGGCGCGGGCCCTGACGTTCACGACCGATGCGTCCGGCCGCCTGCGGGTCACGACGGAGACGCGGTCGCTGAATGCCGTGGGGCTGAGCGCCAGGCTGCCGGACCTGATGATGGACGGCGGCGATTTCGCGGTGACGCCCAATTATGATGTGCAGGAACGGCTGCGCAACATCACGACAGCCCAGGTCAAGCAGCTCGTGCCGAGCGAGTTCGCCGGCGATGCCGATCAAATCCGACTGGCCGTCACGGAAGCGATGGCCAACATCCATGACGGGCCGGTCGCGTTGGTGCGGGCGCGCATCAATGCCAGGGACGACCTTCGGCTGCCGCTGCCGATGCGCGCGCAGCCCCGGCAGCCCTTCCGCTTCACCGTTGCCGGCGGGCGGGCCGTCTTCAAGACTCTCACCGATGCGGAGGCGGACGCCGCCATCGTCGAGATCGCGGCATTGCGCACCAGTCCGGATTTTGGACTCCTCGACTTCTTCGAGGACGCGATCGAGGCGATCGGCAATGCGTTCGAGACCGCGGTCGATGCGGTGTACGACTACGTCATCAAGCCGATCGCCTCCGGTTTCGAACTCGCCATCAACTGGGTGGCGGACAAGCTCAAGATCGTATGGAACGGCATCGTCGACACCGTGGAAAGCGCGTTCCGCTTCGTGGAAACCGTCTTCAACGCGGTCAGGACGTTCTTCGTCGGGCTCTACAATTTCTTTGCCTGGCTGTTGAGCGATGCGCGCAAGGACATCTGGGCCACCAAGCGGAAGTTCGAGCGGATATTCAGCCAGGGTCTGGTTTCGCTCGCAGGCTTTGCCGCCGACGGCGGCAAGGTCAGTCACAGCTTCTTTGAGACCATGGAAGGTACCGTCAAGCAGGCCTTTGCGGGGATCGAGAAGGATCTCGGCAAGATCGATGCGGATGACGGGATGGATGCGCCGTCCGGCGTGAGCACGTTTCTCGAAATCATCGAGGACAGCGCAAGCGTCGCCAACTGGCTGATGGACAAGGTTTCGTTCGGCAGCCTCATCAGCCTTGGCATCAATATCCCGTCGGCGATGGTGCAGGATGCGATGGCTCTCATCTCGCGGGTCCAGTCGACATTCGCCACCGAGATCGCGAAGCTCATCCAGGCAAGCATGAAACGCTTGCGGGCGCTGGCAACCAGCACGTCGGAGTTCGGCAAGGTGCTGCTCGCCACGATCCTCGGCGAGGTGAAAGACCTGATCCTGGCCGTTCTGCGCGTCCTCGATGGACTGGTTCAATCCGTTTTGAACTTCTTCGCCAAGGATCTCGTCGCGCTCAACACCGCAGTGTTCGGCGCCTCCATCAATAACTTCGTCATTCAGGCGCTCTACGATCTGATCAACCCGGGGTCTTCGGAGGGGTTGACCGTCGTCGGCCTCGGCTCGTTGCTCTGCGCTTTCGTTGCGACCACGCTCTATCGCATCATCTTCGAGGATTCTCCGTTCTCGCTCGAACAAGCCGAGCAGGGCGTTGCGTCGAGCAAGAAGGAGATCGGCGTTCTGCTGATCCTGTCCGGCCTCGTTCAGGCGACGGTCTGGTGCGTCGCCGACGTCGGGCTCGATGTCGGATTGTTCGACAACCCGCCTGCCTGGCAAGCGCTGGCCGTCGTGATTCTCGGCCCGACCTTGATCCAGTTTCTCGCCTGGCCCGGAGGCCCGTTCGCACGGCTCGCGTTCGACACGCCGGTCAACAAGGCCACCTCGGCGGCCTGGCTGTCCGGGTTCGGCAATATCGCGTTCAAGTTCTTGTGGGGCATCGCCCGTAAGTTCAAGGATGGTCCGCGCGGCTCGTTCCCGGGATCTTGCGCACTGAGTGCCGGCGGCATCCTGTCCTTGGCGATGAATGCATGGATGTTCTTCGAGAAGGAAAGTGCGGGCACGGCGCGGGTGTCGGAATGGGTTGCCGGCGCCGCCGGGTCATTGTCGGCGATCGCAAAGCCGGCCAAGCACACGCTTGATCCGCTTGATGCCCGTATCTTCCTCGGCGTCGTGGATATCGTCAGCGACGTCAGCGCCGGAATCGCCAAGATCGTCCACGGCAAGGAGATCATCGATTCGGAGCAAGGGACGACGCTGACTGCAAGGCGCGTCTCGATGGGCTCGGCCTAGGTCACGGGCCGCGCGTCCGGAGGGACGCTCATACTGCTCAAATTTCGCAAACTGATTTTCACCCAGGCTGTTTCATCAGAGGATATTTTCATGCCCGCTCGGATCCGACCTTGCAGACCAAAGGCAGGCTTACTGTCGGCCTCAACCTCGACAACAACGCATCGTACATCAGCAGCGGCGCGGTGAACGGACTGAAGGTGACGGCCGGAGCGCTTGCCTACGGGCCGCCCAACGAACCTCCGCCGCCGTGGAAGCCGGGCAAGCAATACTGGTCCGGAAACGGCACCGCGTTCGGCGCCCAGGGAATGGTCCCGACGACCTACGGCTACACTTACCAGGCCGGCATCTACCAGCCACTGTACATCAGCGACATGAGCAGCAATGCCGTGATGACCGGGAAGACCTATGTCTTCACGTTCTCGCTGGGAGCCGAATGGATTCAGCTCTACCTCAGGGTCACTGGCGGGCCCGACGGAGCTACGGTTTTGCCCGGCTTCGGACTTTGGAGCCTTGGCAGCAACCCGCACGCCTGGACCTACGTGACGCCAGAGGCCTTCACCGGCGAATGGATGATCGGGCTCCTCAGTCCGGCCTGCTTCAACATCGTGTGGCTTTCGGTTGAATATGCACCGCCCAAGGATTACGGCGGCGGTCTGCCGGAGGCGCGGCTATGCTTCAAGGTATCGGGGCTGTCGCCGACCAATGCATTTGCGTATTCGACGGATGTCGATCTCGGCGGCCCCCGTCCGCTGGGGCAGGACATGCCGATCGGACTTCAGCATCTGCATCCGCGCAGCCAGCCGCACATCCTGCAGCGCGAATCCGCCGTTCCCGTCGGCTAGGCTTCCTGTTCAATCAGTTGCTGCGCGGCGAGCCGGAACTTGGTAAGGAGGCCGCCTATCCGGGCGCGTCGCGCTGCAATGCCTGGGCCTGAGGCCATGAGTTGGTCGAGGGCCCAAGGCCTCGCTGACGCTCCTGCATCAAGGGAGGATCGACATGAGCGATGGCGAAACCGGACTGCAACTGCGTTCGCTGATCAAGAAGAGCGGCGAGCTGGAAATCTCGCTTCTCGACGTGCCGACCCCCGAGCCCGCCGAGGACGAGGTGGTCGTCCGCGTCGAGGCGGCGCCGATCAACCCGTCCGATCTCGGTCTGCTCGTCGGCGCGGCCGACATGAGCACGGCGAAGCTCTCCGGCACAAAGCAGGCGCCCGTCATCACCGCGAAAGTGCCTGACGGTGCGATGCGCGCGATGGGCGCGCGGCTCGACCAATCCCTGCCGGTCGGCAATGAAGGTGCCGGCGTCGTCATCAAGACCGGCTCGTCGGATGCCGCGAAGGCGCTGATGGGCAAGACGGTCGCGATGATCGGCGGCGCCATGTACTCGCAATACCGGACCCTGAAGGCGAGGGACTGCCAGCCATTGCCTGACGGCACGACGGCGGCGGAGGGCGCGTCCTGGTTCGTCAATCCGCTCACCGCGCTCGGCATGACCGAGACGATGCGGCGCGAAGGCCACAAGGCGCTGGTGCATACCGCTGCCGCCTCCAATCTCGGGCAGATGCTGAACAAGATCTGCATCAAGGACGGCATTCCGCTCGTCAACATCGTGCGCAGCAAGGAGCAGGCGGAGATCCTGAACAAGATCGGTGCCAAATACGTCGTCGATTCCAGCGTGCCGAGCTTCCTCGACGATCTCACGGCCGCGCTGGTCGAGACCGGCGCCACTATTGCCTTCGACGCCATCGGCGGTGGCAAGCTTGCCGGCGACATCCTCAACTGCATGGAAATCGCGATCAACAAGACCGCCAAGGAATACAGCCGCTACGGCTCCAGCGTGCACAAGCAGGTCTATGTCTACGGCGCGCTCGATATCCGCCCGATCGAACTGCCGCGCGGCTTCGGCATGGCCTGGGGCGTCGGCGGTTGGCTGCTGACCCCGTTCCTTCAGAAGATCGGTCCGGCCGACATCGGACGGCTGCGCCAGCGCGTCGTGAACGAATTGAAGACCACCTTCGCCAGCCACTACACCAAGGTGGTCTCGCTTCCCGAGGCGCTCGATCCCGCCAACATCGCGGTCTACGCCAAACGGGCCACCGGCGAAAAATTCCTCATCAACCCGAATAAGTCGTGACGAGCGATGGCGTCCAGGCCTGATCGAATTTATGCCTGAGCCGTGGGGCGAATAACGATCTCGCCGACGTCCACGCTATCCGGCTGCGCTATCGCGAAGGCCATCGCCTCCGCGATTGCGCTCGCCGGAATGGCCATCGCCTTCATGCTTGCCTGTCCTTGCTCCCGTAACGCGGAATCCGTCATGGAGGACGGCAGTTCGGTGTCGACATAACCGGGTGAGATGGTCGTCACGCGAAGGGACGGGCCGACCTCCTGACGAAGTCCTTCGGAAATCGCCCTGACGGCATTCTTGGACCCCGCATAGACGGCCATTGTCGGAACGATCTTGAGGCCGGCGGTCGACAGGGTGTTGACGAAATGGCCGAAGCCCTGACGACGGAACACGGGCAGGGCCGCGGCGATCCCGTAGAGCACGCCCTTCACGTTCACGTCGATCATGTCGTCCCAGTCGTCGACCCTCAGATCGTCCAGGAGCGAAATCGGGGCAATCCCCGCATTGTTGATCAGGACGTCCAGCTTCCCGTATCGATCCGTTGCCAGTCCGACGAGCCCGGCGACATCCTCGCGTTGCCTGACGTCGGTGACGAGGTACGACGCCTTTCCGCCCTTTGACGCGATGCTCGCGGCCAGCATCTCCAGCCGGTCGGCGCGCCGTGCGCCGAGGACCACGATGGCGCCACGTTCCGCGAGATGCCGGGCGGCGGCTGCGCCTATTCCGCTGCTGGCGCCCGTGATGGCGATGACTTTGCCTGCGATGCCCGTCATAGATGTTCCATGCAATTCGTTGCGATGAACTTCGCATCGAAAGCGAGGATGATCTATGCTCGAAGTGCTCGAAAATCGTCGAGATCGGATCAGGCCTTGGACACACCCCCAGATAGGCACGAGACCTCGGGTAACGCCTCGGACCCGCTGTCTCAGGTCTTCTCGCTCCTGAACGTTCGCGCTGCGCGTTGCACGAGGTTCGAGGCGGGCGGCAATTGGTCGTATCGGTTCCCGGCCAAACCCGCCCTGAAGTTCGGCGCGGTCATCCGAGGTGATTGCTGGATCGATTTCGGTGACGAAGCCCATCATCGGCTTGTCACCGGCGACTGCTTTCTTCTGGCCAATGCACCAGCCTATGTTCTGGCCAACGACCAACGCCTTGCTCCCGAAGACGGCATAGCGGCGTTCGATTGGAAGCAGTCGGATGTCGCGCGTCACGCGGGCAGCGATACCGTTCTGCTTGCCGGCAGTTTCGGCTTCGAAGCGTCGGACGCCGGATTGCTGCTCGATGCGCTTCCTCGCTTTCTGCTCATACCGTCGCGCAGCCCGTCGGCCCCCATCATTCATTCCACGCTTGGGATTTTCGACCTTGAGATCAGGGGGACGGGAATCGGAGCGGCCGTACTCACCGACAGGCTTGCCGACGTCCTGCTCGTCCAGGTGCTCCGCGCGGCGCTGGCTCAGAGTGCCGGCGAGGGTTTTGGATGGATCAACGCGCTGGTCGATGCCAGGATCGGCAAGGCCATCAGGCTGATGCACGAAAACGCCGCTCACCCCTGGACCCTGGAAGCATTGGCCGACGCGATCGCCATGTCGCGATCCGCGTTTTCGAAGCGGTTTAAGTCGCTTGTGGGGTTGGCGCCGCTCGACTACCTGCTTCGATGGCGAATGCGACTTGCACGCGATCAGCTACGACGTGGAGCGACCGTTTCGGCAACGGCCGCGCAGCTTGGATACTCGTCGGAGAGCGCCTTCGGACATGCCTTCAAGCGAGTCTACGGCCACGCACCGAAGCGATACTGGCGCGGACAGGCCGCGGGCGAAAAATTCCCCAACGCCCCAAATAAATTATCGTGATCTGCGACGGCACCTCACCGAAGGAAGGTCTTGCCTTCTGAGCGAAGCGGGGGATTATTCCGCCGCTATTGAAAGCGGGACAACCGCAAGCAAAGAAGGGGACACTTCCATGACTGATCTGAATCGCCGCCACTTGCTGGCGGGCGCGGCCGCTGTGGGCGCGGCTGCCGTTACCGGGCTCGGACCGATCACTGCTCGTGCCTCAGTGCCGCAAGCCGGGGCGCAGGCGCCGGGCTTCTACCGCTACAAGGTCGGCAGCTTCGAGTGCACCTCGATCAATGACGGCGCGCGCACCTTCCCGATGCCGGACAAGTTCGTCGTCAACGCGCCCAAGGACGAGGCGCTCGCCGCGGGCGAGGCGGCCTACATGCCCAAGGGCATGGTCACGGTGCCGTTCAACCCGCAGCTCATCAACACCGGCTCCAAGCTCGTTCTGATCGATACGGGCAACGGCGTCGCCAATCTCGAGCCCAGCAAGGGCGCGGTCGGCCGCACCCTGCAGAACCTCGCGGCCGCCGGCGTCGATCCCAAGAGCATCGACGTCGTGCTGCTCTCGCATCTGCATCCCGACCACACCAACGGCATTCGCCTCGCCGACGGCGCGCTCGCGTTCCCGAATGCGGAGATCATCGTGCCGGGCAAGGACTGGGAGTTCTGGACCAGCGAGGACAACGCCGCCAAGGCCGAGTCCAACGCGATGATGAAGAACTACTTCGCCAACGTGAAGAAGACCTTCGCCGGCCTCGAATCCAAGGTCACCAAGTACGAGTGGGGCAAGGAGGTCGCGCCCGGCATCACATCGATCGCGACGCCCGGCCATACGCCCGGCCACACCTCGTTTGCGGTTGCATCCGGCGATGCCAAGGTGCTGATCCAGTCCGATGTCACCAACATTCCGGAGTTCTTCCTGCGCAATCCGGACTGGCACGTGGTGTTCGACACCGATGCCGCGTTGGCGCAGCAGACGCGCCACAAATTCTACGACATGGCGGCGGCCGAGAAGGCGACCGTGATCGGCTTCCACTTCACCTTCCCCTCGGTCGGCCATGTCGAGAAGGACGGCGCCAAATATCGCCTGATCCCGTCGGCCTGGAATCCGACGATCTGATCGGGCTGGACGTTTGTGCGAAAGATCGGGCCGCCGCTTGGCGGCCTGATTGTTTTGGACGACGGTTTCAGAAACTCAATGTTTCCAAATCGGACCGGTTCATGCACTTGCATCCATTGGTCCGGATCGCTTAAGTGCCGCCCGGCACTCCCGCTCAAGTTCTGAGGACACTCCATGGCCTACAATATCGTCGTGATCGCCGGCAGCCTGCGCAAGGACAGTTTTTCGCTGAAGATCGCCAATGCGCTCGCGAAGCTCGCGCCGGCCTCTCTCAAGCTCGAGGTCATCACGCCGGCGGGCATCTCCTTCTTCAACCAGGACCTCGAGGGCGCGCCGCCCGCGGACTGGCTGGCCTTCCGCGAAAAGCTCCAGAAGTCGGACGGTGTCCTGTTCGTCACCCCGGAATACAATCGCGCCATCCCGGGCGTCCTCAAGAATGCCATCGACGTCGCCTCGCGCCCCTATGGCAAGAGCTCGTTCAACGGCAAGCCGGTCGGCATCATCTCGAACTCGCCGGGCCCGCTCGGCGGCGTCAGCGCGGCCAAGACGCTCCAGAACATCCTGCCGGGCATTGCCGGCCCGATCATGCAGCAGCCCGAGACCTACCTGAACGCGGTTGGCGACGCCTTCGATGCCGAGGGTAACCTCGCCAAGGACGCGCTCAAGACCGTGCTCCAGGCCTATATCGACGCCTTCGCCGCCCACGTGGCCAAGCATCACGGCTGAGGCTGAACAACCTTGTCATTCCGGGGGCGGCTCGAAGAGCCGAACCCGGAATCTCGAGATTCCGGGTTCGATGCTGCGCATCGCCCCGGAATGACAGTTTGCCAAGATTAGCGCTCCCTTAACCAAGCTGCCCCATCTTCCCAAGATGGTCTCCCGCGCGCGCCTCAAATCGATCCTGACCGGTCTTGCCCTCTATGCGATGGCGGCTGCCATCGTCGGCTATTTCGGCGTCAACGCCTATACCGGCAAATACGGCCTCAACGCCCGCCAGGAACTCGACCAGGAGATCATCGCGCTGACGAGCGAGCTGGCCCAGCTCAAGCGCGAGCGCGCCAGGAGCGAGCAGCGCGTCTCGCTGCTGCGTTCCGCGAGGATCGATCCCGACATGCTGGACGAGCGGGCACGCTTCCAGCTCGACTATGTCAATCCGCGCGATCTCGTTCGGATGATCCCGCCGAACTAGCGCTTGCGCAGGTTTCGAAACCGGTATCGAAAGCCGGCGCCGGGTCCGACCGCCTCCTGCAAAGGTCGCAAGACCGCAGTCGTCTTGCCGCCTTGACGGAGCAGCGCGGGCGGGGGCATGGCTTATGCGGCGCAACCGCTCCCCAGGATTGACAGAGATCAATCAGGCCGCGCCGGCACGCCGTAGATTGCCACCCGGAGGAAACGGTGATGAATGGGTCAATGCCCCAGCATCACGCGGCTCGTGTCGAAGCCGCTATTGCATCAGGCCAGGCGGCTCGCTCCGCGCTCGTGGCCTCCTGGCGCCGTTCGTCCCGACTGCATCATCTCGACCCCTCCGGCCGCGGCCTGCCCCAGCGGCTGACCGACGCGGAACTCCGCGAGGCGCGCGAGCGGATCGCACCGCTGCTCGCCGCTGCACGAGGCGCGATGGACCGGCTCTACCAGGCGGTTGGCGCGGCCGGCTGCTGCGTGCTGCTGGCCGACGGCGAGGGGGTGCCGGTGGATCGTCGCGGCACGCCGGCGGACGACACCACCTTCCAATCCTGGGGTCTGTGGACCGGCGCGCTCTGGAGCGAGGAGCGCGAGGGCACCAATGGCATCGGCACTTGCGTCGTCGAGCAGCGGCCGCTGACGATCGACCGCGACCAGCACTTCTTCACGCGCAACACGCTGTTGAGCTGCACCGCCGTACCGATCTACGACCACGAGGCGGCGTTTGCCGGCGTGCTCGACGTCTCCTCCTGCCGCGCCGACCGGACCGATGCGTTTTCCAATCTGATCGCGCTCGCGGCAGGCGAGGCGGCAAAGCGCATCGAGGCCGACTTGTTCCGCCGGGCTTTCGCCCATGCCCGCATCGTGCTGACGCCGGCTGCGGACGGACAGTGCGGGGGCCTCGTTGCGGTCGATGCGGACGATCTCGTGATCGGCGCGACCCGCTCCGCCCGGGTGGGACTTGGGCTCGCGCCAGGCCGGGCGTTGCGGCCAGTGCCCGCGGCCGATCTTCTCGGCGGCGATACGGCGCGCGACCACCTCGCCGGCGGTCAGCGCGCGGTGGTGCAGCGGGCGCTGCTCCGCGCGGGCGGCAATGTTTCGGCGGCCGCCAAAGCCCTCGGCGTCAGCCGCGCAACCCTGCACAGGAAGCTCAAGCGGTTCGAGCTGAACCACTGAGGGCCACTGTCCTTTCAGCCGTCATTGCGAGCGTAGCGAAGCAATCCAGAATCTTTCCGCGGAGGGACTCTGGATTGCTTCGCTGCTGTTTAGCCCGGAGACATGACTGACGGGTGTTCGGGGACATG
>NZ_LBIX01000157.1:0-80611 GCF_028128655.1 Bradyrhizobium sp. CCBAU 45394 | reverse complement strand
CGTCCGCCGGACATCGGACCTCCGCCGCCGCTGCCGCCCGCACCTGGCGTGCGCGGCTTCCGCGACATCACCGCCGACGTCAACGATCTCGGCGGCGCCGCCGCGCAGGCCAATCGCGCCGCGCGCCGCACCTACGCCAACGTGCCCTCGCCCTCGCCGGAATTCGACCGGCTGGAGCCGAGCCTGGAGAACCGCGCCGGCGAGGGCGATGCGCCCTATTCCTATGACGAGTCGGTCGAGGAGGCCGAGCGCTATGCGCCGCGGCAGCCGTCGGGGCGCCCGCACATCCCCGTCCTCGACCGCGACGCCAAGAAGCCCAAGCGCGCGCGCTCCGTCTTCCCGTTCAAGAGTGCGATCGCCGTCGGCATCGTGTTGATCCTGGTCGGCGCCGGCATTCTCTGGGGCAAGCCGCTGCTCCAGACCGTGAGCGGCCTGTTCAAGTCCTCGCCGACCCAGGTGGTGGAGGCGCCGAAGGATGCGTCCCAGCCGCAGAGCAAGCCGAAGATCCCCGATCGCGTCGGCCAGCCCTCGGCCAGCGACCAGCCGGTCGCGCCGGTGGCGCAGAAGGTCGTGCTCTATGACGAGGATCCGTCCGATCCGAAGGGCAAGCAATATGTCGGCTCGGTGGTGTGGCGGCTCGAGCCGATCAAGGCGTCGGGCAACCAGAAGGCCGACGTCGCCGTGCGCGCCGACATCGAGATTCCCGACCGCAAGTTCAAGATGACGATGTCGTTCCGCCGCAACACCGACTCCTCGCTGCCGGCGAGCCACACCGCGGAATTGACCTTCATCCTGCCGCAGGATTTCCCGGGCGGCAGCGTCTCCAACGTGCCGGGCATTCTGATGAAGTCGAACGAACAGGCGCGCGGCACGCCGCTCGCAGGGCTCGCGGTCAAGGTCACCGACGGCTTCTTCCTGGTCGGCCTGTCCAACGTCGACGCCGACCGCGCCCGCAACGTCCAGCTCCTGAAGGAGCGTTCCTGGTTCGACGTGCCCCTGGTCTACGCCAACCAGCGCCGCGCCATCATCGCGATCGAGAAGGGCGCCCCCGGCGAGCGCGCCTTCAACGACGCCTTCGCGCAGTGGGGCGATTAGACCACTGGTGCTGCGCACCGAACCGGAATGACATCCTGGATGGATGACTACTGCGCGGCCGCTTCCCGCTTGCGCGATGCCGCGGCGGCGGCGTGCTCGCGGTCCATCACGGCGCGGCAGCCGGGACTGACCTGCGCCTTGTTCCGCACCATGCACGCGGTGATCCGCGGGATGTCGGGAATTTCACTGGAGCACAGCCGCATCGCATCGCCCGAGCACATCTGCTGCGCTTCGGACGAGAAGGCGAAGCCGGGCGATGTCTGGAATGCGACAGCGGTGGTGGCGAGGGCGAAGAGAGTTGCGATGGTCCGGTTGCGTGTCATGCTGAATGTGTCCCCGAGTTCCGTGGGCTTGAGCCGCTTGGTTTTGGGGCGCCTCACGCGGCTTGACCTGCCGCATGTCTCAGCCATCACGCCGGGAACCTCATCCCGCATGTGGTTGCTCGATCTCTCGTGATGTTCGAATCGAAAAGTGCTGCGCCGCCCGAGCCAAGTATGCGCCATTGTCGTATGGCCGCAATGGTCCGCGCGAACGAATTCGCAATTGTTGCGCGCACGTCACGCAGAAAGCGACGCGTTGCGTCAGATGAGGCGATAGGATGGCGTGCTTGTGGCGTCGCTCTCGCCAAGTGCGGCGGCGTGTTCCTCGACGGCGGTGACGCCCTTCGCCGTGAGCTCGAACAGATCGCCGTCCTTCATCACGTAGCCGTCGGCGATCAACTGTCCCATCTTGCCTTGCCGGTCGTCGGCAAAGGCAATGGATTGACTGATGTCCCTGAGGATCGAGAGCTGTTCGTCGCGCAGCATGGCTTCACCTCTCCGTTCAAAGGGACTGTTTCCGATCTTCACATGCCGTGACTGGCGAACACCTTGCTGCACGACTTCGACAGCTTGGCCCGGTTGGCCTGCAGGCAGCTCTGCACCGCGCCGTCATTGCCGAGGTCCTTGCGGCACAGCCGCGAGGCATCGCGCGAGCAGGCGTTCTGCTCCTGCGGTGTGCCCATGTGGCCTTGCGCGAGAGCGGGCGCGCTCGACAGGCCACCGAGGGTTGCAAGCGTGATCGTCGCCAGAAGAAATTTGCGGGACATCGGCGGCTCCGGTCCGAGAGGGGTCATTCAGGTCCTGTCTGAACTCGTCGCCTTGCCACTTGTTCCCCCGGGGGAGGAGTCGGCGCCCGCTATTCAAGGTTCCCGAGGCGCTGCTATAACAGGGCCAAAGTGTGAGGGTCTTTGATGAAACGCTATCTGGTGTTTGCGCTGGTCGGGCCGTTTGTCGGCGGGTTCCTGCTGCTGCTGACGACGACCTACCAGTCCGGTTACTGGACCCAGACCAATCTTGGCGAGGTCGGCAAGCTGTTCGCAGTGTTCTTCAAGACCCTGCAATACAGCTATCTGTTCGGCTTCCTGCCGTCGCTGATGATCGGCGCGGTCGATGACATCCTGCTCCACATCCGCCGGGTCGGCCCGGTGCTGCGGATGCTGCTGGTCGGCCTGTTCGCCTTCGTCCTGGCCTCGCTGACCTACAGCTCGCGCGGGCCGGATTCGGGTGCGGTTCAGTTCATCCTGTACGGCTTGGTCGGCTTCGTGCCGTCGGTGCTTTCCTCCTGGCTCGTGCATAGATATGTCGAGGAGCCGCAAGCGGCGGCGGCGCCGACCTGACCCGCGCGACGTTCGCGCGCGGTGCAGCAACCTCCGCCGCGCTCGCGAGTTTCCCCTGGGCCATGACCATGTCCGACGACGATATTCTTGCTCCGCGCAAATCCCGTTCCGGGAGCCGTTCGCGCGCCACCTTCTCAGGCACGGAACCACGCGGGCCGATCATCGACCAGGACGGCCGCGAGATCCGGCCCGAGACGCTGGAGCAGGGATTTCGCGAGTTTCGTTTCGAGTTCGGCCAAAACAATCCCTTGGGAGGCAATCCGTTCGGCAACCTGACGCGCGAGCAGCGCATCGCGCGGCTCGAGGCGATCGCCAGGCTGCTCGACGTCGCCTTCATCCTGCCCGGCACCAACATCCGCTACGGCATCGACGGCCTGATCGGACTGATCCCCGTCGTCGGCGACATCATCACCACCGCGATCTCGCTGTGGCTGGTGCGCGAGGCGCGCGCGCTGGGCGCGCCCTGGTACCTCACGGCGCGCATGCTCGGCAATGTCGCGGTCGACGGCGTGGTCGGCATGGTGCCGCTTGCGGGCGACGCCTTCGACGTCATGTTCCGCGCCAACATGCGCAACATGCGCCTGCTCCGCCGCTGGCTCGACAAGCAGCCGCGGATTTAGGAGCTGGAAGTATCTCGATTGAGGTGAGCGAGCGGCAGGCTCGGTGCACCTCTCCCGCTTGCGGGAGAGGTCGGCGCGTAGCGCCGGGTGAGGGCTTTCGCCTGTTGGGGGTCCTCGATTGTGTAGACACCCTCACCCCAGCCCTCTCCCGCAAGCGGGAGAGGGAGAACTAAAAAAACGCAAAAAGCGCGATAGCCTTTCGGCCATCGCGCCTTCTGCGCACATCGGGTTTGGCGAAAAAACTTACGCCGCGTCGGCGTCGGCCTCGGCAGCCGGTTCGGGCTTGCGGCGACGGGGCAGCGGGAAGGCTTCGCTCTCATAGAGCGAGCGGATGCCGTTCTGGTCGAAGCGCGCTTCCTCGACCTGGAGATAGGCGCCGTTCAGCGAATCCGTCGGCAACTGCTCCATCGCGAACTGCACGGCTTCGGCCGCGGTGCCGAACCGGCGATAGGTGAAGCCGGCACGCTTCTTCTTGCGGATCGCGGCGGGGAAGAGCTCGGCGGAGGTGTTGAAGTTGAACGGACGCAGTGGACGCATGGTCAAAGACCTCGTGATCTTCTCTGGGGCTTTAAGCGCGTGGGGTTTGGGAGGGCGGAGGCCAATCGCGTGGGCCCGCCGCACATGTCATTTTCGCCCTCTAATATAGGCCGTTTTGACAAAATTGCGACCCCTGCGATGGGAGATGATGAATCCGCGCATGGCAGCCCCGCAAGGGCTATAAATCAAGTAATTTCAATTAGTTGGATGGTTTATAGTTTGCCAAGAAGCAACAGCACGACCAGCACCACGAGCACGACGCCACCGATCCCCATGCCGGAATGGCCCATGCCGTAGCCGTAACCGCCGACGCGGCCGGACAGGCCGCCGAGCAGGTAGATGATCACCAGGATGATCAGGATGGTCCCGAGCGACATGGCATCCTCCCTGGCGGCCGCCAAATCGCGATGATCGGCCGCACCGCCAGAGAAGAAAAGCACATCGCGCCGCCGGGTTCCATGACGGAACCCAACGGCGCGCAACGTTTATTTCGGCTCGAGCTTCAGCGCCGCCGAGTTGATGCAGTAGCGCAGGCCCGTCGGCCCGGGGCCGTCGGGGAAGACATGGCCGAGATGGCCGCTGCACTTGGCGCAGAGCACTTCGGTGCGGATCATGCCGTGGCTCACGTCCCTTTCCTCGTCGACATGGCTCTCGACGGCGGGCTGGGTGAAGCTCGGCCAGCCGCAGCCGGAATCGAACTTGGCGTCGGACTCGAACAGCACGTTGCCGCAGCCGGCGCAGACATAGGTGCCGGCACGGTGGTCGTGCTCATATTCGCCGGAGAAGGGACGCTCGGTCGCCTTCTCGCGCAGCACCGCGTACTGCATCGGCGACAGCTCGCGCCGCCACTGCTCTTCGCTCTTGATGACTTTGTCGTCCGTGGTCTTCGTCTTGGCGTCGGGCATGGGTCTCCCGTTTCTTGGTGATCTCGCGATCAGTTGGTGGCCTTGCTGGCATTCACCAGCGTCGGCTTCTCAATGTAGTTATCCGCGAACAGCTTTTTCAGGTTCTCGACCTTGGGCAGGTCGTTATAGGCGATGTAGGGCTGGTTCGGATGCAGCGTCAGATAGTCCTGATGATAGGCTTCCGCCGGATAGAACGCCTCCAGCGCGCCGACCTTGGTCACGATCGGCTTGCTGAACACCTTGGCGCCGTTGAGCTGGGCGATATAGGCCTCGGCCACCTTCTTCTGCTCCTCGGAGGTGGTGAAGATCGCCGAGCGATATTGCGTGCCGGTGTCTGGCCCCTGGCGGTTGAGCTGGGTTGGGTCGTGCGCCACCGAGAAGTAGATCTGGAGGATCTTTCCGTAACTGATCTTCTTCGGGTCGTACTTGATCTCGACCGATTCCGCGTGGCCGGTCCGGCCGCTCGAGACGGTCTGGTAGTCGGCGGTCGCCTTGGTGCCGCCGGCATAGCCGGAGACCGCGTTGACGACGCCCGCAGTGTGCTGGAACACGCCCTGCACGCCCCAGAAGCAGCCGCCGGCGATCACGGCGGTCTGGATGCCGCTCGCCGGCGCCGCGTCCATGGTCGGGGCGGGGATCACGACCGCATCCTCGGCGGCCCGGGACGGCACGGCAAAGGCCAGCGTCAGGGCGGTCGTAGCAGCCAGCAGGGACAGGAGGGCGGGACGGCGCATGGCGGATCCTCTTTCCGGAAGGTGGATATTCTAGGTCGGTTGGCGCCGGGCGAACAGCCTGCCCGGCGGCATTTCAGTCACCTGAGATACGGGGACAGGAGCCGATTGTTACGCCGTGGCGGACACGACTCTGTGAGAAAACGCGGCCCGCGACAGCCCGGCTTGGCGAGGTGAGGAACTCCGCGCTAGATGAACCCGCGCGATCGACGATCGACTTAAAAAAGTGGTGGCTGGAGCTGGCCTGACAACATGCTGCGCGTCGTTTCCCTGACCCTCGTCACCCTGATCTCCGCCGTCGCGGTCGCCGCGGCCGAGCCGCAGGCCGGCGACGATCTCGCCATCTGCCGTGACCGCCAGGCCGAGCTCCAGGCGAGGGCGCAGGCCTGCGACAATCTGCTCAACGCCGACCGCCTCACCGGCAAGGACAAGGCGATCGCGCTGTCCGTGCGCGGCAACACCCTGATCAACAAGCGCGACTACGCCCGCGCGATCGACACCCTGTCCATGGCCGTCGACCTCGATCCGGACTACGTCATTGCGCTCAACCTGCGCGGCCTCGCCTATGAGCGCTCGGGCAAGGACGACCTCGCGATGGCGGACTACAACCTCGCGCTCCAGAAGCGCCCGACCTACGGCGTCCCCTACAACAACCGCGGCGTCATCCATCTGCGCAGGGGCGCGCTGCAAAGCGCGCTCGACGATTTCAACCTGTCGATCAAGTACACGCCAAAATTCCTGCTCGGCTGGACCAATCGCGCCCGCGTGCGCACGCTGATGAAGGATTTCGACGGCGCGATCGCCGATTTCGCGGAGGCCGAGAAGATCGATCCGGCCGCGCCGCAGATCGCAGGCAACCGCTGCATCACCTGGGGCATGATGGGCAAGTACGACCAGGCCTTTGCCGATTGCAACGGCCTGATCGAGAAGCAGCCGAAGAACGTCTACGCAATCAACAACCGCGCCGATGTCAGCATGATGAAGGGCGACCTCGACGCCGCGCTGAAGGACTACAACTCGGCCATCCAGATCAACCCGAACAATGTCCGGGCACATTCAGGCCGCGGCCAGATCTACGAGCGCAGGAAAGATATCGCCCAGGCCCGCGCCGACTACCGCGCGGCGGCCTATTCGCTGACGAAATTCGACGAACTCGACGTCGCGCGCGCCCGCGCCGTCGCGCAGGAGCGGCTCGCCGCGCTGACGCCGCAGGCGCCGGCCGGGGCGACCGGGCGCCGCGTCGCGCTGGTGATCGGCAACGGCGCCTACAAGAACGTGCACGCCCTGCCCAACCCGCCGCGCGACTCGAAGTTGATCGCAAACGCGCTGCGCGACGTCGGCTTCCAGACCGTGATATCGGTCAGCGACCTGACCCGCGACAAGTTCTTCGAAGCGCTGCAGACGTTCGCCGCCGAAGCGGAGAAGGCCGACTGGGCGGTGGTCTATTACGCCGGCCACGGATTCGAGATCGGCGGGGTGAACTATCTCGTTCCCGTCGACGCCAAGCTGGCCGCCGACAGGGATGCCGAGGCCCAGGCCGTCGCCCTCGAGCAGGTGATCGCCGCCGTCGGCGCCGCGCGAAAGGTGCGTCTGGTGATGCTGGATGCATGCCGCGACAATCCGTTCGCGCCGACCATGCAGCGGACGCTGTCGCTCAAGCTGGTCGACAAGGGCTTTTCCAACATCGAGCCCGGCGCGGGCTTCATGGTGGTCTACGCCGCCAAGCACGGTGAGACCGCGATGGACGGCGATGGCGGCACCGACAGCCCGTTCGCCACCGCGCTCGCCCGCGAGATCAAGGAGCCGCGCGTCGAGATCAGAAAGCTGTTCGACATCGTCCGCGACGACGTCTGGTCCGCCACCAGGCACGAGCAGCAGCCGTTCACCTACGGCTCGCCTCCGGGGCGCGAGGATTTCTATTTCGCCGCGGGGAAGTGACGAATTGAGTTGCAGAGCAACTCAATTCGTCATTCCGGAGCGACGCGAAGCATCGAACTATGGTGCGCAATTGCGCACCTGAGAATCTCGAGATTCCGGGTTCGGCTCTTCGAGCCGCCCCGGAATGACGGGGTAGGCAGGTGTCGTAGGGTGGGCAAAGCGAAGCGTGCCCACCATTTTTATTTCGTGTGTGGAGAGACGGTGGGCATGGCGCTTTGCGCCTTTGCCCACCCTACGGCATCGGAGTTTTAAACAACGATGCTCAACCTTTTCGCCGCGCGCGTGATCCCCGTGTACAGCCACCTGGCCCTCGAGTCCTGAAACGCAAAACTCTCGTCGAACAGCACGACGTCGTCCCATTGCGAGCCCTGCGACTTGTGCACGGTCAACACGTAGCCGTAGTCGAACTCGTCATAGGGCTTGCGCTGCTCCCAGGCGATCTGCTCGACGCCGCCCTCGAAGCAGTCGGCGCGCACCGAGACCTTCGTCACCTTGTGGCCGAGATCCTCGTCAGGCGACAGCCGCATGGACAGGATGCGCGATTTTGAGCGCGAGGTGTTGCGCGACTTCACGCGCCACAGGCCGCCGTTGAACAGGCCCTTCTTACGGTTGTTGCGCAGGCACACCAGCTTGTCGCCGGCGACCGGAAAGGCGTCCTCGATGTTCTGGCGCTGGCGCACCCGCATGTTGTAGGCGCGGCGGGTGTTGTTGCGGCCGACCAGCACCTGGTCGGCGCCCATGACGCGATCGGGATCGAGCTCCTTGCGCGACACCACCTCGCTCTCGCCGTAGCGGCCGATGTCGAGCTCGCGGCCTTCGCGGACGTCCATCGACATCCGCACGATCGGATCGTCCTGGGCCTGGCGGTGCACCTCGGTCAGCATCGCGTCGGGCTCGGTGTTGGTGAAGAAGCCGCCGCCCTGGATCGGCGGCAGCTGCGCGGGATCCCCTAGCACCAGCAGCGGACAGTCGAACGACATCAGGTCGCGGCCCAGCTCGGCATCGACCATCGAGCATTCGTCGATCACGATCAGCTTGGCCTTGGACGCGGGCGCGTCGTCCCACAATTCGAAGCTCGGCTGCTCCTCGCCGGATTCGCGGGCGCGGTAGATCAGCGAGTGGATGGTGGAGGCCTCGTCGCAGCCCTTGTTGCGCATCACCAGCGCGGCCTTGCCGGTGAAGGCGGCGAACTTCACCTCGCCGTCGACGCCCTCGGCGATGTGCCGCGCCAGCGTGGTCTTGCCGGTGCCGGCAAAGCCGAACAGGCGGAACACCGGCGGCGTGCCGCCCCGGCCGGGCTTGGCCTTGAGCCAATCGCCGACGGCCTTGAGAGCGGCATCCTGATGCGGGGTGAAAGTGGCCATGTCTGTCTTGAGGAGGGGCGAGCCGAAGCGATTCGCCATCCCCCAAAACTAACCATTCGGCCCGCCGGTTCAAGCGGCGCAGATCCCCCTATTGCCAGCCGGGAACGCCGCGCATGTCGGGCAGATGGTGGGCGATGCCCTTGTGGCAGTCGATGCAGGTCTTTTCCCCCGTGAACAGGAAGCGCTGGTGCGCCACCGAGGCCCGCGGCGACTGCTTGGTGATGTCCATGGAATCGGCGCTGTGGCAGTTGCGGCACTCGAGCGAATCGTTTGCCTTGAAGCGCGCCCATTCATGCGCCGCCAGCTCGAGCCGGTGGTCCAGGAATTTCTCGCGGGTGTCGATCGTGCCGAAGATCTTGCCCCAGACCTCCTTGGAGGCCTGCATCTTGCGCGCGATCTTGTCGGTCCAGTTGTGCGGCACGTGGCAGTCCGGACAGGTCGCGCGCACGCCGGAGCGGTTGCTGAAGTGGATGGTCGACTTCAGCTCGGCGAAGACGTTGTCCTTCATCTCGTGGCAGCCGGTGCAGAACTTCTCAGTGTTGGTCAATTCCAGCGCGGTGTTGAAGCCGCCCCAGAAGATCACGCCGGCCGCAAAGCCCGCCAGCACCAGCACGCCGAGTCCGAACACCGAGCTCGGCCGGATCAGCACCTGCCAGAGCTCGCGCGCGAAATCCCAGCTTCGCGCGACGAAGCCGCGCTTGGCTTTTGCCTCGTCAGCGGTCGTCGTCATCGGCGGCCACCTGGGCTTGCGCGCGACAGCAGCGTGTCGATGTCGGTGAAATCGTTGCTGACGGGCGGGGTCGCGGTGTTCTGCGGCACGTGGCATTCCGTGCAGAAGAAGCGCCGCGGCGAGATCGAGGCCAGGAACTGGCCGTCGCGGTCCATGAAATGCGTGATCGAGACCATCGGCGCCTGCGATTCCGCGGTGCGCGCCCGCGCGTGGCACGACAGGCATTTGTTGCCGTTGAGGTCGACCTGGTAGCCGTCGATCGTGTGCGGGATCACCGGCGGCTGCTCCGGATAATTGCGCACCTCCCGCTCGGAGGTGTTGCGGTTCGGCAGCATCGGCGGCGCCGGCCCCTCGTCATTGAGCGGGGCCGGGCCGCGCAGGCCCGACGTCACCGTCTGCGCGGTCAGCGAACTCGCGCCCGCGGCGATCGCGACCGCAAGCAATGCGATTCCAAATCGTTTCATCATGACACGTTCACCCGCTCGATGCGCACAGCGCATTTCTTGAAGTCGGTTTGCAGCGAGATCGGATCGGTGGCGTCCAGCGTCACCTTGTTGATCAGCTTGGATTCGTCGAACCACGGCACGAAGACGAGGCCGCGCGGCGGCCGGTCGCGGCCGCGCGTCTCGACGCGGACGCGGATGAAGCCGCGGCGGGACACCACCTTCACCTCGTCGCCGCGCCGGATCTTCGCCTCCTGCGCATCGTCCGGATGCATGAAGCAGACGGCCTCGGGGAAGGCCTTGTAGAGCTCGGGCACGCGGCGCGTCATGGTGCCGGAATGCCAGTGCTCCAGCACGCGGCCGGTCGAGAGCCAGAACGGATATTCGCCGTCGGGCGATTCCGCCGCCGGCTCGTACGGCAGCGCGAAGATGCGCGCCTTGCCGTCCGGATAGCCGTAGAACTGCACGTCGGTGCCCTGCTTGACGTAGGGATCGCTGCCCTCGCGGAAACGCCATCTCGTTTCCTGGCCGTTGACGACAGGCCAGCGTAGGCCGCGCTCTTTGTGATAGGCGTCGAACGGCGCGAGGTCATGGCCGTGGCCGCGGCCGAACGAGGCATATTCCTCGAACAGGCCCTTGTGCACGTAGAAGCCGAACGCCTTGGACTCGTCGTTGAGATAGCCCTGCTCGATGTCGGAGACCGGGAACTTGTCGACCTGGCCGTTCTTGTAGAGCACGTCGAACAGCGTCTTGCCGCGCACCTCCGGCTTCTTGGCGATCAACTCCTCGGGCCAGACCTCCTCGATCTTGAAGCGCTTGGAGAATTCCATGAGCTGCCAGAGATCGGACTTCGACTCGCCCGGGGCAGGGACGAGCTGATGCCAGAACTGCGTCCGCCGCTCGGCATTGCCATAGGCGCCTTCCTTCTCGACCCACATCGCGGTGGGCAGGATCAAGTCGGCCGCGAGTGCGGTGACCGACGGATAGGCATCCGAGACCACGATGAAATTGTCGGGATTGCGGAAGCCCGGATAGGTCTCCTCGTTGGCGTTGGGGCCGGCCTGGAGGTTGTTGTTGACCTGCACCCAGTAGGCGTTGATCAGGCCGTCCTTCAGCATCCGGCTTTGCAGCACGGCATGCGCGCCGGGCTTGTCGGGAATGGTGCCTTCGGGCAGCTGCCAGATGTGTTCGGCCTTGGTGCGGTGTTCCTTGTTGGTGACGACCATGTCCGCGGGCAGGCGGTGCGAGAAGGTGCCGACCTCGCGCGCGGTGCCGCAGGCCGAGGGCTGGCCGGTCAGCGAGAACGGGCTGTTGCCGGGCGAGGAGATCTTTCCGGTCAGAAGATGGATGTTGTAGACGAGGTTGTTGCACCAGACGCCGCGGGTGTGCTGGTTGAAGCCCATGGTCCAGAACGAGACCACCTTGGTCTTGGGATCGGCGTAGAGCTCGGCGAGCGCCTCCAGGCGGTTGAGCGGCACGCCGGACATCTCGGCCGCCTTCTCCAGCGTGTACTCCGAGACGAACTTGACGTACTCGTCGTAGCTCATGTCCGTGGAGTCGTTGGCCTTCGCCGCGCCCGTCGCCTTCTTCTGCAGCGGATGCTCGGGCCGCAGGCCGTAGCCGATATCGGTCTGGCCGCGCCTGAACACGGTGTGTGCCGCGACGAAGTCCTTGTTGACGCGGCCGGTCTTGATGATGTGGTTGGCGATGGCGTTCAGCAAATAGAGATCGGTCTGCGGCTTGAACACCATGCCGATGTCGGCGAGGTCGAACGAGCGGTGCTCGAAGGTCGAGAGCACGGCGACGCGGACATGCGGCGCGGACAGCCGGCGGTCGGTCAGGCGCGTCCACAGGATGGGGTGCATCTCCGCCATGTTGGAGCCCCACAGCACGAAGGCGTCGGTGGCCTCGATGTCGTCATAGCAGCCGGGCGGCTCGTCGATGCCGAAGGTGCGCATCATGCCGGCGACGGCCGAGGCCATGCAGTGCCGCGCGTTGGGGTCGATGTTGTTGGTGCGGAAGCCGGCCTTGAACAGCTTCGAGGCGGCATAGCCCTCCCAGATCGTCCACTGGCCGGAGCCGAACATGGCGACGCCGTTGGGGCCGCGCTTCTTCATCGCCTCCTTCCACTTCACCTCCATGATGTCGAAGGCTTCGGTCCAGGACACGGGCGTGAAGTCGCCGTTCTTGTCGTATTTGCCGTTCGCCTTGCGCAGCATCGGCTGCGTCAGGCGGTCGTGGCCGTACATGATCTTGGAGAGGAAGTAGCCCTTGACGCAGTTGAGGCCGCGATTGACCTCGGCCTTGATGTCGCCGTGTGTCGCGACGACGCGGTTCTCCTTGGTGGCGACCATCACGGAGCAGCCGGTGCCGCAGAAGCGGCAGGCGGCCTTGTCCCATTTCAGTTCGCTCACCTCGCGCTCGGTGGCGAGGTTGGCGGCGAGCGCCGGCACCGGGAGGCCAGCGGCGGCGGCCGCGATCGCGGCGGCCTCGAGCTTCAGCATCTGGCGGCGGTCGAGCTTCGGCGATGTCATGATGGCTCTTCCTGACTCAGGCGGTTTCGATGGCGTGGAAGACGAGCGCCGCGGAATAGACGTGCGGCAGCGACTGGATGGTGTTGAGCATGGTGCCGAGGCTGCCGGCATCCGGCGCTTCGGTCACGACGATGAGCTTGCCGCGCGGATCGCGGCCATGGATCTCGCAGCCGGCAAGCGCAATGATCTCGGCCTCGACCTCGGCGAGGCGCTCGGGCCGCGCCTGCACGATGATGCTGGCGATCTCGGCGCCCGGCGGCGGCACGATGCGGTCGGCGCTGAGCACCCGGCCGGTGATCAAGGCGCGGCGGTTGAGCGTGGCTTTATTGAGTGAGGGTTGGGCCATGATGCCTGTCTTTCGCTCTTGGGGATCCTTGGGGATCAATGCGGGGAGGCTGGTGGGCCGGGAGGACCGGCAAACATCTGGTAGATCCAGACGCCAAGCCCGTAGGAGCCGACCGTTCCGACGGCGAGGACGGGCATCACGACCGCGGTCAGGAACAGGAAGGCGAAAATCTCCATGCGCCTACGGCGCACGCGCGAGGTCGTGTCGTCAGGGGCCGACATATTCGGTCTCTCTGAAATTTTGGGAATTGGGACGGCATCCGGGCCGTTACCTTGCTTTGCTTGTGCTGCAACCGCGGCGTCAACGCGTTGATCTGGATCAATCCGTCGATTTGCGAGGATGGTTGGGCCGTGACCACAACCGCAAGTTTGGGTTGTGCCCGGGCCGGCGCGATGCGAAACTTAGCTCTCGAACGGGGCAATGCGAATTGTGAACCAGATGGGGCTCACGGCCATCGATCTCGGGTTTCGCGGCGCGGCGAGCGGCGTGTTCCTGTTGATCGTCCTCGTGGCGCTCCAGCGCCGCATTCCAAATCAGAACGCTTTGCTGGGCATGGCCATGTCCGCCGGGGGCGTGTTCTATGCGATCGTCACCGCGCCGTTCTTTCCCAAGGCGTCATGGTGGTGGACGTTGCCGATCCTGTCCGCGATGCCTGCCGTGTTCTGGTTGTGGGCCCGCGCGGCGTTTGACGACGATTTCGTGCTGAGGCGGTGGCATGGCGCCTTGTGGCTGGCCATCGTCGCCTTTGGATTTGCGCTGTCGCTCGGTTGGCCGCGATGGCCGACTCTGGCCAAGGGCGGCGGCAAGGTCCTTGCGATCGTGGCCCTGGTGCTGGCGCTCGCGGCCGCGGTCCAGACGGTCAAGACCTGGCGCGTGGATCTGGTGATGCGGCGGCGCCGGCTGCGGCTGGCGATGCTCGCCATCAATGTCGCGATGATCGGGCTCGTCGCCGTCGCGGGCTTCGCCGATATTCCGGTTGCCGCGCCCGGCGCGTCCGGCAGTCTTCCGACCGCGCTCAGCCTGTTCGTGGTGGCCATGCTTGCCGGCCTGGGCCTGTTCAGCGCACCGGCGGCGGTGGCCGTCGACGACGCCACGGCTGCGATCGCATCCGGCGAGGCGGGGAGACAGGCCCGGGTCGCCGATCGCGCCGCCGCGGGGCGGGTCATCGTCGACCCCCGGGTCGCCGTCGATCCCATCCTGCTCCGGCGCCTCGACCATCTGATGACCGTGGAACGAACCTACCGGCAGGAAGGTCTTGCGATCGGGACGCTCGCGGCGCGGCTCGACGTTCCCGAGCATCGGCTGCGCCAGGCGATCAACGAAGGGCTGGGCTATCGCAACTTCAATGCGTTCCTGAATCGCTATCGGATCGAGGATGCCAAGCTGGCGCTGTCCGACGTGACGCAGCGGGAAGTCCCGGTGCTGACCATCGCCATGGACGCGGGCTTCCAGTCGATCGGACCTTTCAATCGCTCGTTCAAGGCCGAAACCGGCGTGACCCCGACCGAATTCCGGCGCGAGGCGCTGAGCCGGCCGGGTAGGGCCGACATCAGCGAACTGCGTCGAGAAATCGGCTAGCCGATTTTTGGATTGGGCAAGAGGGCCGCGCCCCGATTGGGCAGACTGTCCGGCAGAAGCTTCTCGCCAGCCGGAATGAGCCCACCCATGTCTCCTTCGACCGCCGCCACCCCCACATCGGAACGGCTCCACGCTCTCGATGCGCTCAGGGGCGGCGCCTTGCTGCTCGGCATCGTCCTGCACGCGGCAATGTCGTTCGTGCCCGCCACGCCCCGGTTCTGGTTCATCCAGGACACCCATCCAAGCCTCCTCCTGGGCCTGCTGACCTTCACCATCCACGTCTTCCGGATGACGGCCTTCTTCCTGATGGCCGGTTTCTTTGCCCGCATGAGTTTCCATCGCCGGGGGAGTTGGGGCTTTGTCAGGGACAGGTTGCAGCGGATCGGGCTGCCGCTCGTGATCGGCTGGCCGATCGTGTTTACGCCGATGGCTCTGGTGGTCATCTGGGCCTCCGGCTTTCCCAATGGCGGTCCGACTCCCGGCGCGCGTGGCTGGCCGCCGGTGCTGCCGAATTTCCCCCTGGCCCATCTCTGGTTTCTCTACGTGCTGCTGGAGCTCTATGTCGCCATGCTGCTGCTGCGTGGCGCAATTGTCCGGCTCGATCCGTCCGGCACGCTGCGAACGGTCATCGACCGCCTCTTTGCGCGGATCATGCGAAATCCACTGGCCCCGCTGGTTCTGGCGATCCCGATCGGCATCGCCTTCTGCCTGGACCCGCGGTGGATCAACGTGATGGGTGTGAGAACGCCGGATCAATCACTCATCACCAACGCGCAGGCCTGGATCGGCTTCGGCACCGCATTCGGCGTCGGCTGGCTGCTGCATCGGCAGGTCGATCTGCTGCGGCTTCTCGAGCGGCGCTGGCTCCCGCACCTCCTGCTCGCGGTCGGCCTGATCCTGATCAGCTTCGTGCTCTCAGGTGTGATGCTGTCCGCGCCGGGTGCGCCGAAACTGCCGGTCAGCTTCGCCACGCTCAGGCTTGTCTCCGCCACCCTGTATGCCCCGGCGATATGGATCTCGACCTTCGCGGTCCTTGGTCTCGCGCTCCGCTTCATGTCCGGCTTCAGCCCGACTTGGCGTTACCTCGCCGATGCGTCCTACTGGCTCTATCTGATCCACATGCCGATCGTGATGGCGCTACAAGTTGCGGTGTCGCAGCTCGACTGGTCGGGGCCGATCAAGTTCGCCATCATCCTCGTCGTCGCGCTTCCCCCGATGCTGGCGAGCTATCATCTGTTGGTGCGCTTCACCTTCATCGGTGTGGTGCTGAACGGCCGCCGCGCACCACGCGAAGCGGCGCATGTGGTTGCGGTGGAAGGTTCCGCCGCGCCATGACGCCGGATGCGGTGAAGGGATCGTTCTCCCGCACGGCGGAATTGCTGCTCCGTAGACAGCGCCGCCCCGCTCACTAAGATGAGCGCAACAAAGAATAAGCGGGAGAGGGGCGCCATGAAGTTCGGCATCTTCTACGAGCTGCAACTGCCGCGGCCATGGGTCGCCGGGGACGAGCTCAAGCTCTATCAGAACGCGCTCTCGCAGATGGAACTCGCCGACAAGCTCGGCTACGACCATGCCTGGGTCGTCGAGCATCACTTCCTCGAGGAATATTCGCACTCGCCGTCACCGGAATCGTTCCTGGCGGCGGCGAGCCAGCGCACGCAAAAGATCCGGCTCGGCCACGGCATCCTCCAGCTCACCACCAATCACCCGGCGCGCGTCGCCGAGCGTGTCGCGGTGCTCGACCTGCTCTCCAACGGCCGCTGCGAATTCGGCATGGGCGAGAGCGCCTCGATCACCGAGCTGGAGCCATTCGGCCGCGACATGGAGACCAAGAAGGAGGTGTTCGAGGAGGCCGTAGCCGCGATCTTCCCGATGTTCAGGGACGCGGGCAGCGAGCATCACGGCAAGTATTTCGACATCCCGTTGCGCAATGTGGTGCCGAAGCCGGTGCAGAAGCCGCATCCGCCGCTGTGGATGGCCTGCTCGCAGCTTCCGACCATCGAGCGCGCCGGCCGTCATGGCTTCGGCGCGCTCGGCTTCCAGTTCGTCAGCGCCGACGCCGCCCATGCCTGGGTGCACGCCTATTACAACGCCATGACCAAGCGGCTGCACAAGCTCGCGGACTACGAGATCAACCCGAACATGGCGCTGGTGTCGTTCTTCATGTGCGCGAAGACCGACGAGGAGGCGCGCGCCCGCGCCGACGGCGCCACCTTCTTCCAGTTCGCGCTACGCTTCTATGGCGCCGCGCAGAACCGCCAGCGGCCCGCGCCCTACACCGTCAACATGTGGGACGAGTACAACAGGTGGAAGCGCGACAATCCAGAGGCCCAGGAGGCGGCGCTGCGCGGCGGCCTGATCGGCTCGCCGGAGACGATCCGCAAGAAGCTCAGGCGCTTCCAGAGCTCGCATATCGACCAGGTCATCCTGCTCAACCAGGCCGGCAAGAACAGCCACGAGCACATCTGCGAATCGCTCGAATTGTTCGGCCGGGAGGTGATGCCGGAGTTCCAGAACGATCCCGCCCAGGCCGCCTGGAAGAGGAGCGTCATGAGCGGCGAAATCAAGCTGGAAGAGATCGACACCCAGGCCTTCACCGACCGTTACGGCAAGCTCGCCGTCAACGTCGCCCCGGCGAGAGCGGCGGCCGCCGGATAGGGGGGCACGTTTGACGTCGGCCATGCCCTTATTGGCGGGGCGGGGCCTCCGCATGGGGCCAATCGCCCACTCCTGCGCTGTCGCAACCTTTGCTGGTCGATCATCTCATCGAAACCCTTAGGATGCAGACGATCGTTAACCGTATGATGGGTTCAAGATCCTGTTTGCGCGGGAGGATCTGCCGGTTGGGACCGCAATAGTCCGTGCTTGATCTCCCTCAAGGGCTCTGTTTGGATATTTTGGTTGGCCAATTCGAATTTCGGGTCATCGTAGTGAAGCTGAGAAATGGATACCGTTGCTCATGACGGCTCGTTCACCGGAAAGCATCGCGACCGTCCACCGCGCTGGCGTCGGCAATCGGTTGCTGGCGGCGTTGCCGCCGGCAGATCTCGGCTTGCTCACGCCTCACTTCCAGAAGGTCTCGTTCGAACCCGATACCGTCCTGGTGCGGTCGGGCGATGAGCTCGACCCGGTTTTCTTTCCCCATAGCGGTGCAATCGCCTTCATGCTCGACATGCCGGACGGGCAAACGGTTGCAACCACGTTGATCGGACGGGAAGGCGCCTTGGCCTCGTTCTCTGCGCTCGGCCCGTCGCTGTCATCGGTGACCGCGGTTGCTCGTGTGGCCGGCACGGCATCGCAGATCTCCGCCGCCAGGTTTCGGGCCGCCTATGCGCGAAGCGAGGCCATCAGGAATGTCGTGCAGGTCCACGTCCGCGCGTTGCTGTTGCAGCTCCAGCACGTTGCGGCCTGCAACGCGCTGCACCTGGTGGATGGCCGCATGGCGCGGTGGCTCCTGCAGCTCCACGACCGCGTTCCCACTGACCTCCTCCCGGTGACGCAGGAGGCGCTCGCGCAGTTGCTCGGGGTGCGGCGGACGACGGCGACGCTGACGATGAGCAAGCTGCGCGCGGCCGGCGCCGTCCCGTCCGACCGGCGCGGGTTTGTAGAGATCGACCGGGCGCGGCTCGAGCGCGTTGCATGCGATTGTTATGCGCTGATGCAGGACAAGATCGATCGGATGTATTGCCAGGAATTGGCGGCGCCGCAGCCTGCCCTTGCGCCATTCCCGGAAACAACCGCGGCAGTCAAGGCGCAGATGAGGTCCGCTGCGCCCCGTCAATGAGGACACGCTCTGGACGGTTCGGCGTCTACCACGCCGGAGCGAGCTTGCGCCGTCGCGCGGCGATCTCATGCGGGCTCCCCCGGCCTAGTTGACCAGGAACGGCGGGCTGCAACTGGTCCAGACCCCGTGCCGATTACACGCAATCTACGCCTTTCTGCGGTTCCTTGTGACCGGATGGAATCAGCCCTTCGCGCCAGAACCCCTCAGGGTGTCCCACGCGGCCCGACTTGCTTGATCGAACGACTTGCGGGACTCTGCCAACGCCGCGCTTAGCACGGACCAGGACTCGCTGCCCGCCTGCTTCAGCTTCTGGAGACGTGCTTCCGCTTGGGACGCGTCAGACTTCAGCTGCTTGAGCGCGGCATCGAGATCGGTGGTCCGCGCTCCGGCCACTTTGCCGGCCGCCTCACGGAATCGATTCGCGGCCTCGTGCCACGCCTTGCCCTGCGCCGCTGCGATGTCTTTGAACGTGGCCTGCTGCTGC
Source organism: Bradyrhizobium sp. CCBAU 45394 (assembly GCF_028128655.1). NCBI lineage: Bacteria > Pseudomonadati > Pseudomonadota > Alphaproteobacteria > Hyphomicrobiales > Nitrobacteraceae > Bradyrhizobium > Bradyrhizobium sp. CCBAU 45394. Next base: position 61,865 of record NZ_LBIX01000157.1, on the reverse strand, counting down.
TCGATCTGCTTGCCGGCGCTCTCAAAATAGGTCTTCATCTGCGCTTCGAAGCCGATCCAGTGCTCTTCGAGATCGGGTTTGGTGCGCGCCCAGGCTGCTTCGCCGGCTTCCGCTTGCGTCTTGAGGTGCGCCTGAAATTCATCCCGCCTCTTTTTAAGATCGGCGATGAGCTGCTCTGCCTTCACCTTGGACTCCGCCTTGGCCTCCGTCGCCTTCACCTCAAACGAAGCCAATGCGGCATCCATCTCGTCGATTCGCTCCTTGGCCGAATTGAGGTAAAAATGCATGCTGCTGTGCTCTGACATGACCTATCTCCATTGATTAGCGGATGTGCTGGCGATCATCACATGGCTTCATCGTTCTCGACTTTGAACCTGCGTCAAGCGACTCGTTGCGTCTGCGTCCGAAGCGACGTCATCTCAAGCAGCGACATGAGGAAGGAGCATTGACGTTCCAGATGAAGCTGATTTCTTGCCTATCGCGTCCTTGAGACTGCGGGACGGGTTATCCAAGTTGGACGCCGCGTAGAACTCGAGTGGCTCTGCCACCTTGGTATGAGGCGGCAATACGTCCTCGTTGAACGCGTGCTCGCACTTGCGCAGAGCGACGGACATTTTCCGGTCTCCGCCAAGATCAAGTGGCCTGCCATTTCTCATACCATGCTGTAGAGTGCGTCCGCGCACGCCGATATGCTGGACGGCCAGGCCGCTGGATTCGTCGAGGTCACCGTCGATTGCGTCTGATGCCATGTCGTGCACTTTCCGTGTTGCGCGCGCGGATCGCCTCACTGTGGGGACAGCCATGAGTCGACCGCCGCGGGCCTACGCCGCCGTCCAGCCGCCATCGATCGCGAGATTGGCGCCGGTGATCTGCGCGGCCTCGTTACTGCACAGAAAAAGTGCGAGCGAAGCCACCTGTTCGACAGTGACAAATTCCTTGGTGGGTTGGGCCGCGAGCAGCACGTCGCTGATGACCTCATCTCTTCTCATCTTGCGTGCATTCATCGTGTTCGGGATCTGCTTTTCCACCAGCGGGGTCCAAACATACCCGGGGCTGATGCAGTTGCAGGTGATCTTCGAACGCGCAAGCTCCAGCGCGACGGTCTTGGTCAGGCCGGCGATCCCGTGCTTGGCTGCGACGTAGGCTGACTTGAACGGCGAAGCTACACGCGAATGCGCCGAAGCCGTCGTGATGATCCGGCCCCAGCCACGCTTCTTCATGCCCGGCACAGCCGCACGGATTGCATGGAATGCGGCGGATAGATTGATGGCGATGACCGCATCCCATTTCTCGAGCGGAAACTCTTCGATTGGAGAGACGTGCTGGACGCCGGCATTGTTGACGAGGATATCCACGGCCCCGAACGTCGCTTCACCCAGCGCGATCAGCCCGGCGATTTCGCTTGGCTTCGCCATGTCCGCGGGCGAATAGATCGCCTTGACGGCGAACTCGCTTTCGATTGCCAAGCGCTCCTTCTCGACATCGGCCGCCTCGCCCATTCCGTTTAGCACGATGTTTGCGCCGGCACCTGCGAAGGCACGCGCACATGCGAGGCCGATGCCGCTCGTCGAGCCGGTCACGATCGCAGTTTTGCCCTTAATAACCATCTCAGTCACTTTGCTCCGTGTGTTGCGCCAGCTGGCGAAGCCTCGCGGTTCAGACGCGAGTTGGTTTTGTGGATTTCCGATCAGGTGACCAGACTTCGTTCTGAAGCCCGGAACGGACGCCGCGCTGGCTCTTGCAGATAGTCATGGACCACTCTGCCCAGTCCCAGCGTGAGGTCTGCACGGATGTGAAGCGCCGAGACGATCTCCAGAACGGGCAGATCAGCGACCGGCGCCAAGGCGTGCGGTGTCAGGGAGAGAGCCGCGGGTCCGGTCCAGGCGCCCTTCAACGCGATCTGCTCGAGGCGATATTCAACGAGCTCGCAGATGCGCGGGCTGCCATCGACATGCGGGATGATCTTGAGCAGAAAATTCGGCTCCTCGAGCGCGGCCTTGACCTGGCCAAGATCGGCTTCGCGGTGCTTGTAGCCCATTGTGCCCGTCGCCACCCGCAAGGGCCCGTAGTCGAGCGTACCGATCAGCGTGTCGATCTCGGTCCGCAATGTCGGCTGGCCGAGCTTTTTCGGAAAGCCCCAGAGCTCGCGTCCCCCGGCAATCGGTCCTTCGTCGTTGAGGAACATGCAGTGGTTGTAGCCGCCCGTGTGGCCACGGAACGAGACCGGGATGACCTGGCCGCTTTCCGTGTAGTCGCCGAAGCCATTCGAATCTGGCATGCGGATGAATTCATACTTGACGAGCGGGTTGCGGTCATCGAGTTCCAGCGGTTCGGGCACCACAGCGCGCAGCCTTGCCGGGTCGGTGCGATAGGTGATGATCAGGTACTCGCGATCCACAAACCGGTAAGGGCCCGGCGGATAGGCCGGGCTGGTGAGCGGCATCGCAAAGGCGCGCTTGCGCACATCGTTCTCACGCATGGGGTTCTCCGTGCATCAAATCAGCGCTCTATTCACGGCCATCGTGCTCTAGATCGAATGTGAAAACTCCGTCCGGGGTGACCGGGCGTGCGAGCACCTCGGGATGACGCAAGGTGCGAAGCGCATCGTGGTAGCCGGCGCGCCAATGGTCTTGCATCGAAAGGCGGGAGAACTCGTAGTCCTTGGAGTGGCCTTCGTGGTTGCGCGCCCGATAGATCAGGTGAACGATGTTGTAGACGTTGGGAGACACCGCGGTGTTCAGGAGCTTCACATCCTCGTGCTCCCTGAGTTCTTCGGGAATCCGGTCCAGGAGCGTCGTGAGCGCACGTCGCAGGCGCTGCACGTGCTTGAACTGGTCGGTGCTCGCGCGCGTGCGACTGGAATATTGAATTTCCTTCTGACGCGTGACAACCTCGGGCAGATTGCCCGGAAGCTGCCCCTTCGCGCTCCAGAGATCGACCTGAAACGCCAACATGTCCTGCGGCACACCCCCATCGATCACCCATTGCAGCGGCGTATTGGAGACAAGGCCGCCGTCCCAGTAATGCTCGCCCTCGATCTCCACGGCGGGAAAGCCCGGTGGCAGCGCGCCGCTTGCCATGATGTGCTCTGGGCGAATCGTGTGGGTGCTGTTGTCGAAATAGACGAAATTGCCCGTTCTCACGTTGACTGCTCCTGCACTGAACCGCGTCATCCCCGCGTTGATGCGATCGAAGTCAATCAGGCGCTCCAGCGTGCTCTTCAACGCGACGGTGTCGTAGAAGCTGGTTGCTTCGGTCGTGCCGCCGGCGTGGAGCCATGGCAGGAGGGGGCGCGCGGAGAAGAACCCGTTTGCGCCGCATGCCGCGGCAAGGCCCGCGCTCATCTGGTTGAGGATATTGCGCGCATTCTCGTTGCGCGCATCGAGAAATGGGTTTCCGGCCCAGTCCCAAGGTGCAGTCGAAGTTACCCGCGTCCAGAAATCGCGCAGCCGATCAACACGCGACTCGGCCGGGTTGCCCGCGATGATCGCGGCATTGATCGCGCCGATGGAAATGCCGGCAACCCAATCGGGGTGGATGCCAGCTTCCGCCAGCGCCTCATACACCCCTGCCTGGTAGGCGCCGAGAGCGCCGCCGCCTTGCAACAGCAGGGCTATGCAATCGAATGGCAGCCGCCGTTGGGTGGCCGGCAGGTGTGATCGGGGCTGGAAATTCATGACTGGTCTTGCTCTCGGGTGTGGGATGATCGAGCCGGCGTTGCGGAAGCCGCGATGACCGTTCGCTAAAACAAACTATACGGTGTAGTGTATATATTGCGCGTTAATGCGCAACTCACGAGATCGTGCTTCAGTGGCGCGCTGTCACGTTCGTGGCTAGCGCTGAGTTGACCGCTGTCCGACCTTGGGCGGCTCGAGCATCACTTCCTTCAGGTGATCGCTGGTCGCGATGACGACCACGAAGTTGAGCTTGCCATCCTGTTTCATCAACCCGCCAGCGAGCGCCTGTCCGTCCGCCGCGCTTTCCGCGACCCGCACCGCGTCCGACAACTCCTGCTTGATCCACTTCAGGGCTATGATGTTGGCGAGATCCGCGCGATCGAGCTCCTTGAGCGATGACGCGATCTCCGTTTGCGATACCCTTCCGGTGTTCGCATCTATGACATTCTCAAAGACCCGCTCGTTCTTGATCGTGCGCACGCGGTAGACCGGCGGACCGGATATCTCGAAGCTGATGTCTGCGGTCCTCGACCCATCGTGCAGACCCTCCGCAATCGCCATGGCCTGTCCGATCGGGACCTTCGTGGTGTGAAACTGCTCCAACACGCGGCGAATGGCCGCCTCCTCGACGTTGCCCTGCGCGGTCGTGCTTTGCTGTTCGGCGTCGGTAGGGACCTGCGTGACGCCGGCCAGAGCACCGGTGCCGGCGAGGGCCGCGGAACAAACGATGAGGGCAAACAGCTGCTTCTTTGGCATCGCGCATAATCCTGTGGTGTTCTTCATGATCGGTGGTCTAGTTCGGCACGAAGGCGTACCGGCTGATCTGGAAGCCCGGATGCCGAGCAGATCGCCACAACTTTCGAGGCCGCGCCGGAGCGAGCTTGTGCCGTCGCGCCGCGATCCGATGCGGGCTCCCCCGCCCTGCTGGGTCATGAACGGCGGGCTGTAGCTGGGCCAGGCTCTCGCGAACGCGTAGATCGGCCGCCGCCGGGTTGCCGTCATCGTCGCGCACAACGGCGCCGCCGACTTCAGTTTCGGGCAACTGCGGTGGAGCCTGGGCGATATCGTGCTCGGCGGGCGCGGGACGCAGTCCGAACCCGTTGGTGTCGATGACGGCCGCTTCGGGGCCCCTCCGCTCCGAGTGGATCCGGATCGGCGGCAACGCAGAATGCTGCTCCGTGAGCCGGCTCGGCGAAGGTGCGGGCAACACCCAGTCGGCCGCCAGAAGCAGCAGGAGCAGCGCCCCTCCAGCGGAGAGAAAATACGCCCGCAGGGGCATCTCGGGCTCGACGACGGCGCTCGCACGTCGCGACAGGACAGACTTCCTGCTCACGGCCTGTTCCCAGACATGAAATGATTCCGTCTCGTTTTCAGAAGCTCGTGGGCCGCGGGTGCCGGCACGCGCGTTCGGCGTCGAGATAGCCGCGCTCGTCGAGCCATTCGATCGGGCAATAGGCCATCGCCTTCGGGTCGATCACGTGCCCGTCGCGCTTGAGGGCCGCTCGCGTGCCGGTGCGTCCGCTCCAGACCGAAGAGCCGGTGGCCGGCTCCACGTCCATGACGTCGAACACTTCGATGAAGTTGAGCATGTCGAACGTCCAGGATGCTCACGCGGCGGGCGGGGAAGGGGGCTCGACGCCTTCAAGCGCGACGCCTCTGCGGACGAGTTCGGATTCGATCGCGTCGAAGATGGGTTCGACCGGCGCGAGCCACACCGTGACCCAGCAGATGATGCAATCGCGAGCAAGCAACAGCCCTGACGTCATGCGCGGCCCCTCCGGCTGGCCGCATGCCGCACCGGCGCGGGTTCGCCGACGGCGAGCGCGTGCACCCAGGCGAGCACCGAAATGGTGAGACCCAGCAGCAGGCTCACGCCCACGAGCGACACGGCCACCATCAGATTGAGCGAGGCGACGGCAATCCCGGGCCAGGGATTTTCCCGCACGAGCGCCAGGAACAGGCTTGACATCTTCGGTCTCCTAAATAAACTACACCGTATATTTCATATACAGCGCGGATCGCGGGATGTGTCAAGAGCCGAGACTCACAAGCCCGTGTTCGTCCTGGTCGGGCGAGGGGACTTCGGAGTGAGGTCAAGGTTCCCTTTGAAAGCAGATGCCTCAACTTGAGAAAGGATTCGATATGTTCAAGAACCGGTTGGTGCTCGCACTCCTGGTGCTCGTTGCGTCGGGCGCCGCTGCGTTCGCGCAGGAGGATCGCGGCACGGCTGAGCAGAGAGCGGCGTGCACGTCTGACGCGTTTCGCCTGTGCGCCGGCTACATCCCCGACCCCACCAATGTGGAAGCCTGTCTCAGGCAAAGAAAGTCGGACCTGAGCGAAGCCTGCAGAGCCGTGTTCGACCATGCAGCCGCTGCGGCTTCGGTCAGGACCGTCGGGTCGCACCGATAGCGCGGCGCAAGGAATGAGGAACGATCGTATGAATACGATATATGCGCCTGCTTTCGCCGCGTTCGGAGGCTCGGCCTTCGGAGCGATTTCCACGATCGTGACGGGATGGATGTCCCGGCGCCGCAGACTCCGCGAGCGCCATCAGGCGCACGCGGTGTCGAAGCGCGAGAAGCTCTATCGCAGCTTCATTGAGGAGGCGTCCCGACTTTACGCGGACGCGCTCACCAGCGACAAATCCGAGATCCCGGCATTGGTGAACTTGTATGCGCTTATCGGGCGCATGCGGATTCTGTCCGAGGATGAGGTGGTCCATGCCGCAGAGCGGGCTGGCCGGCTGATCATCGAGACCTACCTTGCACCGAACACCCCGTTCGTCGACCTGCCGGGCTTCCTGGAGGAGATGGATCCGTTGCGTGAATTCGGCGAAGCCTGCCGGCGTGAGATGCACGCGATTCCGTTGCGTTGAGGCCGAGCATGCTGAAGGCGCAGACGACCCGCCAGGCTGGATTGTCCTGCACGCGTGAACGAATCGTGCAGGCTGCAATCTGCTTGTACCGGGAGATCGGGTACCGGAAAACCACGGTTGCCGACGTCGCTCGCGACGCTTCAATGTCCCCCGCAAATCTCTACCGGTTCTATCCCTCCCGCCGGGCGCTCGAGGAGGCCGTCGTGACGGAGCTGCTCGACGAGGTGTCGGCGGCGGCCGCAAGTGCAGCGCGAAGCGGCCGCTCGGGCCTGGAGCGCCTGAATGCAACGTTTGGCGCGATCTCCCGGCTGCATGAAGATCGGCTGGCAAACGATGTCCGCTTGCACGAACTGGTGGTGGCCGCAGGACAGGCGAACTGGCTGGCCAGCCTGTCTCATGCGGATCGGCTTCGTGGTGTGGTGCGGTCGATCATCGCGTCGGGGCAGGTGAGCGGGGAGTTCCGCGGCGGGAGCCCGATGGCGCTCGCCTGCTGCCTGCTGGACGCGATGGATGCTTACCTCAACCCCTCCCGTGTCAAGGCGACCGCCCTTCGGCCAACGTTCGACGAGATGATGCGCTTTTGCGCGGGGGCGCTTGGCAACCCAGCGTTCGCTGGCCCGGCGTCCCATCAACTCATCGACGTTCAGGCCAGTATGCGCTACAAATCCGCCTGCTAAACCCGACGCTCGATTGGCTCACGGTGTCCAGTCTGCCTCACAGGCCGCAAGGAAGAAGCCGACGCGTTCGCGCATGAAGGACGGCAGCTCCCGTCTCAGCTCCTTCGGTGTTTCCCCGACCAGCGACCGAAACAGCATCGGCAGCAGGATCAGATCCAGGAAGATCTGAGCGGTGGCAAGGCTTCGCTTGCCGCTGAAGGGCCCCTTTGGAGCGCGCGCCAGCTTCTGCGTCGCTTCATTCAAGAGTTGGGAAACGGCGTTGACGGAGCGATCGCGCGCGGCGTCGTGGACGTTGCGGCTCAACTCGGGAAAACGCTGCGCTTCAGCAATCGTGGCGCGAACCATGCCCAACGATTCCTCGATGAGCTTTTCCACGATGGTGGTGCCGAGGTTCGAGAGCTTGTCATGAAGGGTGCGGCCCTCGGGCTCGACGCCTTCGAAATCCGTCAGCCTGCTGATGGTGCGGGCCACCACCGCCGCGAACAGCGCCTCCTTGCCGGGGAAGTGCGCGTAGATGGTTGGCTTGCTCGCCGGCGCCAGCTCGGAGATGTCGTCGATGCTGGCACTGCGATAGCCCTTCTCGAGAAAAAGCTGCTGGGCTGCGTCAAGGATCCGGACCTGGACGTCGCCGGCAAGGTCTTTGGTCGGTCTGCCCCGTTTCGGGGTGCTCTTCTTGGTCATCCGTCGATCCTCCAGTCACGAGTCTGTGCGCGCGCAGATCGCACTTGACATGGCGGGCCGGAAAAGGCAACAAAAAGAAAATATACGGTATAGTTTATTTAATCGCCGCGATGTCCATCAGGACCCGCGGCGGCACCTCCCGGACAGTCGAAGCCGCAAACCTGTGTGCATTGGCCTTGCGATCGTCCGGTCGACCTCAGGAGAGAGCGAATATGTCGTGCCCCGACCCGGACCGCCCACAACACGGCATCCTGCTGCGCGAGTTGCATCACAGGGTCGATAAAGGAGTCGCCTCGGCGATCGATCTGGTCTCGGCGGCGGTCATCCGCGCCGACGGAGCGGAAGCAAAGGCCGCCCTGAGCGACGTCGTGGAGCTGCTGCACGGACATGCGGAGCTGCATCGGGCGCTGGCCATGCCGGAGGGCGATGTCCTCAACGATGCCGCGACTTACATTCGCCGACTGGGCTGCGCCATGCGCCAATCCTTTCTGGATCGAATGGGGATCCGGCTGACGCTCACCACCGAGTCTCTCCCGCTTCAGCCCGAGCGGTGCGGACGGCTTGGCCTGATCGTCCACGACCTCATCGTCAACGCAGCGAAGCATGCGTATTTCGACGCGCGCTCCGGCGAGATCAAGGTCAAGCTGTCGCGCATCGGCTCGGTCGCGAACTGCGTGGTGCTGGACAACGGCTCGCGGCCGGCGCGGGCCTTGGGCCGGGAGTTCGAGATCAGCAATGACCTTGCGAAAGGGCTCGGCGGACGGATCGAGCACGGCTTCGCTGCCGAGTTCACATCCGTCGTGGTCTCGTTTCACCTGAGCGAGCGGGAGCGGCAGGCAAGCTGGTCGATGGCGGCTCGCCGCATGAGGCGGCCGCGCCGGCTGAAGACCAACGCGTCCGTGACGCCCGGCTCGGGCGCCGGCCTCCCGGATCAGATCGAGCGTCCGGCCGCGATGCGCGCGGATCCAGATTCACTGCGAGCGCGCCCGAACGAACGGGCCACGCTGACCACGGGCCCGGACGTCCTGGGCAATCTCCTGTCACCCTCTCACCGTACGGACGCGCTATGAACCCGCGTTATTCGAACCTCTCCAAAATCGGTCGAACTGAGCGCTTGCTGCGGCCTCTCGGCGGCCTGGCCCTCGCACTTGTTGCTGCCGCGCTCGGCGGCTGCGACGATCGCGCTGCCAGTCCTTCCGCGCGCGCCGCTGTCGTGCGTACGGAAATCGTGCAGCCGAGAGATCGGCAATCCTCGCTTACCCTGACCGGTGAGGTGCAGGCCCGCTTTCGGGCGGATCTGTCGTTCCGCGTCAGCGGGCGCGTCCTCGCGCGCTATGTCGATGTCGGGACCCACGTGAAGGCCGGCGAAGTGCTGGCCATTCTCGACCCGGCCGAGCAGGAGGCCGATGTCGATGCCGCCACCGCCGCCGTTCTCGCCGCAGAATCCCAGCTGCGTGTGGCAAAGGCGACTTTCGATCGGCAGACGGCGCTGATCGCGAGCGGCTTCACCACGCGCACGGCCTACGACCAGGCGCAGGAAGGGTTGCGAACCACGGAAGGTGCGCTTGAAGCGGCAAGAGCGCAGCTCGGAACCGCGAAGGACGTGCTCGGCTATACCGCGCTGCGAGCCGAAGCCGACGGCGTCGTCACCGCACGCAGTGTGGAGACCGGTCAGGTCGTACAGGCTGCCCAACCGGTATTTTCACTGGCGCAGGACGGGGACCGGGACGTCGTCTTTGACGTTTATGAGTCCATTTTCCTCGGTGCTGCCGACCGAAGCAGCGTTTCGTTGGTGCTGATCTCCGATGCGACCGTGACCGCAGGCGGTCAGGTTCGGGAGGTCTCGCCGGCGGTCGACGCGAGGAGCGCGACCATTCGGGTCAAGGTGGCGATCAAGGACCCGCCTGCCGCAATGACGCTTGGAAGCGCCGTCGCGGGAACTGTGAGAGTGAAGACCGAGCCGCAGATCGCATTGCCCTGGCGCGCATTGATGGCGGCGGGCACCAGCCCTGCGGTCTGGACCGTCGATCCGGCAACACGGACCGCCTCGCTGAAGCCGGTGACGGTCGGTGGCTACGAGGCCGGAGAAGTATTGATCAAGGCAGGTCTGGATCCGGGCGAGCGCGTCGTCGTCGACGGCGGCAAGCTTTTGAGCGTGGGCCAGCCCGTGACCTATGAAGGAGACCCCTCATGACGGGCCGCGCAACGATCGTGGCGGGCACGCTTGCATGCGCGCTCGCGCTTGCCGGATGCCAGCAGGAGACGAAGGCGCCCGAGGCCGTGCGGCCCGTCCAGTCGCTGCTTCTCGCAGCGGACCACGCGGACGATGTCGCTGCGGTGGGCGTTATCGAACCGCGCTACAAAACCAATCTCGGCTTCCGTGTGCTGGGACGTCTGATCACGCGTCCCGTCTACGTCGGTGACCTCGTGACTGAAGGACAGGCGGTGGGCACGATTGACTCGACCGCCCTTGAGCTCGCCGTTCGCGCGGCCAAAGGCCAGCTTGCCAGGGCCGAGGCGCAGTTCGCGACCGCTCGCGCGACGGAGGAACGGCAGCGAACGCTCATCACCACCGATGCAACCACGAAGCAGATGCTCGATAACGCCGAGCAGGCGCGTGCCGGCGCCGAAGCGACGGTCGCGCGCGAACAGGCCAATCTGACCAAGGCGATCGAGCAGCTCGGCTATTCGCAGATCAAGGCCGACTTCGCCGGTGTGGTCACCGCAGTCGGTGCGGACGTCGGCCAGGTGGTGTCCCCCGGCCAAAGCGTGGTGACGATCGCAAGGCCCGATATCCGCGAAGCGGTCGTCGATATCGGACCGGACTATCCGCTGCCGCTGGAGGTCGGTCTGCCGTTCACGGTCAGCCTGCAGCTCCTGCCGGCGGTTCAAGTGGAAGGCACCGTTCGCGAGATTGCGCCGCAGGCCGATCCGGCAACGCGCCTGCGGCGGGTCCGCATCGCACTCAGCAATCCGCCTGACAGCTTCCGGCTCGGCGCGACCGTCACGGCAAAGCTCGGCAGGCAGCAAGGCCCGGTTCTCCGGCTGCCTGCGTCGGCGCTGCTCGCCAAGGATGGCGCCAATTTCGTCTGGATCGTCAATCAGCCCGCCAGCACGGTGTCGCTGCAAAAGATCGATGTGGCGGCTGGCCAAACCGGGGCGCGCGTCACCGGCGGACTTGCTGCTGGCGCACGCGTCGTCACCGCCGGGGTCCACAGTCTCAAGCAAGGACAGCGCGTCCGTATCGAACAGGATCAGCAGCCATGAAGTCGTTCAACCTCTCCGACTGGGCGCTCGGTCATCGCTCGCTCGTCTGGTATTTCATGATCGCCTTCATGGCGGCGGGACTTTTTGCCTATCTTCAGCTGGGACGGCAGGAAGACCCCGACTTCACCATCAAGACCATGGTCGTCCAGGCGCAGTGGCCGGGTGCGTCACCCGAGGAGATGACGCGCCAGATCACCGACCGGATCGAGAAGAAGCTCGAGGAGCTGGAATCGCTCGATTACACCAAGAGTGTGACGGTTGCGGGTCAGACCACCGTCTTCGTCTATCTGCGCGACAGCACCAAGGCTGCCGACGTGAAGCCGACCTGGATTCGTGTTCGCAACATGATCGCGGATATCAAGGGCGACTTCCCGCAAGGGGTGATCGGGCCCGGCTTCAACGATCGCTTCGGCGACGTGTTCGGCAACATCTATGCCTTCACCAGCGACGGCCTGAGCCAACGTCAGCTGCGCGATCATGTGGAGGACATCCGTGCCAAGGTCCTGACCGTGCCCGATGTCGGCAAGGTGGACATCCTGGGCGCACAGGACGAGGTGATCTATCTCGAATTCTCCACCCGCAAGATCGCGGCCCTTGGCCTCGACGTTCACGCGATCATGAGCTCCTTGCAGGGGCAGAATGCGGTTGCCCCATCCGGCGTATTCCAGGAGGGGCCCGAGCGGATCAGCGTACGCGTGAACGGCCAGTTCACGTCGGAGGCAAGTCTGAAGGCGGTCAATCTGCGCATCAACGATCGCTTCTTTCCCCTGACCGACGTCGCAACCATCACGCGCGGTTATGCCGATCCGGCCAGGACCTTGTTCAGGTACAACGGCGAGTCGGCGATCGCGCTTGCCATCGGCATGAAGTCCGGCGCGAATCTGCTGCATTTCGGCGAGGCGCTGAAGGAGGAGATGTCGAGAATTACCGCCGACTTGCCGGTCGGCGTCGGCGTTCACCTCGTCGCCGATCAGCCCGTCGTTGTCGAGCATGCCGTGTCCGGCTTTACCGAGGCGCTGTTCGAGGCCGTGATCATCGTTCTCGGCATCAGCTTTCTCAGCCTGGGCATGCGCGCCGGCCTTGTCGTCGCGATCGCGATTCCGCTGGTTCTCGCCATCACCTTCGTCGTGATGGCCTATGCCGGCATTTCGTTGCAGCGAATTTCGCTTGGCGCCCTGATCATCGCGCTCGGCCTGCTGGTCGATGACGCCATGATTGCCGTCGAGATGATGGTCGCGCGTCTCGAGGTCGGCGATCCCCTGGAAAAGGCGGCGACGCACGTCTACACCTCGACCGCCTTTCCCATGCTGACCGGAACGCTGGTGACCGTGGCTGGCTTCATTCCGATCGGGCTCAATAGCAGCAATGCGGGCGAGTTCACCTTCACGCTGTTCGTGGTCATCGCCGTCTCCCTGATCGTCTCGTGGATCGTGGCGGTGCTGTTCACGCCGTTGCTCGGCGTCACCATCCTGCCCGCCAGGATGAAGGGCCATCACGAGCAGAAGGGGCGCGTAGCGCAGTTGTTCACGCGTCTCCTGCTCGTCTGCATGCATCGCCGCTGGACGACGATCGGTGTTACCGTCGCCGCCTTTCTGCTGGCGCTGTTCGGCATGAATTTCGTGCAGCAGCAGTTCTTCCCGTCTTCGGATCGCGCCGAGCTCGTGATCGACTGGAATCTGCCGCAGAACGCGTCCATTGCCGATACCAACTCGCAGATGGCGCGCTTCGAGCGCGAACAGCTCCAGGGCAGCAATTCGGTCGACCACTGGTCGTCCTATGTCGGCACCGGCTCGCCGCGCTTCGTCCTGTCCTTCGACGTGCAGACCGCCAACACCTGGTTCGGCCAGATGGTGGTCGTGACCAAGGGCGGCATCAAGGCGCGCGACCAGGTCAAGGCGCAGTTCGAGGACTACCTGAAGAAGACGTTCCCCGGCACCGACACCTACGTCAAGCTGCTCGAGGTCGGCCCCCCGGTGGGGCGTCCCGTGCAGTTTCGCCTGAGCGGGCCCGACATCGCGAGGGTGCGAGACCTCGCGCAGAAGCTCGCCGGCATCGTGCGGAGCAGCCCCGATCTCGGCAATGTCGTGTTCGACTGGATGGAGCCGGCCCGCGTCGTCAAGGTGGACGTTCTCCAGGACAAGGCGCGGCAGCTCGGCGTCACCTCGGAGGACATTGCCTCCACCTTGAACTCCGTGCTCGAGGGCACGCCGATTACCCAGGTGCGCGACAGCATCTATCTCGTCAGCGTCACGGGACGTGCGACGGCGGCTGAACGTGCCTCCATCGACACCCTGCGCGACCTGCAATTGACCGCGCTCGGCGGCCAGGCCGTGCCGCTCGGTGCGGTGGCCAATTTGCGTTACGAGCTCGAGCAGCCGACGATCTGGCGGCGCGCGCGGATCCCGACCATCACGTTGAAGGCCGGCATCGTCGGCAACGCGCAGCCAAAGACCGTCGTGGATCAGCTCGCGCCGAAAGTCGCGGAGTTCACCAAGGCGCTGCCGGCCGGCTATTCGGTGCACATCGGCGGGTCCGTCGAGGAGAGCGCCAAGAGCCAGGCGCCGATCGTCGCCGTCGTTCCGCTCATGCTGTTCGTCATGGCCACGGTGCTGATGATCCAGCTGCAGAGCTTCCATCGCTTGTTTCTGGTGTTCGCGGTCGCGCCGCTGGCCGTCATCGGTGTCGTCATGGCGCTGCTGCCGAGCGGTGCTCCGCTCGGCTTCGTCGCCATCCTCGGCGTGCTCGCCCTGATCGGCATCCTCGTCCGAAATTCGGTGATCCTGATCGTGCAGATCGAGGATCTCAGGAAGGAGGGGCGACCGGCATGGGACGCAGTGGTGGAAGCGACCGAGCATCGTATGCGGCCAATTCTGCTGACGGCGGCCGCGGCAAGCCTCGCGCTGATTCCGATCGCGCGCGAGATTTTCTGGGGGCCGATGGCCTACGCGATGATGGGCGGCATCATCGTCGGCACGCTGCTGACGCTGCTGTTCCTGCCGGCGCTGTATGTGGCCTGGTTCCGCATTCACCCCGATCACAACGATAACTCATCCATGCACGAGCCCGCAGCGCCCGCGCACGGCATTTCGCCGGAGCCGGTCTCCGCGGCCGCGCCGGTGCCGGTTCTCGAACCACAGATTTAACAAGGGAAAGTACAATGCTTCGCAACACAGGTCTGATGTTGTCCATCGGTGCGGCACTTGCAACGGTGACGTTGACGTCAAATCCGGCGTCCGCGCAATTCCCGCCGCCGCCGCCCATGGCGGGGCCTCCGCCGATAGCAGCCGGAGGTCCTCCGGCCTTCGCGGCTCGTCCGCCGATCGGACCTGGCGGTGTGCCGCATGCCGGCCTCGGCGGCCCGGCGCCCCGCCTCGGTGCTGGAGCTGCACCGCGCGGGGCTCTCGCTGGAAGCGGGCGCGGCAGCCCGGCGGTGGCGAACGCCGCTCGCGCCACATCCGTCACCTACAACCGCTTCGGAGGCTACGGCCGCTACGGTGGAGCCCGGTACGGCTATCGCGCCGCGTATGCGGCCAGCGCCTACGCCGGAGCCGCTGCCGGCTACGCCTATGGCGGCTCGCGCTATTCCTCTGACAGTGACTGCTACTACGTTTACAGACGTTACCGGCGCGTGATGGTGTGCGAATAGACCGCACACCGACCGCTACGGCGAGCTCGCCATCAACGCCGCCCCGGCGAAGGCGGCGGCGGGGTAGGGCGTGTACTCCCCTAGATCAATCCCTTGTTGCACGCGTTTTTTGCCGCCGAGTTTCCGCCAGCGTAATGGCGCCGCTAGCCACCAGGACAATGACGATGACCGTGGCAAGCGCCTCCACCGAGGCTAGGGTGTCGTACCAGCTGTTCCAAAGCTCAAGCATGCGCTGGCCTCTATCTGAGCGGGCGTCCACCAGCGATAAAATGCGCTCTGTCGAGAGGACGTGCCTTCGCGCACAGGGACAATGCTACGTTTCGCCGCGCGCGCTTTGATCGCGCGGCAACATGACCTATGCCCGGCGCCCGAATATCGAGCGAACGTAGGTTCCGGTCGCCGTACACAGAGATCGCCCGCGGCTATGTCGAAGATGTTGGCCGACTGTGAAGTAGCTTACATCCCGTGTTCTTGGCCCGGGCTAACGTGGCGGAAGCTTCTTGCTTTGAAGGAGGCATCCAATGCTCGCAGCAATCAAATGGAACTCCCGATACAACGCGCGCGAATGGGGGATGATGGTTGGGGCGCTCGCCGTCCAACTCCGTGCACTGAATGCAAATCGACGGAAGGGCGAAAGCAAGCCGAGGCGGCCGCCCTGGAAATACTTCGACGATACCCATCATTGGGACACAGCCGCGGAGGAATGGGTCCCCAACAATGATCGGTGATCAGGCTTCAAGATCCCTTTCGCTGATGGACCTGGTCGAGCGGTGCGGTCACGTACAAGCAGCTGGATCGGGATGTGCGTTGGGACTTCCCGAAGAGTGACGCAGCAGCGCGCCGCCGACGGGGCGTAGCGCTACGGCGCCGGGCCGGGACCCGGAGGCGGCATGGTAACGGCCAGCTTCCGGCACGCCGCCCTTGCTGATATTCTCCGCCAAAAGACGTTTGGCGGAGGATAACGATGCGGCCCCACGGGATGGCCTCGAATATAGCGGCTGGCGATGTCACGCCCGCGGTGCTCGCCATCGGACGGCCGGATTTTCCGAGCGTGCTGATCGATACGCTGCGCCGGCAGGCCGATGTCGGCCATTGCATGGTGTTTGCGCTGAGCCGGGCCGGCGCTGCCCGCTGCCTGCTCGATGCCGGCAACATCCCGATCGGCGGCGATCTCGGCGCGGCCTATGCCGGGCAGTTCCACGAAACCGACCCCAACCGCGATGCGCTGTTCGAAGGCGAGGGCGGCGCGTCGATCGTGCTTCCGACTTTCGCCCCGCGCATGTACGGCGCGCGCTACCGCAAGATCTTCTTCAACGATTCCGGCATCGTCGACAAATGCGCGACCGCGATCTGGGTCGAGGACACCTGCTTCTACGTCAATTTCTATCGCATCGCCGCGCAGGGCCGCTTCAGCGACGCCCAGCGCGAACGCCTCCAGGCGATCGCACCTGCGATCGGGGCGAGCGTCGCGCGCCATTTTCAGCGGAGCGCAACGCCCGATCAGTCTCTCGCCGCGCTGTTCGCCACCCACGCGCCGCTTGCCGATCTCACGCCGCGCGAGCGGGAGGTTTGCCGGCGCATCCTCGAAGGTTTCAGCTCCGAGGCGATCTCGCAGGCGCTCGGCATCAGCTTGCATTCGACGCTGACCTACCGCAAGCGCGCCTATGGGCGGCTGGGTATCTCCTCGCAGAATGAATTGTTTTCGATCGTGCTGCGCCTGCTCGCGGGACCGAGCGGCCTGAACTAAGGGGTACTCTCAGGTCCGCTAACTCGAAATGGGTAGTTTCCTCAATGAACCCGATTTGCGATGATGCAGGGCAATTGCGGTGGCCGCCGCGGTTGTAGGGGGCGGCCTTGGTTTCTATCAGAGTCAGCGACGGGCCGCTCAGCTCCGATAGGTTTGTGCGACTTTAGATCCTCGAGCTGTAGCTCCAATTCGCAGTTCTAGGAGGCCGCAATGGCAAATGTCTATTCAGTTCTGTCAATGTCCTTAGTTGCTACCGTTCTCATGGCTGGCAATGTCCAGGCCCAAAGCATTCCTCCGGAAGGCTCCGTCTTCGTTATATTCACCGCCACGCCCATTCCAGCCCCCAGGCCGATGCCGATCGGCATCGGCAGAGAGTTTGCCCTCGTGAACCAAACGCGCGCCATCTCTTCGTCCGTCGGCACTGCAGTGATCAATCCGATCTGAGCGCATCTGCATTGTCGCACCGATCGGACGTAGGGGTGTCGATCAACCGCTTGGTGAACGGGAAAGTAGCGATCTTCGATCTTTATCAGGGAGATCAAAAGGTCAGCCATGATGGACAATCCAACTGCCTGGTCCAGGCGTCGACGATGTCCGATCCACGATCGCTAACGCCGGAGATGAATTTCCGCCAAGGCACCAGATATGCCGGCGTCCTGGTCGCGATTGGAGTGATCTATTTCGTCCTGGCAAAGGGCGGCCTCGCTCTCGCCTCTGTTCATCCCAGTGCAACGCCAATTTGGCCACCGACGGGTCTCGCGCTGGCGGCGGTGCTGTTGTGGGGATATCGGACCTGGCCCGCAATTTTCATTGCAGCGGTGATCGCCAATGCGACCACCGCCGGCTCTGTTGCCACCGCAATTGCGATTGCTTCCGGCAACACTCTTGAGGCCGTCGTTGGCGCTTATCTGGTCAATCGATGGTCGCGCGGCCGTCATACGTTCTCGAGACCAAACTCCGTCGCGAAGTTTGCTCTGATCTGCATCGTGATCGCGACGCCGATCAGCGCCAGCATTGGACTGACCAGCCTGGCGACCGCCGGGTACATCGATCGGACCAATTTCGCGAACGCCTGGGTCACATGGTGGCTGGGAGATGTGACCGGCGCGCTGGTGATTGCCCCCGTTGTCGTGCTTTGGGCATCAAGCTACGACCATGCTTTCAACCGCAATGATTGTTTGGAGACGGTCGGCGTCCTCGCAACAGCGGCGGCTGTTGGACTTATTGCTTTCAGTCCCCTGATCGAGCAAACGCCGAGCAGAGATCCACTGGGCTTTCTTGCGATTCTGCCAATGTTGTGGGCGGCACTGCGCCGCGGTCCACGTGACACCGCAACGGTTGCGCTGGTGCTTGCCGGCATCACGGTTTGGGGGACGCTCACGGGCGGCGGCCCCTTCACGACCACGGACCTCAACGTTTCATTCCTGCTGGTGTTGATGTTCCTGATCAGCATTACGGTTCCGAGCTTGTTACTAAGCGCCGACGTCGAGGTCCGCAAGAGGGGGGAGAAACGTCTGCGCCGCGCGCAGGTCGAACTCGAACGGAAGGTCGCAGAGCGTACGCAGGAGCTTGAGCTCGCCAATGCAGCAAAATCGCGCTTCCTTGCCATGGCAAGCCACGATTTGCGGCAGCCATTGCATGCACTGGGCTTGTTCATTGCCCAGCTGCGCATGCCGCTCAGATCGGGGGAACGGACAAGGACGATCGAGCTGATCGATGCAACGCGCAAGGAAATGGATGAAATGCTCAATTCGCTGCTGGATATGTCCAAGCTGGATGCCGGAATCCTTATACCCACAATTACTGAATTCCCGATCGCGCGCCTGTTGCAAAAAATTGAGACGACGTTTGATCAGGCAACGCGAGAAACAGGCTTGCGTCTACGCGTCAGGCGAAGTGACGCCTGGGTGCGGAGCGACGCCATGCTGCTCGAACGCATACTGCTCAATTTGGTATCCAACGCTGTGCGCTATACGTTGCGGGGTGGGATCATTGTCGGCTGTCGCCGGCGCGGTCAAATGTTGCGCATCGAAGTATGGGATAGTGGTCCCGGCATTCCCGAGGATCAGAAGCAGAATATCTTTGGCGAGTTCTTTCAACTGGCCGCCCGAGACCGGAACCGGTACGGCAGCATGGGGCTCGGCTTGGCTATTGTCGACCGGCTTCGCCTGCTTCTCAACCATCCAATCGACTTAGCTTCGACCGTGGGCCGAGGTTCGCGATTCGCGATCCTGGTTCCGATGGCCGATGAATGCGATACATCCGCCGAGCCCGTCGACTCTCCCCACCCCGCGGCCTTTGCAGTCGAAGGCAAGCTCGTTCTTGTTATTGCCGATGCTCCAATTGTCCAGCAGGGAACGGGCGGATTGCTTGGCAGATGGGGATACACCGTCCTTACCACCGGATCCGACGAAGCGGCACTTATCCGACTTGCGGAGCGCCAGCAACGCCCCGATCTCATCATCTCGGATTATCATCTTGCGAATGGAAAGACCGGGATCCGAGCCATTGAAAAAATCAATGCGGCGTTCGGTTCATCCATTCCAGCCATTCTCATCAGCGGCGATACGGCACCTGAACCAGCACGTGAGGTCAAGGATACGGGATACATTTTGCTGCACAAGCCTGTCGACCCGATGCGGCTCCGCGCTGTCATGCACGAGCTCTTGATGGATCACGGCGATGGGAGGGATACCCGGGCGGCTTCATGACTCGGATTTCGGCGGCGATTCCCAGCCCATTTTCCCCACTTTGATGACTGCCTCGGTGCGGCTCGTTACGCTGAGCGCCTTGAGAACGACCGTGATGTGATTTTTCACTGTCGGCACTGCCATGTTGAGCGTCTTGGCAATGATCTTGTTGCTTTTTCCCTTCATCAGAAGCGCAAGCACTTCGATCTGCCGATCGGTCAATCCGAGACCCCTGAGAAAGTCGGGCGTCGTTGGTTTATTTGCGAGCCGCCGAGACGGTGCTTCCTCCAGAATTTCAGAGGGAATGTAAATACCGCCAGAGAACACCAACTCAATGGCGTTGAGCATGACCTCTCGTTCGGTCGTTTTAGGGATGAAACCCAGCGCGCCAAGTTTGAAAGCGCGCTTGACTGTGTCTTGATCATTCGAGGACGAAAGAATGATGATAGCAATGGTCGGATAGCTGTCTCGCAGTTCGCGGAGGACAGAGAATCCATCTCTGTCAGGCAAATTGATATCAAGCAGGATGAGGCTGATGTCGGGATGTTCCTCGACTATGTCCATTGCCTGACGGCTGCTCGAAGCTTCAAATATGACGGCCTCTCGCTTCAGCTGTCTCAGGACCGCGCACAACGCCTCGCGTATCAATGCATGATCGTCAACAATAAGGACTTTCATGAAAAGCTCTCCGTCATCCCATGGCACGGAGATCCAATTTGAGAAATCATACACCCGCCCTTGGGTCTTTGGCGAGGAAGAGGCTGGCGGGAAGACCGGCCCCGAAACCGTCCACTCTTCATCGCTGGTCCAGCCAGCGGGTCACGGTTAGGCACTCAAGATAGAAGTTGAATGCCGTTGTATGCTGTAATTGTAATCAGCTCACGGGACGCCCAAAAAAGCGAGTGCGGATCGCCAGAGTCGCGGATTCAGACTGCGGATATCTGTAAGTACCTTGATCATAGGACCTAGGAACCCCTCCGTGAGGACCTCCGGCTGATTTACGCGCGGTGCCGTTGAACGATAATCGTCACCCGACAGCTCCCGCGCCAGGAGGTTCTACCAGGCGTCGCCGTAATTCGCGGCCGGGTTCGGCGCGGCTGATGCTTTTCGTCAGTTTCGGTCCCTCTTGAAACGTGTTCGGACGCCGGACGGGGAACCAGATGCTTGATCGAACTGCCACCCTGAAGCCATTCGCAGGCGCGGTGCCGGAGCTGAACGGCTACGGCCGCGATCTGCGCATTGATGCCTGCCGCGGCATCGCGCTCTGGTGGATCTTTCTTGACCATGTCCCCAACAACATCGGGAGTTGGCTGACGCTGCGCAACTACGGCTTCAGCGATGCGGCGGAAGTATTCATGTTTCTTTCGGGTTTGACCTGCGCGCTGTCCTACGGCAAGGCACGGCAGAGCGGGGGCTGGACCGGCGTGATCGGCCGGACGCTGTGGCGAAGCTGGGATATTTATGTCGCATTTCTACTGCTTACCCTCGCCTGCGCCATCGTGGTGCACCTCGCAGGCGGCGGCCCTCTTGCCGACAAGAGCAATACGCGCATTCTGTTGGACCAGCCGGGCGTGACGCTCGCGCACGCGGCGATCCTGCAATACCGCCCGGTGAATACCGACATCTTGCCGCTCTTCGTGCTTTATCACCTTTTGTTTGCGCCGCTGCTGTGGCTGCTGCTGCGAGCGCCGAACGCAACGCTGGGCGCGTCGCTGCTGCTTTACGCACTGGTGCACGTCTTCGGCTGGACCATCCCGGCATGGCCGAACGGCCACTGGTTCTTCAATCCGCTGGCCTGGCAGCTGCCGCTCGTGCTTGGCGCGTGGTGGATCATCGAGGGCAAGAGAGTTCGACCGTGGGTGACCTCACGCACCGTGCTTGTTCCTGCGGTTCTTTATCTGCTGATCAGCCTCATCATCGCATTGAGCTGGAGCGTCAAACCGCTGGAAGCGTTGGTCCCTCGGGCACTCCTGACGCTGTTTTACCCGATGGACAAATCGAATCTCGCTCCATTGCGACTGCTGCATTTTCTGGCCCTTGCAGTTTTGGCCGTATGGCTCATGCCTCGCGATTGGCGAGGGCTGACGACGCCGGTGATGCGTGGCGCCATTCTCTGTGGCCGGAATTCGCTGCCAATCTACTGCCTTGGCGTTCTGCTGACGCTGGCCAGCCACCTGGCGCTGCTCGACATCTCGGAGGGGCTGACGATGCAGATCGCGCTCAGTGTTGGCGGCGTCCTGGTGATGATCGTGGTGGCGGCGCTGCTGCATTTGGTCATGATCAAACCCAGGCAGCAGCTGCATGCGAAGGCCGTCGAGCAGCCAACCAGGTCTGAGCTGGTCATCAATCCCATGACAGCCAGGGCACTCGGCGTTGACGTTCCGCCCGCGGTACTCGCCTGTGCCGACAAGGTTGATCGACTAAAGATGCTGTTTGCTCCGGTGCGCGAGTCCGGCTGCCGCGCGGATCCAGTGCCAGCAATCGCGCACGCCTTCGGGCCACCAGCGAAAAGTGCGGGTCAGGATGTGGATTAGATCACAAGGACCGACAAGGGACTGTGGAGCCTGCCCCTTGATCGTCCGGCCATCGTACAGGAGCCAAGGCCATGATTTCTCAACCAAGGACCCACAAGAGAGCGATGTTGATCGCGGCGTACGTGACGTTGGCCTGCGTAGCGGCATTTCTGTCGGTCAACCTGACATCACCCACCAGCGCCGCGCTCGGCGCGGACTGGCAGTGCAGCCGGTTTGCCCTCGTATTTACGACCTGCACCCCGGTGGGTTCACACGAGACCCTTTCCACTGGCATGCGCAGGCTGACCTAGGGTTAAGACCCAATTATCCATGTTGAGATTCAACGGGTTGGTCAACCGAATCGGGGGCCAACAGATGCGGGCGAACTTGGTTTGGTTTAGCGACGGGCAGTACGCGGGGAATTTGGCAGAGTATCTTCGAGGCGGCGGGCCGAACCTGCTGAACCGCCGGAACGAATGGCTCTCGACGGCACGCATGTCAAAGCGCATCGCTGCGCTGGCGGCGGAAAAGGGGGGCGTCGGAACAGGCGATTGGCATCACCAAGGGCGGGCGCAACAGCAAGATTCACGGCCTTGTCGATAAGCTGTGCCGCCCGTGGGTCTTGATCCTCACGCCTGGCAATACCGCCGACTGCACAGTCGGGCCGGCATGTGTCAGTCTGCTCGACGGCATCGCCGAGTTGCTCGGTGACAAGGCTTATGACAGCAACTCGTTCCGCGAGTCTCTGCGCAAGGACGGCATCAAACCGGTAATCCCAGGCCGGTCAAATCGGAAGAAGCGCATACGTCACGACAAGCAAGCCTATAAGGATCGCAACGTCATCGAGCGCTGCTACTGCAGGCTCAAGGACTTCAGGCGCATCGCAACGCGCTACGACAAACTCGCTCGGAACTACTTCTCAGCCCTGTGCCTCGTTGCCGCCGTGGCATTCTGGCTTTAGTCGTGCGCGGTTTCCGCTTTTGGGATAACATGGCGAGCGTGTCGGCACCCGGATGACGATGGGAAACCATGACGGGGAGCTTGGAATGAGCTCGCAGCGAGTGTCGGGAACCGCCGTGCAACGAACCATTGCCGTCCTGGGCTCGGCGGTTTTCTTCGTGGTCGCCCCATGTACGCTGGCGGGGCTCGTTCCATGGTCGATCACGGGTTGGCATTTCCGGCCGCCGTTCCTTGGTCTGGAGCTGACGCGCGGCATCGGCGCGATAATGATTCTCGCAGGCGTACCTGGGCTCGTTGACGCATTTGCGCGTTTCGCGCTGCAAGGGCTCGGCACCCCCGCGCCCATCGCGCCGACCCGGAATCTCGTGGTGACCGGTCTCTACCGTTATGTGCGTAATCCAATATACGTCGCGGTCGTTGCCATCATCCTGGGTCAAGCGGTGCTGATGGGCGATTGGCGCCTCATCGTCTACGGCGCGCTGCTCTGGCTCTTCTTCCACGTCTTCGTCGTGGCGTACGAAGAACCCACGCTCGAGCGGACGTTTGGGAGTGAGTACGAGGCGTTCCGCGCCGCCGTCCCGCGCTGGATACCGCGGATGACCCCATGGCGGTTGAAATGATCGGTGGCCCGCGGCTGTGCGAGCCGCTGCTCGCGACCGGTCTCGGACCCTTCACCGGCGCCGCGAGCAGGCACGCTGTCTGGCGCTCGGTTGGAATGTGGCCTTAACGAACGTTGTCCCAATCGCTGGGGACAGACGGCAGCTCCTGAACGCGCTAGTCTGGCGGGACACAGCAGGGAGACCGCCTTGAGCACCGCGCCGCGCATCGACATCGACCCGGCCGCGTTCTGGGCCGACCCCTATCCGATGCTCGCGAACATGCGCAAGGAGGCGCCGATCGCCTTCGTGCCGCAGCTCGGCTCGACGCTGCTGACGAGCCGCGACGACATCTCGATCTCCGAGAAGCAGATCGACGTGTTCTCCTCGCACCAGCCCGCCGGCCTGATGAACCGGCTGATGGGCCACAACATGATGCGCAAGGACGGCGAGGCGCACCAGGTCGAACGCCGGGCGATGTTTCCGACGGTGTCGCCGAAGACGGTGAAAGGCTACTGGACCGCGCTGTTCCAGGCCCATGCCGACCGCATCATCGATGCGATCGAGCCGGGGCGGATCGACTTCATGCGCGATTTCGCGCTGCCGTTCTCCGGCGAATGCCTGAAGTCGATCACCGGCCTCACCAATATCGGCTTTGCCGAGATGGACGCCTGGTCGCAAGGCATGATCGAGGGCATCGCCAACTATGTCGGCGATCCCGCCGTCGAGGCGCGCTGCCATGCCGCGACGTCGGGCATCGATGCGGCGATCGACGACATGCTGCCGGTCATGCGCAAGAATCCCGATCAAAGCATCCTCGGTGTGCTCCTCGCGTCGGGCATGCTGATGGAGAGTGTGCGCGCAAATGTAAAACTCGCGATATCGGGCGGCCAGAACGAGCCGCGCAAGGCGATCGCCGGCACGGTGTGGGCGCTGCTGACCCATCCCGAGCAGCTCGACCTCGTCCGGCGCGGCGAAGTCACCTGGCTCCAGGCCTTCGAGGAATATGCCCGCTGGATCTCGCCGATCGGCATGTCGCCGCGGCGCATCGCAAAGCCATGCTCGATCCGCGACGTCGCGTTCGAGCTCGATGAGCGCGTGTTCCTGATGTTCGGTTCCGCCAACCGCGACGAGAAGCATTTCGAGCGCGCCGACCAGTTCGACGTGCGGCGCGACACCAGCAAGAGCGTGGCGTTCGGCGCCGGCCCGCACTTCTGCGCCGGTGCCTGGGCCTCGCGCGCCATGATCGCCGACGTCGCGCTGCCGACATTGTTCGCGCGTGCCGGCCGGATCGAGATTGCCGATGACGAGCCAGTGCGGATCGGCGGCTGGGCGTTCCGTGGCTTGCAGAATTTGCCGGCGAGATGGCTACACTAGGCCGGCTGGAAGGGAGCTTCGCGCCACAACAGCTCCCATTCGCCGATCATGCCATCATGCTCCTGTCTTGCCCGACGGGTCAAACGACTCGGCCTGCCGCGTAAGCTATTGATCCGACTATGGTCGGCTACTGTGCATGGGGTTGTTTTCGACGTTTTATGTTCCGGCCCTGCATCGTCGCACCAAATCCCCGCGGCTCTCACATTCGCGTGCGGAAAAATT
The DNA here is from genome assembly GCF_028128655.1 of Bradyrhizobium sp. CCBAU 45394. Classification (NCBI taxonomy): domain Bacteria; kingdom Pseudomonadati; phylum Pseudomonadota; class Alphaproteobacteria; order Hyphomicrobiales; family Nitrobacteraceae; genus Bradyrhizobium; species Bradyrhizobium sp. CCBAU 45394. The sequence continues at coordinate 36,937 of NZ_LBIX01000157.1, read as the reverse complement.
CTCCCTGCATCATCGCGGCCGCTTGAAAGATTAATCATGCGCCCTGCCACGCGCGCAGTGCTCGCATCGCTATTTTTCCGCGTGTCTCGACACCTCCGGCAAGCCGCACCATCATTCCCTGGCGTGAATGAATGACGGCCGCATGCGGCCGGGAGTGTGGAATGCAGCGTCGTGACTTTCTGAGACTTTCCGTTGGAACGGCAGCCGCGGCTGCGGTCGCCTCGCGCGTCCGCGCGCAAGGCGCGGTGAAGGAAATTCGTATCGGCTATCAGAAGAACGGCGTGCTGGTCATCACGCGCCAGCAGGCCGCCCTGGAAAAACATTTCGCAGCCTTAGGCATCGAGGTGAAATGGGTTGAGTTCTCCTCCGGCCCGCCGATGATGGAGGCGATGAATGTCGGCAGCGTCGACTACGGCGCGGTCGGCGATTCCCCGCCGGTGTTCGCGCAGGCCGCGGGCGCCGCGATCGTCTATGCCGCCGGCCAGCCCATCACCAACGGCCAGGGCATTCTGGTGCCGAAGGATTCGCCGATCCGCGCCATCGCCGAGCTGAAGGGCAAGCGCGTCGGTTTCACCAAGGGCTCCAGCGCCCACAACATCGTGGTGCAGACGCTGGAGAAGGCGGGCCTCACCTATGCCGACATCACCCCGGTCTATCTGACGCCGCCTGACGCCGGCCCCGCCTTCGCCAACGGCAGCATCGAGGCCTGGGCGATCTGGGATCCGTACTTTGCGATCGGCGAGACGAGGCAGAACGGCCGCATCCTGATCAACGCGCGCGAGGTCACCAAGACCAATTCCTTCTACATCGCCAACCGCGACTTCGCGAAGAACCACGGCGCCATCCTGCAACAGATCGTCGACGTGACGACCGCGACGGCCAAATGGGCCGAGCAGCACCGCGACGAGGTCGCCAGATCGCTGGCGGCGGTGACAGGCATTCCCCTGGAGATCCAGACCATCGCGGCGAACCGCTCGGCCTTCGTGGTCGGTCCCGTCACCGACGACATCGTCGCGACCCAGCAGGGCGTCGCCGACCGCTTCCACAAGCTCGGCCTGATCCCCAAGCCGATCGTGATCCGCGACATCGTCTGGCGCAACCCGGCAGCCTGATCGTGCCGACCAATCTCCCCGTTTCAAAAGGTCTAGACATGAGGCGCATCGTTCAACGCGTGATCGCAGCCATCGTCATGTCGATCAGCATCGTCGCGGCCGCCGTCGGCACGACCTACGGCTAGTCATCGGAGCCCATCCATGAGCCAATCCAAAAGCAACATCCTCTGGTTCCTGCCGACCCATGGCGACGGTCGCTATTTGGGCACCGCGACCGGCGGCCGCGAGGTCAACTTCAACTATCTGCGCCAGATCGCGCAGGCGGCCGACCAGCTCGGCTATTTCGGCGTGCTGCTGCCGACCGGGCGGTCTTGCGAGGATTCCTGGATCGTCGCCTCCTCGGTCGCGCCGTTCACCGAGCGGCTGCGCTATCTCGTGGCTGTCCGGCCCGGCCTGCAATCGCCGAGCGTGGCCGCGCGCATGACCGCGACGCTCGATCGCATCACCAACGGCAGGCTCCTGATCAACGTCGTCACCGGCGGCGATCCCGTCGAGAACAAGGGCGACGGCATCTTCCTTGGCCATGACGAGCGCTACGAGGTCACGCGCGAGTTCCTCAACGTCTATAGCGACCTGCTGGGCGGCAAGGCCGTCAATGTCGAGGGCAAGCACATCCGCATCGAGGACGGCAAGCTGCTGTTCCCCCCGGTGCAGTCGCCGCGGCCGCCGCTCTATTTTGGCGGTTCGTCGGACGCCGGCATCGATGTCGCGGTCGATACCGTCGACAAATACCTCACCTGGGGTGAGCCGCCGGCCCAGGTTGCCGAGAAGATCGCGAAGGTGAGGGAGGTCGCGAGCGCGCGGGGCCGAAAGCTGTCCTTCGGCATTCGCCTGCACGTCATCGTCCGAGAGACCAATGAAGAGGCCTGGAGTGCGGCCAACGAGCTGATCAAGCATGTCAGCGACGACACCATCGCCGCCGCGCAGAAGAACTTTGCGCGCATGGACTCCGTCGGCCAGCAGCGCATGGCGCAGCTCCATGGCGGCAAGCGCGACAAGCTCGAGATTAGCCCGAACCTGTGGGCCGGCGTCGGCCTGGTGCGCGGCGGCGCCGGCACGGCGCTGGTCGGCGACGCCCAGACCGTCGCGGCGCGCATCAAGGAGTATCAGGACATCGGCATCGATACCTTCATCATGTCGGGCTATCCGCATCTGGAGGAAGCCTATCGCTTTGCCGAGCTGGTGTTCCCGCTGCTCTCGCTCGATCACGGCAGCAACGTGACGCGGCTGCACCACAACAGCGGTCCGTTCGGCGAGACCGTCGGCAACGACTACCGTCCCTCCAGGCTGGCATCGCAATCATGAGCCTCATCGACAGTATTTCTCTTCCGCGCCGGGTCCGCCTGCCGCGTGCGGGCGGCCTGGTGCAGTGGATCGTGCCGCTCGCCATCGTCGCGATCTGGCAGCTCGCCTGCGTCACCGGCCTCGTGCCGACGCGCGTGCTGCCGGCGCCGAGCGACGTCGCGCTCGCCGGCTGGAAGCTGCTGCTCTCCGGCGAGCTCGCGCGCAACATCTGGGTCTCGTTCTGGCGCGCCTCGATCGGCTTCCTGATCGGCGGCAGCATCGGCTTCGCCTTCGGGCTTGCCAACGGCCTGTCGCAGCTCTCGGCAAAGCTCACCGACACCACGCTCCAGATGGTCCGCAACGTGCCGCATCTGGCGCTGATCCCGCTGGTCATCCTGTGGTTCGGCATCGACGAGAGCGCAAAGCTGTTCCTGGTGGCGCTCGGGGTGTTCTTTCCGATCTACCTCAACACGCTGCACGGCATCCGCACCGTCGATCCCCAACTGATCGAGATGGGCCGTATCTACGGCATGAGCGATGGCGAATTGTTCCGCCGCGTGATCTTTCCGGGCGCGCTGCCCTCGATCTTCGTCGGCATCCGCTTTGCGCTCGGCATCATGTGGCTGACCCTGATCGTGGCCGAGACCATCGCGGCATCCTCGGGCCTCGGCTACATGGCGATGCAGGCGCGCGAGTTCATGCTGATCGACGTCGTCGTGCTCTCGATCCTGATCTACGCCCTGCTCGGCAAGCTCGCCGACAGCGCCTCCCGCGTGCTGGAGCGGGCGACGCTCTCCTGGCACCCCGCCTTCCAGAAACGTTGAGCAGAAATACTGGGAATCACATGCAGACAGCCCTTCGGACCTCCCTTCCCGAAACCGAGCTCGCCAGCCGCGCCAATTTCGCGCCTCACGCCCGCGTGGTGCGCGAGGAGCGGGTGGTGCAGGCCAGCGGCCTGCCGCTCTGCATCCGGGGGCTGCGAAAGTCCTTCGGCGACAACGAGGTGCTGCGCGGCATCGACCTGCACATCCCGGCCGGCCAGTTCGTCGCCATCGTCGGAAAGAGCGGCTGCGGCAAGAGCACGCTGCTGCGCCTGATCGCCGGCCTGGACAAGATCGATGCCGGCAGCATCAGCTTTGGCAGCGACGTCCAGCCCGAGGATATCCGCGTGATGTTCCAGGAGCCGCGGCTATTACCCTGGGCCCGCGTGCTCTCCAATGTCGAGGTCGGTCTCGGCCGCGATCGTTCATCCGCCGATGCGCATGCCCGCGCCGAGAAGGCGCTGACCGAGGTCGGCCTCGCCGACAAGCGGGGCCATTGGCCCTCAGTGCTGTCTGGCGGCCAGAAGCAGCGCGTCGCGCTCGGCCGCGCGCTGGTCTCCCGTCCGCGCGTGCTGGCCTTCGACGAGCCGCTCGGCGCGCTGGACGCGCTGACCCGCATCTCGATGCAGCGGCTTCTGGAGCGGGTCTGGCGCGACCAGGGCTTTACCGCGATCCTGGTGACCCACGACGTGTCCGAGGCGGTCGCGCTGGCGGACCGGGTGCTGGTGATCGAGGAGGGCCGGATCGCCCATGACGTCGTGGTTAACGCAGCCCGGCCCCGGGAGCGCGGCTCGGTCGAGCTTGCGGGCCTCGAAGGCTCGATCCTGAGCCACCTTTTGTCGGCGGACGATCGTACCTAAATAGAGGGAACCCCGCTTCGGGGACCACGCCATGAATGTAGTGCCTCGCGATCTCATGACTGAAATCCCCGTCTCGCCCGCCGATTTCCGCGGCGCCATGCGCCACCTCACCGGCGGCGTCAGCGTCATCACCGCCGGGCGGGGCAAGGACATCTCCGGCATGACGGTGACCTCGGTCACCTCGCTGTCGGTCGAGCCGCCGACGCTGCTGGTCAGCATCAACCGCGATGCCTCGTCCTTCCCGCTGATCCGGCGTCACGGCGCCTTCGGCGTGAACATCCTCAACGCCGACCAGCTCGACGTCGCCGAACGCTTCGCCGGCAAGGGCGGGCTCAAGGGCGCAGACCGCTTCGCCGGCGCCCGGTGGGTGACGGCGGTCTCGGGAGTCCCGCTGCTGGTCGGCGCATTGTCGGCCTTCGATTGCGAGGTCGAGGAGATCGTCGAGCGGCACTCGCACGGCATCGTCATCGGCCGTGTCAGGGACGTCAGGAGTTCGACGCGGACCGCGGCGCTTGCCTATTGGCACGGCCAGTACGTGGCGGTCGACCAGGATGAAGACGCGGCAAGGCTCGCCGAGGTCAGCCTTCCCGCGCGCACCCGGCGCGGCGTTTGATCGCCGCAAAGAGGCAGCACGCAGGCTGGCCTTTTCCCTGTCATCGCTCTAGAAGCGCCCTGAGCCTCCCGTCCGGGACGGCAACGGAGCGGAACGATGAAGCGCGTCGCGACCTGGGCCTTCTACGCCATCGGCGCGCTGGCGATCGCTTATCTCGCGCTCTACGCCTATGCCATGTTCAGCGGCCAGCCGATCATTCCCGGCGACCCCATCCACATTTTCCGCAAGCCCGACGCACCGAGTTATTCGTGACGCCCGAGATCTCGTAGGGTGGGCAAAGGCGCACTTGCGCCGTGCCCACCATCTTCGCTGCGAACGAAATGGTGGGCACGCTTCGCTTTGCCCGCCCTACGGAAGTTACGAATTCACCCTCTCAGAATCGCCAGCGCCAGCGCCTGTGCGCGCGGCACGATGCTGTCGATCTCGAGATATTCCTCCGGCGTGTGCGCGAGCCCGCCGACCGGGCCGAGGCCGCAGATGGTCGGCGTGCCGACCGCGGCGGTGAAACCGGAATCGGCGCAGCCGCCGGAGAACTCGCCCTGGAGCGTGGTGAGGCCGACCTGCCTTGCGGCGGCCTGATAGCCTTCGAACAGCGTCTTCGAGGCCTCGCTCTGCACCACCGGCACGAACTCGCCCTTGATCGTCAGCGTTGCGCTCGTGCCCGGCACATAGGAGGTCGCGACGATTGTCTCGATCGCGGCCATCACCGTGGCGCGATCTGCGGGATCGACATAGCGCAGATCGATCTGGCCCTCGGCATAGGGCGCCGTCGTATTGACGGACTGGCCGCCGGAGACGAGGCCGACATTGAGCGTGATGCCCTTGTCGAGATTGGTCAACGCGTGGACCTGGACGATCTTGTGCGCGAGCTCGCCGATCGCGCTGACGCCGGCGGCGAAATTGGCGCCGGAATGCGCAGCTTTGCCGGTGATGGCCAGATGCATGAAGATGCCACCCTTGCGGCCGGTGACGACGTTGCCTGTGGGGCGGCCCGGCTCGGAGTTGAACACCGCACGCGCGGCACGTCCTTCGCGCTCGATCACGGGTCGCGACGAGGGCGATCCGATCTCCTCGTCGGAGGTGATCAGCACCTTGATCGGGTGCGGGCTGCCGCCGAACTTGTGGAAGGCGGTCGCCACGAAGATGTTCATCACGACGCCGGATTTCATGTCGGCGACGCCGGGGCCATAGGCGCGGTTGTCGCGGATCGTGAAGGGACGCCGTCCGGCCTCGCCCTTGCCGAACACGGTGTCGCGATGGCCCATCAACAGCACCGGCTTCTCGTTGCTGCCGGGCTTTGCCACCTCGGCATGAATCGCATCGCCGAAGGTGGAGTTGCTCTCGCGCCGGAACGGGATGCCGTGCTCGGCGAAGTGCCGCTCGAACCGCGCCCCGACCGCATCGACGCCCTCCTTGTCATAAGACCCGGAATCGATGTTCACGACGTCGCGCAACAGATCGATCATCGCCTGCCGCTGCGACGCCAGCCAGTCCGTGATTTGAGCTTCAGACATGTTTACCCTCGTGTGGTTCTCACGCGGGGTTATACGGCCTTGCGCAGGCGCGACCTAGTCGGAGAACGCGGTGCGGCCATGCCGCCGTCTGCGGGTTTGGACGCACACTGTCTCCTCATCGTCGTCCTGGCGAAAGCCAGGACCCATACCGCGGAATCTACCGATGGAGGGCGGTAGGAGTACCGGACGACGAATCTTCGTCAAACTCCTCCCTGGGGTAATGGGTCCTGGCCTTCGCCAGGACGACACTGCGGATGTGGGCACCAGCCTTAACGCTTCGGCTCCGCCATCGCTTCCACACCGCGAAGCTGGGTCGCGACGGTCAGTGCGCCGATCTTCCGACCCATGTCCTTGCCGACCTCGGTCGAGAACCGGTAGTGAAAGCCGGCCCAGATGCGGGCGTTGGAGACTTCGTCGCTGTAGTCCTGGAGCCGCGACCATTTGCGCGTGACACCTGGTGCCGTGGAGCTGGTCAGCGAGAACTCGCCGAAATCTCCAACGACGCTCTGGAGCACGGTCGAAATCGCCGCCGACGTGATGCAGTGAGCACAGGGATATTCCGGATGCATCGGCGTTTCGCCGAGTGGCAGCCAGGACGGGTCGCGTGGCGTCGCCGGATTCGACGTCAGGTCGGCGTTGCGTATGGCGGTGATCGGTCGCCAGAGATTGTAATGGTATTTTGCATCGAACACCGCAACGAGGGCGTCGTTGCCGGCAATTGACGTCAGCGCGAACAGCCGGGCGCAGTCGACGAGATCCATGCCCTTGGCCATTGCAGCTTGCCTCACGATCGGATTGTAGGTGCGGGCACCGACAAAGAACCAGAATCGGCCGATCGTCGTTTGCTCCGGCGTCCGGGTTGTACTGCTTCGGCTGCCGACCTCGCGGATTTCGTTGACATCCCGGGTCCACACCTCTGAACCAAGCGCCGGCGGCGGGCCGGGGCGAAACTGCGATCCGGAAACCATGACCCAGGGCGTCGTCGCGCCCGTGGTTGAGAACAGCGGAACGGTGGTCGGAACGTACGCGCCCGGTGTCGTCAGGGGGCGGTAGGTCTCCGGAGCGGCGCTGCCATCGTTCGCACGAAGCTCGATGATCTGCATTGCGGCCTCTTTCCCGAGGCTGATGCCGGCGATCTTGGACTCGCCGTCGGCAATCGGCGCCAGAGAATTCGTCAGCGTCGCATCCAGGTCCGGCTTGAGGTCCGGATAGACCGACAGCAGCACGTCGTGGGCGGCAACTGCCGCCGCAGCTTCCCGCGACGTCGAACGATCCGCGGGCAAGGAGAGCTTGTAGGGCGCGTACCGGCGGTCGATCGCGTTGACCGCCTCGAACATCGCGACGTGCATCATGGACAAGACGCGGCTGTGGGGCGCTGGAAGAATTTGCTTCTCGGCAGCGATCGCGTCGGCCTTTGCATTCCAGTCCATGATCACGTCGGCGCGTGCCAGCGACGCCGAGGCCGCGATCAGCGCTACAATCAGCGATAAGCGGGAGATGGTCCACGAGGAGCATTTCATGGCGTGCCCTTTCGATCTGAAGGACGTTTCGCGAGGCGGCTCTGGCCGACGTCGCGTCGCGCTGCCCGCGGACTCTAGCGATCTTGATGTGGCTTGATTGTGAACTGCTTCACTTGCCGCACGCGGTTCAACCGAGAAGCAGATTTTTCTCGGCCGGCAGAACAGTGGTGTCCCGAATGGGTAGGCTTGGCTTACCGTTCGCGCCGCATTGTGCAGTCGGCTATAGTCGGCGCAAGCTGCCAGTTGGACGTGCCGAAGTCCGTAGCTCAATTTTCAAGGCAGCTCGCATGCCGTCGGCAGGCCGTGCCTTGCTCTCGTTTGAGGGCGTCTTTTCTAGGACGACATTGTCACGGTGTAACCTCAACGGAGAGAAACATGCCGTTGTTCATCTCGTACGTCTCATACTCAAATGCCGGTATCAAGGGAATGGTCGACAAGCCGGCCGATCGCACGTCGGCCATCGGCGCGCTGGTCGAGAAGGCCGGTGGGAAGCTTCAGGGAGCTTTCATGACCACTGGTCAACACGATGCAGTGCTCGTCACGGAGTTTCCTGACGGCTCCGATGCCATTGCGATTGGAATGGTGGCCGCTGCGGCTGGCGCCGTCTCCAAGATCGAAACCGTACGCGCTTGGAAGATGAGCGAGTTCAAGAGCATCGCGGAGAAGGCTTCCAAACTCGTGAGCACCTACGTTCCGCCGGGCAAGTAGACTCGCGCGGGCGCGCTATATCTCCCAACGTCGTCCCAGCCTAGTGCGCAATTCGCACTAGGCCGGGACGACACTTATTGTGTGGTGACTGGTCGCGTTCTCCTCAAAAAGAAAATGCCCGGGCCGAGCCCGGGCATTCGCATCCTCTCGATATTCGCAGAAGCCTTACGCCCCCACCATCGGCATCCGCGGGTACTCACCCGGCGTCCCGGCTGGCGTAATCGGGATGCCGCCGTCGGCGTATTCGTTGAGCTTGTTGCGCAGCGTCCGGATCGAAATCCCCAGGATGTTGGCGGCGTGGGTGCGGTTGCCGAGGCAGTGCTTCAGCGTCTCCAGGATCAGGTCGCGTTCAACATCGGCCACGGTACGGCCGACGAGCGCGCGCGTCACCTGCTCGGCGGCCATCGTGGCATGCGCCACGGCCGGTACCGTCTTGGCGAGGTCGAGGCGGTCGCCGTCCGGGGTGAGGATCGCGTCGGGTCCGATCTCGTCGCCCTGCGCCATCAGCACGGAGCGGTGCATGGTGTTTTCGAGCTCGCGGACGTTGCCCTGCCAGCGGTTGGTCGAGAGCACGCGGCGCGCTTCCGACGAGATCGGGCGCATCGGCACGCCGTTGGCTTCGGCGTACTTCTTCACGAAGTGCTGGGCGAGCTCGAGGATGTCGAGGGGACGCTCGCGCAGCGGCGGGATCTTCAGGTTGACCACGTTGAGGCGGAACAGCAGGTCCTCGCGAAACGAGCCTTCGCGCACGGCCTCGGCCAAATTGCGGTTCGAGGTCGCGATGATGCGGATGTCCACCGGCACCGGCTTGGTGCCGCCGACGCGGTCGATCACGCGCTCCTGGATGGCGCGCAGCAGCTTCGATTGCAGGCGGACGTCCATCTCCGAGATTTCGTCGAGCAGCAGCGTGCCGCCGGTCGCTTCCTCGAACTTGCCGATGCGGCGGGCGATCGCGCCGGTGAAGGCGCCCTTCTCGTGGCCGAACAGCTCGGACTCCAAGAGATGCTCGGGGATCGCGGCGCAGTTGATCGAGATGAACGGGCGCTTGGCGCGCGACGAGCGGGTGTGGACGTAGCGGGCCAGCACTTCCTTGCCGGTGCCGGATTCGCCGGTGATCATCACCGAGGCATCCGAGCCTGCGATCTGCTGCGCGAGCTTGATCACCTTGGCCATCGCCTCGTCGCGATAGACCAGCTCGCGGGAATCGTTGGCGACGGCGGCCAGCACCGCCGCGATCAGCTCCGGATCCGGCGGCAGCGGGATGTATTCCTTGGCGCCGGCGCGGATCGCGGCGACCGCGGCGCGGGCGTCGTTGGTGATGCCGCAGGCGACGATCGGGGCGTGGATGTGCTCGGCCTCCAGCCGCATCACGAGGTCGCGGATGTCGAGGGCGACGTCGACCAGCAGGAGGTCGGCGCCCTTGCCGCCGCGCAGCACGCGCATCGCCTGCTCGTGATCCTCGGCGTGGGTCACGGTGGCGCCGTTCTCCATCGCGATCTTGGTGGCGGTGGTGAGCTGGCCCTTCAATGTGCCAACGATGAGAAGCCGCATGTCAGTCTCCTGTCCGTCTGGTCGCGCTGCCGCGCGTCATTCCCTGCGTTCGCGCAATAATTACGTGCGTTCGGTCTTGATGATTTCGGTCATGGTCACGCCGAGCTTGTCCTCGACCAGGACGACCTCGCCGCGGGCGACCAGCTTGTTGTTGACGTAGATGTCGATGGCCTCGCCGACGCGCCGGTCGAGCTCGAGCACGGTGCCGGGCCCGAGCTTCAGGAGCTCGCCAACGTCCATCTTGGAGCGGCCGAGCACGGCCGAGACCTGCACCGGCACGTCGAACACGGCCTCGAGGTCGGCGGCGGCGCGCGCCGCATATTCGTCCTCGCTGTAGCCGACATCGGTGCCGGTTGGCGGCATCGGGCCGTTGAGATCGGGCAGCGGGACCTGTCCGTCGGTGTCGCTCATGGCTTAGCTCCCCCTGCGGGACGCGATATAGCGTCCGACCATTTCGTCGATCTTGGCCGCGATGGCGCCGCGCTCCAGCACGACGCCGCCATCGGCCCATTCGATCCGGCAGTCGCCGGTCGCAATCTCCGGCTCGGCCAGGATCACCAGCCGGCCCTCGAAGCCGCTCTGCTTGGCGAGCCGCTCGATCTTCTCGCGGGCGCTGTCGTAGAGCGCGTCGTTGATGCGGACGACGAGATGCGGCGTCGCGACCAGATGCGAGAAGCAGTCCTTGACCAGCGCCACGATCTCGCCGAGCGGCTCGGCGGCGACCAGGTCGGCGCACAGCTTGCGCGCCACCGCGACCGCGACCTCGACCGCCTCGGTCTCCATCTTGATCTCGATGTTGCCCATGCCCGAGGCGACGCCCCGGATCTCGATGTTGATCTCTTCCATGGCGAGCGCGACGCGGCGGTCGCTCTCGGCCTTGGCCTCGCGCTGGCCGGCGGCAAAGCCGTCCTGATAGGCCCGCGCCTCCGCTTCCGCGACCTTCTGGGCGATCTCGGCCGCGGTCGCGGCCTTCTCGCGCGTCCGGTCCGGCGCGGCGAAGTCGGTGTCGAACAGGAATTTTGCCGGAGCGGCCATCAATACACCAGTTCGTCGTCGGCGCGGTTCTTGGTCAGCATGATCTCGCCCTTGGCGGCGAGATCCTTGGCGAGGTTGACCAGCAGCGCCTGCGCCTCGTCGACGTCGCGCAGGCGGACCGGGCCCATCGCCGCCATGTCGTCCTGGAGCATCTTGGCCGCGCGCGAGGACATGTTGCCGAAGAAGAAGTTGCGGACGTCCTCGTTGGCGCTCTTGAGCGCGACGCCGAGCTTGTCCTTGTCGACGTTGCGCATCAGGGTCTGGGCCGAGCCGGAATCCAGCTTCACGAGGTCGTCGAAGGTGAACATCAGAGCCTTGATGCGCTCGGCCGATTCCCGGTTGTCCTCTTCCAGCGAGGTGATGAATCGGGTTTCGGTCTGGCGGTCGAAATTGTTGAAGATTTCGGCCATCACCTCGTGGGCGTCGCGGCGGCGGGTCTGCGACAGGTTGGACATGAATTCGGTGCGCAGCGTCTTCTCCACGCTCTCGATCACCTCCTTCTGCACCGCTTCCATCTTCAGCATGCGGTTGACGACGTCGAGCGCGAGGTCCTCGGGGAAGATGCCGAGCACGCGCGCGGCGTGCTCCGGCTTCAGCTTCGACAGCACCACCGCGATGGTCTGCGGATATTCGTTCTTGAGATAGTTGGCGAGAACCTCTTCCTGCACGTTGGAAAGCTTCTCCCACATGTTGCGCCCGGCGGGGCCGCGGATCTCGTCCATGATGCCGTTGACGCGCTCCGGCGGCAGGTATTGCTGGAGCAGCCGTTCGGTGGCGTCGAAATTGCCCATCAGCGCGCCCGAGGCCGACATGCGCGAGACGAACTCGAGCAGCATGTCCTCGACCGTGTCGACCTCGACGGTGCCGAGCGTCGACATTTCCAGCGAAAGCTGGCGCACCTCGTCGTCGTCGAGCATCGACCAGATCTTGCCGCCGTACTGCTCGCCCAGCGCCAGCATCAGGATCGCGGCGCGCTTGGGTCCCGCCACCGCCTCGGTCTTGGCGCCCGCACGGCTGCCCTGGCGGGCGCCGAGCGTCGAGATCACGCTGGTGATGTCGTTGGAGTTGGCGTTTTGCAGGTTGGCGGCCATGTCAGTTCACTTCTCGATCATTTCGCGGGTTCGGTCAGCCATTGGCGGATGATGGCGACGGTTTCGTTGGGGTTGCGTTCGGCGAGCTCGCCGACACGATGAACTGACTGGGCATGGACCTGGCCCTGGATGGTTGCGACGTCGATCGCGCTGGCGGCGCCGCCGGGCAGCAGCGCCTGGCCGGCGGCCGGCGCGGCCTCGTCCGAGGCGGCCGGGCCGGAGAGCACGCCACTGATGGCGGCGGCGACCTCGTCGGAAGCCAGGATGCGCTTGACCAGCGGGCGGATCACCATGAACAGCACGACCAGGCCGAGCAGCATCATCACGCCGAGCTCGACGAAGTACATGACGTCGTCCTTGGTGAACTGGAGCATGCCGAGGAAGCCCGACGGCTCGGCGATCGGGGCGGTGGAGGGGGCATCGGCAAAGCGCAGATTGACGACCTCGACCTGGTCGCCGCGCTTCTGGTCGAAGCCGATGGCCGAGCGCACCAGGGTCGCGATGCGGTCGAGCTGCTCCTTGGTGCGGTCCTGATAGGCCAGCTCGCCCTTGTCGTTCTTGCTGTAGATGCCGTCGACCAGCACCGCGACGGAGATGCGGTTGACCCGGCCGGCTTCGGTCACCTCGGTCTTGGTGGTGCGGGAGATCTCGTAATTGTTGGTCTCCTCGGTCTTCTTGCTCTGGTCCTTGGCCGCGACGCCGTTGTTCTGCTGATTGCCCGGCAGCTCGTTGTTGACGGTGACCTGGCCGTTGTTGTCGGCGGTCATGCTGCTTTCTTCGCGGGTCTGGGTAGAGCGCAGCACGCGGCCCTCGGGGTCGAACTTGTCCGAGGTCTGGGTGATCTTGTTGAAGTCGAAATCGGCGGAGAGCTGGACGCGGGCGCGGCCCGACCCGACCACCGAGGAGACGATGTCCTCGACCTGCTTGCGCATCCGCTTCTCGAAGGTGGTGCGGCGCTCGTCGCCGAGCGCCTGCTCCGGATCGGTCGCGGCGCCGTCGGCGAGCAGCTGGCCGGCCTCGTCGACGATCGAGACCCGCTGCGGCTTCAGTCCGTTGACGGCGGAGGCGACGAGATGGCGGATGGCCCTGATCTGCTGCGCCTCCAGCGCGCCGCGGACCCGCACCACGATCGAGGCGGACGGCTCCGGCGCCTCGCGCGAGAACAGCGGGCGCTCGGGCAGCACCAGATGGACGCGGGCGGCCTGGATGCGGTCGATGGCACGGATGGTGCGGGCGAGCTCGCCTTCCAGCGCGCGCAGATGATTGATGTTCTGGACGAAAGAGGTGGTGCCGAGCGCGTCCGACTTGTCGAACACCTCGTAGCCGACGCCGCCGCCCTTGGGCAGGCCGCCCTCGGCGAGCTTCATCCGCAGCCGCGTCACCTTGTCCTTGGGCACCATGATGATGGTGCCCTCATTGCGCAGCTCGAACTGGATGGCCTGGCGTTCCAGGTCCTTGATAATGCTGGAAGAATCTTCCACCGAGAGGTCGGTGAACAGCGTCGTCATCTGCGGCGTGGTGACCCGCATGATGACGAACGCGAAGAAGCCGACGAGCGCGGCGGTGACCGCGATCATCGCCCCGAAGCGGGCGGCGCCGATACCTTTTAAAAAGTCCGCAAGACCTTGCAAGCAACCGCCCCGAAGCTTCGATCCGCATTCCAGAGCGGTCGACTGGGCAATTATTGCCTAGGTGATGGTTTCGATATGGTTAACGAAGGTTAAGAGCTGGGACAAAAGTCGCGTCATGAAAAAAATCGGCATCGCAGGGCGAGGCCGATTTTCGTCAAAAGCCGCAGATTTCCGGATCGCTTACTGGCGATATTGCTGGATGCGGGTGGTGCGAAGACCCGCCAGACCGTGCTGGTCGATGGAAAACTGCCAAGAGAGGAATTCGTCGACCGTCAGCGTATAACGGCTGCAGGCCTCCTCAAGGGAGAGAAGTCCGCCACGGACGGCGGCGACGACTTCAGCCTTGCGGCGGATGACCCAGCGTTTGGTGCCGGGTGCTGGCAGATCTGCGATCGTCAGCGGACTGCCGTCCGGCCCGATGACGTATTTTACCCTCGGGCGATGGGGTTCTGTCATGGCGTACTCACAAACTCTCAACCACTGAACTCACGCCGTAACCCTACGCGCGGCGGCTTAAAAATCCGCTAAGCCTAAGGCTTCAATACAATTCTCGTTGAAACTTGCGGGAACACGGCCGGCCCGGAGGGCTGGAGACGTAATCTCGGCCGGCCGGGCGGGCAGAAGGTAAATACTTTACTAACAAACCGGGCCCGAGCGCGACGCTGCAAAGCTCTCAACCGTCGTCCCGGGGCGCGCGGAGCGCGAGCCCGGGACCCATAACCCCAGGGAGCAGTTTGACGACGACTCGGGGTTACGGTCTCACGCGAAAACGACGTTCTGTGGTTATGGATCCCCGCCTTCGCGGGGATGACATCTCGTGTGTGGCGGCCGCGCAGGCCTTTAATTGCTGCTCGTCGCGATGATGCTCTTCACCTGGCTCAGGGTGTAGCTGGCGCCGTCGATGGTGAGCAGCGGCGGCGACTGGGTCAGGTCGACCGACGACACCACGCCCTGCACCTGCGCGGCGATGCCGACATTGTTGTTCGCGACGTCCTTGCCCGTGGCCGAGATCGTGTACTTGCCGTCGGGCCATTGCGTGCCGTCATTGCCCTGGCCGTTCCAGGTGAAGGGAATGTCGGTGCCGGCGGCGGCGGTGTATTTGCCGGTGAATACGGTCTGGCCGCTGGAATTGGCGACGGTGATGTCGACGGTCGAGTCGCTGGGCACGTTGAGATGCCAGGTCGCCGACGAGTTCTTCATGGTCGCGGTCGAGCCGTCGACCAGCGCGGTCTTGCCGACGAAGCCCAGCGCCTGGGTCGCCTGCGTGGTCTGTTGCAGCGTGACGAGCTGGGACAGCGCATCGTTGGTCTTGAGCTGCTGCTCGACGCCGGCGAACTGCACCAGCTGCTGGGTGAACTGGTTGGTGTCGAGCGGATCGAGCGGGTTCTGGTTCTGCAGCTGCGTCGTCAGCAGCGTCAGGAAGGTCTGGAAGTTGCCGGCGAGCGTCGATCCCGTGCTCGAGCTCAGCGAGTTCGACGAGGACGATTTCGGGACGTCGGTCGTGCCGGAGACGACGGAAGGGGCGGTGGCGGCATTCGTGGTGGTCATTTGCGAATACTCCTCACACTCTGATGTCGACGCCGCTGCTCGATCCGAGCATGCGGCCGTAGCCGCGTCCCACGGGCGCTGCGGGAACGGTGTCGTCCTCGCTGATGATCAGGCGGCGGGCATTGCCGCCATTGTCGTTGTTCTGGCCGGAGTTCTGGCCCGACGAATTCTGGTCGCGCAGGCTGAAGGAGAGCCCGTTGCTGCCGGTCTTGAAGCCGGCATCGTCGAGCGCGCGCTGCAATTGCGGCGCGTCCTGCCGCAGCATCTGCAGCGTCTCCGGCTTCTCGACGGTGAGATGCGAGGTGACCTGGCCGTTGCGGTCGACATTGATGCGGACGTCGATGCGGCCGAGATCGATCGGATCGAGGCTGATGTCGAAGCGCGTCTTGCCGGCGCGCGCGGCGGCCGCGATCTCGATCGGCACGGCGTTGATCGGCACGGCGGTCGAAGTTGCCGCGGTCGCGGTGAGCGTTGCGGTGGATGCCGTCGCGGCCGACGTCGTCGTGGTCAGCGGCGCCTGCACGGCGGAGGCGGCCTGTGCGCTGGTGTCGGTCGCGGCTACATTGGCCGGCGCATTCGCATGGGCGTGCGTGGCCGGTGCGCCAGGCGCTGCATCGGCGGCTCGGTCGGCGGGAGCAGCCTTCGCGTCGGTCGCGCCGGCATCGTCTTGCGGCTTGGCCGCTTGCGGGTGCGCGGCGGCGCCCGTCGCGGTCGCCGGCGTTTGCGCGGTCGCGGCGTTCGCCTTGCCCGCGTCCTGGCCGATATTGGAGACGTCGCTCGCGCCTGGCGCAGTGGCGGCGGCCTTGAACGAGGTCTTCGGTGTGCCCTGGTCAACGGCGGCGGCGATCAGTCCGCCATTGGTCTTGGCGTCGGTCGCGGTGCCGTCGGTGGTGCCGGTCGCGGCGTCCGCGAGCGTCGCCGAGGTCTCGGCATCGACCTTGGCGCCCGCGGCCTTGGCGCTCTTGTCGCCCGCCGTCGCGGTATCGGTCTTGGCGCCGGCGATCTGCGCCGCGGTGGAGGCGCTGGCGGCGAGGCCGGCGGCGGCGATCGTCAGCGGCGAGGCGGCGGCATCGCCGGCCTGGTTCGCCGCAGCGTTCGGATCGAGAGGCACGACCGGCGCGGTCACCACGATCGCGTTCGGATCGGGCACGGCGGCCTGGGTCGCGTCCACTTGCGCGGCCGCGGCGGCATCGATTGCGACGGCGGCGGCGAGCCCGTCGGTGCCGTCGGCCTTGTCGCCCTTGGTCTCGTCGGACTTGTCCGCCGATTTGGCGTCGGACGCCTCCGGCTTGTCCTTGGTCTTGTCCTTGCTCTTGGCCGACGCCGTGTCCGTGGCTTGGGCCGGATCGTCCGTCGTCTCGCTCCCGGCGGGCGCGGAATTGTCGGTGTCGTCGCTCGCCTTGCTCTGCGAGGACGGGTCGGTCGAGGAGGTGTCGCGCGGGCTCTTGTCCGACGCGGACGACGCCGAATCGGTCCGCCGCGGCGCGCTGTCCTGCGCCTGCGAGGCCGCGTTGTTGCTGATCGCCTGGGTATTGCTGTCGACCAGCGAGCCGAAGGCGTCGTTCGTCGACGTGTCCTTCGGCCCTTGCGAGCGTGCAGTCTTTTGCTGCGCGCCAGGAACCGGCACGCTGGCAGCTACATCTGACGTCCGACCGACCACAGGCGACCTCTTGAAAACATCTTCGGTACAGGGGTAGCAAGGAGCGGGCCAGCGCCGAGCGTGGAAAATTTAGAAGTAAAATCAATATCTTGATGCGTCGAGCTTGCCGCCGCAGGGCCCTCCGCGACCCCGCCATTTCTGCCGCCCCGGCAAGAATTGCCCTAAGCCGGCCTCCCCTGTGATTGCTTCACCGGAATGCCCCCTATATTAAAGAGATCGCTCTCAGCCGCTTTCGACCGGGCCAGTCGCGCCCTGCGGGAACCGAAGTTCCCCGGGACCACCGATGTCCCGGCCAAAGGCACATCGCGGATCGCCGAACGCCGCCGTCACACCTTAAGAACCCATGCTCAACAGTCTGGATCTCGAAGGCCGTCCGCAGGACACCAGGGTCGTCGTCGCCATGTCGGGCGGCGTCGATTCCTCGACGACGGCTGCGCTGCTCAAGGCTGAGGGCTACGACGTCGTCGGCATCACGCTCCAGCTCTACGACCATGGCGCGGCGACCCATCGCAAGGGCGCCTGCTGCGCCGGCCAGGACATCCACGACGCCCGCGACGTCGCCGCCAAGCTCGGCATTCCCCATTACGTGCTCGACTACGAGGACCGTTTTCGCGAGTCCGTCATCGACAATTTCGCCGACTCTTATGCTCTTGGTGAAACGCCGGTGCCGTGCATCGAGTGCAACCGCTCGGTCAAGTTTCGCGACCTACTCAAGACCGCGCGCGAGTTAGGGGCCCAGGCGCTCGCCACCGGCCATTACGTCGCCTCGCGCCGTCTCGACGACGGCTCGCGCGCGCTGGTCTGCGCCGCCGATGCCGATCGCGACCAGAGCTACTTCCTGTTCGCGACCACGCAGGAACAGCTCGACTATCTGCGCTTTCCGCTCGGCGACATGACCAAGCCGGAGACGCGCGAGCTCGCGCGCCGCTTCGGTCTTGCGGTCGCTGACAAGCACGACAGCCAGGACATCTGCTTCGTGCCGACGGGGCGCTACACCGACATCATCACCCGCCTGCGGCCGAACGCGATGGACCCCGGCGACATCGTCGATCTCGACGGCCGCGTGCTCGGCCGGCACAACGGCATCGCCAATTTCACCGTCGGCCAGCGCCGCGGCCTCGGCATCGCCGCTCACGCGCCGCTGTTCGTGGTGCGGCTCGAGGCCGCCAATCGCCGCGTCGTCGTCGGCCCGCGCGAGGCGCTGAAGATGCACCGCATCAGCTTGCGCGACGTCAACTGGCTGGGCGGCGGTGATATCGATAGCGCCATCGGCAATGGCCTCGAGATGTTCGTGCGCGTGCGCTCGACGCGCAGCCCCCAGCCGGCGTGGCTGCGCGGCGCTGGCGGCCATTACGAGATCGAGCTCGTCGCCGGCGAGGAGGGCGTCTCGCCGGGCCAGGCCTGCGTGTTCTACGATGCGCCCTCGGGGCAGGCGCGCGTGCTCGGCGGCGGCTTCATCCAGAGCGCCGCGGCGAAGGTTGCGAGCAACGCTGCGAGGCCGCTGGTGGAAGCGGTGCGCGGCTAGAAAATTTCCGGGGCAGGGGGCATGGCAGCAGACATCTCGCGGGCCGGGGTCGAGAAGGCCTATGGCCGCTGGGCGCCGGTCTACGATCTCGTGTTCGGCAAGGTGTTCGACGCCGGAAGGCAGTCGACCATCGCGGAGGCCGACCGCATCGGCGGCCGCATCCTCGACGTCGGCGTCGGCACCGGGCTTTCGCTGTCCGACTATTCGCGCACCACAAAGATCTGCGGCGTGGACATCTCCGAGCCGATGCTGCGCAAGGCGCAGGCGCGCGTGCGCGCGCTGCGGCTCAGCAATGTCGAGGTGCTCTCGGTGATGGACGCGAAGAACCTCGCCTTCCCCGAAAACTTCTTCGACGCGGTGGTCGCGCAATATGTCATCACCGCCGTGCCCGATCCCGAAGGCACGCTCGACGAGTTCGTGCGCGTGCTGAAGCCTGGCGGCGAGCTGATCCTCGTCAACCACATCGGCGCCGAGAGCGGTCCGCGCAAGCTGTTCGAGCTCGCCTTCGCGCCCGTCGCCCGCCGCCTCGGCTGGCGCCCGGAATTCCCGTGGCAGCGCCTGGTCGACTGGGCCGCAAAGCACGGCGGCATCACGCTGGCCGAGCGCCGCCCGATGCCGCCGATGGGCCACTTTTCGCTGATCCGCTACCGCAAATCGTGATCGCGTTGGGGGAACACCGGGCCTTACCCCGGCGTTTCCCTCCCATGCGCACGACATCAAAACTCATCTTTGCGGGCCTCGTCATCGCTGCCTCAGGCGCCGCGATCGCGCAGGCCCCGCCGCTACCTGCGACGCCGCCGCAAGCGACCGCGCCGCCATCGGCGCAGCACGCCGCCAATTGCCTGCCCCAGGACCGCCCGAACCGCGCTACCGCGCCCGACGGCACCACCACCGGCCAGTCCCGGGAACCGCTCGGCGACAGGCTGGCCAAATCCGACGGCGTGCTCTGCCCGCCCTCGGGCGTAGACCCCGACATGCACGCCCCCGCCCCCGAAAGCGGCGGCAACACCCCCGTCATCCCGCCCCCCGGCAGCCCCGGCGGCGACCCGACGGTCCGGCCGAAATAGGCTCGCTCTTCCTTCGCCTCTCCCCGCCTGCGGGGGGAGGCCGGCGCGCATCGAAGATGCGATCCGGGTGAGGGGGACTCTCCGCGAGTCTGGTGCCCGAAATCGCGACTCCAGCGCTAAAAGGGGTCGGTTTTCCCCTCTCAAGCGCCATATCCGTCAAAGCTTTCGCAAACCCGGATTGACAGCCCGCCGCCCCCTTCCTTATATGCCGCGCGTTCGCGAGATCGGCCGTTTCGGCCCTCGCGACCCTGTGGCGGGGTAGCTCAGCTGGTTAGAGCACGGGAATCATAATCCTGGGGTCGGGGGTTCGAGTCCCTCTCCCGCTACCATGTATCCCCCACTATTATGGTGGGCCTGAGGAAAGACCTCGCCGCCTATCAGAGTGGCGAGTTTGCCTTTCACTTCGACCTCGAAGCCTTTCCAAGCGCCCTTTGGGTGGACGGTGACGCTGTGCACGAGGGTACGAAAATCTTGGACCAGGGAACCACGGTCGTCCTCCGCCTTCGAATGACCAGCCATTGTCTCGGCAAGTGCGTTCACTGTACTTATGTAGCGATCCAGGGCAGTTGGGTGGAGCGCGACGGGGACTGGGGCTTCTTCGAGTGCGGCCATTTCGGCCTCGACGCGCAGCCGCTCTTCCTTTAGCTCCGCGATCCGCTGCTTGGCATCCTCTTCGGAGATGACGTACTTGATCACAAGATCAATGTTGCGTTGCCGTTCGCCTTCGATCCGATCACGTTTCGCCATTAGTCGCGCACGCACCGCGACTGCGTCCCCCGCAAGCCGCTCTCGTTCACTGTTATAGCTGCGCACATAAGTCTCGATCAGACGCGGATCTTTCAACTCCTCGGCCATATCTCGCGTTCCTCGGCCTTGTGCTGTTGAGGTCTAGCGGTTCAGCAGCGGTGGCGCTGGATCGGACATCTCATTCAGCAGATGTTGCGGCGGCTGAAATCTTCGCTCGCTGCTTCTTCGTCGCCGCAACGAATCCGAAAGGTTATCTATTCTTCTCGGCGTTCCTCCCGCAATTCATTGACTTAGCCAAGCCACAATTCGTCCAATACGTCACGCTGGCAATCGTGTTCGCGACGATCGACTTCGTCGTCATGTTCGCCTACGCCAGCTTCGGCTCTCGAGTGGCGAAATTCCTGCGTTCAACCGCATCGGTTTGGCTGGATCGCCTTTGCGGCGGAGTATTTCTCGCCCTCGCTGGAACCATGGCGGTCTACCGACGCGCTACGAACTGAGATGGTGCCTCTTTCTGGCCCACTCTTCGAACAACTCGTTAGACGCCCGGACGTAAGCAAAAACAGGCGCGGTCGCAAGCGCCCCTTTCGTCGTTGGCAGTTCGCCTCCGGAGGCCGTTAGCGCGCCTGATCAAGCTCCAACGAACCGGCCCGGGCGGCGCTCGGCCACGGAGCGGACGCCTTCACGATAGTCGGCCGTCGCAAACAGCTTGGTCTGCTCGGCAAGCTCGTGCTCGGTCTGCGCGCGCACGAGTTCGGCAATCCCTTTGCGGATCGTCGCGCGGGTGGCCAGCACGGCAAGTGGGGCCGCCTCCGCGATTTCAGCGGCAAGCGCGCAGGCCGCAGCACGCAATTGGTCCTGTGGAGCGAGCATGTCGGCGAGGCCCCACGTCACGGCCTCTTCCCCCCTTATGCGCCGGCCGGTGTAGAGCATGAGGCTGGCCCTTTGCGGTCCAATGAGGCGGGGCAGTGTCGCCGTGATGCCAAACCCGGGGTGAATGCCGAGTTTCACGAAATTGGCGGCAAAGCGCGCCTCCGGTGCCGCCACGCGAAAGTCGGCGACGAGCGCCAGCCCCAATCCGCCACCGATCGCCGGGCCCTGCAGGGCAGCAATGATCGGCTTCGGACACTCGAACAGCCGGACCGCCGCCCGATACAGATTTGCCCCGGATCCCTGGTTGCCTGTCCCTGTTCTCCTTGAGAAATCCGCGCCGGCGCAAAACGCCTTGCCTTCCGATGCCAGCACGATTGCACGACATGTCCCGTCCGCGGCAAGAAGTGTGAATGCATCGGCGATCGCCTCGATCAGGTCGACATCGAAGAAATTGTTCGGCCCTCTTCGGATTTCAACCAAACCGACCAAGTCTTCAATGGTCGCAACGACATCGTTCCTTGCGAAAACGTCCATCACTTCCTGTCCCGTCTTGCCAGGGGCGAACGTAAACGCGACCTTCCGAATTGGAAGCGATTCTCTGATACAGATGTCATTTCCATATAGAAGGATTCTGATCGGACAGAGCCATGGCCAACTCCACCATCAAGTCAGCCCGTCGCGTCATCGAGATCATGGAATTCTTCGACCGGAAGCGGCGAGCGCTCGGCCTTAAGGAAATTTGTGAGGCGCTCGACTATCCCGTCTCGAGCGGAGCGGCGATGCTGAAGAGCCTGATGCTGCTCGGCTATCTCGAGTATGACCGGGTGACTCGAACCTATCTGCCGACCATGCGCATTGCGGTGCTCGGCCGCTGGGTCGCCGACCAGCTCTTTAACGAATTCAAGATGCTGCCATTGATGGACGATTTGCGCGAGCGCACCCGCGAAACGATCATCCTCGGGACGCAGAGCGAAATCCGGGCGCAGTACGTACACGTGCTGCGCTCGCCACAGCCGCTGAGCTATTCGGCCGAGCCGGGCTCGTTGCGGCCGTTGACCCGATCGGGCGTCGGATTGGTGCTGTTGAGCACCAAATCGGACGCCGAGATAGACACGCTCGTCTATCGGAGCAATTACGACGAGGCGAACCGGGCTCGTCGCGTCGCGCTGAAGGAGGTGATGGAGAAAGTCACTGTGATCCGTAAGCAGGGCTACTTCTTCTCCCGCCATCTCTATACCGAGGGCGTCGGAGTGATCGCCATGCCGCTGCCCGTTGCGCCCTATAACAGGACGTTTGTCATTGCGCTCGGCGGGCCGGTCCGACGTCTGGAGAAGAACCTGTCGTCAAACCTCGTGGCGATGCGACGAGCAATCAAGGCCTTTCTGCCTGATCCATCAGCCCTGCGACGCTGATTTCTTCCTATATGGAAATCGGCCTCTCTATCCGAATTTCGTTGCGAGGGTGACGAGCCGCCCCTAATTCGTGGCTGACCTGCTGCGGGCAGGTTTTTCCACGGTGAAGGGGCCGGATGAACTTCTCTTCCAACGAAACTGACGACATGCTGTCGGAGACCGTCCGGCGGTTTGCAGCCGAAGAACTCCGCCCGAAGCTGCGTGAATTCGAGGCGGCGAGGTCGGTAAGCGGGGACGTGCATGAGCGCTTCGAGTCGCTCGGTCTTGCTGCGATCGATCTGCCGGAAGCTCTCGGAGGCGCAGGGCTTGGCCTTTCCAGCCGCGTCCGAGTGAACCGCCTGCTGGCCGAAGCCGATGCCGGTGCCGCGCTCGCGCTGGATCGTTTCGGGCCGGCAGCCTATGTCATCGAAGCGTTCGGTGGCGGCGATCTTCTGAAGAAATGCCGTGACCTGCTCGAGCGTCGTCCAGAGGCGCGGCTCGCGCTTGTCATTGACTCCGATGCCGGCGCGTCAAGCGACGGATCAATTCGTGGCGAAGCGGCATGGATCCCATCCGCAAACGCTGATGTTCTGGTTGGCCTTGGACGCGAAGGTGCATGGGTGTTGGAGGACGGGCTCAAGCTTGAAGCCGTCCGCGGCGCTGCATTGCACGCGGCCGGCGCGGGCCACATCCGCTATGAAGGTAGGCCAGCGTACGCGTGGCATGATCCGGCATCGGCGGCGCAGGCTTGGGCGAAAATTCGGCTCTACTATGCTGCTCTGATCTGGGGTGTTCTCGTCGATGCAGCCGGCTTCTCGCGCCGCTACGCGCTTGAACGCGTGGCGTTCGGCAAGCCGATCGCACACCATCAGGGGCTCGCCTTCCTGATTGTCGATATGCACATTGCGGTCGAGCGCGTCGGCCTTCTCATCGAAAGTGCTGCGCGACTGATCGATGCCGGACTGGACGGGACCGGCCCCGCCGCCTCGGCATTCATCGACGCGGTTGAGGCAAGCCAATTCATCGGGCCGAACGCGGTGCAGATCCTCGGCGGCCATGGCTTCATGCGGGACTATCCCGTCGAAAAGGCGATGCGCGATAGCCGCGCGCTCGGACTGCTCGCCGGTGGCTGCTCTGCCGCGCAGGACGACGCCGGCGCGACGCTTGCGATCGCCAATCCGATGGAGATAGCAGCGTGAGCGGCTTCAGTGTGGCGCTTTGTGCGCATATCGAGCGCGCCAGGGAGTGGGGTCAAAGGGAGGTCCGGCCAGCGGGGCTCGAGGCCGATCGCGACGGCGCGCCGCTGCCGGTAGATCATCCCTACTTCGTGAAGTTCGTCGACTTTCGCCGCCAACATCCTGCACCGGCGGAGGACGATGCCATCACCGAGGGTTCGGCCTTCCGAATGGCCGTGCTTCAGGAAGAGAATGCCTATTGGGATCGCGGTATGGGCGTTGCCGCCCCGGGGCCGGGTCTTCCTGCCGCGATCGTCACCACCATGGGTACGCCCGAGCAGCGCGAGCGCTTTCTCGGACCGTTTCGCGGCGCGAACGCGCCGCGCTGGGGAAGCTTCGCACTCACCGAGCCTGGTGGCGGGTCCGATACCGCGGCGTTCCGCACCCGCGCCACCCGCACGGATCGAGGCTACCTGCTCAATGGAGCCAAATGCTTCATCGGCAACGCGGCTCGTGCCGACTGGGTCTTGATCCAGGCCAACCTCGATCCTGAAAAGGGGCGCGCCGGCCAGCGTTCGTTCTTCGTCGAGCGCGGAACGCCGGGCATGACCGGAATCAAGATCGAAAAGAAGATGGGGCTGCGGGCCTATGAGTCGGTCTCGTTCATTCTCGAGGACTGCGAGATACCGGCCGACAACATCCTGGGCGGGGAACGACCGGTTCGCACGTCGCGATCGAGTGCCTACGGGGCGACGATGGGATCGCTCAATACGACCCGGGTAGGCGTGGCGGCGAGTGCAGTTGGCCTGGCACGGTCCGCTTATGACGAGACGCTCGAATTCGCAAGACAATCCGGCGCCATCAAGTCCTTGCGCGTGCGAGACCGGCTTGAGGCGATGCAACGGCAGTTGCGCGCGGCGTGGCTCATGACGCTGCGGGCTGCCTGGATGGCAGACCAGAAGACCCCCAACATCGTCGACGCTTCAATGGCCAAGGTATTCGCGGCCGAAACGGCGCATGAGCTCGCGACGGCCGGCATGGAGATCGTGGGGTTGGAGGCCGGAGCCGGGAATTGCCTGGTCGAAAAGCTGTTCCGCGACGCCAAGGCGCTCAACATTGTCGAGGGCACCGGGCAGATCCAGCGGATCATCATCGCGCGCAACCTGGTCGGATTGCCACGCTCATGAATACTCGATCAATCGCTCCCGAAGGGGCAAGTCAGGATGCCGGCATGGCGGCGATCGGCGCGTTCCTGCGGCCGAAGTCCATCGTGGTCGTCGGGGCTGCTCCGGCCGAGCAGCGAACGATCCGCGGCTTGTTGATGCGCATCTTGCGCCGCGGCGGGTTCAAGGGCCGCATCATACCGGTCAACCCGAGCTATGAAGAGATCAACGGCGTTCGCTGCTATCCGTCGGTCACCGCGGCAGGCCTCGCGGCTGATCTTGCAATCATTGCGATCCCGGCCGAGTTCGTCTGTGACGTCGTGGAGGAATGCGCGGCCGCGGGCGTGCGCGGCGCGGTCGTCATCTCGTCCGGATTTGCCGAGGAGAGTGTCCATAAAGCCCGCCTGCAGGCCCGCCTGTCCGAGATCGCGCGCCGCACCGGGATACGGATCTGCGGGCCGAACTGCGAGGGATTCTACAATCTCGTCGATGGTGTCGCGGCAACTTTCAGTACTGCGGCAGAGCCGGCGGAGGGCGCTGAACAGGTGATCGCCAATGCCGACAAGGTCGCCGTCGTCGCGCAGAGCGGGGGCCTCGGTTTTGCCATGCTGGATCGCGGTCGCGCGATCGGGCTTGACTTCAGTCACATCGTCACGACTGGAAATGAGTGTGATCTGACCGCGGCCGATTTCATTGCGCATTTTTCCGGCGACATCGAGAGCAGGGTCATCATCGCCTATCTCGAGCAAATCCGGGATGTCGCAGGATTCAGGGCGGCCGCCGAATGCGCTCGCGCGGCCGGCAAGACGATCATCGCCCTCAAGATCGGTCGGTCCGAAGCAGGGCGGCGCGCAGCGCTCGCGCATACCGGCAGCTTGACGGATACCATTGCCGGCGAAAGCGACATGCTCGCGGAGCTGGGCGTGGTCGTCGTCAGCGAACCCGACGAAGCGGTCGCGGCAGCGCTCGCGCTCGCCACGAGTCCGGTTGCCGTCGGCAAGCGGGTCGGGATCGTGACCACGGCGGGCGGCGCGGGTACGGTCCTGTCCGAGTGCCTTTCGGCGGCAGGCTTTGCCATCCCGGCGTTGAGCGCTCAACTCCAGGTCTCGCTTCGCCCGACCTTTCCGGCTTACGGATCGGCGGCGAATCCAGTCGACGTGACCGCGCAAGGCATCTTCACCGGTGGCGCGGTGCAGGCGCTGAAGGTGCTGCTCGACGGCGACCAGGTCGATCTCGTCGTATTTGCCGTGGGCCTGTCGAGCGAGCGCAGCGTCTCGCTCGATGTCGACGAGTTGCAGAAGCTCGCGGCGCACAGTTCGAAGCCGATCCTGATTTACAGCTATACACTGCCCTCGGCCTTCGCGCGTCGCGCCTTCCGGCGTGTGGGTCTGCCGATCTTCGCTTACCTGCGGGATCTCGTCAGCGCTGCCCAAGCGTTGCAGACGGCCGGTGGTCGCAAGCCGTCGTCGTCGACCGAAACCGGGATGCCGGCACCATGATCTCGTTTGCATTAACGGAAGAACAGAACCAGGTTCGCGATACGCTGCTGGCTTTTGCAAGGAACGAATTGACCTCGCGCGCGCGGGATGCCGATGAGACATGCACCGCACCGACAGATCTGCTCGACACCGCATGGTCGCTCGGATTCACCGGCCTCTCGATTCCGGAAGCCTGCGGGGGTGGTGGGGCGCCGCGCTCGCTCCTGACCAGCGCGCTGATGCTGGAAGCCCTCGGTTACGGGTGTGCTGGTCTCGCGAGCGCGGCCTTCGCCTCGATGCTGTTCGTGAATCCACTGATCGACCTCGGCACTGAAGAGCAGCAGCTTCGCTACCTTC
The DNA here is from genome assembly GCF_028128655.1 of Bradyrhizobium sp. CCBAU 45394. NCBI lineage: Bacteria > Pseudomonadati > Pseudomonadota > Alphaproteobacteria > Hyphomicrobiales > Nitrobacteraceae > Bradyrhizobium > Bradyrhizobium sp. CCBAU 45394. The sequence continues at coordinate 10,213 of NZ_LBIX01000157.1, read as the reverse complement.
CTGAGTTCTGCCGGGGAGAGCGCCGCGCCGCGACCCTTGCGTTCCATGAGGGGTCACTTGCGTTCGATCCAGCACGCATGGCGACGCGCGCCGAGCGGGACGGGACGGGCTGGGTCATCAGCGGCACCAAGCGGCTTGTTCCAATGGGTGAACATGCGAGCCATCTGCTCGTGCTGGCACGCGCATCGGATGCGCCAGGACTTGCAGGAATCAAGGCCTTCATCGTCAGCGCCAATGCGCCGGGCGTCAGAATAGAGCGGGACAATGGAACGATCGGCCTGACGGCGGCCGGCTTTGCTCGCGTCGAACTTGCTCGGGTGTCGTTGCCGGCAGACGCCGTATTGGGAGACGGCGAGGGCGCAGATATCCGGCCTCTTCTTGCGAGCTTGCGGATCGGAGGGGCGGCGCTCGCGGTTGGGCTCGCGCATGCAGTGACCGATTTCGCAATTCCCTATGCCAAGGAGCGTGTCGCTTTCGGCGAGCCGATCGCGAAGAAGCAGTCGATCGCCTTCATGCTCGCCGATATGCACGTCGAATGCGAAGCCATGCGATGGATGGTGTGGAAGGCGGCGGCCGAGTCTGACGCCGGTCGCGACGCCACTCGGGCCTCCGTGCTCGCACAGAACTATGTCAATCGGCACGCGCTCAGGATTGCCGACGATGGTCTCCAGATCTTTGGCGGGCACGGCTACATCCGCGATTTCCCGCTCGAGACGTGGCTGCGCAACATGTCTGCGCTGACCAACCACCATGCGATCGCAGCTGCCTGAGGAGAAGGAGTCAGTGGTGGATTTTTCGTTGTCGGATTTTGATCGCGCCGTTCTCGAGAGCGTCGCCGCCGAAGCCGAAATCGGCGAGAAATATGCTCGCCACTATGACAGCCATGAAGAGGAGCTTCTGCCGAAATCCTTCCCGGAAGCTTCTCAGTTCCCGCCGGTTCAGCAGCGGTTGCGTGGGCGATCCCGCAGCGACACGCCGATGCTGCTGCTGCAGGTGCTGATGAGGATCGAACGCGAATCCCATTGCGGCGTGCCCCTGCGTCAGCCGCCTACCGCGCTCGGCAACGCGGCACTGGACGCTGCCGGAACCGAAGCCCAGAAGGCACGCTGGGGACATCTGATGCTTGCGATGTCGATCACCGAGCCCGGCGCAGGCTCGGATACCAAGGCGATCCAGACCACCGCCAGGCTCGATGGCGAGGAATGGGTGCTGAACGGTGACAAGATTTTCGTCACCAACGGGGTGCGTTGCGATGGCGCGATCGTCTGGGCGACGGTCGACAAGTCGGCCGGCCGTGGCGGAATCAAGTCATTCCTGGTGCTGAAGGGGACGCCCGGATTTGAACTGGTCCGCAAGGAAAGGAAGCTCGGTATCCGCAGCAGCGATACCGCCGCGTACGCGTTCCGTGACTGCCGCATTCCGCGCGATCACCTGATCGGCGGCGATGAGAGAGTGCCGCGCGGCGAAGGCGAGGGATCGGCATCCTACAAGGGAGTGCTCAAAACCTTCAACATGACGCGCCCGTTCGTGGCGGCGGGCGGCATTGGCAAGGCGCTCGGCGCGTTCCGCCTTGCTCAGGAAGCACTCGCGAAGGAAGGCGTCGTCGTCGACTTCGACGCAAGCCCTCATGGTCGCAGTACCACGGCGCAGACGTTGCTTGAACTCGAGGCCGACATCGAAGCGGCAACATTGACGGTGATGCGGGCGGCTTGGCTCGCCGCGCGAGGCGAGCCGAACAATCTTGAAGCGTCGGTGGCCAAGGCGAAGGGAGGTGAAGTCTGCCGCTCGGGCCCGCAACGCGCGATGGAGGTGCTGGGCGCCATGAGCCTTAGCCACGACCATTTCGCCGAGCAATATCTCCGGGACGGCCGCATCGCCGATATCTACGAAGGTACGGGACAGATCCAGCGGCTCGTCATCGCGCGGGCAATACTGGGTTATTCCTCTTCGGAACTCACCTGACGAGGCCGACGACAACGAACAACGACGCGGCGGCGCGCTGCGTCGCAATGGGAGGATGTATGATGCGCGAAGCGGTAATTGTTGCGACGGCCCGGACCCCGATTGGCAGGGCCTATCGGGGTGCATTCAACAACACGACCTCGCCCCGGCTCGGCGGGCATGTGATCCGTGCGGTGGTCGAACGTGCCGGGATCGACCCGCGTGAGGTCGATGACGTCGTGATGGGAGCAGCGCAGCAGCAAGGCACATCCGGGAACAACGTCGCGCGCCATGCGGCCTTGCATGCGGGACTTCCCGACAGCGTCGCTGCGATGTCGATCGACCGCAAATGCTCGTCCGGGCTGATGGCCATCGCGACGGCGGCGAAATACATCGTCAACGATGGAGCGCCGATAGCAGTCGGCGGCGGCCTGGAATCGATCAGTCTCGTGCAGAACGACAAGGTCAATCGGTACCGGGCCTGGGACGACTGGATCCTGAAGAATGTGCCGGGCCTTCCGACGACGATGATCGAGACCGCCGAGATCGTAGCTGAACGTTACGGCGTCAGTCGTGAGGCGCAGGACGAATATGCGTTGCAGTCGCAGCACCGCACCGCGCAGGCACAGGCCGAGGGTCGCTTCGATCGCGAGATCGTCCCACTGACGACGGCGATGACCGTTACCAACAGCGAGAGCGGGGAGACGTCCGAACGCGAAGTGACATTGACAAAGGATGAGGGCAATCGCCCGGGAACGACGCTGGAGGACCTTGCGCGGCTCAAGCCCGTCTTCAAGGGCGGTCGCTTTGTCAAGGAAGGACGCTTCATCACGGCCGGCAACGCCTCGCAACTGTCTGACGGCGCCGCGGCCGTGCTGCTGATGGAGGCCAAGGAGGCGGCCAAGCGGGGGCTGGAGCCGCTCGGCGCCTATCGTGGCCTCGCGGTCGCCGGCTGTGCCCCGGAAGAGATGGGCATCGGCCCGGTGTTCGCGGTGCCGAAACTGCTTGAACGCAATGGACTCAAGATCGAGGACATCGATATCTGGGAGTTGAACGAAGCCTTCGCATCCCAACTGCTCTATTGCCGCGACCGGCTCGGCATTCCGAACGAGCGGCTCAACGTCTCCGGCGGCGCGATCTCGATCGGCCATCCCTACGGGATGACCGGCGCCCGCTGCGTCGGGCATCTCATGCATGAGGGTAAGCGGCGAGGCGCACGCTACGGCGTCGTCACCATGTGCTGCGCCGGCGGGATCGGCGCCGCGGGCCTGTTTGAGATCTTTTGAAGGCGGGGGCAAGGATGATTCGTACCGACCGTCATGGCGATGTACTGGTCGTGATCGCCGACAATCCGCCGGTCAACGCCTTGTCGGAAGCCATGCGCCATGCTCTGGGCAAGGCGGTCACGGCTGCCGTTGCGGACCCCGCCGTGCGCGCGGTCATCATACGATGCGACGGCCGCGGCTTTTTTGCCGGCGCCGATATCGCATCATTTGGCAAGCCATCAAGTCCGCCGTCGCTGCCGGCGGTGATCGATGCCATCGAGGCAAGCGAAAAGCCCGTTCTGGCGGCGATCCACGGCAATGCGCTCGGAGGAGGGCTGGAGGTCGCGCTTGGCTGTCACTACCGCATCGCCACGACATCGGCGAAACTGGGGCTGCCCGAAGTCAAGCTCGGGCTTCTGCCGGGTGCAGGTGGAACGCAGCGGCTGCCGCGTCTGGTTGGTATACCCGAGGCGCTCTCGATGATCACGACCGGAGAGGCGGTGCCTGCCCGGCGCGCCCTCGAGATCGGCCTTGTCGATCGCCTCGCTGGCGATGACAGCCTCGAACCTGAGGCGATCGCCTTCGCGCGCGAAATACTGCTCCTGAAGGAACATCCACGCACCTCCAAGCGCACTGAACGCCTCGCCGAGGCCGTGCGTGATCCCGCCCTGTTCGATCGGTTTCGTCATGAGATCGCCGGCAAGGTCAAGGGCTTCGCCGCGCCCGAGGCCTGCATCCAGGCGATTGAGGCCGCCGTGAAGCTTCCGTTTGCCGAAGGCGTGGCGAAGGAGCGTGCCTTGTTTGCATCACTCGTGAAGAGCGAGCAATCCAGGGCACTGCGCCATATCTTCTTTGCCGAGCGGGCCGCTGCGAAGATCGAGGATATTCCGCGCGACACGTCCCGCATCCCGATCGCACGGGTCGGTATCGTCGGTGCCGGAACGATGGGCGGCGGGATCGCGATGAACTTCCTGTCGATCGGCATTCCCGTCACCATTGTTGAACGCGACCAGGCGCCGCTCGACAGAGGCATCGCGACGATCCGCCGCAACTACGAGCGAACGGCAAGCCGCGGCCGGCTTACGCAGAATGACGTCGAACGAGCGATGGCGCTGCTGAGGCCGAGCCTGGCGATCGAGGACCTCGCGGATTGCGATCTGGTCATCGAGGCCGTGTTCGAGAATATGGCGGTCAAGAAAGAAGTGTTTCGCAAGCTCGATGCGATCGCCAAGCCGGGCGCCATCCTGGCGTCGAACACCAGCCGCCTCGATCTCAATGCGATGGCCGCGGAAACCGAGCGCCCGGAGGCGGTGATCGGTCTGCATTTCTTCTCGCCAGCCAACGTCATGCGGCTGCTGGAGGTGGTGCGTGGCGCCAAGACAGGACCCTCACAGCTTGCCACCGTGATGGATGTCGCGAAGCGGATCGGCAAGGTCGCTGTTGTGTCCGGTGTCTGTCCCGGGTTCATCGGCAATCGCATGTTGGCGCAACGGTCGAAGCAGGCGCAAATGCTGATCCTTGAAGGCGCCAAGCCGTGGGATGTCGATCGGGTCCTGACGAATTTTGGATTTCCCATGGGACCGTTCCAGATGAGCGATCTGGCCGGGCTCGACCTCGGCTGGCGTCGAGAGAGTTCGAAGGGCGAAAGCATTCGCGATCTGCTTTGCGAGCGCGATCGGCGCGGACAAAAGACGTCCAAGGGCTATTATGACTATGACGAGAGTCGAAGGCCGTCGCCCTCGTCGGAAGTCGAGGAGATCATCGCTGGATACGCGGCGAGCCGCGGCTATCGTCCGCGCTCGGTCGACGAGCAGGAAATCCTGGAGCGCCTGCTCTATCCGATGATCAACGAAGGAGCCAGGATCCTCGAAGAGGGGATTGCGCAGCGCGCGTCCGACATCGACGTCGTCTGGATCAACGGCTATGGCTGGCCGACGGTTACCGGAGGGCCGATGTTCTGGGCGGATGGTCTTGGCCTGGGAACGATCGTTGCCGGACTCAAGTCCCATCAGGCGAGGCTTGGCGCCGATTTCATGCTCTCGCCGCTGCTTCTGCGCAAGACCAGTGAGGGCGGCCGCTTCAATTGATCGGGAGCGTCGCTTGCGCTTCGCCACCGGCACGTGATGTTCAATCCCAGCTTTTGGCCCCCGCTGTAGACGCTGCATCGGGTTGATTGCGCGCACGCGCTCGCTGTTGAAGGCGCGCCGCCATCTGTCCTGCCCCGCGATGATGACCAGGCTGATCGTGCTGACGATGGATTTCGATCAGCCGCCCGATCCGTCTGTTTTGACGGATCGGGCGTTGCCCACGCTTGCCGGCGCGATTCTTGTGATCGCTGCAAACCTTGTTGGGCAGAGAGTTCTTGTACAGATACCCCCGACAAGGTGTGAGCACGGGCTCAGCCGCCGGCACGCGCATGGTGGCGCTCGCCTCCCTCCACGAACAGCAACATCGCTGCACCAATGGCGAGCAGGACCGCGACCGGAACCAGGCCAATTGACTGCGAGTGATAGTACGCGGTGAAGACACCGATCAGCGCCGGAGCGATCCAGGCCGTGGCGCTCGCGCTGACGTGGAAGAGCCCGAAGAAGGAGCCCAGCCGATCGGGCGGAACGATCTCCACCACCATCGCGCGTCCGGACGCCGCAGTGGCAACGGCGAACGCCGTCATCGAGGCCGAGATCAGAAGGAAGGCGAGTTCCGGCAGGGTCTGGAACACCGGGCCAGACCACAATTTGGCATGGGCGCCCGCGTCATATTGCCAGAAATACAGGAGTGTCTTCGGCGTTGTACCGAGGACCATCAGGAGCAGCAGGATCGTGCAGCAGAGCTCCAGGATGAGCGCGCGGCGCGTTCCCATGCGTACGTTCAGCGCACTCGCCAGCAGACCGCCGAAGCTTGCGAACACGATCTTGACGATTGCAAAGGCCAGCAGGTCGAAGGCGTGCCAGCCCATTACGCCGGAAGCATAAATTCCCTCCAGCTTGATCAGCGTGTGCAGACCGTCGCCATAGACGGTTCGGGCGATCAAGAATTTGAAGATGTTTCTTTGTCTCGGCAAATCCTTGATCAGGATGACGACGTCCTTCAGGCCGAGCCGCACGGCGGAGCCGAGGCTGACGCGCGTCGACGGGGAATCGATGCCTCAACGCGAGGCGGCCTGTGCGGATAATATCGGCGGTCCGCCGCGGTGGGGATCCGGCTGTGCCGGGTGCGGCACCTATTGCAGCGGCCGAGAGCCTCCTGGCAGCGGAACGGATCGCGCCGACACGGATAGCGGTTAGCGAGGTCATGGAGGCCTTCGCCGTTCAGGCGATCGCATGTGTCGACGGAATCGGGCTGCCGTTGTCGTCGCTTAATCGTAGGGGCGGTGGGCTAGCACGAGGGCATCCGATCGGCGCATCGGGCGCGATCCTGGCGGTACGCCTCTGGCATGAGATGCAATCAGAAACATCCGGAGCGGTTGGGCTGGCGGCTATTGCGGCTGCGGGCGGGCTCGGCAGCGCGCTACTTGCGACGATCTAAGAGAGGGACGGGCCGGGATGATCCAAATGCCAGGGGGCCCCGAACCGCTGACACAGGCGAAGGTGTTTCGTGTCGCGCGGGCGATCGATCTTGCTGCCTTCGTGGGCACGGAACTCGCTCCTGGGCGCTGGCGTTCGGTGACCCAGGAAGAGGTCGATCAGTTCGTCGTGCTGACGGGTGATCGGAACTGGGTTCATACCGATGTTGAGCGCGCCATGCACGAACTCGACGGAGGAACGACGATTGTGCCCGGCCAATTGCTCCTGGCGCTCGTACCAGCGCTCTTGCAGGAGGCCTATGTCGTCGTGGATGCCGCGCAAAGCCGTGCGGCGGCTCTCCGCGCAGTTCGATTCCGTTTCCCGGTACGTCCCGGCGATGTGTTCCGGCTACGGGCGCGATTGACCCTCGTGGAGCAACGGCCGCGTTTCGTCCAGGTGGACGCATCGTGTGATCTCGAACTGAAGTCCGGACAACGGGCACTGACGTCTCAACGTACGGACGTCTTTTTCGACTGAGGCAGGCGCCATCCCGCCCTACGGGCGGTCTCGCTCAGACCGTCGCAACGAATTGGGTGAAATGACCGTGAACAAAGGGTGACGGAAACGCCCGTCGGTATCAGTAAAATCAATAGTTTAGAAGGTGGTCACTGCGTTCGAGTGGCAGGGGGCGCGCCTCGGTCAGATCGCAACCTGAACCGAATGTCGGTATCGGTGGTTGCGCCTCCCCGCAACCAGTCCAAAGCCCCTGAAATCACGCCGATTTCGGGGGCTTTTCGTTGCTCTAAATTCGCCTGGAAATTTCGCTCGTGGAAGCGGTGGGAGGACGATCTTAGCGTAGAACGGCCAGCGCGCGATGACTCGATGTGATTTGAGCCCCTTCTGTGGCTTCCTGGCACGGAGCATGAGCGGCGGCACTATGGTGGCGCATCGTTCGGCGCCATATCTGCCTCGACTACAGATTTGTCCAATTTTTGGACCGGGAAGTTGTTTTAGCGAACCACCTCAATCGGCCCCAATCTTGCTGCGATCGAATAGGGCAGGAAACGGCCGGGACGGACCTATTCCGGAGCTCGGTCGCCACTGACTGATGCCGCTCTCGCGTTTGATGCCCTGCAAGCGGCGAAACGTCAGATGGACGGTGTCACCGTCATCGACGAAACGCTACTGATTCCTTTCAAGGCCCGCGCCTTTCTCGATCTGACCGCTCGGGCGGAGGCTGGCGAGAAGATCGATGCCAAGAACATCAAGAAGCATCGCAACGACGCATTCCGCCTGGCTCAGTTGCTGCCAAAGGATGCTTCAATCGTGATGGCGGATCCCATTCGCGAGGATCTCCGCAAATTCCTTGACCTGGCTGCGGCTGATGCGACCCTCGATCCGAAAGCCTTTGACGTGCAGCTAACGCGCGATGAAGCCATCGCACTTCTTCGCTCGGCATATGGGGTGGCCTAGCACTGGGTTAGCAATAGCCACTCACCATCGCCGGCTATACTGAGCACTTGCTCGACGGGATTCTGATCAGCCCCAGCACCGCCGTCGTCGCAGGTAACGACCAGCGCCTAAGCCTCGGACTTATCGTTCGAGCCTTACTCGCAAGCGACGTGCTCGCTCCTGCTCAGGCCGCGACTGTGTCATTAGTCTGATCGCCGGCTGGTCTGCTCAACCGCCTGTCGGCACCCGATTTGTCAATTGCACCAAGCAGTGACGAAGCGAGTCGCTCTGAAATCTTGGTCGCCGCCTGCTTGACCGGATCGGACGCGAGATGCGCATACCTCGCCGTTGTTTGAACCTGCGTATGTCCGAGTAGCTTCCCGATCATAGCTAGCCGCTCACCAACGAGCAGCCCGCCAGATGCGAATGTGTGACGGAGGTCATGAATACGAACGTCGCTTAGCCTAGCGTGCTATAGCCTGGTTTCAATACCAACACTGTTTGGGAGGCTATGCCGGCCATCTCTTGGTCCGAAAACCATTCGAAGGCCTCGTGGACCCGTCGCAACGCATCCTCCGCAAGTGCGGGATGCTCAGCATCGTCTTCGACCGCTTTCAAGCCGTTTACGAACTCGCAGAACGTCAAGACGAGCCACCCCCGCCCTTCTTGAGACCGTGTAGGCGACACTGATCCGGCAAGCCTGCGAGCTTCACCCATCCCGCAAAGTCGTTGCCGAGCGCCTTTTTGCTGCGCATCTTGCCGCGCTCGGTGTGCAGGAAGGTCAGCGGGACAATCCCGTTGATCGCGGTCGGGACCGGCATCGCGTCGATCGCGGCGGCCAGCGCGTCCGACATCGGGATATCGACATTGCTAGAGCCATGCGTGCGCTCGATCCTGATCCGCCACTCGCCTTCACTGCCGACATAGCAATGCTGCGGGCCAAAGTGGACAACCTCGCCCCGCCGGGAAACGGTCTCAAGCGCGAATTCAAACACCAACCGCTGTCGCGATATGGAACCGACCAATCGAATATCGGACCACATCGATCATAAGACTGCCCGCTCGATCTGTGACGAGGTGGGTGACAGATTGCAACAGAACTTATCTCGCGAAGCCTCGCCTCTGCCGCCCTACCTTGAACGTCTAGTCGATGAATTGCGCAAACAGGAGCGTCATCCAATTGATGGCGTCGCAGCGCCCGCTAACCGTTTCCTTCATGCGACGCGGCGGGTAGTCGCGGCCGTCTGAGCGCGTAAAGAAGAAGCCGTCGCCGCTCTCAACCCGGCGGCGGCTTTTCCGCTAGTCTTGTCGCTGAGGCATTCCAGGCTTGGCCGCCGCCGGACGCCATGAGGACGTGCTTGTTCAGTGAACGGTCAAGCCGCGCTGTTTCCCCTGTTGGCCCGTCTCGACAAATGTAGGAGGTCTTGCTGAGGAAGGCAGAGCCGACTTGATTTGCTCACCGCACGGCTCGTGACCCGCAACGGACATTAGGTGGGAGGTCCCGGTCAAGGCATGGGGCGGCGGCCTGATGGGCCCGAAGAATCCGCTATCCAGCCCCGTCTTCGCCGACTTCACCGGCCGCGCCGAAGCGGCTACATCGCCCGTTTCAATTACTGCGTCGGCAGAACCAAAACGCGAGATTGGGTTGCATTCATAGAGAAGATCCCCTCGATTTCGAGACGCATGGTGTCGCGGCATTCGCACGCCACCGCTGCGAGCCGCGAAGGGTCGATCTCGATTTCGCCTCGCCGTTCAGATATGATCGCTCCGGAAGCGCGCAGATTCCGCATCAGGAGCGTCACCGTCGTTCGTCGCACACCTAGTATTTGCGAAAGCGCCTCCTGGGTGAGCGGGAGGACGTCGTGGTCGACGCGGTCGCGAAGATGGAGCAGCCAGCGCGCCATGCGGGCTTGGACCGAATGCAGCGCATTGCAGGCCCCGCCGATTTGTAGCTGTATCAGCATCGCCTTGAAGTGAATCTGGACTGCGTGACGGATCGCGGGGCTCCGGCTGAAAGCGGCGTGGAATCGCGATGCGGGGATCCGCGAGGCG
>NZ_LBIX01000156.1:0-79782 GCF_028128655.1 Bradyrhizobium sp. CCBAU 45394 | reverse complement strand
GTCCGTCGTGCCTTGTCGGGTTTGCGAGTTTGCCGATGTCCGGTCGTGTGTGGGTCGGCGGATCACGGCACTCTGCGGCGAATCCCCCTAAGGAGAACCCGAGAGGATTCTTGGTGCCGTGAAAACGAACTATCTTATATAACCCTTTACTGCATATTTGCGGATCTTTGGCGCGGCATCACGCAGATTTCCTGCAGACTTCGGGCAGGGAGGGGCTAATCACCGCGAACCGAGCCATTCTTCTGAACATCCTCCGGGATTTCCTGTCGCAGTTTCGGACCGTGATTGAGTCGGCGGCCCAACGCGGCGACGAAGTTATCATAACGCGCTCCGGCCTGTGCCCTCGCGGCCTTGGCGACCGGTTCAGGGAGTGGTGGTGTCGTGGTGAGCCAGAAGCGGATGAAGAGAGCAATGGTCTCGACAGAAATCCCGACATCCCGCTCGAGCCGTGCGATCCGGCGGTCGATCTGGTCGAGGCGCTTGGCAGTAGCGGCCTCCCGCCGCTCGTCAGCGTCCGGCGAAAGAAAGGACGCGATCGCGGCTTCGGCGATAAGCGACATCGGCTGCTCGCGCCGGGCGGCATAGGACGACAGCGCCTTCATGACATCAGGATCGAGATAGACCGACATCTGAGCCTTTTTCTTTTGCGCGGTCACGCCCACCTCACAATCCGAGATCATCGCCAGGATCGAGCAAGGCTTGACGCGCCACGCCCTGCATCATGTCGTTCATCCGCCTGATCCTGGGGGCATCTTCATCGAACTCGTCGGCGAGGTCAGGCGTGAACTCGTTGTCGAGCGGTTCCCGCTTTCCCACGACGTCTTGAACCAGTTCCAGCTGCCGGCGGCGATCCGCGGTCTTTGGATCTTCGTCGTCCGTCTGGTCGTCGGTCGACGCCTCTAATGCCGTTGCGCGCGGCAGCAGTGGCCGTGAACTCCAATCGTCCGGCCGCCAGTCGTTGGGTTTGGTCAGCGTCGGCGGCGCCAGGATTCGCTCCTGGAAGCGCCCGTCCTCGTAATAGCGCGCCTTCTTGGCCCTGATCGGACGGAGGCCAGACATCATGACGATCTCATCGGATGGCGGGAGCTGCATCATTTCACCGGGCGTCAGCAGTGGCCGGGCGGTCTCCGACCGCGACACCATGAGATGGCCGAGCCAAGGTGCCAGCCGGCTGCCGGCGTAGTTCTTCATCGCCTTCATCTCGGTCGCCGTACCGAGCGCATCGCTCACCCGCTTTGCAGTCCGCTCGTCGTTGGTCGCAAAACTGACCCGGACGTGACAGTTGTCGAGGATCGAGTTGTTGGGCCCGTAGGCCTTTTCGATCTGGTTCAGCGACTGGGCGATCAGGAAGCTCTTGATGCCGTAACCCGCCATGAAGGCCAGCGCGGACTCGAAGAAGTCGAGCCGGCCGAGCGCCGGGAATTCGTCGAGCATCAGGAGGAGACGGCGCCGGCCGGCCTTGGCCTGCAGATCCTCAGTCAAGCGGCGGCCGATCTGGTTGAGGATCAGGCGGATCAGCGGCTTGGTGCGGTTGATGTCCGACGGCGGCACGACAAGGTAAAGTGTGGTCGCTCGCTCTTCGCCGACGATGTCGGTGATTCGCCAGTCGCAGCGCCGTGTCACCTCCGCCACCACCGGATCCCGGTAAAGGCCCAGGAACGACATGGCGGTACTCAAGACGCCGGACCGCTCGTTGCCGGACTTATTCAGCAGCTCGCGGGCCGCGGAAGCGACCACGGGATGGACACCGGCCTCACCGAGATGCGCGGTCCGCATCATCGCGGCGAGCGTCGTCTCGATCGGCCGCTTCGGATCGGACAGGAAGGCTGCGACGCCCGCGAGGGTCTTGTCTTGCTCGGCATAGAGGACGTGGAGAATCGCGCCAACCAGGAGGGCGTGGCTGGTCTTCTCCCAATGGTTCCGCTTCTCCAGGCTGCCCTCCGGGTCCACCAGGATGTCGGCGATGTTCTGGACGTCGCGTACCTCCCACTCGCCGCGGCGGACCTCCAGCAGCGGATTGTACGCCGACGACTTCGCATTGGTTGGATCGAACAGAAGCACGCGGCCGTGCTGGCTGCGGAAGCCGGCGGTGAGCTGCCAGTTCTCCCCTTTGATGTCATGGACGATCGCCGAGCCCGGCCAGGTCAGCAGCGAAGGGATGACGAGACCGACGCCCTTTCCGCTCCGGGTCGGCGCGAAACACAGCACGTGCTCCGGTCCATCATGGCGGAGGTAGGTGCGCTCGAACCGGCCGAGCACGACGCCGTCGGGCCCGAGTAACCCCGCCTGCTCGATCTCCTTTGCCGCAGCCCATCGCGCGGAGCCATAGGTCTCGGCATCTTCTGCCTCGCGGGCGCGCCAGACCGACATGCCGATCGCGACAGACGCGGCGATGATGCCGCCGGATGCCGCGATGAAGGCGCCTTCAGTAAAGATTGAGGGCGCATAGGCATATCGTAAGCGTACCACCACCAGAAGAAGGCCGGCGGGAGATAGAAAGGAAAACGGAGCAGCTCGAACCAGGGCTGCCCGAGTTGCGGCTGAAAGCCGAGCCGCCAGGCCGTCCATTCCGTCGCGGTCCAGATCGTCAGCAGAACGATCGCAAAGACCGTGATGACCTGCCCTCAGAGAATCTTGGTAGCGGACATGGCCGCCGCCCTTTCCTGACGTCGGTGATTGGAGGGATCACTCAAAGTTCGAGCCCCCGGTTGCGTCCGAATCCCCAATCGATGCCGCCGTCCGCGCGGGCGACGCCGGAGACATGCCGGCCGAGCTGCTTTTCGAGCGAGGGCGTCCAGGGCACGAGCTGGAAGCCGAGACCGTCGTCGATCATGGCGAAGCGGCCGGAGGCGAGCGCGAAGCGCTGCCGATAGGTGCCGGCGACATACTCGCCGGCGGCCGACGGGTTGAAGGGTCGGCCCGTCTCGGCGGCGAGCTGCTTGCCAAGAGCATCCAGCTCCCGACGACGCAGCGTGCCGATCAGATTGTGAGAATAGACGAGGCCGCGCGCCTGGCGCTCGGCGAGTCCCTGCTCGATGAGCTGCTCGGCCCGCCGTTGTATGGCGTCGCGGACCTCGGCGCCGAAGCCGGTCTGGCCTAATGCCACGGCGTCGCGTGCGACGGCCTGCCGGTCGAGCCATGTCGCGCCGCTCGCTGTCACCTGCGCCTCGATCGAGAGATCGGAGCGGACGGCGAGCGCGACTCGACGCTGCCCTCTCGCGTCATCGAATTTGCGGAGTTCGACGATCGCGCCCGGCGCACTGTCGCCAGCAGCGTCGAGATCGGTCAGCCTGATGTGGTGGGTGCGGCCATCGACGCCGTCGACCACGGCATAGGCGGTCCCTTTGAGTTCGTCGTCGAGACCGCGATCGACGAGGCGTCCGATGACGGGGACGTCGAGGCTTTCGCCTGATAGCACGTAGCTCGCGGTCCCCCGCTCGATGCCGCGTTCGGACAGGCTGCGGTGGATGCGCTTGATGATGTCGCCGCGTTCGCCAAGCTCGCGCAAGGTCGTCTCGGCGGCCTCGTCCATGACCCATTGGCCCGGCCCGATCTGATGAGCGATGCCGAGGCTTTCCAAGCGCCGCAGCCGGCCGAGCTTCAGCGCATGGAACTGATCAGGCTGCTGCGCCGGATTGGGCGCGAGGTCGATGACGCCGTGCCGGTCTGCATCGCGAACAAGCTGGCGGTCGAGCTGTGTCCAGCGCTCGGCTTCGACCTGGCGCTCAAGCGAGCGGCGGATGTCGAGATCGGAGCGCAGTCCGAGTTCCTGCGTAACTCGGTCCTGGGCGCGGGCGCGCATCCCCTCCTTGATGTAGTCGCGGGAGATGACGAGGTCCTGGCCGTCTTCGGCGACGCCACGCACGATGATGTGGACGTGCGGGTGCTGGGTGTTCCAGTGATCGACACCCATCCAGTCGAGCTTGGTGCCAAGATCTATTTCCATCTGACCGACCAGCTCGCGGGCAAAACCCTTGAGGTCGGCCATCTCGGACGCATCTTCGGGCGAGACGATGAAGCGGAAATGGTGCCGGTCACCCCGACAGCGCTCGGCAAAGGCCTTGGGGTCGGCCTCCTCGGTGTCCGGACCGAACAGGTGGGCCTTCTCCCCGTCCCGGGTGACGCCCTCGCGCCGGAGATAGCCGAGATGCGCGGCGAGCGACGCCGATCTGGCCCGATGCCGGACGACCCGGGCCTTGATCGTCACCAGACGCGAGCGACCGGTGAGCAGACGGTTTGCCCGCACGCTGGCGACACGGCCCCGGCCGAAGCGCGAATGACGGGAGCTGACGAGATGGCCGGCGCGCGAGATGCCTCCGCCGGCGCGTTGAGCCGCCGCAAGCGCCTGGGCGATGAAGGGCTTGGCGCGTTGGCTCCGTGCGGAGCGGATGCGGCCTGGCCGAGGCTGAAAGTCGTTCTCCTCAGCCATTGCCCACCCCGGCAATGTGTGAAAAGCAGAATCCCCGCAATGAGTTGCTGGTGAGGCGCACGTTGCGCGCCGAAGCCGCACATTGCCGGATCGGCAAAAAAGGAAAGCAACAACAACCAACCGACCGAGCCGCACATTGCGGCCTTTTATCTCGCCATCGTTCGGTCGGTACTCGCGGAAGCCCCCACTGTTTGCGAGTGTTTGCGATAGCGATCGTTACCCGAAGGGCCGAGACACCCGTAGGGTGGCTCGGTGAGGAGCGAAGCGACGAGTAGAGCGCGGGCCGAAGGCATCGCCCGTATGACTGTATTGCAGCGTTTCGAATGCAAACCGAATGTTCGTCAAGGGGCGCCAGCGAACCTGGAAACTGACAGCTGTTATCGGGAGCTGCCCGATGTGCAGCCGCCGCAACAAGGATGCGTGCAGACGTACCGCGATCCGCGCATTGACGTTGAAGATGCCGTGCAGTCATTGCGATCGCCCCGTGGCCGAGAGCGCGACGAACAGGCCCTCCGACTGCGGCGCAATCGCCGAAATATCGTGCACCGGAGTGCCAACTGAGCCGCCGTGTGCGGGTTGATCGAGCGCCGCTCGCGCGCCAGGGGACGGCCCGTCAGCGTGGTCGAAGAACAGCGGCGCCCGCGTCCAGGATGAACGAGAAGAAGCCGCTAGGAGAAGAGGTCCTGGCGCTCCCTCCGCGTCGACAAAAGGGACGATGGCCGCGACATAGGCTGTCGTCTCCGCGGGCAGTGGACGGTGTCTATCCCGAAACTCCTCGTAGCGGCCGGGACCTGCATTATAGGCCGCGAGAAAGCCCGGCGAGCCGTAACGGTCGTGCAGTTCGCGAAGAAAGGCGGCGCCGGCGAGGATGTTGTCACGGGGATCGAAGGGATCGCGCCCGAGACCATAGCGCGCGCGCATGTCCGCCCAAGTCTTGGGCATGAGTTGCATCAGGCCGAGTGCGCCTTTGGGTGAGACGGCACGCCGATCGCCATTGCTCTCGACCCGCATGACGGCTCGTATCCATGCAGCCGGAATGCCAAAGCGCTGCGCGGCCTCTGCCACATGAGATGCGTAGTGATCGCTCGCCGGTTGACTTCGTGCCGGTGCTCTCTGCCCGGACACTGCTGCCGTTGGCCCGCCAACCACCAGCAGGCCGGTAAGGAGGAGAACGGCAAGGCTCGCCCTGTCTCCGCCATCATGGCGAGGCGTCTTGCTGCCTACCGGCGGTGCGCACGGACCACCGGTTTGACCGCCGCTGTGCGTGGCGACCGCCCGACGGTTGCGTGGACCCGAGTTATGAGAGGGCTTTTCCCCGAACAAGGGGGTGGACCGTTGATGCGCCTGGTTGGCGGCACGCGCGACAGGATCCTGCATGCAATCAGTCCCGCTCGGCGCGTTGGGGCTGACGATTCCAGTTCAGCGTCCAGGCCGCTTTGTCGTCGCCCGACTGGAAGAGATTTGCGCGGATCGGCCGCGGCAGCGCCGGGTCGTCGATGACGAGCGAAACGTAATCGCCGGCCTTCTCGCCGGTCCGCTTCCAACCTGCGCCGATCTCCGGGCCATCGGCATCGCCGAGGCGGATACGGTAGTCCGGCGCGTTCTCGGCATCCGAGGATTCGGCCGGGACGAGGGTGAGAATCCGCTCGAAGAACAGCGTTTCAACGCGTCCGGTGAAGCCGGACTTATCGCGCGTGAACTGGCCGATTTGTGCCATGGGAAAGCTCCTGGGTTGCTGGGTTGGAAACGGGTCAATGGGTGGCGGCGCGCCAGACGAAACGGCCGTCGGCGGCTTCGTCCGTCCAAAGCGGGACTGCGCGCGCGACGATCGAGCTGACGGGGAGCGCGCCGAAATAGCGGCCGTCCAGGCTATCTGGGACGGTCGGGTTCATGAGAAAGACCTCGCCCGGTTCGAGGGTATGGCAACCGCTCCAACGCGGCAGCGGACGGCCGCGATGATCGTGCTCGTGTGCGGCGCCGACATCGACAGCATCGACCGTGATGGCATCGCCCGACCGGCACATGGTTTGCCCGGGCAGCGCCATCACACGCTTCAGCAGCGGCAGACCTTTTGGAAGAAAGCCGCCATCGGCAAGGAAGCTGGCGATCGGTTCCGGCGGCCGTACCGCGACCAGTTCCAAGTCGCGCAGCTCTCCGAGCGGATGCAGCGCGTAGAGCCCTATTGGCGTGCTCGCGGTAGCGTTCCAAATCAGCCGCGGCGCAGGATGAACGAGGGCCAGGGCGCCAGCGACCAGCGCCGCAAGGTAGGTCAACATGAGATAGCCGAAGCGGGTCATGGCGTGACGCTCCGGCGCTTGAGCCAGGCGATATGCTGCTCGCGCGTGTAGGCGCGCGGCACATGGTCGGCAGCGAGACGATTGTGGAGATGCCGCCAGTATTCGGGTGCGGCGTCAGCCGGATCGATGGAGAGCGCCTCAATAGCGTCGACGGCCTGCAACACGCGCTCGACCTTCGGCCAGCTATCGACGCGCAGCAGGATTTCGCCGCCGGGACGGACGAATGGCAGCGTCTGATAGTGCTGGCCGGCCTCAACGGCACGCACGATATCCATGCGCGACACCACGGTGCTATAGTCGTTCGATGCCCAGCGGACGAAGCCAAAGATGCTGCCGGGCGCAAAACTTGAGACGCTGCGGCGACGGTCGAGAATCTTCTCCTCCGCGCGACGGCCGAAGCGCAGCCAGTGCTCGATCCGCTTCTCGATCCAGGTCAGCTCGACATGGGTGAGCGCAACAGCACGTCGATGCGACGGAGGTACGGCGCGCGGCGGCAAGGCCTCGTTGTCGTTCATGACGGCTCTCCGGCGTTAGCGGGGAATTCTCGCGCGAGCAATTCGCGGAGCATGTCGGCAACGGTCGCGCCGCGCTGGAACGCGGCGACCTTGATGCGGCCGCGCAGCGCCGGCGTGATGTCGATGGTCAAACGCGCGGTGAATGCCGCTGCTTCATTCACGCTTCGTGGCGGTGCGTCACTGGCCTTGACCCAGCTTTCGGCATCGCCGGGACGCGAGACGAAGCCGCGCTTGGTGAAGCGCTCGCTCATGGCGCGAACCTCGCAACTTCTGCCGCGAGCGCGGCGATTTCGCGGGCGGCGGCGCTCTGCTCGGCGAACTCGAAGACGAGCCGTCCGGACTGCGCGGCGTCAGCAAAGACCACGCGTTGTCCGATCGTGCTGGCGAGCACCGGCGGATCGTGGTCGGCGAGAGTTTCGGCCGTCTCGCGGGCGATGATCGTGCGCGCGCCGCAGCGGTTGAGCACAAAGCGAGCGGCAAGCTGCGGACGATAGATGCGAGCCTCTCGCAGCAGAGCGAGCATCTCGGCCGAGGCCCAGCCGTCGAATGGCGACGGCTGCACGGGGATCAACACTAGATCCGCCGCCAGCAGCGCCGAACGCATCAGTCCCGCGACGCGCGGCGGCCCGTCAATGACGACATGATCGGCGGAGCGTGCGATCTCCGGTGCCTCGCGGTGCAGCGTATCTCGTGCGAGGCCAACGACGCCGAACAACCGTGCGACGTTCTCCCTCGCACGCTGCTGCGACCAGTCCAATGCCGAGCCCTGGGGGTCAGCATCGATCAGCGTCACACGCTTTCCGCGCAGCGCCCATTCACCGGCGAGGTGCAGGGCGAGCGTGGTCTTGCCGACACCGCCCTTCTGATTGAGCACGGCGACAATCATCGCTTGGCTCCCGTCTTGCGACCTGGAAGCGGCAGAGATGGTTGGCTTGGGTGGTTGCTTGACGGCTCAGCGCGAGCATCCGCATTATCCGCAAGACGTACTGGCCCACTACAACAGTTAGATTCTAAGTTAGACTCTAAGTTAAGGCACGGAATCACGGTTTCCGGCCAAAGCGTTAGTTGCGGTTCGCGCGTGCGAAGTCCCGATAGGGCTGCGTGCGGAATCCCGATGCTGTTTGCGTGCGAAGTCCCGAGCGCTTCCACAGCGCCGTCCACAGGGGCAGTGGACAGTTTGGTCGGCAGAATACGCAGCAATTCGCGGCGCGCTTCACACTCGATGCACAAGCGGTAGCCGGGAAGCGGCTGACGCGCAGCGATGCGCCGGATCTGCAGCGCGAAATCAGAGACACGCACCAGGCTACCCGACTTCGCATGGAGGTGCGCGACCTCAAACAGCCATCCTCTCGGCTGATGGCCGGCGTGCTTGCGCGCGACGCGGTAGAGCCAGCGCTCGATCCCGCCGGTCAGGCTGAAATAGGCCGGATCGATCGTGAGAACGAGTGAGCGATCGATGACGCCGCGATAGAACCAATCCGGAAGGACGAATTCCATGCCTTCCACCCGACCGTCTTGCCGCGCGCATTCTTCCCATTCGTTGATCCATGAGAACTGGTGGCGCCGCCAATGCTCCCCCTGCCGGATGCTGGTGCGGATGACGGTCGCCTGCAGGCGAGCCAATGCCCCCTTCAAGAGCTTGTAGTCGCGGGCGCCGGTCTGTCGGCCGACTGCGGTCAGAAGCTGGTAGGGTGTGAAGCGCAGGAAGCGCGAGGTCTTCAGACCGAGGTTCTCGGCCTCGACAATCTGGCTGGCCGCCCAAATCAGCACGTCGGCATCCCAGATGGTGGCCATACCGTGCTCAGGAACTGCATAGACTTCGACACACACATCGCCGGTCTGGTAGAGGATCGGCCTTGTTCGCTTGGCCTTGGCGAGCGAAAAGAACGGGCGCTCCATCAGGTCGCGCTGATCGCGCGGGCTGGCGTCGCCGGTGGCGACAACGAACGGGTCGAGCTTGCTTCGCTCGCTGGGCGTGATGAGGCGGCGCGACGACATGGCGGGCGTTGCCTTAGCGATGCGCGTTGCCTGCGGCGCGGGCCTCGACATAGCGAGGATCCGACGTTGAAGTGCAGGCGGCCTGATCGGCCCATGCTTCGAGATCGCCGATCGCGTAGACGACGCGGCCTCCGAGCTTGCGAAAGGTCGGACCATTGCCGTGGCAGCGATATTTCTCAAGCGTGCGCGGCGAGATGCCGAGGAGGCGCGCGGCCTCGGGGGTGCGCACGTAGCGGGTTGAGAGTTGCGCGGGCCTATCGAGCATGGGAGATCTCCGTCTTGCCTCGAAGCGCCGCGGCCAAGTCGCGGCATGTCCGGGCCAGAGTGGCGGAGAGTTCAGGCGTTGGGGGTGGACGAAAATTGACGTACGTTTGTGTCCCCCCTTCGTCGCAACCAAGCGAAGCCAGGCGTACTAGCGGGGCGCAACTAACTCATCAGGTCGATGGCTTGAAGGAATCGGGGAGCCGATCAGAGGCCGCGCAGAAGTTTGAGATAGCCGCGCTCGACCAAAGCGATTGAATCGTGAATGAGCCGGTTCGCCTTACGGCGGGCATGAGAATCCTTCCACTCGACCGAACGACGCTGGGCATGTTCGGAGGCGAGCACCTTCGCTGCCACGTCTCGCGGGCCGCCGCCCAGGTCGTGGACGTCGAAGGCGTGCAGTAACTGAATCAATCGCCGTTTCTGGAACGACGTCAGCCGCAGAGCCGCCGGCAGAAGACCGGAGCGCTGGCCAGCAAGGCGGCGCGCGAAGTGTAGCACCACGTCGGCCCGCAGTTCGCCCATGCTGTCGAGCGGCAGAAGCACGGCAGGCCTGAGCGCGGCCTGCTCGTCGCGCAAGCGGACATGCAACTCGCCCGAGCCGTCGGCGATCACCAACTCGCGACCATCAGCATCGGGCTGCTCGAGGAGCGACTGCCCAAAAGCGCTGCGATCAATCGAACGGGGAATATCGAAGCCTGGCGGCGCTGGCTCCAGGATCAAAGTTCCCGGTGATGCCTCGGGAAGCCAAATGGCTGCCTCGGGCCCAACCGGAGAGACGGGGTCATGGGCGACACCGCAACCTCCATCGACGTGCGAAAATCGTTCGGATGGTGTTGGGATCGGAGTCGCCGCGCGCGATTTGGCGCTCAGTGCGGGCGAAGTCGCGGCGGTAGTCGGCATTGCGACGAAGGAATTCGAGGGCAAAACCCGGACGCTCAAGGCGATTCAGGCGTTCGATGGTCTCCGGCGAGCGCCAGTACTGGGTCGGCATGGTCTGTCTTCTCGTCTTTTTTGTTATGTGCCCCACACCACGATGCGTAAAGACGGCACGAGAGACCAGACCTCTAGGTTGCATCACGCGAGATCGCAATTTGCGTGTCAGGGGCGCAGTTCACTGCATCCGCGGTTCCAAAAGGTCCTGATATCCGGCTTCCGACATCCATCGCGCACGGGCGAGATGGCTGTCATGGACGAGTCTGGCACGATCCGGTTCGCGCGCGGGGTCGAGGCCGAAGATCACACTGACCACCTCACGCCAGTCGGCGCCCTCCTCTTCGGCCATCAACAACCGAACGTAGATTGCAAGATGTTTCTCGTCATAGGCATTGACGCGATCAGTTATTGGCGGACTGTCCTGGAATGGCGCTTCGTTCATTGCAATTGCTCCTCAGCATTGATGCAGCGATTAGAATTCATCTAAGCTCCGGAACTTTGCAAGCTGGGAAATCGCCGCACGCGATTTGTGCCGTGATGCGCAGATCGCATCGCAGCGCTCCCCGCAAGCGGCAAACTCGGCCCAAGCCAGACGATATGAATAACACGGCTCGGTACGAATCGGAACGATCGTTCCTGGAATGATCGTTCCGATGTGAGTTCCCTTGTCGCCATGGATCTCAAGGAGGTCATGGCGATCAATTTGCGTCGGATACGCCATAAGAAGGAGATGACGCAGGAAGAGTTGGCCGATGGTGCCGGGCTAAGTGTCCGTTACGTCGGCGCAATTGAACGCGCCGATGTGTCGGCCAGCGTAACCGTGCTCGGCCGAATCGCGGAGGCGCTAGGGGTCGAAGCAACCGATCTGATCAAACGAACGGCGGTTCATCCTCATCGCGCTCGATGATGTGACGAATTTGTGCTCCATCGCAGCCTTGGCACGTTATGAATCAACTCGGCATTGCGTCACGCATAAGTTGATAGGCGACTTTGCGTAAATCTGGTCTGTCTCCAAAGACGCATACCTGTCCAGGGATGGAAGGGCGTGCTGAGTGAGATGGAGTGGGCTTATGACCCTGTACGAGCACTTGCCAGCCGACATCCGCGAGGTCGTGGACGCTTACGTCGGGGACCTCAGGCCCCAACCTTGGCGGATTCGCTTCCTCTTGCTGATTGATCTCCTTCAAGAGAAGTTGGAGAGCGGACCGGCCGCTGAGCATTGGCGTCTACTTCAACAATGGACCGGCATAGTGACGGCAATCTTGGAACACTTGCCGCCTGACAGTTCGGTCGTCGAATGTTTGGGGTTGATGAGCATCAGCTTCAACGACCAATGGCGCGCTCAGGCGCTCGGCCAGATCGAGCGGGATCCTACGGTGCTGGATCGTCTCGTCGCAATCTGCCCCGACTGGGCAGACATCGTCGAAACCGTATTGGAGGCCAATCAAAGACGGCCGATCAAGGCGGGCCAGGCTCGCGCTCGCTGATCGGAATCGATCCGGCATGCGCACCGGCTCACCAAGCTCTGCGGGGCCTGCTCTTGAGCTTAGCGATGCCCCGCCCGGGCCAGCCGGGCGAGGCATCGCGGATCGGCTCAGTCGCCGTTGCGACGGCTGGGTCGGGACCAGATCAGGCTGAAGCCCTCACCGTCCTCGTCGTCGAAGAGGTTGGCGAAGATCGGTGCGGTGAAGCTCGGATCGTCGAGCTTGAGACCGAGATAGTCGCGGCCCTCGTTGGAGCGCTTGGACCAGGCGGCCCCGATCTCCACACGGCCGACGTAAACCCGATGGCTGGGAGCGTTGTCGCCCGAGCGGCTGGTTTCGGGGATGATCCGGACGTTCCTGGCCTGGAGCGAGAGGGTCACGATTTGGCCGTTGAACTCGTTGTTGCCGGTCTTCTTGAAGGTGCCGATGGTCGCCATGGTAATTCTCCTGATCTCTGTTTCCCGAGCCCGCACCTTGCGGCCTCGATGGTGATCGACAGGCCGGAGGCGATCGACGGCGCACCCCGAAGGGGCCGAAGCGTCAGCGGAGGATGGCAGCAGAGCGACTTTCTTGTTTCGCGAGGAATGACGGCGCAGCCGGCAGGGGAAGAAAGTCGATCGGCGCCGTTGCGCCATAGGCGGTCGAGGCGTCAGCCGTCCTTCGGCCAGATCTATCCATCGAAGAGGCCGTTTGGTGCGCTCGGTCCGAACAGAGCTGACATCAAGGAGAACGTGGCGATCTGCGAGTCCCACTGAAAGAGTTGGCTGGCGCAACCGAATCCAATGGTGATGAGCTCTCTTTATTGCAGGTGGACGGATCTCCGCTTCCACGATAGCGCGTCGACAGCACACCACATTCACGAGAGCGGCTGGCCGTATCTGTGATCCGTCGCCGTTTGGTCGATGCCGCACAAGGACTGCCACGAAACTGCCACTCTGCGATGATCGGTCGAGCCTCGACGCTTGGGCCGCTCTGAGTGTAGCTCAAAGACAAGAATCGCGAGCACGCTGGATGCCTGATCCGCCCTTTCAATGTGACGCTATCGGCCGTCGCCAGGCCCTTCCTCGGACGGCGCAGAGGTCACGACGTATTAGCCGCGCAGCCCACGGAGGATCTCGTGCATGACGATGCCCGTTAAGAGTTCGAGGAAGAAGAGAATCAAATGAGCGACAATAGCACCCTCGAAGACAGAACCGTCGAAGCGATACGGCACTATCGCGAGGCCCTCGCCGTGGTCGACGGCCTGGAGCGAAAAGAACGTTCCGCGCATCGAGCGCTGACCAGGATACTGCCTGAATTGGGGCGCGCCTTACGCAGTCAAGACCGGCGGTGTCTTAAGAATAGCATTAAGATCGGCTTGGCAGCTGTCTCGCGGCAAGACGAAGCGTGGGCCAACCTAACCGAGGCGACCGCACGTTTGGATTCAGCCCGCTCGACTTTGGCCGCCCTCGAGCGCCAACTGGGATATCTTCCAAAGGTCTCAAAACCACGAGCTTCAGGCTAGCTCAAAGTATGCCAGGACGTCGAGCTGCACTTATCCTAGACGGAGATTTTCTGCTGCTTGTTTACCGCTGCGGTTCGTCACCAGCTCGTAGCTGACCTTCGCGCCTTCAACGAGCGAGGTATAGCCGGCCTTCTCTACCGCAGAGATGTGCACGAAAACATCTTTGCCACCATCATCCGGCGCAATGAATCCATAGCCTTTCGTCGGGTTGAACCACTTAACAGTCCCTAACGCCACGTCATTTGCTCCAAAAAGGAAAAACACGTTCATATCTAAATCAATCAACGATCCGGTCGCAAGTCTCCGCGCGAATAGTAGCCTGAAGGGATCCGTTGTCTCGCGCGGTCGCAGGTCTTGGACAGAGGAAATAAAATGCCCGACGTGCTGGTCGTACAAGCACCTTGAAATGGGCCGACGTTCAAGAACGCGGACGCGAAGGTCACATTTTCTTCGAAAGCCGCGTGCTAACTGTTGCCTGGTTGTCGCGGCCGGATGTACGCCGTGGCATCACGGGAGCCCCGGCCTTCATGCCGGGGTTTTTCGTTTTCGGCGCGAGAAGCCCGCCGATTCAAGATGCCTTTTGTGCAGCTGATTTGAGTAGGATCATGACGCGTCGTAGACTGCGACAATTCTGCTTGGATCTGCTGGAACCGTCCGAGGCAGAGCGAAAAGCCGAACAGCAGGCAGACATGGCGCAGAATATTTACGACAATTCCGATTTCTTCGCTGGCTACAGCCAGTTGCCCCGGCAGGTGCATGGGCTGGACGGCGCTCCTGAATGGCCCGCGATCCGAGCTATGCTGCCCGATCTGGGCGGGAAACGTGTCGTTGATCTGGGATGTGGCTTCGGCTGGGCCTCGCGCTGGATGCGTGAGCAGGGCGCGGCCTCGGTTCTTGGTCTCGATCTGTCGCAGAACATGATCGAGCGTGCTAGGATGGACACAGCGGATACGGCCATCGAGTATCGCATCGCCGATCTCGACACACTTGATCTACCTGAGACGGCTTTCGACCTCGCCTACAGCGCACTGACCTTTCACTATGTTCAGGATTTTGGCCGCCTCATGCAGGTGATCCGCAAGGCACTGGTTCCTGATGGGCATTTCGTCTTTACAATTGAGCATCCGATCTTCATGGCCGCGGCACATCCGCACTGGATTTCCGATGAGGAGGGCCGCAAAACATGGCCGGTCAATCGATATTCCGTCGAGGGTAAACGTCGGACGGACTGGTTCGCCAAGGACGTTCTGAAATACCACAGGACGCTTGGCACGACCCTGAACACGCTGATCAGCGCGGGCTTTCAAATTCGGCGGGTCGAGGAGTTTGCCCCGACACGCGAGCAGATCCAGCAGATGCCGCAATTGGCCGAAGAATTGGAGCGTCCCATGATGCTGATTGTGTCTGCGTCCACATCGATTGCCGGTAGTGCTTAGAAGCCGTCGTAATACCCGGTCTGACTAGGTCCTGCCGGGCGCCCAGCACTGATGTCAGCCTCGCGCCACGCTTTGTCTTGCTGGTTCGTCTAAGGCCATCCCGGTGAAGCGAACCAGGGCCGTGATGCTGACGGCAACAGCCCCGACGACCGCGAAAACCGTCTGCCACGCGGGTGAAGATATCCCCATCTGGGCGATTCCGTGCGTCGCGCTGTAACCGGCGAAGGTAGCAGGCGCGACATAGATGAGGATGATCAAGAGTCGAAGCCAAGTCCGTTGCACGAAGGCGAGCGCGAGTTGGCCAATGCCAATGGTCACACCGCCCGCCATGAGCCCTGCTGCTGCGCCACCGAGCACTCCGGCGCCGGTATGGAAGGCCCAGGTGCCGATCGTCAGGCCAACGAAGAAAGGCAGTGCGAAAACAGCGAGCGTGAACAGCAAGCAGCAGAAGAAGCCGATGCCAACGAGGACAAGCAGTGGTCCAAAGATGATCATGGTGGTGGTCTCCGTGAGATAAAGGTCTGACGGTCGCGCCTTCCACCACCACCACCACGGCGCAACCGACAGCATAGCGATAAACGGCGGCGACAGGGAGCGGAAATCCGAAAGGGCCTCCGCTCGCCGGCCGACGATCTGCGGCCCTCTTCGTCATCGGAAGGGATCGAATTCGTAAATCACGTCGGCCGGATCGCCGTCGTATTCGGTGGCCGGCATGACGCCGTATCCGCCCATGCCGGTGCGGAAGATAACGACGCAGACCATGAGGGTGGTGGCGAGGCTCCAGGCGTTGGCGAAGGCAAGGCTTTGAGACATCGGTCCGGCTCCTGTTCTGAGGCGGGGACCATCCCCGCGCGACAGGCGCCCGATGAATCCGGCTGTAGGCCGCAATCACCGCGCAGGCGAAGACGAAGCGGCGGCACGCTTCAGCGTAAGCCGACCCCTTGCGGGTTGATGGCTTCAGGCCTGCGGCCGGATCAAGGATCAGCGCCGAGGCAGCGGGGGGTGTTCGCCAAACAGGAGCCCGGTTGCCGGGCCTGCGCGGCTCTCGGCTGGAACATCGCTTAAATCACGGTGCGGTGGCGGATCGGTTAGGATGGATTGTGGATTGATGTGCGGTTGAGGAGGTCGGCATGACGGAGTTCACAGGACGCGACGACGAATGCGACGCACCCTGCTGCGCGACCAACGGAACTGGAGCAAGTGATGACACGCTGGTATCCAAGCCGCGATCTGGCCCGCCTGCTCGAAGCGCTGAGCGAGGAAATCCTTGCGGCGAGCGATGAAGAGGTGCAGCAAACGTCCAGTCTACAGGGAGGGACAATCGCCAGCACCACTCTCGAGGTCAGAGTGGTAATTAGCGCCGCGCGCAGGGCCGCGAACGGGAGCCCCAATCGAGACTGTGATCTGAATGATGATTCGGGCGAACCCGGCGCAAGGCCGCGGCGGACGCGAGCGGGCCGCAGTTTGTCGCACAATCAGCGGCATTGAGTGAAAGAGGAGGGCCGGAGCCCTGATGGCGGTGATTTTCCTTCAAGGCAAACACCGACCAAATCGAAGGTGATGATGATCAGTACTTGGTGACATCAATGAAGGAACCACGGATGTACTAGTCCTTGCATCTTAGGAGACCGGTCGCCGGACCCCCGCTTGCTGCAACAGCGGTAGCACAGACTTGCCGAAAAATTCGAGATCTTCGCGGAAATCATAGAACGAAATCTGCATCCCGTTGCAACCCGCTTTGTTCAGGGCGATGAGCCAGTCCGCAACCTGCTCTGGGTTGCCGATCAGGTGCACGTTTCCGCCGAGAATACGCTCGCGCGGCACGTGATTGGCCCAAGCCTTGCTGTCGCCGCTCTTGAAATGGTTGGCGTACCCGGCGGCCGCCTCCATGTCCGCCTGGCGAATGATCTCGTCGAAATAGTCCCTCGCCTCTGCTTCCGTGGGCCGGCAGACGATCATCGGATTGATGATGGTGCGAATGTTGCGGCCGAAGCTAGCTGCCTCAGCCTTGAGTTTGGCCGTATGAGCCGGCAGCGCCTCGATTGCCCGCTCGACGTTGGCGCCTGCCGGGCTGGTGATAAATGCGATATCGGAGTGCCGCGCCGCGTAGGAAAATCCCGCGGGTGAGCCGGTTGCGCTCACAAGAATAGGCCGCCCGTAGCGCGGCTTGGGACGCACGAACGCCTCCTCAAGGCGCCAGAATTGACCTTCATATGTGAAATTATGCTCCGATTGCCAAAGCCGCTTCGCAATGGACATGAACTCATCCGCCATCTCGTAGCGAAGGTCATGCTCCTGACGGCGCATACCGAACATGAGCGGTTCTGCCGGAGAGAACCCGGTCACGACATTGATGCCGAAGCGTCCCTTGGAAATGTGATCGGCGGTGGCCGCAAAACGTGCCAGATGCATCGGGTGCCACGGGCCGTAGAGGATGTGGATGGTCGAGAGCAACAGCAATCGTTTGGTGAGGGCTGCGAGCGCCGTGACCGTCATGAACGGGTCGATCGAATCTTCTCGAAACCGGATCTTGCCGCCATAGCCGCCGGCACGAACCCATTCCGACAAACCAAACACCAGATCGAAGCCCAGCTCCTCGGCACGAACCGCGAGTGCTGCGTTGTAGTCGAACTCCCACGATGTCGAGCGAGGCGCCGCGGATGCGGACCAGCCTCCGCTTTGTGTCGGCAGGAACAGGCCGAGGATCATCGGCTGGCGCAGCACGCACGCGAGCGGGCTATCGTCGAAGTCCGCCGGGGATGGCGTCTCGTGGAAGCGAGGATCTCGATTCATTTCAGTTCCGATTCAGGCAACGGCGGTGACGCGGCCGTTCATTTTTTTCACTGTCAGCCCAAGATCTTGATCTTGGCGGGGTCCGGGAAATCGCCGGCTGCAATCTGCCTTTGCGCGACGGTGACGGGCCCGCGGTCATAGTAAGACGCAGCGTCAAGGCGGGCCGTGAGCAGCTTCTGCTCGTGCAGGAAGTCGAGGACCTTTTGACTTTCCGAGATTTCGGCATCAGAGACGACAAAATCGAGCGATTTGACGTCCTTTACTGGCGCGCGCAGATAACGATCGGCATCGGTTGCCGCCCGCAACAGGCTGGCGTCCAGGCGCGAGGTTTGCGCAAACCATTCGTCAGCCTGGGGAAGATTGTTCGAAGTCCACCATACCGCCAAGATCCATGCCTTGAGAAATCGGATCGCCGCCTCTTCTCCATTCCGGGCGAGCCAAGGCCCACTCAATGCTTGAATGCCGGAGGCGCCTTTTGGATCGCGCCACAGCTCCCTGCCGATCTTCTGCTGCAACAATCTTTCGTAGGTCGGATCCCACGTGGTGACGGCATCGACGAGCCCACTCTTGAGGGATTCAGCCTGCTCGGCAATATCCTGGTTGATGATCGTGATGTCCTTGAACGGCTCCTTGATCCCGGCCGCGACCACCGCCTGAATGCTTCGGGGAAACACGGTCGTTCCGAAAGCCCCTGACAGTTTCGCTCCCTTCAGGTCGGCCAGCGTGGTGCCTTTGGAATCGTTGCGGACGACGATGCCGAAGCGCTGATCGTGCGTTCGGTGCAGCACCTTGGAGCCCGGAATGCGTGAAATCGCGCGCAATGTGGGCGCGTCCGCGGCATAGACGTTGTCGATGCTTCCGGCGACGGCCGCCTCACCCAGCGGTCCGCCGAAGGTGAAAGTCTTGAACTCGGCCTCGATCCCGTTGAGCTCGAGAATGTTCGTATGGCGCAATGCCTCGAAGATTTCGCCACCTCCGGCCCAGAGGCTCTGGTAGCCGAGCGTGATCCTGGTCAAGGCCTTGCTCTGGGCGGCAACGATCGCCGGCATCGGGAAACCTGCGGCAAGGCCGCCAATGGCGGTGCCCGCGCCAATCAGGAACGTTCTGCGTCTCATGACATCAACCCATCCAATAGTCTAAAGGAATTCAATCGGGCAGCCCCTGGCGCACCGTAAGTCGGCGCTCGATAAGCAGCATCAGGCTATTCATGGCAAAGCCAATCAAGCCGATCACCAGCATGCCGGCGAGAACCTTCTCGGTCTCGATCGTGGTCCGCGCGAGCTGGATCATGTAGCCGAGGCCTGAGGTTGCCGAGACCAATTCGGCGGCGATGACGCAAGTCCAGCCGGTGCCGAGCCCTATGCGCATTCCCGTGAGGATGTGCGGTAGCGTCGCCGGCAGCAGGACCTGGCGGATAAACAATCCGCGTGGCGCAGCAAAGCAACGAGCGACGCGGACGTAGACATCCGCAAGTGAGCGAGCACCATCAAAGGTACTGGTGAAGATTGGAAAGAACGCGCCGAGCGCGATCAGGAACCAGGCGGGCCGATCGCCGAGGCCGAACCACAGGATCGCGATCGGAATCCATGCAATGACGGAGATGGGACGAATGACCTCGATCAGCGGAAGCACGTACCGGGCCAGCTCCGATAAACGCCCCAGAAGAAGGCCGAGACCAACTCCTGCGACAGTTGCGATCGAAAAGCCGACTAGGACCCTGAGGATGCTGGCAGAGACGTCGCGCCACAACATGCCGGCGCGCGCCAGGTCCAACACCGCGGCCCCGAGCGCGGACGGCGGCGGGAACAGGTTTCCGTTAATGATCGCAGACTGGACGCCGATCTCCCACAGTACGGGCAGCACCAGCAGCGGCACGAAATACTTCACTTGCGCAAAGGGGAGCGAGGTCGGCCTGGTTTTGACGAGATCAGTGAGTGCGCTGCCTCGCTCCTGCGAGCGGGCGCCGGCCTGCAACAGCGACATCAATGATGCTCCGCTGTTGGAGTGACCCGCCCCAGCAAATCGAGCACCTCGTGCTTGAGATCAAGGAACAGGGCATTACGGACGCGGATCTCTGGCGCGCGTGGGCGGGGGACCCTTATGTCGATGACGGAGTGGATACGCCCGGGCCGAGATCCCATCACGACCACCCGATCGCTCAGGAACACGGCTTCCTCGACATTGTGCGTAATCAGCACGAAAGTCTTGTGCGCGCGAGACCAGATTGCGAGCAACTCCTCCTGAAGCCGGTCGCGTGTCAGTGAATCCAGAGCTGCAAATGGCTCATCCATCAAAACGACTTCGGGGTCCGGAGCAAGGGCTCTTGCAATGCTGACCCGCTGCCGCATACCACCTGACAACTGAGACGGATATGCCTTCTCGAACCCATCCAGGCCGACGAGCGAAATGAAGTGACGGACACGTGCGTCTCGCTCGGATGCCGACAATCTCTGCGCACCCAATCCAAAGGCGATGTTGTCGGCAACCGTGAGCCAGGGAAAAAGTGCATAGTCCTGAAACATCATCGTGCGATCGGGACCGGGGCCGGCGATTTCGGCGCCTTCCTTCAGCACGCGGCCCGAGGTCGGCTTGATGAAGCCGGCGACGACGTTCAGGAGGGTCGTCTTTCCGCAACCGGACGGACCGATGATCGACAGGAATTCGCCGGCTTTTATCTCAAGATCGACCTCTTGAAGCGCCGGAAACTGCTTCCCGTCGCGCTTCTCGAAATGCTTGGAGATGGATTGTAGGGCGAACATCCGTCGGCGTATTGATTTCAGGATATCCATTATCCATCCAGACGCGCGACAGGTGTTTTCAAATTTCGTCCATGACGTATGACATCCATGCTGCACCGTGATGGCGAGGAAGCATGAACGCACTTGTTCTTGGGCAGCGAAGGCGAGATTGCTCGATCCTGGAGTGTGCCTGCGCGCCTTCCCTGAACAAGGCTTGGTATCTTCTGGGCGTTAAGTCAGCGGTGCACCTAACGTGTTTCCCGGAGAACCTGTCAAACCGAGCGCGTTGTTTCGTGATTGCATTCGGACCGGCTCGCGCGCGAGCCTGCCATC
Source organism: Bradyrhizobium sp. CCBAU 45394 (assembly GCF_028128655.1). Taxonomy (NCBI): domain Bacteria; kingdom Pseudomonadati; phylum Pseudomonadota; class Alphaproteobacteria; order Hyphomicrobiales; family Nitrobacteraceae; genus Bradyrhizobium; species Bradyrhizobium sp. CCBAU 45394. The sequence continues at coordinate 59,058 of NZ_LBIX01000156.1, read as the reverse complement.
TTTACTTTTGTTGAGTTTCCTGATGTTCATGTAACAAGCTGCATCGTCAGCGACGGAGTGATCATGCCGCCTCAAAGTGAGTCTCAGGACGGCTCGACCGAAACCAAGACTGCTTCGAGACGTATTCGCAACGGAAGTGAACGCGCTTGGACGGCCGTTGAACGGCACAAATTGCGAGGGTTGATTGATCAAGGACAGCCGGCGAGCAGGGTCGCGCGAATTCTCAGACGACCGTTGACCTCCGTCAAAGAGATGGCGAGCAGCCTGGGGTTGCTCTTGGAGCGCGAATAGGCGCGATCCCACTCGTTGAGGACAATTATTTTGCCGCAATAATGGCGTTATCCGCGATAGCGAGCATGGTTCGTTTAAGGTGGCGACGCTTACCGGCCGGATTGCGCCTACCATGGCAATTCCCTGCAAGATACTTATGCAGCCCCCTCTTCGACGTGTCGAAAGTTCGATCGGGAGCTCCAGAGCGGACAATTCGCCGGGCCGACGCAACCAGGTGCTTAGTGTGTAGCAGCGCCTAAGAGCGTGTTTGTGCAGGAATTCTTGAATAGGTGTGGATATGCCAAGCAGTTTTTCTGCTCTGGTGGAGCAGACAGGAGACGAGCTATATTCTGCCAATACATCGGCTAACTAACCCGCTGAGTTTCTTCGCAGCCCCGGCCAGTTGCAATGCAGGCATGTGGTGAACTCTCTGCCACCCGCCCTCCAGCTTGACAAAAATACAGAGGACTTCAGGTGTTGGAGACACCATGCGAATTGGAAGCTCTTCGGAGCAGCATCGATAATTTGGATGCAGCCCTGATCCACATTCTCGCGGAACGCTTCAGATGTACTCGGCAAGTAGGAGAATTGAAGGCCCGCCTTCAACTGCCTGCGGCAGATCCGGCTCGTGAGGAAAAGCAGATAGAAAGACTGCGTGCACTCGCAACGGCGAGCAACCTTGACCCGGATTTTGCTCAGAAGTTCCTGGCATTCATCATCAAAGAAGTGATTCGCCATCACGACGCTGTTCGTGAACAGTCAGGTAAGGCATAGCATTCTTTAGTTCAGCTTGTGACTCGTCCTCCTAAAAGAATGCCGCTGACTTCCTCTAAAGTTACCACGGCAAAGCGTAAGCATCGAGCTCGCTCCTAAACTGCGCTTAGCCAAAGGCCAATTCACGGGCTGCGGCCCACCCATGGGAGCCGCGGCTCGTCGCAAAAGCGGCATTGAACGAGCCGGAGGCTCCTGGCCATTAGAATTTGCGGCAGCGCTTATGCCCCGCCAAAACTCCAGACCGGGATGCCTAGCTTCTTGGCCTTGTCGGCGAGATTGTCTTGGATGCCGGTGCCGGGGAAGTGCATCACGCCGATCGGCAGCGTCTCCAGCATCACATCGTTGCGCTTGAACGGAGCGGCCTTGGCATGCTTCGTCCAGTCGGGCTTGAAGGCGATCTGAGGGACCTTGCGGTTGTCGGCCCACTTGGCGGCGATCAGCTCGGCGCCCTTGGGGGATCCGCCGTGCAGCAGCACCATGTCCGGGTGCTTCGCGTACACCTGGTCGAGCTTAGCCCAGATTAGCTGGTGGTTGTTGAAGTCGAGACCGCCGGTCAGCGCGATTTTCGGACCGCGCGGCATGAGCACCTGATTGTCGGCGCGCTTCTTCGCGGCCAGGAAATCGCGGCTGTCGATCATCGCCGAGGTCAGATTGCGACGGTTGACCTTCGACCCGTTGCGCGGCCGCCAGGCGGAATAGGTGTGGCGTTCGAACTCGTCGGCGGCCTGGTCGCGCATCAGCTCGAAGGCGTTGCGGCGCTCGATCAGCGTTTGCCCTTCTGCCGTCAGACGCTCCAGCTCGACGGATTTGATTTCGCTGCCGTCCTGCTCCCGCTGCGAGCGCTGCTGGGCCAGCTCGTTATCGTCGAGCTCGCGCTCGATCCTGTCGATCGCACGATGGAAGACGTTTACCATCGACCAGAGCAGGTCTTCGAGGTCGGGCTCAAGACGGGTATCGGACAGCGCCACCACCAGGGCATCGAAGATGTCGGCGACGCTGCCGGCGAGGATTTGCGCTTCAGGAAGCCCGCGGGGATCGGGCTCATCGTGGAAGGGACGGTAGCCATGGAGCTGGAGTTCCTGGAGGACCTGGTCGGTCGGGGATGAGCTGTGGTGCGGCTCGAAATCGTTGTCGTGGTCGGCGGTCATTGCGGTTTTCCCTCGTCGGATCGACCGCGCCCATCGCGGCCTTCATGGCGACGAAAGCGGCAGGCGGAACGGACTTGCACCCGCAGCGCAGCGGAGGGCCGGAGCCTTGGCGGAGGACCGAAGGGGGCCGACTATTTTGTCTCGCGATGTAAAGGCGGCTCTGCCGCCGACGGAAAATAGTCGGCCCACGAGGTTGCCGGTCCGGGCCGCTTGCCGCCCGATCGCCCTTTCAGAAGGCCGTGGGGCGGTCCTCTCCGACGCCGAGGGGAAGCACGATCACAGGCCTCGCGATAACGAAGCGGTCGCATCGCCCTCATCCCGTTCCGGCTATGCCGCCAGTTCCATAAAGCGCGCGACGTCCCGCACCGCGATCTGCACGCGGCTCGCGGCGCGAAGGGCGTCAAATCCGAGCAGACGAAGATCCTCGTTGAAGTCGCCAAGCCGTGGCGAGATCACGATTGCCTCGATCCCGGCCTCCTGCGCCCGATCGATCAGGGTTGCCATGGCGCCGTCACCGGCAGGATCGTCGTCGCGGGCGATGTAGAGCCGACGGAGCGTGTCCGGAAAGAGGATGGCGGCGAGATGCGCCGCCGAGAGGGCCGCGACCATCGGCATCGTCGGCAGAACGCTGCGGAGCGACAGCATCGTCTCGATGCCCTCGCCGGCCGCCATGACTTCACCAGCGACGCCAAATCGAACGGCGTGACCAAGCAGGTCGCCCATCGCCCGCTTCGGCGTGTCGATCCGCGCCTTGCCGAGCGTCGTCTCGCTGAAGCCTTCGGGGTCAAGCCAGGTGCGATGCGCGCCGGTCAGGTGACCGTTCAGATCTGTGACGGCGGCGATCATTGCCGGCCAAGTCTCGGTCGGGCTGTGGTCGTCGGGCCGGTAGTAGCAACGTGGATGAAAGCGTAGACTTCCGGTTTCGTGCAAAGCCGTAATGCCGCGGTTGCGGAGATAGGCTTCTACGAGTGTACCTGCGATCGACCGCGACATGCCGAAGAGCCGCCGCGCCGCTTCTGGTGATCCGAGGAGTACGGGCGATTTTCTCCACCAGCGATTCGGCTCAGGCTCCAGTTCTGGACGCGGCAGACTTAGAAAGCGTCGTGCCTCATTGGCGACATCGCGAAAGCTCGTGAAACCGCAGCTTTCGCGGATCACGTCGAGGAGATCGCCATGTTCGGCCGAGGCAGCATCTCGCCAATGCCCGGCAGCGCCAGGTCCGGACTCCGGTCCGCTGAGTCGGACGAACATCGAGCGGCCAGTCGTATTGCGGACGTCGCCCACAGTCCAATAGCGGCCCTGGCGCCGCCCGTTGGACAAATAATGGCGGCACACCGCCTCCGCGTCACGCGCGAGACGGCGGGCCAGTTCGGATGCGTCGTCGCGGGCCATCAGGCGGCCTCACGCTCGCCGATGCGCACGACCGGATAGTGGTCCAGCACCTTTGCCAACACCGCAGCACCAGTCGCATCTGATGGCACGAACATGCGCAGCTTCCACGAGATGATCTCGCTGAAGAGGCCGTAAGCGCGCAGCCGCTCACGCATCGCATCGGCGAAGCCGGACAGCTCGATGCGATGGGCGCCCATCACGCGGACACGACGGAGCTGCAGGTCCTCGGCGAGGTCGAGGATGGTGCGCCCCTCTAGCAGCGCGGAGAACGCTTCGTCTGGGATCAAGCTACAGGTCGCGGTCGCGCAAGCGTTTGCCGCCCAGGCCGGCGAGACCCTGCGACCGATGATGCGTTCGCCGTCGTCGGTCTGAAGCCGATAGACCCGGGTCGAGTCGTTCGGAAGCCGCTTCCAAATCGGCAAAAGCAAGCCGGCGACGATGTGGAGGGTACTCTCAGCGAACTCGGGGACGTCGACGAGTTCGGCGTTCCATGCTGCGGCGAATGTCTCGCGATCCGCAGGTTGCCAGTGGCTTTCGTCCATCATCTTCATCGAAGCGTGATGGTGCTCCATGGGACGGATCAGCCGGACGCGACGTTCGATCTCGCCGTCATCGAGCATGAGGCTCGGCGCCGGGATCTGCACCGCGGCGCGCCCCGAGCGCTCATTGAGCAGCAGCACCGCCCGAGTATCGGCGAGATAATCGAGGGCTTGATCCAGCGTCATGGGGCGATTGCGCCGGCGTTCTGTGATCGTGAGCAGCCGGGTTTCCGCGCCGGTGGTAGGGTGCGTGTAGATCGGGCGCCGATCGGCGACGATGAAGCTGTCGGCCTGCAGGGTCTCCAGGCCGATGTCGTAGACGCCGCTGGCAATAGCGCCCTCGACCTTGGCGTTCAGCAATTGCTCGAAGGCCGTGAACAGCACACCTTGCAGGTCGATGGTGAGCGCGAGCAGCCGGTTCAGGAACGTCGTGATGGGCGGGAGTTCGTCCTTGATGCCGTTGTCGTCCACGAGCTTCAAGCCCGTGGCGTCTTCGAAGATCTGGAGCGAGCAGCCTTCGACCTTGCCGCGCGCGAGCAGCAGATAGAGTTGGCGCAGCGCATCGCGAGCGTAGTGGCTCTCAAGATTGTCCTCCGGCCGGAACAGGCCCTGGCCGCCGGTCTGGCGCTGGCCGCGCGTGATCGCGCCCAGCGTGTCGAGCCGGCGGGCAATGGTTGAGAGGAAGCGCTTCTCCGCCTTCACGTCGGTCGCAATGGGGCGGAACAGCGGTGGCTGCGCCTGGTTGGTGCGGTTCGTTCGACCGAGACCCTGGATGGCAGCGTCGGCCTTCCAGCCCGGTTCGAGCAAATAATGGACGCGAAGCCGGCGATTCCGCGCCGAGAGTTCGGCGTGGTAGCTGCGACCCGTACCGCCAGCCTCCGAGAAGATAAGCACGCGCTTTGCGTCATCCATGAAGGCGGCGGTCTCGGCGAGATTGGCGGAGGCCGAGCGGTTTTCGACGGCAAGGCGGTCCCCCTTGCGCACCACGCGCCGCGAACGTCCGGTCACTTCCGCAACAAGATCCGTGCCGAAACGCTGCACGATCTGGTCGAGCGCGCCGGGAACGGGCGGAAGCGATGCGAGCCGCTCGATCAACTCATTGCGGCGGGCGACCGCCTCGCGGCTCTCGACCGGCTGGCCATCGCGGAAGACGGGCCGGGAGGAGAGATTGCCGTCGCTGTCAGTGAAGGGCTCATAGAGCTGCACCGGGAAGGAATGGGCGAGGTAATCCAGAACATACTCGCGCGGCGTGATGTCCACGCGCACGTCGTTCCATTCCTCAGGTGGAATCTCGGCGAGGCGGCGCTCCATCAGCGCTTCGCCGGTCGACACGATCTGGATCACCGCGGCATGGCCCTCGGCCAGATCGCGCTCGACGGAGCGGACCAGGGTCGGCGTCTTCATGCTGGTGAGCAGATGGCCGAAGAAGCGCTGCTTGGCGGACTCGAAGGCCGAGCGCGCGGCCGACTTGGCCTGGCGGTTGAGCGTGCCGGTCTCGCCGGTGATGTTGGCGGCCTGCATCGCCGCGTTGAGGTGATTGTGGATGACGCTGAAGGCGCCGGCGTAGGCGTCGTAGATGCGCCGCTGCTCGTCGGTGAGCTGGTGCTCGACGAGCTCGTATTCGATCCCGTCGTAGGAGAGCGAGCGGGCGGTGTAGAGGCCGAGCGAGCGAAGATCGCGGGAGAGCACCTCCATCGCCGCGACGCCGCCCTCCTCGATCGCCTCGACGAATTCAGCGCGAGTGGCGAACGGAAAATCCTCGCCGCCCCAGAGCCCGAGCCGTTGGGCGTAGGCGAGATTGTGGACGGTGGTAGCGCCGGTCGCCGACACATAGACGACGCGGGCATTGGGCAGCGTATGCTGCAACCGCAAGCCCGCGCGCCCCTGCTGCGAGGGCGCGACATCGCCCCGCTCGCCCTTGCCGCCGCCAGCATTTTGCATGGCATGGCTCTCGTCGAAAATGATGACGCCGTCGAAGTCGGAGCCCAACCATTGAACAATCTGCCGGACGCGCGAAAGCTTCTCGCCGCGGTCGTCGGACCGCAGCGTAGCGTAGGTTAAAAATAGGATGCCTTCGGCCAAGCGGATCTCACGCCCCTGAGGGAAGCGCGAGAGCGGCGTGACCAGCAGACGCTCCATGCCGAGCGCCGACCAGTCGCGCTGCGCGTCCTCAAGCAGCTTGTCGGACTTCGAGATCCAGACCGCCTTACGCCGGCCCTGCAGCCAGTTGTCGAGAATGATACCGGCGGACTGGCGGCCCTTGCCGGCACCGGTCCCGTCGCCGAGCATAAAACCGCGACGGAAGCGAACGGCGTTCGGTGCATCATCGCGGGCACCAGCGACGAGGTCGAACGTCTCGTCAACTGTCCAGGCGCCGGAGAGATAATTACTATGCGCCTCCCCGGAATAGATGACCGTCTCGAGTTGGGCGTCTGAGAGGACGCCGTTGCTGACGAGGTTGGCCGGCAGGCGCGGCCTGTAACTCGGCTTCGGCGGCGCGACCGAGGCCATCGCGGCCGACTGCACCAGCTTGGTCGGATGCGCCTGCGCGGCGGGGATCCGGATCGATTGGAGCCGGTATTCCTCGTAGATGGCGTCGCTGAGTCGCGCGCCATCGGGCGGCGTCCAATCGGTCGTCTCATAAACGAGTTCAACCGCTTTGGGATCGGTGACCGAGGCCTTGACCGGGTGTGCGGCGGCCCGCCCCAGATAGCCGCGCACGGTGCGAGGCGCCCGCGAGGCCGACATGGGAAGCACGCGGGTTGATACGACGCTCAGGCGAGGTGGAACGTGTTCGCCGATCCAGCGGAGCAGTGTCGCGACGTCGGGCGCCATTCCCGGCGACTCCGGGAAAGCGTGCGAGTCGTCGGCAGGCACCTTGTCGATGATCGTGAGGCGTGTCTCGATCGTGGTGCCGTGCTTGGCATAGACCGCGCCGGCGATCGCGGCGGTGAACACCACGCGGCCGCGTTCCTGCAATCGGGCGAAGGCGTCGCACCAGGCTAAGGCTTCGGGTGAGAAGTTTGAGCCGGTAATCGTGACCAACCGGCCGCCATCGGCGAGACGCGCCAGGGCCGAGGCGATGTGACGGTACGTCGTGTCGGCCATACGGCCGGAAACGTTCGCCATCGCCGAGAACGGCGGGTTCATCAGCACGACGCTCGGGACAACGGTGGGGTCGAGGTGGTCGTCGATTTGGGCCGCGTCGAAGCGCGTGACTGAAATGGCCGGAAAGAGGGAAGAGAGCAACCTGGCCCGGGTCTCGGCCAGTTCATTCAGCATGAGCCCGCTGCCGGCGATCTCGGCGAGGATAGCGAGCAGCCCGGTACCCGCGGACGGCTCCAGCACGCGATCCGCCGCCGAGATGGCGGCCGCGGTCAACGCAGCCAAACCGAGCGTGATCGGCGTCGAGAACTGCTGGAAAGCCTCGCTCTCGGCAGAGCGGCGCGTGTGGGTCGGCAGAAGCTGCGCGACCTTGTCCAAAGCGGAAAGTCGTGAAGCCGCAGAGTCGGCTTTGCGGAACAGTGCCTTCCCGTATTTGCGCAGGAATAGGACGGTGGCGACCTCGCAAGCGTCATAGGCCGTCTTCCAATCCCATGCGCCCGTCGCATCGGACGCGCCGAAGGCCGCTTCCATCGCGGCGCGTAGAATTGCGCTGTCGATGCGTCGACCACGTTCGAGATGCGGGAGGAGCTGCCCCGCAGCGGCGAAGATGGCGTTGGCGCCCTCGGGTGCGCGCGCAAGCGAGATTTGGGCGGACTCGTCGGCCGCGGTCGAGAATTGGTGGTTCATGAGGGGAGCCTTAAGGAGAGCGGGAACGAGCGAGCCGGCCGGTGCTCTCTCTCGGACCGCACCGGCTCAAACCCGTCCAGGCCTCCCTCTCACTCTCTGCCCGATGCCTTGAAACGTTGCGGGCAGGACATTATCTTCGCTGCGTCAGGGTCGCTGCGCGCTCGCGCAGCAAGAACCGCTTGTGGCGCGAGCCTCAAGAGCTGAACGGCCTAGTTAACAGGCTGCCGCTGACCTGCCCCCGCGCTTTTGCGCAGGGCGCGGGTCTCGGCATGCGGTTCACGGGCCCCGACAAGACCATCGAACCGCTTCACACAACGAAGGAGGATTTGATGGCTCAAATTCTGAAGTTTCCCACCAAGAAGATCGAACCGGTCACCGTTCGCAGCGGGAGCAAGCACCGTATCAGCGTCGAAGTGCTCGATCATGTTCGGCTGCGACGCACGCGGTGGAGGGTTCAGTTCGAGATCCAGGAAGCGGCAGGGTTTGCTGCTTTGAAAGGCTTTACCGATCGCGCCGTAGCCCAAGGCTTTCGACATCGCTTCGAAGTCAGCAACACTGGGGCGGTACGGCGGTTCGTGGCAGAAACGTCCCGCCTCGTCGCCGCCGGCAGGATCGCGATCTGGATCGACGGCCTAAAGGTGCAGCCACTCGTGGCTCGCAGCGCATAAAAATAGGCTGGGGCGAAGATCGTCGCCCCAGCCAGCGTTTCTACTCGGCAGCAATCATGCGCGGCTCGTCCGCTTCATCGGCCGGAGTTTCCTCGCCGTCGCCGGAGAGGAATTCCGGCAGCGCCTCGCCCTCGGACTCCGTGGCGTCGACGGTCGCCACCTGGTCGACGTCGGCCATTCGCAGGGGTTCGGGCAACCAGCCGGTCTCGGCCAGGAGCCGTTCGGCCTCTTTGGCCATGTCGCCTTTCTTCAGATGCTCGATGAGCTGGGCGGCCCGCTCGCCGACACCCTCGCGCACCGCCTCGAGGATACGACGCTTTGGCACGCGGCCGAGATAGTTCTCGACGGTTGGGCGCCAACCGGATTCCACCATGTCGAAATCGACGGCCCGGGCGATGCGATCAGCGTCCGCGATGCGCTGCTCGACTGTGTGCGGGGTAGCGCCGCCGCCGTAGCGGTCGCCCTTCTCGTAGAGCGCGTTGACGCCGAACGAGGCGCAGTGCGCAAAGAGCGCCGCCTGCTCGTCGCCCGTGAGACCGGTGAGCCAGTCCCAGAGATCGGCCTTGTCCTTCGGCAGACGCTCCTCCCAAGTCTTGTGCCGGGCGTTGATCGCCTTGGCCGCCGGTGTGTCCTTCAGCCCCTGCGCTTGCACCGGGAAGCTGGCGCCGCGCACGGAGACCTCCATCGCCGAACCAAAGGAGGAATAGCGGGAGAACACGTCCAGGCAGAATTTGTGCAGCACCGATTGGAATGCGACCGAAGGCGTGATCGCCAGCTTGTCGCGCAGCGCCAGCGTCCGCTCCGCCGTGAGCTCGGTCAGAAGACGGTCGGGCAGCGGCTTCACCGCATCGTCATCCTCCTCGTCGGGCTCCGCGACCTGCCCGCCGATGGTGATGACGGCGCGCTGGACAACGGGCGCTGATGGTTCGGCGCCGTCCAGGGCCGCGGCACCGGGTTCGCCGCCCCTGCCCTGCTCCGGTTCGGTCACGGGCACTTCGTCCTCGGGCCGGACGTAGCCGCGATCAACCAAGAGCTTGCCCTCGGCGTCGATGCCGACGAACACGCCCGCGCGGGCGATGTGGGCCGGCTGATAGATGACGGGTCGATCGTTGAAGGCGGCGAGAGCCGTCTCAATTTCGCCAAGGCGCTGGTCAACCTCATCTGGAAGCTCATCCGCGCCGTCATGCTCGGCTTCGAGCGTTGCATATTCGGCCTCGAGCGCCTCGATCGTCGCCTGCTCTTCGGCCGAAAGATCCGCAGGCGCGCCGTCCAGCTCGCGCAAGCCGCGCGTATGGCCGTAGGGGAAGTCGATCGCGACCTCGATCCACTTCCAACCTTCGGCGGCGATCGTTTCCGCCTCTGCCTTCAGCTTCTCAGCAACAAGACCGTCGAGCAGGGCGACGTCCTCGAGCCAGCCGCCATCGTCGGACTGGAACAGGTCGCGCAGCACCACACCACCAGCGGCCTCATAGGTGTCGAGACCGACAAACACGGCGCGCCGGTCAGAGGCACGCACCGTCTTTTCCGTCAACATGCGGCGGATCTGATAGGGCTCCTTCTGCCAAGAGCCGGAGATGGCCTGCCAGACCTGCTCCTGGCGTCCATGATCTGCGCTGACGGTGAAAGCTATCAACTGCTCGAGCGACATGCCATCGTCGGCATAGATGTCGAGCAGCGCTGGCGACACCGCGGCGAGGCGCAGCCGCTGCTTCACGACATTGACCGACGTGAAGAAGGCAGCGGCAATGTCCTCCTCGGACTGCCCTTTCTCGCGCAAAGCGAGGAATGCCCGGAATTGGTCAAGCGGATGTAGCGGCGCGCGCTGAATATTCTCCGCAAGCGAGTCGTCCTCGGCGAGAATGGTGGTTGCTGGATCGCGTACTACGCAGGGCACCGGCGCGGTCTTGGCCAGGCGCTTCTGCTTCACCAACAACTCCAGCGCACGGTAGCGCCGTCCGCCGGCTGGGATCTCGAACATGCCGGTCTCGGTGCCCTCGGGGTTAAGGACCGGCCGGACGTTGAGGCTCTGGAGCAGGGTACGCCGGGCGATGTCCTCGGCCAGCTCCTCGATGGAGATGCCGGCCTTCACACGCCGGACGTTCGACTGGCTGAGCACCAGCTTATTGAAGGGAATGTCGCGCGAGGACGACAGGGTGATCTTCTGAATGGCGTTAGCCATGGGTGATACTCCGCGACGGGCGGCCCAAAGACTCTCTCTGGGCCTCCAACCCGTCACGGAGCGCAGCGCGGCCCTCTTCCTCTCAAGGGCCGCGCCGCAAATGGACGATCAGTACGAACGGAAAGGCACGAAGCCGCCAGACACGCCGTTCCATATCTTTCGGCTTTCCGGGTATCAGGCTGCGCGATCGAGCAGCTTCTTCGCGCGCGTCTCAAGATCAAGCCGTGCATCCTGATGGGTCTTGCCCCGCGCAACCGCTGTGATGCCTTGCACAAAATCGAAGACGCTCTCGGGCTTGCGACCTTCCTCGGACAACACCTTTTCGATGATCTTCGCTGTCTCTGTCTTCGAGAAGCCGCGCTTGCGCAGGAACTCGCTGCGGTCGTCGTCGGTGCGGGCGACGATCTTTTCCCGTGCGACCTTGATGCCGTTGACGAAGGGCATCGGTGAGGAATTGGCAAAGCTGGCCAGCGCCGGGGCTGCCTCGTGGGCAAACCGTGAGGCGGCGTATTTGGAGTGGCGGATGGTGATCTCCTCAAAATCCTCGACGCCCCAAAGATTGCGGTTCTGGCAGACGGCGCGAAGATAGAAGCTCGCCATGCCGAGCGTCTTCGCGCCCACCTCGGAATTCCAGCAGTAAAAGCCACGGAAGTAGAGGTCTGGCGAGCCGTCGCGAAGCCGGCCGGCCTCGATCGGGTTGAGATCGTCGACCAGGAACAGGAAGACATCGCGATCGGAGGCGTAGAGCGTCGTCGTATCCTGGGTGATGTCAACGTTCGGATTGTAGACGCCAGTCGACCAGTCGAGCACGCCAGGGATCTTCCAGCGCGTGTCGCCCGTGCCATTGCCGGCGATGCGCTGAACGGCCGCCACAAGTTCGTGGTCAAATATGCGCCCGTATTCGGGACCCGTAACGGCGCGAAGCTCGACGCGACCATCCTCTATCTCAAGCGTCTTCACCTGCTCGGCGGAATGAGAGGTCAGGCCGTACTGCAGATTGATGCCGGCCAGCGGTGCCGGAAGCTGCCGGAGGTAGGCCGCCGGAGCTCCGACCAGGCCGGCGAGTTGGCCGAAACTCCAGTGGGTCGGTGCAATCGGCGTGTCAGAGCCGGGCAGCACCAGAGCCAGGCGCTCGGCATCGTCGCGGCTGGCCTCAACCCGGATTGCAGCGCTCTCGACGGTTCGGGTCCGACTTCGCTCGGTCCGTCCACGCACTGCGGCATAGAGGTCCGACAGGGACAGATAGCGCTCGTCCGCTGGCCGCGAGAACCATTCCGACGATACTCGGCAGACGCGCGTCCCGCGGGTCACGTCCACCTTGTAGCCACCCACGCGATCGCGGCCGGCGCTCAAAACTTCGACTTGGGTCATGGGTCATCTCCACGACAGGCGCCGGAGGCCTCTCCTCCGTTCTTCAACCCGTCACGGCGAAGCCAGTCCGCCCTCTCACTCTGATGGGGGCGTTGCGGGCAGAAGGGGTCGGCCGAGACCACAGGCTCGGGCGCAGAGGAAGGCTTTCCCCTCAAAAGCGTAACGCCAGAATTCAGGATGTCAGGACCGACGTATCTCCGTCTTCCGGCCGTTTCAGTCGGGTTGGCTTGGCCATTAGTTTAGTTCATCGCAAGAGAATTCAAGACCTCAATCTTGCGGATACTCGTCAGGCGGATCGAACTCTGTAAAATCAGTCAGCGTGTCGCAGCGGATGCAGTAGTACATTTGTGAGGCGTCCTGAGAATGCATGCCACAGAAGGGGCAGCACTCGTCGATCTCATGATCAGCCCATTCCCACACACCAGAGATATTTAGGCACCGCGTCGCGATCATATCCGATGATTCGAAAGGCATCGGCGTTTTTGGCGACGAATCCGTCGCGACCGGCTCGCACGAGGAAGGGCGGGATATCGGCCGGTTCGATATCGAACCATTCCCCACGCAGGCGGGCTGCGTGGAAGTGCTTCTTCAGATTTCCTTCGAGCTGGACGTCCTTGAGGTGTCGCGATCCAGCCGAGAAACCGTAACTTCAGCGGATTTCCGGTCTGAAGATTTCGCGTGCTCGCCTCAATCTTCCTCGCTACCCCGATCTTGATCGGGGAGCATCCATTTTTCATCCTTGCCAAGGAAATACACCGACACGTTACTCTCGTTTCTGCGTCAACGGAGCGGGTCGAGCCGTAATTCCACCGGTTCCTGATTTGAGTTTACAACAAAATCGAGCGGTCGCCTTTCGTGACGCATTAGCGAGATCAACAGGCGAGCAGTGAACCGCCAGAAGGGCGAGCCGGCCGCAACATTGTAGCCGCTGATGATCGCCGTCCGTCGCTCAACTATCGTACGCGATAAATGGCTACATCCCAGCTCCGTTTTTCGGCTTCTGCGTGGTGGTCGGATATCCAAAGGGGAGAAAAAAATGCGAGACTCGGATCGTGCCATGTGTAGGCGCCAAACTGGCGTCGCGTTCATGCTCGGTATCGAAGTCTGCTCCTGCGAACAGAATAGACGGTCGAGCATAGGGCTGCCCATCCGGGGTTTGGCACAAACGCAAAGCGGTCCCGAGAGCGGCGTCCTCAAGCGCTTTCCTAATGGGCGGCACGACATCATCTTCTGGGTCGAGTAGAATGCCAACCATTGCAGCTACGGCCTGTTTCCGGCTGTAGATCCCAGTCACAAACCGGCCCAACCCCTGGTCTCGCAGATAATGGTCGCGGTGTTTCTTCTGTTTACCGAGGCGCTTGAACTCGAAGACGAGCTTCATGGCTTGAACGTCGTTATTCCAGCCATAAACGATATCGGTGCGCCGCTCTTCGACCATCGCGCCGGTTTTTGGGTCGACGTCACCAATAATGTCCTCTGCAGCCCACATCCCGAGTAGTCCCCGTTCCCGAGCGACATGGTTTTCGACATAGACCTTGAGGCGTTTGGTAAGACCGTCTTCCTTAGTCTTGGGATTGAAGTCCGGCCGAGGTCGTGCCGCCAGTTTGGACCATCCTTCGCGCAGGGCCTCGACAGCCTCTGTCGCTGGCTGGATCGGGAAAGCCTTTAGCCAATCAATAGGTGCCGTCACGCTGTCGCCACCTTCTTGGGGGACTGAACGCTGCGCACGATGTGTTCCGCGTCCCGCAGCGCCTGGCGAACCGTCCAACTTCTCCGTGTGAGTGGTCGTACGAGATAGAATGTGTCGTGGATCCAGAGGTGAACGTCTGGCATGAGGGCGAGGAAGTCGCCGGAGGCGATGACGCGAAGACCCGCCTCTCGCAAGTGCGCGAGTGTTTCTAGGACCAACTCATCGCTCACTGAAGTGCTCACCTCGGGCGAATCTGTAGATTGAGTGGAATAGGTAACACGCACAATCCCCGACGGCCCCGAGCGCGCCGGATCATTCGCGACAACGTTCACACGGAAGCGGCCGCGGCCTCGTGTCTTGGTTCGCCAGGAAGTCAAGGATTCCGCAAGCGCTCTGGCGTATATGCCGAAATCTTTGTCGTCGGCTCGATGCTGTGCGGGAGTATCGAGGCTCTTGAAACTTCGTGGACGAATCGAGGGCATTAGAATCTCGACGGTTTCGCGGACGAGCGTCCGCTCCTCCACGGTTAGACCAAAATATTCAAAAATTGCATTGTCGAGTTCATCACGCAGTTCAGCGTATCGACGACCTTGTTCCAGTTCGGGCAACGCGGTGAGAGCGGCCATGTGCATTTGAACAGTTTCCAGTGCGGACGCGGCGGCCGCTGCATCCGGAGCATCTTCAGGTCCAAAAAACGGAAAAGCCTCGACTTCGGTGAGATGCACGCCGTTCCGCTCGCAGAGCATCTTCCAGCCACGCATCATCAAGAAGTAGCGCGCGAGCGTCGAACGCAGATAGACCGCGGCAAACTGCAGGAGCGCAGCATCCTCATTCTTACCTGCGATCACTCCGATGCTGTGAGTAAAGCTCGCTGGTCCGTCATAGTAAACCGCGCGAATATTTTGCTCCCCCCTGGAGAAACCATCTGGGAACAATACGCGTGGGCCGTCGAACACCGAGAGTATCGCATCGTTCAACCCGACGACGGAATCCTGTGTGTTAGGCCATTTAGACAGCAAGACGGGATGAAGCACTGGCGAGCCAGCGCTCAAGGCTGCAATCGGCACGAAGGGCTTCTCGCGCAATTCACCTGGATCAACGGCCTCGCGGCTTTTGTCGTTGAGATGAATGCCCTTGCGATAAACCCAGCGTCGGAACTCGCGTGGTCCTCGCCAGAAGTCAGCAAAGGTGCCTAACAGGGTTAGCCTAGTCCAAATGGCAAGATCGCTGGCATCCCCCCACATCATGGTGACGAGCAGTTGTGGATCGTCGGCTACGGAACGCGTCTGCAGCGCGTGTCGATCGGCAGACTGCATAGTCAGCCGACCGAGCGCCAAGCTAAGATCGGCCTTTGGAACGAGATATTCGAAGGTCTCATCAAACGGGATACGCGCGGACTCCTCAGCTCGATACTCACCGAGGAAGACGTGGCACGTGTTTTCGGCCGTTGGAAATAGCAGTCCCTGCAAGTCACCGAAGTTGATCAAGCGCGTCGGACGATAGGCGCTAAACGCGCGCGAAACGAAAGTCGCGCTTGAGGCTCCAAGGAATTGGCCAATCGGCAGGATGAGGCATACTCGTCCGGTATCGGACAGGAATTCGCGCGCACGCAGGGCATAGGCGCCGGCAATCTGGCGGCGAACGTACGGGGCGCCGGCCCTATCAGCCCAGTCGTCGGCCGAGGTACGATCTTCCCCTTCCGGCTCAGCCCATGGCGGATTCGAGATAATCAACGAGAAGCGGCGACCGTGGAAGCTGTGCGAGTCTTTGAAAAAGTCAGCGTTCTCATGTCCATGAACAAGGTTGCTCCCGTTGAGTGAGGGGAGTTTCGTCCCGTCGAGCTCCTGGGCCGCAAGGATGTCAGCAGGATCCAATCCTTCGAGCAGCGATAGATAAAGGCTGAACGCCGTGACGCGGCACGCCATGAAGTTTATGTCGCCACCGAAAATGCTACGCTTCAGAAGTTTGCTGCGTTCGGCGAATCCGAGACGTCGCTCTTCCTTCGCTTCCGACAAGGCGATGAGTCTGCGATAAGTCGTGGTGAGCAAAATGCCCGAGCCGCAGGCACCATCGAAAATGGTTTCGGCGAGCGGGTCGGACGCTGCCGCGAGTGCTTGATCAACCGCGAGCATCGCGAGGTTACGGGGTGTGTAATAGGCACCCTCCTTCGCCTGCTGCTCTGGTGTTAAAAACTTTTCGTAAAGACCCGATAGCAGTTCTACAGGGATGTAGCTGAAATCGTAGTTCCAGAAGTCCCCCTGTCCTGTCTGCATATCGGTTCGACGAAGGAACTGGTTGAGAAGGCTGAACCCTTCATCGGAAAGCGCGATCCACGGATCGTGTCGATCATCCCCGAGAAAATCGCCATTGAAGTCGCTTCTCAAGCAGTCGATCAGCGCTCGGACTCCTTCGCGGTCGTGCTGTGCGACTAGACCATGCAGCTCCGCGACAGCTCGGCGCTCGCGATACGTCGCACCAATGATTTCCCGGTGTTCGAGGTAGGAAAGGAATAGCACCTGCCCCATTAGCAATTCAGCAAGCCGCCTGGGAATGCTGCCCGGCGCTATCCCAGTGAAGCCGCTATCGGTCAGCTTCGCCACAGTCGCGGACAGATTTGCGAGTAGCTTACGATCTACGCGCGCCTTCACGTCAAACCACTTCGGTAACCTCCTGGAGAGGTTGGCCGTCGCGACATCAAGAGCTGAGAATGGGCCATCCGGGCGCGCTTCATTGAGGTGCAGGCGCTCGCCGGCTTGGTTAAGCTTTCGAGCAGGAAGCGCGAGCGCCTCCTCGCCTTTCAACTCGATCACGACTGTTGCTAGATTTTGGTTCCAGATGCGTTTGCGCGCATCGTTCAAAGCGCCTGGCTGAAGTGGTTTCTCGTCGTCGCCAACGAAGACAACCGTGGGAACGCCCTCGACGTCGAATACCGCCTGGGCACGGATAGCGCCGTCCGGCCTGAGAAGCGCGTTGATCTCGAGAGCGTAGGGATGGGTCTCGCGTACTGCCGCCCCGCGGACGTGCAACACGGCTGACTCCGCCGAGTAGCCAAGCTTATCGAGCCATTTCTGGACGTTCGCTGTCACGGTGCTATGCCTCCGCGCGAGAACATAACAGGAACGGGCGCGTGTGTGAAATCGAGCCGGCCGCCCCCCTAGCCAGGTGGCTGATCATGCCGACCGCCTCCGGTTAGCCGCAGGTGATCGTTGATGCTGCGGGGCGCGCACTTGGCTGTGCATCGTCGGCAATGAGAACAGATCGAATTGTCCGGCCGCCGTGGCGGCATCGGGAAGGGCAAAGCCGTCCCGTATGACAGCGAGATGTGGATCCAGATGGACAATAAGAGCGTCGACATCGGAAGCCGGGGTGTCTTCGTCCAGGAAGAACCACTTCCCCCTTGGGGCTAGGGCCAAGCGACTCCCCCAAAGCCCTATGAATGAGGTGGACCGCAGATCCTTGCGCAAAGCGGCGAAGGCCGCCTTGTGTGCCTGAAGTTCGACAGCGAATTGGTCGCGCAGCAGCACCGCTAATCTGAGAACCAGAATGGTTTGCCACGTGAACTTCGCGGGAGATCCCTTTTGCTTCGGGCGTACGTCCGCTGGAATTAAGGCACGACGACTCGTCCACTCGCGAAGCTTCTCCGTCGAGAGGCCCGTTAGTCGTGAGGCGACCGGAGTGGCAACTAACCGCAGGACCGCCTCCTCTCAAAATCGGGTACAATACCCGACCTTCTTAAAAAAACGGGTATCATACCCGACTTCTCGGGTAAAGTGTGTTGCCCAGTGAGGCGGTGAGAAGTCGGCCTTGCATCCTACCCAGCGGACCAATCCAGCAAGCTGAGAGCCGGCGGGTTCGCTGTGAAAGGTCAGCCACATGGGGATGCGCGTCGGCGCGACCGGCCATAAGCCAGAACCAGCCATGTCGTGATGACCACGATCGGCCATGGCAACTGACATGCCTCTTGGGTTGCGCCGCTCAAGTGCTTCCTCTGGGACCTGGTTCGCCAAAGGCCCCTTTCGAGCGCGAAGATTCTAGGCGCAACAATCCAGTGTCTAGACGCAATTACGCGGCTAGGCCCCCTTCGTCATTTTGCCGAACGGCTTGAGGAAACTAGCCTTGATCCCTTCAGGCTTCAGACATGCCTTCACAAGTGCAGATTCGCATCGTTCTCGCAGAGCGTCCGATTTTCCAGAACTGGACACTAGTTCGAGCAGAACTCCTCGCAGAGCGCCCACTAGTTTCGTGATCTCATCGAGACGCAGGGCGAAGCTGCCCACGGGCGTCGCCTTAGCGTCGGCAACCGCCTCAGGGAGCGCCGAGACGCGAAGCGCAGCGCGGCCTGGATAGGCATTCTTGAACCAATGCTCGGCTTCCAAGAGCTGGGCATGGTCTTTTTTGTACAGAGGATTGCCTTCTTCCTTCTCGCTTTTCGCCTCGATCACGAAGTCGAAGGCGCCATCTGTTCTCCAGAGAACGTCGGGGCCGACGCCATGGATCTTCTCGGGCCTTTCCGCTTCAAAGCCAAGGAACGCGCCGAGGTTAGCAAGAGCTTCCTCGTACCGGCTGGCCGAGGCCTCCGGCACTAGCTCGGCCACCGCTTCGTCGAATTCGGCGATCATGGCGCCGCGTTGATCGTACTCGAGCATGCGGCTGACGATCGCTGCCGACTGCCTGCCCGGGACCGGACGCGGCACGTAGGCAGGCCTGATCTTCGGCGGCGAATGATTGTTGTTGACCGTGTAAGCGCTCGTTTGAAGTTTCTGACCGCGACTTTCGTCTTCCATTTGATAGGCAATACGTGCAGTTAACGCGCAGAGCCAGGCCCGACGCTCCGCGTCGTCAGCAAGCTCTTTATCGGCGATCAGCTTCTCCAGAGTCTGGATAGCGTTTTCGAACTGTCCGAGTCGCTGTTGGCGAAAAGCACGCCTTTCGATGCCGGCGACCTTGAGCGCCAGCTTATCGACCGGGGCCGCATGCGCCGCATCGGCCAATTCAGACGCGTGATAAGCGACCCAATCGGGATCACGATTCAGGCATTTCAATATAGTCTGGCCGACTTCTTGAGAGTTTCCAACTGCTTCGCTGACCTCCTGACCCATCTTGAGTTGAACGCGCGTACTCGCGGTCAAATGCGCCAGATTGTTTTTGCGGCCGATCCAGGCAACGAGCTTACTGCCGATCAGCATAACAACGCAGTGATCGCCGCCTCCACGCGCCGCGACCAATACCCTGCTCGATCCGTTGGGCTAGCAGGGATGCGACGGCGGAATCGGCAACGACATTCATTCGGAAAACGTCGTAGTTCGAGGAGCCCTGTGGAAGATTGTCCATCACGAGGAAACGGCACGAGTCGCCCGCGAGGTCTATCCCGTCATACCGGTTGGCAAGGACGATGGGGCCGAAAGATGAACCTGACTGCATCTCCGCGATTCGCTCCGTGACCGCCTTTGTCGTCTCTGGATAGGTCGCCACATCCGTCCAGGTTTTTGCCACAGGGCCTGACGGCGCGAGAATTGCGACGCCTTTCTTGTGTTGCGCAAGCCAGGTCGAAATGCCTTTGACCATCGGAGTGATGGCAGCGCCCCCAAGCTTCATTAGCTCCGGGACGAGGATCATTCGCTCGCCGACGCCGGCGAGTGACGTCGATGTGATGGGCTTGGCGACGGCCTCCGGCGAAGCGCCGAATGTGCGCACGATCTCGCTGTCGTCGGCGATCGTGGCGGACATGTAGATACGGCGCGGACAATCTTCAAAGGTGGGAACAAGATCGACAGGGGGGAAAATCGGTGTGATCGCCACAGCAGTGCGGCTGAAGAGGCAATGGCAGAACGCGAGATTGTCGCGCAGGAACGGCCAGACATAGGGATCGATCCCGTCAACACGTTGCGAGAGGTAGTGCTGCACTTCCGGGAGTTTGCGGTTCCATGCCCAGCTTGGCACCTCGACCACGCCATAATCTTTGCCGTTCGTAATGTCGGAGAAGGTGCCGCTGCGCCCAACATCACGAAAGGCAACACGAAATCGCCCGGCGAGGTCGGCATAGACGTCGGCATGATCCTTCACTGGAATGGTCAGAGTGAAGGCTTCGCGGACCGAGGTCAGGGCAACATGCGCATCGTCAAGGACAATGGCGCCGACTTTGACCGGCGGCCGTCCGTCCCCGCGGACACCAAACTTGCTGCGGCCGGTAAACAGTGTTTCATAGGCGCCGACGAGCACGCTCTTGCCATCATAGAAGTCGGCGGGCAGCGGCTGCCCCTTCGTGTAGGGCTGCGCCGAGATACCGTACTCACGACTCTTGGCAAGGACCTGGCCGACGAGTTGGTTTGTCGGCGCTAAGTAAAGCACCGGTTCGCCGATCTCGTTCATCACTGATTGCGCCATCAGCAGCGCGACAAGCGTTTTGCCGCCGCCTGTGTGGAGTTTGACGACGACATCCTGCTCGTTCCGGCGCGCGAACCAGTTGTCGAGCACCTCTGCCTGGCTGGCGTAGAGATCGTTGATCCCTGGAGGCTTGGGCAGGGCATTAAAGATTTCGCGCGGGTTGATGGGCTTTGGCTTCGCCTTGCTTTCCCGCAGCTTCTTAAAGTCGACCATTCAGCCCCCCTGCCGCGTATGCGGTCTGTATGAATTATTTCCCGTCGAGAAGACCCTCGGCTCTGGATATAACCCGCGATCGTCTTGGCCGCCATGATGTCGGCGAATACGAGGCGCTCGAACTCGGTACCGCTGAATCCTTGAAGTGAAGCCGGACCGTTCGAGCTAACGTCACCTGCCTACCTGCTGGCTTCCAGAGCTACGGAGCGGATTGATGATCTGAACGTCCTCGAAGTCCTTTTCATTGTCGGTTAGGATAATCATTGGCTTCAGCTACAGCGGCAATATTGTGTCCAGCGCAATTCGCAAACCGCCTTGGGCTTTGGAGTTGGCCGTGAGCCGCGCCCACACGCGGCCAGCTTTCTCGTCGGACGATAGGACTCCCGGCGAACAGCGCTTGCGGACCTTTCCGGGTGCGCGAACCAAGTTTCAAGGCTGCTGCGCCTCTTTCCCTTCGGTTT
Organism: Bradyrhizobium sp. CCBAU 45394; assembly: GCF_028128655.1. Lineage (NCBI taxonomy): Bacteria > Pseudomonadati > Pseudomonadota > Alphaproteobacteria > Hyphomicrobiales > Nitrobacteraceae > Bradyrhizobium > Bradyrhizobium sp. CCBAU 45394. The sequence continues at coordinate 38,177 of NZ_LBIX01000156.1, read as the reverse complement.
CTCTAAGAGCCTCGGCGGATTTCGGCGACTGTGAGCGAAGCAATGAAGAGGTCATCGTCTTTCTGCGCCCTCATCAGAGCCAATAGCGTGTCTGGTGGATCCCGCTTTATGATGTTCCTGATGATATTGGTATCAAGGTGGTAGCGCGTCACAGATCGACCTTGCACCGCTCGTCTCGCGGACGGCTGAGGTCGAGATCGGCGCCGACCATAGATGAGCGACGCGAAGCTCGTCGCCGAGAAACTGGCAACACTTCAGCGGGAAAATCAGGTTTTCCTCGAGAATTTGCAGTCGCGGGATACTTTCGCGGTGCCTAGTGCGCTTTTTACTTGGTCCGGTTCTTTTCGGCCGCGATGCGAACCTTAGGCCAATCTTCTCCGAACGTAACGAACGAGAGCGACTGCTCCTTCGTCAACTCCTCCACAGGGAGGATCAGATTTTCGCGGGTATTGCGACCAACGATGAACCCCGACAATGCTCCGGATTTCGATATGACCGGGGCGCCGACACTTTGCTTGTTCGCAAATGGACGACCACGAGAGGTGGCGAGGCCACAATACGGGAGGAGGAGATCCTCTTCCTTCCCATCTTTGATCCGCACTTTGAAGAGCTCCCCGGTCAAGCGGCCGAGCTTGTTGTTTTTTGCTCTGGTTATCTGATTGCGACGAGAACCCGAGGCGATCGGAAGAACTTCTTCCGCATTGACGCGTCTAATCCGGAAATTCGGCCGATCCCACAGATTGTTGCGGAAGTCACGGACCGTAACCATCTTCTCAGACGACTGGACGGGATCGTTGAAAAGCGGGGATGCCTCGAGCTGGACCGCCTGGAAACCGATGTCGGGAGACTTGGCACCCAGCACTTCGACGACCGGTACGAAGTGCCCCACCCGTACGTTAGAACGCCCCGACCCACGGACCAGCTCGCAAAGGCCGGAATGAACCTTGCCGACCCGGGAATGCGGCGTCATGAGTGCGAATACCGCCGGTCCTTTTCGGACCAAAGCGGACAGCATCATCTTGGCGTCCCTCTTGCCGTCGATCCGAACCTTCACCAGCGTGCCTATGCGCAAGGCATTCGAGCTCACGCTCGACGGTTCGCGCAGCCCCCTCAGCTCAGTCTTCATAGTCGATGTCTCTCGTAGTGTCGGGCTCGCCCAGCTCCACCAGAACAGGCCCAACCATCAACGGAAATAGATCGAAGCTTTCGGCTCGTTTAGTATCAGTTGGAGGTAAATTTACTTTGATGGGCTCGCCCTCGATGTTCATCCGCGTGAGGCGAACGTTCGAGAAATCCAGATCGTAGGCCCGGGAAATCGAATGGAGCGAACGCTCGAGCGAATCCACCAGCACTTTCATGCTGAGGGCCGCCTTTCCTACTCCTTTACGCGTCCACCCGTATTTCGCGGAGTCGTACCCAGGCAGTATGGCCGCATCGAGATGCGCGAAGGACAGCTCCCCAAGACGGGCCAGATCGGCGTCATCGAGGATACGTGCCGCAGCCGGTGGGGCACCGTGCCGCACCATCACTTTCGCGAACCGCGTCGTCGGAGGCTCAATGCATTCGGAACCGCCGGCGTCCGGCACCATGGTCGCGCGGTTATCGACGGTCCGAAGGCTGCCCTTCACGTGGGTCACGCAAGCGGACGGACCATTGCTGAAATGGGAAAGGAGAAGCTTGTTGATGGGTGCGGCCGAAAAAGAATAGGCACTATTGCTCTCGTGCAATAGCGTGATAGCAGGCGCTGGATTGCGCTTTATGAAAGGCCTGATCTCTTCCGCATCTTCTTCTTCGAGATGTACGGCCGAGTAGAACGGGCACAGATCCTGGCTGTCTTTTGTGCCGGGGATGACGCGTGCCCGCCGCTCGTCTTCGATAGCCTTCACATCCGCCTTCATCGGCTTTTTCGATAGCCGGGCCGCGAGAATGTGCGCCGCCCTGGTCACGTCCTTGCCGAGTATCGGGGAAAGCGCGTCGATGAGGCCGCCGTCGCCCGATCCGCTAATCATGAACTCCCTACCGCTCTCGATGATCGATGAGGGCGACCAATAGGGAGGGGTCTGCAGTTCGCCGAACTGCCTTTCGGCTGCGAAGCCCGTAGCAAGGACGCAGATATCGGCCTTTAATACTGTCCTCTTGGCGTCCGCGAGCATGATCTCGATCGGATTAGCCCTACGATCGATAGCGTCCACTTCCGCGTGGATGAATGCAACGTGCTTGGCGAACCCCTCTTCCCATTCCTTCTTGAGCGCGTCGACGACTTCCGTGACCGGCGCCTGTGCCCAGTTCATGAACGGCAATTCGGTGGCTGGTGTTGGCTCCTGAAAGGGCCAAAAGATGATGTTCGGATGGAGCTCGCGATGCGTCGCGTTCGCGTAATGCCTGAAGTCGACCACCTCCTTGTCGACGATGGTGACGCCGGCTCCCAGGCTGCGGAAGGCGGCCGCGATGGTTCTGCCAGCCACGCCTGCCCCAACGATGCACACGCTGCGATGACCGGGGGCAAGATGCCGATCTGAAATCTCTGCCGCCAGCGCAAGCGCCCGTAACTGCTGCGAGTAGAAGTTCTGCTGCGGCAAATACGGATTAAACACGAAGAGGTGGTCAGTAAGTCTGCACGCCTCGTAAACGTGCGCGCTGCGTTCTGGGTCGATCGGCATGCTTCTTCGATGCTGGCACTAGTACCGCCGCCCAGGCGAGCGACGATTGATAAAAATGAAGTTTTGAAATAGGTAGACGATGACTGTCACGGCACAGGTGCATGCCGCGTCCTCAGGAATAGCGATGGCCGTCTCCGTCCCCGAAGACACGCGCCCACCCCGTTCGATTGGCCCGTGACAAGATAGTAACAACTGCCAGTTGCGTAAAGCGGTTTGTTGGTTTCAAGGCCCGAATAAGGCAGATGCGTACACACGAGGGATTCGGATGCGTGAAGCCAATGTCTCCTCGATCTCGCCTTATTCAATGGCCGCGCTTGAGGATGTCGCCGAGCTTGGGCGCGACGCGCTCGTCGAAGTCCAGCAAGCGCACCCACTTGTCAGCCGCTCGCCGACTTTCTTGTGATGCGGATTGGAATCCTTGCCGCCCAGCTGCGTCGATTAGAACAGTAACCGCGCGCCGCGTATCTCGACGTACTCGAGTGATCTCGAGACGCGGGCCTCGAATGCGCAAGGCTCCGGGACTGCGGCTGCGCGCCACTGTTCATCTCGACGCTGATTTTATCGAAGACCAGTGTGGCCGACCATCCGAACACTTCCCCAGACTAAAACCCAGACTAAAAGGGAATTTTAATCTGGGCTACTCCCAAAGGATCCGCAAAATGATCGCCTGATCAAAGGGTTAGATGGCGCGCCCGGAACGATTCGAACGTCCGACCCTCAGATTCGTAGTCTGATGCTCTATCCAGCTGAGCTACGGGCGCGTTTTTCGCGGACAGTGCGGGCTGGGCCCGCAGGCAGCCTCCGGACAGCGCCGGAGGGGTGCGAAAGAGCGCTCTGACTAACCGCTCTTGTCCCGATTGGCAAGGTCCGGGATGGGGAGATTTTGTAGAGAAATGACGACTTCGCCCGGGTCATTCCGGGCTCGCCAAGCGAGACGTGCGGAATCTCGGCCCCAAACCTCTGGATTCCGGGTTCGGCGCTTTGCGCCGCCCCGGAATGACGCCGTTGCTCGGCCGCTGACCGACTTACGCCCGCGCCCGTTCGTTGCGGATGGAGAGCAGTTCCACGGGACGGTCGGGGATGACGATCCGGAAGGTGGCGCCGATGGTGCCTTCGACCAGGTGGATGTCGCCGCCATGGGCACGGACGAGCTCGGCGGCGATGGCCAAACCAAGCCCGCTGCCGCCGGGACGGCCCGATGTCTGGAACGCCTCGAACAGATGGTCCCGGGTCTTCTGGGGGACGCCGGGACCCGTGTCGGAGACCTCCAGGATGGCGACGGCGCCCTCGCGCTTGCCCGTGATCCGGATCTGCTGCGCGCCGCCGTCGCCGGAGGAATGACTTTCCAGCGCCTGGGCGGCGTTGCGGACGAGGTTGAGCAGCACGCGGAACAGCTGGTCGGGGTCGGCATCGACCGCGAGCCCGCGCTCGATCGCGGCGACCCAGGCGATCGAGGCATCGCTGGCAAGGCCGGCGGTCTCGCGCACCTCGAGCACGACAGGCTCGATCAGGATCATGCGGCGGTCGGGCGAGGCCTCCTGGGCGCGGCCGTAGGACAGCGTCGACTGGCAGAAGGCGATGGCGCGCTCGAGCGAACGCACGAGCTTGGGCGCAAAGCGCTGCACCCGCGGATCCGGCACGCTGGCAAGCTGGTCCGACAAAAGCTGCGCCGACGCCAGCAGATTGCGCAGATCGTGGTTGATCTTGGAGACGGCGAGGCCGAGGGCGGCAAGCCGGCTCTTCTGATGCAGCATCGACATCAAATCGCGCTGCATGTCCGACAATTCGCGTTCGGCGACCCCGATCTCGTCGCTGCGCTGGCTCGGCACGATGATCCGCGCCGAGCTCTCGGGGTTTTCGTGGAAGCCGACCAGGCTCGCGGTGAGCCGCCGCATCGGCCGCACGAAGAGATAGTGGAGCGCGAGATAGACGAGGCCCGCGGTCAAGACCCCGATGATCAGCGCGACCACGACGACATTGCGGGAGAAGCGGTACATCGACTGCCGCAGCGGCAATTCGTCGGTCACGATCTCGACGAACTGGGCGTTGCCGACGCCGGGGCCGACGATGCGGATGGCCTGGTTGCCGGTCTCCAGCATCATCTGGATCGAGCCGGTGATCGCCTCCCATACGGTCATGTCGCGGAGATCAACGTCGTGCTCGATCGCGGCGGGCAAATTGTCGCTGGCGAGCAGCCGGCGCTGCTGGCCCATCTTGATGGCGACGGCGCGGGCATTGATGCTTTTCAGGATCTCGCGCGACAGCGAATCGGGAACCATGCCGAGCGGGGCGGCGTCGAGCACCAGCGCCGCCGTGTTGGCGGCGGCCACGCGGTCGTTCAGCCGGTTGACCCAGAAGTTGGCGATGGCGGGCACGTAGAGCAGGATGGCCGCGATCATCACCAGGGGGACCGTGAGCAGCAGCAGCTTGCCTGACAGCCCCAAGCCGGCAGGCCCACGCGGCCGCATCGCCGGCGGGTCCCGCTGATCCGTATCCTGGATCGGCTGGAGGTCTGTCGCTGCCACGAAATTCGTCCTCACTGACTTGGCCCGACTGAGTTGGCCGGTGAACGATCTGGCGGAGGAAGGATGCGGCCCGCCCCCGGTCCGGTCAAATTACGGATCGCTAATCTCCCAAGGTGGGATGTAGGCGCTGATAAGGCGAGTCGCCACCTCAACGATTAAAAACCCCGCACAATCAGCGATATTCAGCGCAATCCTGCGCTCTCGCGGCGTTGACGAAAAGGGAGCGCTCGCATATAAGCCGCCCGAATTGTCCGCGATGACCCGGTGTGACGCCGGGAGCGGCTCTCTTGGGGCCGAAAAAGGGCCCGTTTTGGGCCGCATCGTTGGGACTTTACCATCAATTCTACAGGCAAATTGCCCGGTCAGCGGAGAAAAACCCGTGAAGCGGACTTATCAACCCAGCAAACTGGTGCGCAAGCGCCGTCACGGTTTCCGTGCCCGTCTCGCCACTGCCGGCGGCCGCAAGGTTCTCGCCGCCCGCCGCGCCCGCGGCCGCAAGCGTCTGAGCGCCTGAGCCAGACCCCCTTTTTGGGATTTCATCATGGATCGGCTGAGGCAGCGGGCGGATTTCCTCGCCGTTGCCAATGGCGCGCGGGTGAATAGTCCCGCGTTCGTCCTGCAAAGCCGCCCCCGCGACGACAGCGGCCCGATCAGAATCGGCTTCACCGTCACCAAAAAGAACGGCAACGCCCCCGAGCGCAATCGCATCCGGCGCCGGCTTCGCGAACTCGTGAAGCGGCTCGAGCCGGTGTTAATGCAGCCCCATCATGATTATGTGCTGGTCGGCCGAAGGGACGCGTTGTCGCGCCCCTTCGCCACCATGCTCAACGATCTGCGCATAGCGTTCTCGAAGCCCGCGCGGCATACGGCCAAGGAACAGTCAAAGGGACGCGGCCAGAGGCCCGGCACCGCTCCTGCTGCCAGCCGCAAAACGGATTGATGACGAGACATTAGATGATGACCGACAATCGCAATACCATCCTCGCCGTCATTCTATCGGGCCTCGTGCTGATCGCCTGGCAGTATTTCTACAACGTGCCGGCGATGGAGAAGCAGCGCGCCCAGCAGCAGGCGCAGGCCGAGCTCCAGAAGACCACGCCGCAGCCGACGGCCTCCGCGACGCCGGGGGCCACGCCGCAATCCGGCGGTGCCGCGCAGCCGTCAACGCCGGCAGCAGGCCAGCAGGCTCAGCCGGTCGTTGCCCGCGACGCCGCGATTGCGGCCAGCCCGCGCGTGAAGATCGACACGCCGCGGATCGCCGGCAGCATCTCGCTGAAGGGCGGCCGCATCGACGATGTCGCGCTGGTGCAGTATCGCGAAACGGTCGATCCGAAGTCGCCGCCGATCGTCCTGTATTCGCCCTCGGGCACCGCTGAGCCCTATTACGCCGAGTTCGGCTGGGTGCCGGCCACGGGCGTGACGGCGAAACTGCCGGACGCGCAGACCCTCTGGCAGCAGGACGGCAGCGGCAGCCTGACACCGACGACGCCGGCGGTGCTGAAATGGGACAATGGCGAGGGCCTCACCTTCCGCCGCACCATCTCGGTCGACGACCACTATCTCTTCACCATCAAGGACGAGGTGAGCAATGTCGGCAACGCGCCGGTCACGCTCTATCCGTTCGCGCTGATCTCGCGTCACGGCACGCCGCAGGTTTCCGGCTACTACATCCTGCATGAAGGCCTGATCGGCTATCTCGATGGCTTGCAGGAATACGCCTACAAGAAGATCGACGAAGCCAAGTCGGTGAACTTCAAGGCCACCAATGGCTGGCTCGGCATGACCGACAAGTACTGGGCCTCGGCGCTGCTGCCGGACACCAGTGCCCAGCTCCAGGCGCGCTTCTCGTCGAACCCGGTCGGCAACGTCCACACCTACCAGACCGACTATCTGCTCGATCCCGTCACCGTCGCGATCGGCGGCAGTGCGACGGCGAATGCGCGGCTGTTTGCCGGCGCCAAGGAAGCCGGCGTGGTCGGCATCAACTTCCCGCTCGCCGGCCACGGCGGCTACAACAAGGAACTCAACCTCAACCATTTCGACCTGTTGATCGACTGGGGCTGGTTCTACTTCATCACCAAGCCGATGTTCCTCGGCCTCGACTTCTTCTACCGCTTCTTCGGCAATTTCGGCATCTCGATCCTGCTCGTGACCGTGATCGTGAAGCTCTTGTTCTTCCCGCTGGCAAACAAGTCCTACGCCTCGATGGCGAAGATGAAGTCGATCCAGCCGCAGCTTCAGGCGCTGAAGGAGCGCTACCCTGACGACAAGGTGAAGCAGCAGCAGGAGATGATGGAGATCTACCGCAAGGAGAAGATCAATCCGGTCGCCGGCTGTCTTCCCGTCGTGATCCAGATCCCGGTGTTCTTCTCGCTCTACAAGGTGCTGTTCGTCACCATCGAGATGCGGCAGGCGCCGTTCTACGGCTGGATCAAGGACCTCTCCGCGCCGGATCCGACCAATCTGTTCAACCTGTTCGGGCTGATCCCGCTCGATCCGACCACGATTCCGGTGTTCGGCCACTACCTCGCGCTCGGCATCTGGCCGATCATCATGGGCATCACGATGTGGTTCCAGATGAAGCTGAACCCGACGCCGCCGGATCCGACCCAGCAGATGATCTTCAACTGGATGCCGCTGATCTTCACCTTCATGCTGGCGGGCTTCCCGGCGGGCCTCGTGATCTACTGGGCCTGGAACAACACGCTCTCGGTGCTCCAGCAGAGCTTCATCATGCGCCGCAACGGCGTGAAGGTGGAGCTGTTCGACAATCTCAAGGCGACGTTCGCGAGGAAGGCGACGTAAGTCACCCACTCCGTCATTCCGGGATGGTGCGAAGCACCAGACCCGGAATCTCGAGATTTCGGATTCGATGCTTCGCGTCGCTCCGGAATGACCGCGAAACAAAGAGCTTCGCATGACCGACGACAAAGATGCGAAGCTGATCGAGGCCGGGCGAAAGCTGTTCGCGCGCGACTGGCAGTTCATCTGGGCCTCGCCCTCGATCCAGACGCTGCCGCCGATGGACGGGGTGGAGATCGCCTTTGCCGGCCGCTCCAATGTCGGCAAGTCGAGCCTGATCAACGCGCTCACCGGTCGCAACGCGCTGGCGCGCACCTCGCACACGCCGGGCCGCACCCAGGAGCTGATCTTCTTCGAGGTCCCCGGAAAGAAAGACCTGCGCCTCGTCGACATGCCCGGCTATGGCTACGCCAAGGCACCGAAGAGCCAGGTCGCGTCCTGGACCGAGCTGATTCATAAATTCCTGCTGGGGCGCGCCAGCCTCGCGCGCGTCTATGTGCTGATCGACGCGCGGCACGGCCTGAAGGACGTCGATCTCGAGATCCTCGGGACGCTCGACCGCTCCGCCGTCAGCTACCAGATCGTGCTGACCAAGGCCGACCAGGTGAAGCCCTCCGAGCTTGCCTCGCGCATTGCCGAGACCGAGGCCGCGCTGGCCAAGCATCCGGCCGCGTTCCCGAACGTGCTCGCGACCTCGTCGCGGAGCGCGACGGGCATGGCCGAGCTGCGCGCCGCGATGGCGAAGCTGCTGGAAGAGCGGAGCTCGTGATGGCCGCGCATCGCCTGTTGATTGGGCTTGCCGGCTTGATGGGCGCCGCCGGCGTCGCGCTGGCCGCCGCCTCCGCCCATGGCGGCGACGCGAGCCGGCTTGCCTCCGCCAGCGCCATGCTGCTGTTTCATGCAACTGCCATACTTGCGACGGTCGCGCTGCTCGCGCGCGGCCTTCTGCACGGCGGAATTGGCCTCATTGCCGCGTGCGGCTTCGTAGGCGGCGCCGCGCTGTTCGCGGGCGATCTCACCTTGCGGCAATTTGCCGGGCACTCGCTGTTTCCCTACGCGGCGCCGACCGGTGGGACGGTGATGATCTTGAGCTGGCTGGCGGTGACGCTGGCGGCCGTGGTGGCGCAGAAATAGCGCTCGATCTTCCCCTCCCCTGGAGGGTAAGAACCAACACCCACTTTGCGCTGCCCCCGCCAATCGGATAGAACGCGGCCCGACAGTCCCGCCAGCGAGATCCGCCTCATGACCGACATCTCCCCGCTCGACCAGGCCCGCATCCTGTCCGAAGCGCTGCCGCACATGCAGCAGTATGACGAGGAAACCATCGTCATCAAATATGGCGGCCATGCCATGGGCGACGAGGAGACCGCGAAGAACTTTGCCCGCGACATCGTGCTGCTGGAGCAGACCGCGATCAACCCGGTGGTCGTGCATGGCGGCGGGCCGCAGATCGCGACCATGCTCAAGCGCCTCGGCATCCAGTCGGAATTCGCCGCCGGCCTGCGCATCACCGATGCCGCGACCATCGAGATCGTGGAGATGGTGCTGGCCGGCTCCGTCAACAAGCAGATCGTCGGCTATATCAACGAGGCCGGCGGCAAGGCCGTGGGACTATCCGGCAAGGACGCCAACATGGTGAAGGCGTCGAAGACGACGCGCACCATCGTCGATCCGGGCTCGAACATCGAGAAGGCGATCGATCTCGGCTTCGTCGGCGACCCCGAGAAGGTCGACCTCACGCTGCTCAACCAGCTGATCGGCTACGAGCTGATCCCGGTGCTGGCGCCGCTCGCAACCTCCAAGGAAGGCCAGACGCTGAACGTCAACGCCGACACCTTTGCCGGTGCCGTCGCGGGCGCGCTGAAGGCCAAGCGCCTGTTGCTGCTCACCGACGTGCCGGGTGTGCTCGACAAGTCGAAGAAGCTGATCCCGCAATTGTCCGTGAAAGACGCGCGAAAACTGATCGCCGACGGCACCATTTCCGGCGGCATGATCCCCAAGGTCGAGACCTGCATCTACGCGCTCGAACAGGGCGTCGAGGGCGTCGTCATCATCGACGGCAAGATGCAGCACGCGGTGCTGCTGGAGCTGTTCACCAACCAGGGCACGGGAACGCTGATACATAAGTGAGGCGCGAGCGAACAAAGAGCGGCGTCATGGCCGGGCAACAGCGCGAAGCGCGTCTTCGCGAAAATGTCCCGGCCATCCACGATCTTTCGCCCCGCGCCAAGAACGTGGATGCCCGGGACAAGCCCGGGCATGACGAGCCGAGAGAGCGACGGCATCGTCGCTCGGTCGTGACCCGTTTCCTGATGACGCTGCCGGCTGCGGCCGTGTCATTCGTCTTCTCCTCCGCCCCCGCCTTCGCCGACCTCAAGATCTGCAACCGCATGTCCTATGTCGTCGAGGCCGCGATCGGCATCGACGACAAGGCGGCGACCGCGACGCGCGGCTGGTTCAGGATCGATCCCGCCACCTGCCGCGTGGTGGTGCAGGGCACGCTGACCGCCGACCGCATCCTGCTCAATGCCCGCGCGCTCGGCGTCTATGGCGCCTCGCCGATCCCGCAGAACGGCAACGACATGCTGTGCGTCGCCCAGGACAATTTCGTCATTGCGGCCGCGCGGCAATGCCGCAGCGGCCAGACGCAAGTCCCCTTCACGCAGGTGACGCCGACGCAAGGCGACGACGGCAATCTGGTGACGTATCTCGCCGAGGATTCCGAATATGACGACGAGCAGGCGCGCCTCGCCGGCATCCAGCGGCTGCTGGTGATCATCGGCTATGACGTCGGCGCGATCGACGGTGTCGACGGACCGAAGACGCAAGCAGCGCTGGCTGCGTTCCTGAAGAGCCGCGGGCTGCCGTCCGACGCCGTGTCGTCGCCAAATTTCTTCAAGACCATGGTCGACGCGACGCAGACGCCGTCGCCGAGCGGCCTGACCTGGTGCAACGACACCCCGCACAAGGTGATGGCGGCGATCGCCACCGACGACGGCAAGTCGGTGACGAGCCGAGGCTGGTACCGCATCGACCCCGGCAAATGCCTGCACCCCGACGTGAGCGGCCAGCCGAAGCAGATCTTCAGCTTCGCGGAAGCCGTCGATGCCGACAACCGCGCCGTCAAGCTGAAGGACAAGCCGCTGAACTGGGGCGGCGAGAAGCAGCTCTGCACGCGCGAGACCAAGTTCGAGACCGTTGAGCAGACCGATTGCGGCGCGCGCGGGTTTGCGGCGACGGGTTTTGGCGCGGTCGACATGTCGAGCGGCGGCAGGACGCTGCGGTTTGCTATGCCGTGATGTGATGATGGCGCTACACATTGCGCCGTCGTCCTGGCGAAACCCAGGACCCATTGCCCCAGGATCGGGTTTGGCGAAGAACGACGACCAGATTGCCCCAATGATCGGTCGCGGAGTATGGGTCCTGGCTTTCGTCAGGACGACGATTGAGGGCGGGGCCGCGGCCTCGGTCAACGGATAGAGAGTTGCAATGAACCCACCCCGCGCCTTCACCCATGTCGACACCTGGGTGTTCGACCTCGACAACACGCTGTATCCGCATCACGTCAATCTGTGGCAGCAGGTCGATACGCGGATCGGCGAGTTCGTGTGCAACTGGCTGAACGTCAGCCCTGAGGAAGCGCGCCATATCCAGAAGGACTACTACCGACGCTTCGGCACCACCATGCGCGGCATGATGACCCTGCACGGCGTGCGTGCCGACGACTATCTCGCCTATGTGCACAAGATCGACCATTCGCCGCTGGAGCCGAATCCGGCGCTCGGCGCGGCCATCGCAAAACTGCCGGGACGCAAGCTGATCCTGACCAACGGCTCGGTCGACCATGTCGGTGCGGTGCTGGCGCGGCTCGGCCTCGCCACCCATTTCGACGGCGTGTTCGACATCATCGCGGCCGAGTTCGAGCCCAAGCCGGCCCCGCAAACCTACCGGAAATTCCTCGGCGACCATGCCGTCGATCCCAGCCGCGCCGCGATGTTCGAGGACCTCGCCCGCAACCTCACCGTCCCGCACGAGCTCGGCATGACCACCGTGCTGGTGGTGCCCGACGGCACCAAGGAAGTGGTGCGCGAGGACTGGGAACTGGAGGGCCGCGACGCCGCCCATGTCGACCACGTCACGGATGATCTGGCGGGGTTTTTGGCGGGGTTGTCGCCTCACTGACCGCCGTCGTCCTGGCGAAAGCCAGGACCCATTACCCCAGGGGGAGGTTGCGGCGCGAGACTGACAACCACGAGTCGTCGTTAAACTCCTCGCTGGGGTAATGGGTCCGGGATCGCCGCTCCGCTTCGCTGCGCTGGTCCAGGACGACGGTGGGGGATGGAGGACGACAGCGGAGTATGCCTTGACTCTCCGCTGCCAAATCCCGAAAAAGCGCCCCAATCCGTCAAAATTCCCGTTCCGAAGAGGAAATCCCGATGTCCCTGTCCGCCCTCGAATCCACCATCAACAGCGCCTTCGATGCGCGTGACGGCATCTCGACCTCGACCAAGGGCGAGGTGCGCGAGGCCGTGGACCAGGTGCTGGAGACTCTGGACAAGGGCGAGGCACGCGTTGCCGAGCGCGGGGCCGACGGCAAGTGGAAGGTCAATCAGTGGCTGAAGAAGGCCGTGCTGCTGTCCTTCCGCCTCAACGACATGGGCGTCATTCCCGGCGGTCCGGGCCAGGCGACCTGGTGGGACAAGGTGCCCTCGAAGTTCGAAGGCTGGGGCGAGAACCGTTTTCGCGATGCCGGCTTTCGCGCGGTGCCGGGCGCGGTGGTGCGCCGCTCGGCGTTCATCGCCAAGAACGTCGTGCTGATGCCGTCCTTCGTCAATCTCGGCGCCTACGTCGATGAGAGCACGATGGTCGACACCTGGGCCACCGTCGGCTCCTGCGCGCAGATCGGCAAGCGCGTGCACATCTCCGGCGGCGCCGGCATCGGCGGCGTGCTCGAGCCGCTGCAGGCCGAGCCCGTGATCATCGAGGACGATTGCTTCATCGGCGCGCGCTCCGAGGTCGCCGAAGGCGTGATCGTGCGCAAGGGCGCGGTGCTGGCCATGGGCGTGTTCCTGGGCGCCTCGACCAAGATCGTCGACCGCGACACCGGCGAGGTCTTCATCGGCGAAGTGCCTGAATATTCGGTCGTCGTGCCCGGCGCGCTGCCCGGCAAGCCGATGAAGAACGGCCATATCGGCCCGAGCACCGCCTGCGCCGTGATCGTCAAGCGCGTCGACGAGCGCACGCGGTCGAAGACCAGCATCAACGAGCTGCTGCGGGATTAAGACTCTCTCCTCCCCCTGTCCCCGTTCTTACGGGGAGAGGGTTGGGGTGAGGGCCTCTCTCCACGGATGAGATTGCCGTGAGACCTGTACCCCCTCACCCGGATCGCTCCGGACGATGCTTCGCATCGCCGAGGCGATCCGACCTCTCCCCGCAGGCGGGGAGAGGTGAAGAGCCCCTTGCGGCACCTATCGAACCCTCCCTCCCTCCATCGCGACCAATTCCCGGACGGCCTCCGCCGCCCGGAACCTTCGCCATGGACTGGACCTGGTACCTCTTCCGCTTCGACGGCCGCATCAACCGCGCCCTGCTGTGGCAGGCGCTGCTGATCGTCGCGCTGCTGGCGGGCTTGCTGGAGATCGTCGGTCAAGTCATCGGGATCCTCGGAGGGACCAGATCCACCTTGAAGCTCGCCATCGACCTCGATTTCGACTTCGGTCTCGACGACCTGTTCAAGCTGGTCGATCCCCGAGCCTCCCGCTCGCTGGCATCCGCCGATCGCGCGACCTCGATCCTCAAGGCGTCCTGCATGGCGCTGTTCTTCTGGATTTATCTCGCGACTACGATCAAGCGACTGCACGATCGCGACAGGAGCGGCTGGTGGATCGTTCCGTTCTTCGTCGTGCCCGGCCTGTTCAGCCAGTTCGCGGACCTGCTGCCCAACTCAAACTGGATGCTTCCGCTCAGCCTGGCCGCCTCGCTCCTGTGGCTGTGGGGCCTCGTCGAAATGTTCTGCCGGCCCGGCACCTCGGGCCACAACCGGTTCGGCCCCGATCCGCTCATCGAGATCGAGGACAGTTCGGCATCGGCCGCGTCGCCTGCGCAAGGCTGGGACCAGAGCCGCGAGATCGAAATTGTCCCGCCCAGTGCTAGCCCACCCGGCGGCATGCATGTTAAGCGGGGCGCATGACCGATGCTCTCTCGATTGCCCGCGATCTCATCCGCTGCCCCTCGGTAACCCCGGCCGATGCCGGCGCACTCGGGGTGCTTGAAAACGCCCTCAACGCCGCCGGCTTCACCTGCCAGCGCGTGACGTTCAGCGAGCCCGGCACCGCCGACGTCGACAATCTCTATGCGCGGATCGGCAGCGAAGGGCCGCACATCACCTTCGCCGGCCACACCGACGTGGTGCCGGCTGGCGACGAGAGCGCCTGGAGCGTCGGCGCATTCTCCGGCGAGGTGAAGGACGGTTTTCTGCACGGCCGCGGCGCGGTCGACATGAAGGGCGGCATCGCCTGCTCGGTCGCAGCCGTGCTGGAGCATCTCGCCGCCAACGGCGGCAAGCCGCGCGGCGACGGCACGGGTTCGATCTCGTTCCTGATCACCGGCGACGAGGAAGACGTCTCCATCAACGGCACCATCAAACTTCTGAAGTGGGCCGCCGAGCGCGGCGAAACATTCGATCATTGCGTGCTGGGCGAGCCCTCCAATGTCGAGACGCTCGGCGACACCATCAAGGTCGGCCGACGCGGCTCGCAATCCGGCACGCTGTATGTCGACGGCGTGCAGGGCCATGTCGCCTATCCGCACCGCGCCTCCAATCCGGTGCCGGACATTTCGCGATTGATCGTGGCGATCTCCGACGAGCCGCTCGACCATGGCAGCGCGCAATTCCAGGCCTCCAATCTCGAATTCACCTCGGTCGACGTCGGCAACAAGGCCAACAACGTCATCCCCGGCGAGGCCCGCGCAAAATTCAACATCCGCTACAACGACAACCATACGCAAGCGAGCCTGCGCGAGCTGGTCGAGACGCGGCTGGCAAAGGCTTGCGGCAACCGCATCAAGGCTCGCATCGTCTGGGAGCCGTCGAACTCCAACGTGTTCGTGACCAAGCCGGGTCCGTTCACCGATCTCGCCGTGTCCGCGATCGAGGAGATCACGGGGCGGAAGCCGGAGCTGTCGACGAGCGGCGGCACCTCGGACGCGCGCTTCATCTCGAGCTACTGCCCGGTGATCGAGTTCGGTCTGGTGGGACAGACCATGCACCAGGTCGACGAGCGCGTGCCGGTGAAGGATCTGGAAAAGCTGACGAAGGTGTATCGGGGGATACTGACGCGGTATTTTGGGTGAGGCGATAGCGCCTCCTGGAATTCCGCTGTCATCGCCCGCGAAAGCGGGCGATCCAGTATTCCAGAGACAGCCGTGATTGAACCGAGAGGCCGCGGCGTACTGGATTCCCCGCCTTCGCGGGGAATGACAGTGGCGGGTGTCGCGAGAGTTTCCCGCCTCCCGTCTCTCTTCTAATAATCTACCTTCACCAGATACAACCCGTCCGGCGGCGCGACGATGCCGCAGGCGGCGCGGTTGCGGGCGGCCAGCGCTGCGGAAAGATCGTCCGCGGTCCAGCGGCCTTCGCCGACCCAGACCAGCGACCCCACCATCGAGCGCACCTGGCTGTGCAGGAACGAGCGCGCCGAGGTGATGATGGTGATCTCGCGCCCGTCGCGCAGCACGTCGAGTTGGTCGAGCGTCTTCTCCGGCGATTTGGCCTGGCACTCGGTGTCGCGAAAGGTCGTGAAATCGTGCTTGCCGAGCAGGCGCTGCGCGGCCGCATGCATCGCCTCGGCATCGAGCCGGCGCGGCACGCGCCAGGCGTGGCCGACGTCGAGGGCGAGATTGGCGCGGGTGTTGACGATGCGGTAGCGATAGTGGCGCTTCACGGCCGAGAAGCGCGCTTCAAAAGTATCGGGTACGATCTCGGCCTCGAGCACAGCGATCGGATGCGGCCGCAGATGCGCATTGAGCCCGTCGCGAAAGCGGCCCGGCGGAAACTGCTTCTCGATATCGACATGCGCGACCTGACCGCGCGCATGCACGCCGGCATCGGTGCGACCCGCGCCATGCACCCGCAGATCCGCACCGGTCATCGCCTTCACCGCCGCTTCCAGTGCGCCCTGCACCGACGGCAGCGTGTCCTGCACCTGCCAGCCGAAGAACGGCGCGCCGTCATATTCGATGGTGAGCTTGTAGCGGGGCATCGTTTCCAATTCTGCCGTCATCGCCCGGCTTGACCGGGCGATCCAGTACGCCGCGGCCTATCCGTTCGACCGAGAAGCCTCGGCGTACTGGATACCCCGCCTTCGCGGGGTATGACAGTGTCAGGTGAATTTGGCGCCCGCCTTCAGCGGCACACCACGCAAGAAGTCCGTGGCCTGCATCCGCGCCTTGCCTTCGCGCTGCAGCTCGATGATGCGGATCGCGCCCTCGCCGCAGGCGATGGTGAGCCGGTCGTCGAGCACCTCGCCCGGCGCGCCCGAGCCCTTGGCGAGCTCGCAGCGCAGGATTTTGACGCGCGCGTTCTCGCTGACGCCTGCGAGCTCGGCCCAGGCGCCGGGGAACGGCGACAGGCCGTGGATGTGGCGCAGCACCGCCCGTGCGGGCTTGGTCCAGTCGATCCGCGCCTCAGCCTTGTCGATCTTGGCCGCATAGGTGACGCCGTCCTCGCTCTGCTTCTTGAGCTGGAGCCCCCCGCGGTCGAGCGCGGCCATGGCGCGGACCATCAGGTCGGCGCCGAGGCGCGAGAGACGATCGTGCAGGTCGGCCGCGGTCATGGTGTCCGTGATCGCCAGCCGCTCGGCCATGGCGACATCGCCGGTGTCGAGGCCGACATCCATCTTCATCACCATCACGCCGCTTTCGGCATCATCAGCCATAATCGCGCGGTTGATCGGCGCGGCGCCGCGCCAGCGCGGCAAGAGCGAGGCGTGCAGATTGTAGCAGCCGAGCTTCGGCGCATCGAGGATGGCCTGCGGCAGGATCATGCCGTAGGCGACGACGACGGCGGCATCGGCGTCAAAGGCGCGAAATTCTTCCAGCGCCTCCTCTGTCTTCAGCGTCTTCGGCGTCAGCACGGGAACGCCGAGTCTTCGCGCGGCTTCCTCGACCGGGGTCGGCTGCAACTGCAGGCCGCGCCGCCCGCCCGGCTTCGGCGCGCGGGTATAGACGGCCACGATCTCATGGCCATGCGCGACGAGCTCGAGCAGCGTCGGCACGGAGAAATCGGGCGTGCCCATGAAGATCAGGCGAAGGGGCATCGGAAAAACCTGCGAGGAACGTGATCCAATTACGGTCATTCCGGGGCGGCTCGAAGAGCCGAACCCGGAATCTCGAGATTCTCAGGTGCGCAATTGCGCACCATAGTTCGATGCTGCGCATCGCCCCGGAATGACGGAGAACCTCACTCCGCGCGCTTGGCGGCTTTCTCGAACTTCTTCAGCACGCGGTCGCGCTTCAGCTTCGACAGATAGTCGACGAACAACACGCCGTTGAGGTGGTCGATCTCGTGCTGGATGCAGGTGGCGTAGAGGCCTTCGGCGTCCTCCTCGTGCACCTTGCCGTCGAGATCGGTGAAGCGCACGCGCACCTTCGCAGGCCGCTCGACCTCCTCGTAATATTCGGGGATCGACAGGCAGCCTTCCTCGTAGACCGACAATTCCTCGGACGAGGCGATGACTTCCGGATTGATGAAGACGCGCGGCTCCGGCTTGGTCTCGCCGTTCTCGTCGCGCTTGGCGAGGTCCATGGTGATCAGCCGCAGCGGCTGGGCGATCTGGATCGCCGCCAACCCGATGCCGGGCGCGTCGTACATGGTCTCGAACATGTCGTCGGCAAGCTTGCGGATCTCCGTCGTGACCTTCTCGATCGGCTTGGAGACCAGACGCAGCTGCTTGTCGGGCAGGATGATGATTTCTCTGAGGGCCATGGCGGGCGATTTAAGCCGGGCGCGACAAGCGGTCAATGAGGCCCGGAACGCGTTAACGATCCGCTAACCATAAAACTTCAGCTTTTGTTAACCATAAAAATTAACGGGGCATTTACCATAAATGTTCGCTATTCGTTCGTGCCAGCAGCCGAATCGGCTAGAAGGACAGGCATGAACGAGATCATTTTCGTGGCTGGCGACTGGCCGGTGCGCACGATCGACGCGCTGATCGGCTTCGGCGTCCTGGTCCTCATCCTGCTGGTTGTGATCGCCGTGGTCATTGCACGCTCGGGGCGGCGCGGGGCGGAACTCGCGATGGCCAATGCGATCCGCGCCGACGAGCTCGAGGAGCGCATCAGCCAGATGCTGCACGCCCAGAGCGAGGCTTCGGGCCGGGTCGATGCCATGACCCAGGCGCTGGCCGGCCGCCAGGCCGAGATGGCACGGGCGGTCAACGAGCGGCTGGATTCGGTCACCCATCGCGTCGGCCAGTCCATGGAGCACTCGACCCGCAACACCATGGAGAGCCTGCACGCCCTGCACGAGCGGCTCGGCATCATCGACAACGCGCACAAGAACCTCACCGACCTCACCACGCAGGTGACGACCTTGCGCGACGTGCTCGCCAACAAGCAGTCGCGCGGCGCCTTCGGCCAGGCCCGGATGGAGGCGATCGTCCAGGACGGCTTGCCGAAGGGCGCCTACGAGTTCCAGTTCACGCTCTCGACCGGCAAGCGGCCGGACTGCGTCGTGTTCCTGCCCGACCAGCGCCCGCTCTGCATCGATGCGAAGTTTCCGCTCGAGGCGATGACCGCGCTGCACGACGCCCGCACCGACGAGGAGAAGCGCATCGCCACGCAGCGGCTGCGCGGCGACGTGATGAAGCATGTCAGCGACATCGCGGAAAAATATCTCGTCACCGGCGAGACCCAGGAGATGGCACTGATGTTCGTGCCGTCGGAATCGGTCTACGCCGAGATCCATGACGGCTTCGACGACGTGATCCAGAAGGCCTATCGCGCCCGCGTCGTGCTGGTGTCGCCCTCGCTGCTGATGCTGGCGATCCAGGTGATGCAGCAGATCATGAAGGACGCGCGCATGCGCGATGCCGCCGACCAGATCCGCACCGAGGTCATCAAGCTCGGCGACGATCTCGGCCGCTTGCGCGACCGCGTGCTGAAGCTCCAGAAGCATTTTGCCGACGTGAACGAGGACGTCCGCCAGGTGCTGATCTCCGCCGACAAGATCGAGAAGCGCGCGGGGCGGATCGAGGAGCTGGATTTCAGCAAGGCGGACGCGCCCGCGGAGGGCCCGCACCTGGTGGCGACGGGCGCGGCCGAGTTGTTCCCGAGGAAGCTCCAGGCGGGGGAGTAGATTTTTTAGCACACTGTCATGCCCCGCGAAGGCGGGGCATCCAGTACGCCGTGACAGTCGTTGTTGAGCCGAAACGCCGCGGAGTACTGGATCGTCCGCCTTCGCGGACGATGACACCGGTGAGATGGTCTGTATGGGCGCACACCATTACTATGTGTATATCCTCGCCAGCAAGATCGGCGGCACGCTCTATATCGGCGTGACGAATGATCTCATCCGCCGCGTGGCGGAGCACAAGTCAAAGCTGATCGAGAGTTTCACAGAGAAATATGACGTCGCGAGGCTTGTCTATTTCGAGCAATTCGACGACCCCGAGAATGCGATCAAACGAGAGAAGCGGCTCAAGAAGTGGAACAGGGCCTGGAAGATCCGCTTGATCGAGCAGCACAACCCGAATTGGGATGATCTCTATCCTGAGATAGCCGGACCACCATGACACCGTCATGCCCCGTAACTGTCATGCCCCGCGAAGGCGGGGCATCCAGTATTCCGCGGCGGTCGTGAATGAACCGGGACGCCCGTGAGTACTGGATCGTCCGCCTTCGCGGACGATGACGCCGAGGATGTTGGAGGCTCTCCCGCCTCACGGCTACCGCGAGAGTCTTTTCCCCCAGAATCTGCTAACACCCCCCCATGACCGCACCCGACGCGACCTCCGGAACCGTCCAAACCAGCGCTGATGCCCCCGCCGCCTCCTGGCGCGACAGCCTTGCCGTGTACCTGCAACCGCGGGTGCTGATCGTGCTGTTCCTCGGCTTCTCGTCCGGCCTGCCGCTGGCGCTGTCGGGCTCGACGCTGCTGGTGTGGATGCGCGAGGCCGGGGTCGATCTCGGGACCATCGGGCTGTTTGCGCTGGTCGGCACGCCCTACACGCTGAAATTTTTGTGGGCGCCGCTGGTGGACGCGCTGCATGTGCCGCTGTTCACGCGCGCGTTCGGACGGCGCCGCGGCTGGCTGCTGTTCTCGCAGCTGCTGCTGATCATCGCCATCCTGCTGCTGGCGCTGACCGATCCCGCGCGCTCGCCGTTCTACGTCGCGCTCGGCGCGTTGCTGGTGGCGACGACGTCCTCGACGCAGGACATCGTGGTCGACGCCTTCCGCGTCGAGAGCCTGCCGGAGAGCGAGCAGGCCGCCGGCATGGCATCCTATGTCGCGGCCTATCGCATCGGCATGCTGGTCTCGACCGCGGGCGCGCTGTTCATCGTCTCCGGTTTCGAGAGCACCGGCATTTCGCGCACATCAGCCTGGATGTGGGGCTATGTGGTGATGGCGGCGATGGTGCTGATCGGCACGATCACCGCGCTGGCCGCGACCGAGCCCGAGCAGTCGGTGCGGGCGGAAGCCGCAACGCAGGCCGATACGGCGTTCGCGCGCGTGCTGCACGCGGCGATCGGCGCGTTCTCGGAATTCCTGGCGCGCAAGGACGCGCTCGCCGCGCTTGCCTTCGTCGTGCTGTTCAAGTTCACCGACGCCTTCTCCGGCACCATGACGGCGCCGTTCGTGATCGACCTCGGCTTCTCCCGCAACGATTATGCGGCGATCGTGAAGGGCGTCGGCCTTGCGGCGACGCTGATCGGCGGCTTTGCAGGCGGCTTCCTTGCCCGACGCTACCCGCTGGCGACGTGCTTGTGGATCGGCGGCGTGGTGCAGGCGCTCGCCAACCTTTCCTTCTCCTGGCTGGCCTTCGTCGGCACCAGCCAATGGGCGCTCGCCTTCGCCATCACAGCTGAGAATTTCACCAGCGCCATCGGCACCGTGATCTTCGTCGCCTACCTCTCCGCGCTGTGCCAGAACCCGCTGCACACGGCGACGCAATACGCACTGCTCACCGCGCTCGCCGCGGTAGGACGCACCTATCTGTCGTCGGTGGCCGGCTATGTCGCCAAGGCGACCGGCTGGCCGCTGTTCTTCGTGATCTGCGTGCTGGTGGCGATCCCGAGCCTGGTCCTGCTGACATGGCTGCAGAAGCGCGGGCATTTCGAAGAGCTGGGGCCGGTAAGGGTGTGACCACCACTGCTGTCATGCCCCGCGAAGGCGGGGCATCCAGTATTCCAGAGACAGTTGTGATTGACCGAGAAGCCGCGGGGTACTGGATCGCCCGCCTTCGCGGGCGATGACACCGGAGTTGTGGAGAAGGCGTCGCGAATCACCCCCTACTGCTTCTTGATGATGCTCCACTTCGTGACCACGGCTTCGCTCATCTGGCCGGGGTCGCTGGCGCAGGCGACTTCGTCGACCTTGATCGAGATTTCCTTGCCGACGAAGGTCTTCAGCTGCGTGGCCTGCGCGTCGCCGCTCGGAACGAGCTGGAAGGTCTCTGGGCCGGTTTCGAGATTGCAGAGCCCGTTCGGCGCCGGCAGGCGGCGCGGCTCGGAGGTGATTTGATACATCGCGATCCGCTTGCCGGCGTTCTTGACGTCGCGCACCTTCATTGCGTTCAGCTCGCCCGAGAGCACGTCACCGGTGTTGATCGGCTTGCCGGGCTTGGGCGCCGGCGGCGCCGCGTCGTCCTGCTGCGCGGAGATGGCCGGCGTCACCAGCAGCATCATCGTCGCGGCCAAAGCCAATCGAGTGGCGAAAAGTTTCGTCATGTCGTCCGTTCCGTGGGGTCTGTAGGATAGCTAGAACAGGGTCCGCTGCCGCATCGCGGCCGATAGCGTACCTTCATCGAGATAATCAAGCTCGCCGCCGACCGGCACACCATGGGCGAGCCGGGTTACTTTTACGTTGGCGTCCTGAAGCAGGTCGGTGATGTAGTGCGCCGTGGTCTGGCCGTCGACCGTCGCGTTCAGCGCCAGGATGACTTCGTGGACCTCGGCAGCATGTGCGCGCGCGACCAGCGCGTCGATGGTGAGATCCTGCGGGCCGACGCCGTCGAGCGGCGACAATGTCGCACCCAGCACATGATAGCGCCCTTGAGTGGCATTGGCCCGCTCCAGCGCCCAGAGGTCGGCGACATCGGCGACGACCACGATGATCGCGGGATCGCGCTTCGGATCGGTGCAGACGGTGCAGGGGTTTTGCGTGTCGATGTTGCCGCAGGTCTTGCAGACCTGGACCTTGTCGAGCGCGACCTGGAGGGCCGAGGACAGCGGCATCATCAGCGCCTCGCGCTTCTTGATCAGATGCAGCGCGGCGCGCCGCGCGGAGCGCGGACCGAGGCCCGGCAGCCGTGCGAGAAGCTGCACCAGCCGCTCGATTTCGGGACCTGCAACCGCGCCCATGTTACTGGCCGAACAGCCCCGGCGGCAGGCCGAGCCCGCCGGTGAGCGACTGCATCTTCTCCTGCACGGCGGCCTCCGCCTTGCGGCGGGCATCGCCGAGCGCGGTCACGAGCAGGTCCTCGAGCACCTCGCGCTCTTCCGCCTTCATCAGCGAGGGATCGATCTTCACGCCCTTGACGTCCATCTTCGCGGTCATACGCACCACGACGAGGCCGCCGCCGGAGATGCCTTCGACCTCCACATTGCCGAGCGCGTCCTGCATCTCCTGCATCTTGGATTGCAGCTGCGCCGCCTGCTTCATCATGCCGAGAAAGTCAGCCATAGTCCCGTGTCCTTGGAAAGATAGGCTCAGAGATCGTCGTCGGTATCGGAACCGTCGGGCGGATCGTCACTGCCATAGTCGGCGTTAATATTGGATTCCGGCGTCTCGGGGGCAAGCCTGCGGACCTCGACGACCTTCGATCCGGGGAAGCGCGACAGTACCTCCTGCACGCGCGGATCGGCCTCCGCGGTACGCGCATGCTCCTGCTTGGCGGCCTGGTTCACCGAACGCAGCGTCGGCTGGCCCTGCTCGTTGGAGACGATCACGGTCCAGCGCCGGCCGGTCCAGAGTTCGAACTTGCGCGCGAGCTCGGTGATCATGGTCCTGGAGGCATTGGGCTCGAGCGCGACTTCCAGCCGGCCCTCCTCGAAACGGACGAGGCGCATGTCGGCTTCGAGCGCGGCCTTGGTCATGATGTCGCGCTTCTGGCCGGCAAGCGCGACGAGCTGGGTGAAGCTCGTGATGCGCAGCTGGGGTGCCGCGGCCTGCGGATCCGGCGCGGGCGCCGCCATCTGCGGCCGGGCAGCACCGCCGCCGAACGATGACGGCGATGAGGTCGGCGCGCGCATGGGCGCGGCCGAGGCGACAGGCGCAGCAGACGCAACCGGCGCGGCCGGCGCGCTACGCGCCGCACTGCCGCCGCTCACGACCGGCGAGCCGCCGCCGTTCTGCTCCAGCATCCGGATCGCCTCGTCCGGCGTCGGCAGGTCGGCGACATAGGCGATGCGCACCAGCACCATCTCGGCGGCGGCGGCGGGGCGCGTCGCGGCCTGCACCTCGGTGATGCCCTTGAGCAGCATCTGCCACATCCGCGACAGCACGCGCATCGAGATTTTCGAGGCGAAATCCCGCGCGCGCACCCGCTCGGTCTCGCCATAGGCGACGTTGTCGGCGGTCGCCGGCACGATTTTCACGCGGGTGACGAAATTGACGAACTCGGCGAGGTCCGAGAGCACGACGATCGGATCGGCGCCGACGTCGTACTGGTCGCGGAACTCCTTGAAGGCGGCGGCGATATCGCCACGCGCCAGCGAATCGAACAGGTCGATCACACGCGTACGGTCGGCGAGGCCCAGCATCTGCCTGACCGCATCGGCTTTCACCGTGCCTGCCGCATGCGCGATCGCCTGGTCGAGCAGCGACAGCGAATCGCGCACGGAGCCTTCCGCGGCGCGCGCGATGATGCCCAGCGCCTCGGGCTCGATCTCGACGCTTTCCTTCGCCGCGATGTTGGCAAGGTGTTTCATCAGCACGTCGGCCTCGACCCGGCGCAGGTCGAAACGCTGGCAGCGCGACAGCACGGTGACCGGAACCTTGCGGATCTCCGTGGTCGCGAACACGAACTTGGCGTGCTCCGGCGGTTCCTCCAGCGTCTTCAGGAAGGCGTTGAACGCCGCCGTCGACAGCATGTGGACTTCGTCGATGATGTAGACCTTGTAGCGGGCGCTGGCCGGCGCGTAGCGCACGCTGTCATTGATCTGGCGAACGTCGTCGACGCCGGTATGCGAGGCCGCGTCCATCTCCAGCACGTCCATGTGCCGGCTTTCCATGATCGCCTGGCAATGCACGCCCAAGGTCGGCATGTGGATGGTCGGGCCCTTCACTGAGCCGTCCGGCATCTCGTAGTTGAGCGCACGGGCAAGAATTCGCGCGGTGGTGGTCTTGCCGACGCCGCGGACGCCGGTGAGGATCCAGGCCTGCGGGATACGCCCGGTCTCGAATGCATTGGAGACGGTGCGGACCACGGCCTCCTGGCCGATCAGGTCGTCGAACGAGGAGGGGCGGTATTTGCGCGCCAGCACCCGGTAAGGCGCGTTGCCAGCCTGGCTGGCGCTATCGGGGTTAGGAGGGGCGCCAGCGTCGGTCATCGGTCGATCCGCAATGAAATCTCTCTCGGCCGGCTCTTGCGGAAAGGAGCGCGCTGGCGGCAGGGCCGCCGGCGCAATTCGCTCGGAAAAACAGGTAGGAGACTGACGAGCGACCCGATCCGGACCTCGTTAGGGCTGCTTCCTTCCGGACCTGACCCGGTTGGCGAGTGGCTCGTCCACCGCCAATCTCCCGGTCCCTATTTGGGGCCAAAAGGTCGGGAAAGCAAGCGGGTATCAGCTTGAACCGGTTGAGTTTGCCCAGCATCCGGGCAATTCCCGGTCTGCCCAGCCGACAGGCTGTGCTTTCGCTGATGAGACCACCTTGCTAGAACCTTGCCGGAACCCCATCCAACCAGAAAAGCGATTGATCCCAATGGTTACACGTCGTGATGTTGCATCGATTGTCGGACTTGGCGCCGTTGGCGCGATGGCCGCGGGCGCACTGGCGTCCCCGGCCGTGGCCCAGGCCGCCGATCCGAACGAATCGACCTTCGCCCGCATCCGCCGCACCAAGAAGATGCGGATCGGCGCGGTCGGCGGCGGCGCACCCTATTACATGAAGGACCTCGCCAGCGGCCAGTGGAAGGGCTTTTACGTCGACATCGCCAAGGCGCTCGCCGACGACATGGAAGCCGAGCTCGAGATCACCGAGACCACCTGGGGCAATTCGGTGCTCGACCTGCAGTCCAACAAGATCGACATCTTCTTCGGCCTCAACCCGACCCCGAAGCGCGCGCTGGTGGTCGATTTCTCGGTGCCGGTCTTCAACAACGCCTTCGGCATCCTGTGCAAGAAGGACTTCAAGCCGAAGACCTGGGCCGAGCTGAACTCGCCCGACGTCAAGATCGCGGTCGACCAGGGCTCCTCGCACGACCAGGTCGTCAGCCGCCTGATACCGAAGGCGCAGATCTCGCGCCTCAAGACCGCCGATGACGCCACCGCCGCGCTCCAGACCGGCCGCGTCGACGCGCAATGCCTGATCACCATGCTGTCGCTGACCGTGCTGAAAAAGAATCCCTCGCTCGGCCAGTTCGTGCTGCCGACGCCGATCTTCGCCACCACGTCGAACGCCGGCTTCCGCCGCGAGACCGACAAGACCTGGCGCGACTACGTCAACACCTGGATCGACTTCAACAAGGGCCTCGGCTTCATCCGCAACGCGATCATCACCAACATGGAGCTGGTGGGCGTGACCGAGGCGGACATTCCGCCGGGCGTTTCGTTGTAAGCTCCCACTGTCATTCCGGGGCGATGCGAAGCATCGAACCCGGAATCTCGCACTGCAATCTCTGGATTCCGGGTTCGCGACTTCGTCGCGCCCCGGAATGACGGTGCAAACGGCACCCGCGACGAGTAAACGCACGCATGTATCACTGGGACTTCGGCATTCTCTGGAGCTATCGCTGGCTCTTTCTCAACGGGCTCGGCGTCACCGTCGGCTTCACCGTGGTCATCGTGGTGCTCGGACTGGTGTTCGGCCTGTTCGGCGCGTTCGGCAGCCTGTCGCGCTTCAAGGCGGTGCGCCTCGTCGCCCTCACCTTCATCGAGGCGTTCCGCTGCACGCCGATCCTGGTGCAGCTGATCTGGTTCTATTACGCGCTGCCGATCCTCGCCGGCGTCGAGATGACGCCGATCACGGCCTCGGCGCTGGCGCTATCGCTCTATGGCGGCTCGTTCTATTCGGAGATCATCCGCGGCGGCATCGTCTCGATCGACAAGGGCCAGTCCGAAGCGGGTGCCGCGCTCGGCATGACCCCCGGCCAGGCGATGCGGCGCATCGTGCTGCCGCAGGCGATCAAGCGCATGATCCCGGCGCTGATGAACCAGTCGATCATCCAGTTCAAGAACACCTCGCTGGTCTCGGTGCTGGCGGTGCCTGACCTCGTCTATCAGAGCCAGGTCGCGGCCCATGACAGCTACCGGCCGCTGGAAACCTACACGGCGGTCGCGGTCGCCTATGCCGCGATCCTGATTCCGCTCACCATCATCGTCCGGCGCGGCGAGAAGCGATTGGCGGTCGGCGAATGAGCGACACTTCGAAAATCGAAATCCGGGAATTGCGCAAGAGCTTCGGCAGCAACGAGGTCCTGAAGAACATCAGTCTCGACGTCGCCAAGGGCGGCGTGGTGGCGCTGATCGGCCCGTCTGGCTCGGGCAAGTCGACGCTGCTCCGCTGCGTCAATCTTCTGGTGACGCCTGATGGCGGCAGCGTTCGCGTCGGCGATACACGCTTCCAGTTCGGCGAGGGCGCAAAGCTGCCCGACGTGAAGACACTCGCAAGATTCCGCGCCACCACCGGCATGGTGTTCCAGCACTTCAACCTGTTCCCGCACATGACCACGCTCCAGAACGTGATGGAGGGACCGGTCACGGTGCGCCGCATGGCCAGGGCCGACGCCGAGAAGCTCGCGCGTGCGCAGCTCGCAAAGGTCGGCCTTGCCGAGAAGGCGGACCAGTATCCGGCGACGCTCTCGGGCGGACAGAAGCAGCGCGTCGCGATCGCGCGGGCGCTGGCGATGGAGCCGGACGTGATGCTGTTCGACGAGGCCACCTCGGCGCTCGACCCTGAACTCGTCGGCGAGGTGCTCGCCGTGATGCAGCGGCTGGCCTCGGAGGGCATGACCATGGTGATCGTGACCCATGAGATCGCCTTTGCCCGCGAGGTCGCCGACCGCCTCATCTTCATGCGCGACGGTGTCGTCGTCGAGGAAGGCCCGGCGCGGCAGGTGATCGACAATCCCCAGGAAGCCGCGACGCGTGCCTTCCTCAGCCATTTCCACCGCACCGGCGCGCTGCCGCCGGCCAACGCAACATCCTGATGTCCGATATCAATCGCGTCTATCTCGTCACCGGTGCCGCCAGCGGCATCGGCCGCGCCACCGCAAGACTGCTCGCGGCGCCCGGCACCGCGCTGCTGCTGCACACGCGCTCCAATGCGGCCGGCCTCGATGCCGCTGCGGCGGAAGCCGAAGCGCAAGGCGCTGTGGTCGCAAAATGCCTCGGCGACCTCGCCGGGGAGGCCGCCGCCACCGACGCCGTCGCCGCTGCGCAAACCGCCTTCGGCCGACTTGATGGGTTGATCCTCGTGGGCGGCCATGCCCGCCGCGGCAGCGCGATCGGCACGCCGGCGGATGAATTCCGCCAGGCGATGGACGAATCCGCGCTGGCCTTCACGCGTCTGGTCGACGCCGCGCTGCCGCTGCTGCGCGCCGGCCGCGATGCACGGATCGTCGCGGTGTCGTCCTTCGTGGCCCACGCGATCCGCCCCGAGTTTGCGCCGTTCGCGGCAACGGCCGCCAGCCGCTCCGCTCTGGAGGCGCTGGTGCGGCTCACTGCGGTCGAACTCGCGAAAGACGGCATCACCGTCAACGCCGTCTCACCGGGCCTCATCGTCAAGGACAAGCCGAGCGAGAGCCGGCTGTCGCCCGAGCAGATCGCTGCGACCGAAGCGCTGATTCCGATGCGCCGCCGCGGGCGGCCGGAGGAAGTGGCCGAAATCATCGCCTTCCTGGCGTCCCCCAAAGCATCCTACGTCACCGGCCAGGTCTGGCACGTCAATGGAGGCCTGACATGACCGAAGCGACCGTCGAACGCATCAGGCTGTTCCTGATCGAAAGCCCGATCAAGATGGCGCGCCTGCAGGGCGTCGGCAACGTCAAGGGCACGGTGAAGCGCGTGCTGATCGAGCTCACGTCAAGCGACGGCGTGATCGGCTGGGGCGAGGCGGCACCGTGGGAGGTCTTCACGGGCACGCCGGAAGCCGCGTTCTCCGCGCTCGACATCTATCTGCGCCCGATCGTGCACGGCAAGCCGGTGCGCCGCATCCGGGCGCTGATGGCCGAGCTCGACCGCGCGCTGGTCGGACATGGCGAAGCCAAGGTCGGAATCGAGATGGCGCTGCTCGACATCGTCGGCAAGTCGTCGGGGCTGTCGGTCGCCGATTTGCTCGGCGGCCGCGTGCGCGACACCATCCCGCTCTCCTTCTCGATTGCCGATCCGGACTTTCCCGCCGATCTCGAACGCATGCGAAAAATGGTTCCGGACGGCAATGTCATCTACAAGGTCAAGACCGGCGTGAAGCCGCACCGCGAGGATCTCGATCATCTCGAGGCAATCCGGAAGGAATTCGGCGACAAGGTCGACCTCCGCGTCGACTACAACCAGGCGCTGGCGCCGTTCGGCGCCATCAAGATTTTGCGCGATGTCGAGGAGTTTGCGCCGACCTTCATCGAGCAGCCGGTGCCGCGCAAATATCTCGACGTGATGGCGCAGCTCACCGCGGCGCTGGAAACGCCCGTGCTCGCCGACGAAAGCTGCTTCGACCGCCGCGACATGATGGAGGTGGTGCGACGCGAGGCGGCCGACGCCGTCTCGATCAAGCTGATGAAGGCCGGCGGCCTGTTCGAGGCGCAGGCGATCATGGCGATCGCCGACATTGCCGGCCTGCCCGGCTATGGCGGCACGCTGTGGGAGGGCGGCATCGGCCTTGCCGCAGGTACGCAGCTGATTGCGGCCACGCCGGGCATCTCGCTCGGCTGCGAATTCTACATGCCGCATCATGTGCTCACCGAGGACGTGCTGGAAGAGCGCGTCGCCAACCGCGCGGGTCACGTGGTGGTGCCCGACGGCCCCGGTCTCGGCATCCGCGTCAGCGAAGCCTCGGTCCGCGCCAATGCGCGGGTGCTCGCGGAGGCGTAGTTTCTGTCATTCCGGGGCGCGCAAAGCGCGAGCCCGGAATCCATAACCACAGGAAGAGGTGGTGGCAGGGGCTGGCAACTGCGAGTCTTCGCCAAATCTCTCCCTGTGGTTATGGGCCCCGGATCAGCGCTCCGCTTCGCTGCGCTTGTCCGGGGCGACGACCGTGTATGCAGTAGCGGCGGAGCCCCGATCCTTCCCCTATCGGAATCGGTATCGTATGGTCGAACCCAACAAGCCCGTCCCACCGGGCCATCCGGAAAACCTTCATGTCCGAACCCGCCTGGTCGCTGCACTCCCGCCTGAAAGAGGACACCATCGACATCGGCGACCTGCCGCTGTCGAAGGTGCTGGTCATCAAGGACGCCAATTATCCCTGGCTGTTGCTGGTGCCGCGGCGCCCCGATGCGGTCGAGATCATCGATCTCGACGAAGTGCAGCAGGCGCAGCTGATGACCGAGATCTCCCGCGTCTCGCGCGCGCTGAAGGAGATCACCAAATGCGACAAGCTCAATATCGCGGCGCTCGGCAACCTCGTGCCGCAGCTTCACGTCCACATCATCGCCCGCCGCACCGGTGACGCCGCCTGGCCGCGGCCGGTCTGGGGCGTGATGCAGCCCTTGGCGCATGACGCCACAGAGGTGCAGAATTTCATCAGCGCGCTTCGCCGAAAAATCTGGTTGGGTTGAAAGAACAAGAAATGTCAGCATTCGACGCATTTCCGCTGGGACAGCCGGCCTTCGTCACCAACATCCTCGACCGCGCCGCGCATCTGCGCCGCGACGACGAAAAGCTGTTCGCGCTGGAGCAGAAGCCGTCCTCGCGCGCCTATGTCGTCCACCGCGACTCGCTGCTGGTGAAGCGCGAAGGCGAAAACGTGCGCGCGCTGCTGGGAATCGACGAGGCGCTGAAATGCGGCGCCAATCCCGGCACGATCTTCTTAGGCTTACGCGACGGCGCCGCTGTGTTCGGCATGGGCCTGTCGCAGGCCGCCGCCGAGAAGCTGGTCGGCCGCGAGGACTACAGCCTCACCGAGCTGCGCGGCATGGCCATGCAGGGCGCGATTCCCCCCGACGAGCTTTCGGCGATCGCGATGGCGAAGTCGATGGTGAGCTGGCACCAGCGCCACGGCTATTGCGCCAATTGCGGCACGCGCAGCGCGATGAAGGAAGGCGGCTGGAAGCGCGATTGCCCTGCCTGCAAGGCCGAGCATTTTCCGCGCACCGATCCGGTCGTGATCATGCTGGTCGCCTCCGGAGAAAAATGCCTGCTCGGCCGCCAGAAGCAGTTTCCGCCGGGCATGTTTTCCTGCCTCGCCGGCTTCGTCGAGGCCGCCGAGACCATCGAGGACGCGGTGCGCCGGGAGATCCTCGAAGAATCCGGGATCCGCTGCACCGACGTGCAGTATTACATGACGCAGCCGTGGCCCTACCCGTCGTCGCTGATGATCGGCTGCAGCGCGCGGGCGCTGAACGAGGACATTGTCGTCGATCATTCCGAGCTGGAGGATGCGCGCTGGTTCACGCGCGAGGAGGCGGCACTGATGCTGACGCGGACGCATCCCGACGGGCTCGCCGGCCCGCATCCCTTCGCGATCGCCCATCATCTGCTCGGCCGCTGGGTGCACGACAAGAGCGGCGCTTGAGCTGAGGCCAGCGATGGCCGGGACCGCGCCGCGCATCCTCTGCATCGGCATTCCCGTGCGCGACCTGACCTTTCGCCTGGAGGCCGTGCCTGCGCGCGGCAGCAAGGCGAATGCCACGCATCTCGCCGAGATCTGCGGCGGCAACGCGCTCAACGCCGCGATCGCGATGGCACGGCTTGGTGGCCGCGTCTCGTTCGCAGGTCCCATGGGCGATGTGCGGGAGACGTCGAGCGGCTTCATTCTCGAACGGATGGCGCAGGAAGGTATCGACCCAAGCCATATCGTGCGCATGCCCGATGTGACGACGCCCGTCTCCGCGATCATGATCGAGCCCTCCGGCGAGCGGACACTCACGATCTATCGCGATCCCGGCCTGTGGAGCGTGGAGCTGCCCGATGCCGACGCCCTGCTCGCCGATTGTCGGGCGGTCCTCGTCGAAAGCCGCTGTGCAGGGTTCGCGACCTCCCTCTGCGCCGAGGCACGCCGGCGCGGCATTCCCGCCGTCGTCGGCGTGGACCGCGCGATGTCTTTGCAGGACGGCCTGCTCACGGCGGCCTCGCATCTTCTGTTCGCCAGTGAACAGGTGCAGGAGACTGCCGGCATCGCCGACGACGGCGAAGCATTGCGGCAGCTGGCGAGGTTGACGTCGGCCTTCCTCGCCGCCACACGCGGTCCCCTCGGTACGATCTGGCTGAACGATGCAGGCGAGCTTGAGGAGACACCGGCCTTCCCGGTTCAGGCGGTCGATACGCTCGGCGCCGGCGACGTCTTCCATGGCGCCTTCACGCTTCGCCTGGCCGAGGGCGCGGTGGTACGGGAGGCGCTGCGATTCGCCGCGGCTGCCGCAGCGCTGAAATGTACCCGCCATGGTGGCGGCCTGGCTGCCCCGCAACGCGTTGAAGTTGAAAGGCTTTTAGACGGACCGCAAGCGGGGGCGCCGGGCGGGTCGCCAAGATTATAGGCTTGTCGTGGAAAGATTTTCTCTATATCAGGGAAATCGACCCCTATAATGAAACAAAGTTCTTCAAATGACTGACCTCGCCGTCCAGATCCCCGAGACCAGCCGCCGCCTCGACGCCATCGACCGCAAGATCCTGATGGTACTCCAGGAGGATGCCTCCCTGTCCGTCGCCGAGATCGGCGATCGTGTCGGCCTGTCCTCGACCCCCTGCTGGAAACGCATCCAGCGGCTGGAGGCCGACGGGGTGATCCTGAAACGGGTCGCCCTCGTCGACCAGAACAAGATCGGGCTCGGCATCTCCGTGTTCGTCTCGGTCGAGAGCTCCGATCATTCCGACGCCTGGCTCAAGAAGTTCGCCGAGGCCGTCAGCGCCATGCCCGAGGTGATGGAGTTCTACCGGATGGCCGGCGACGTCGACTACATGCTGCGCGTCGTGGTCGCGGACATGCAGGCCTATGACGTGTTCTACAAGAAGCTGATCAGCGCCGTGCCGCTGAAGAACGTCACCTCGCGCTTCGCGATGGAGAAGATCAAGTCGGTCACCGCGCTGCCGATTCCGGCGGTGGTGGCGGCTTAGAGCTCACCACTCGAAAAGTGTCATCGCCCGGCTTGACCGGGCGATCCAGTACTCCGAGACGCCTGCGATTGAACCGGGAGGCCGCGGCGTACTGGATGCCCCGCCTGCGCGGGGCATGACGCAGTGCATGTGGTGATACCGGCCCCTCTCAGATCGTCTGATTGTACGCGCCGACTTCGGGATGCGTGCGCAGCACGCTGTTCACCATCTCGAACATGTCGTGCATGCGCTGCTCGGAGACCGGGCTCTCGACCACGACCACGAGCTCGGGCTTGTTGGAGGAGGCGCGCATCAGGCCCCAGCTGCCGTCTTCCACCGTGACACGCACGCCGTTGACGGTGACGAGATCGCGGATCGCCTGGCCGCCGATCTTGGCACCCTTGGCCTGCAAGCCTTCGAAATGCTTCACCACGGCGTCGATGACGCCGTATTTGACCTCGTCGGCGCAATGCGGCGACATGGTCGGCGACGACCAGGTTTTTGGCAGCGCGTTCTTCAGGTCGGCCATCGACTTGCCGGGGGCGCGGTCGAGCATATCGCAGATCGCAATCGCCGAGACCAGGCCGTCGTCATAGCCGCGTCCATACGGCTTGTTGAAGAAGAAGTGGCCCGACTTCTCGAAGCCGGCGAGCGCACCCGTCTCGTGGGTGCGGCGCTTCATGTAGGAATGGCCGGTCTTCCAATAGGTGGTCTTGGCGCCCTGCTTCTGCAACACCGGATCGGTGATGAAGAGGCCGGTCGATTTCACGTCGACGATGAACTGCGCGTCCTTGTGGATCGCCGACATGTCGCGCGCCAGCATCACGCCGACCTTGTCGGCGAAGATTTCCTCGCCGGTGTTGTCGACGACGCCGCAGCGGTCGCCGTCACCGTCGAAGCCGAGGCCGACATCGGCCTTGTGCTGCAGCACCGCGTCGCGGATCGCGTGCAGCATCTCCATGTCTTCAGGATTCGGATTGTATTTCGGGAACGTGTGGTCGAGCTCGGTGTCGAGCGGGATCACCTCGCAGCCGATCGCCTCCAGCACCTGCGGCGCGAATGCGCCCGCGGTGCCGTTGCCGCAGGCCGCGACGACCTTGAGCTTGCGCGTCAGCTTTGGTCGGCTGGTGAGATCGGCGATGTAGCGCGCCGGATAATTCTCGTGGAATTGATAGGAGCCGCCGACCTTGTTCTTGAAATCGGCGTTGAGCACGATCTCTTTGAGCCGCGTCATCTCGTCCGGGCCGAAGGTCAGCGGGCGGTTGGCGCCCATCTTCACGCCGGTCCAGCCATTGTCGTTGTGCGAGGCCGTGACCATCGCGCAGCAGGGCACGTCGAGATCGAACTGCGCGAAATAGGCCATCGGCGTCACCGCGAGCCCGATGTCGTGCACCTTGCACCCCGCCGCCATCAGGCCGGAGATCAGCGCATATTTGATCGAGGCCGAATAGCCGCGGAAGTCATGGCCGGTGACGATCTCCTGCTTGACGCCGAGTTCCGCGATCAGTGCGCCCAGCCCCATGCCGAGCGCCTGGATCCCCATCAGGTTGATTTCCTTCTGGAACAGCCAGCGCGCGTCGTATTCGCGAAAACCCGTAGGTTTCACCATCGGCTCGGATTCGAAGGCGTAGGTGTTGGGCAACAAGACGGATTTCGGCTTGGGAAACATTGAGACGGTCTCGTGAAGAAGGGGGGCAGGATTTGATGCAGCCTTAGCGAATGCCAGGCCGCAGCGGAAGGCGGGAATGGCAGCTTGTGGCTTATAATTGCGGCAGTTTAGCAACGGGGGAAATCCGACCGCGAGAGCGGTCGAAACAACGACGCTTTTTGAAATATACGGTCGCAGGAGCCTTTGGGAGGCTCTTACTGCTCCAGCACCATCTGCCCGTTGGCGTACTCAAAACGCTTCAGCCGGGACAGGAAGGAGAGGCCGAGCAGGTTTTCCGACAGCGCCTCGTCCGGCAACACCATGGCGTCGACGTCGCGCACGACGAGGCCGCCGACCTCCAGCATGGCGATGCGGGTGCGCGCGGCCTTGATGGTGCCGTTGGCGGTGGAGACGGTGGCGTTGTACTCGCCGCGCGAGGGACGCAGGCCGAAGCGGGCGGCCGAGGTCTCGTTCAGCGCAACGACGGAGGCGCCGGTGTCGACCAGGAAGCCGATGCGCTGGCCCTCGATCCGGCCCTCGGTCTGGAAATGGCCACGGCCGTCGCGGCCAATGGCGAGGCTGCGGCCACCGACCGGCGCCGTGGTTGCGACCGCGACCGTCGGGCGCGGCGCTGACGTGGCGGAAGCGGAGCTCATCCTGTCCGCCATCTGCGCCATGAAGGTGCCGAGGCCGATCATGATGGCCGCGAGGATCATTATGTTACGCATCACACCACTTCCGAGCCGGAAAGCTCGATTTCACCACGCGACACGACCGTCCGCGAGCGACGCCGCGGCCGGGCCAGTCCCATTTTGACGAAAAGGATGAGCGGACGGTTAATGCGGGTTCGTGATTTCTCAGGTGCCGCGCGGTTTGACCCGCCGGGTCGGCAATGCATTCGCCGGATCTTCCGGCCAGGGATGGCGCGGGTAGCGGCCGCGCAGGTCGGAGCGTACCGCAGCGTAGCTGCCGCGCCAGAAACCGGGTAGATCCCGCGTCACCTGCACCGGGCGCTGCGCCGGCGACAGCAATTCCAGCACCAGCGGCACCTTGCCGGCCGCGATCGACGGATGGGTGTTGAGGCCAAACAACTCCTGGAGCCGCACTGCGATGGTCGGCCCCTGCTCGGCCTCGTAGTCGATCGCGAGCACGGTCCCGGTCGGCGCCTCGAAATGCGTCGGCGCCTCGCGGTCGAGCCGTGCGCGCATCTCCCACGGCAACAGCGCCATCAGCGCATCGGAGAGATCGCCGGCGGAGATATCCTTGAGCGCTATCTTGTCGTAGAGCGCGGGCACCAGCCAGTCGTCGCGCCGCGCGATCAGCCCGTCGTCGGACAGGTCAGGCCAGCTGTCGCCTTCGGCCTTGCGCAGGAACATCACGCGGTCGCGCCATTGCTTGGCCGCCTTCGACCAGGGCAACCGGTCGAGGCCCGCGGCGATCAGACCATCCGCGAAGATGCGCGCGGTCTCCTCCGACGGCGACACAGCCAGCGTAGCTTCAGAGAGCGTGATCGCATGCAGCGCGCGCTTGCGCCGTGCACGCAGCGCCATCGCGCCGCGATCGAACGAGATCTCGTCAACGGTCTCGATATGCTCGGCGAAATGCCGCTCGATGTCGTCCTCGCTGATTTGCGCGGCGAGCAGGATGCGGCCGCTCGCCGCCGTGCCCGTCATTTCGCCGATCGCGATATAGGGCGCGCGGGCGAGCGACGAGGTCTGCTCGACGGCGGCGCCGCGACCGTTGGCGAGCACGAAACTGCCGTTGCCGCGATTGCGCGCAACGCGGTCCGGGAAGGCATACGCGAGCATCAGGCCGGTCGAGAGATCTTCCTGCGGCCCCTCCTGCTCTGACGCCGCGACCTGCGAGGCCCAGCGCCGGGCAAGGTCGCGCGCACTCGATGCGCGCGGTGAGCGGTCGCGGCGGAACTGGTCGCGCCGGTGCTCGAGATCGGCGCTGTCGCCGCCGAGCCCGCGCTCGGTGAGTATGGCCGCGATCTCCGCGGCGTCTTCGCCCGCGCCGGCGCGATGCGAATCGACGATCATGCGCGCCAGCCGCGGCGGCAATGCCAGCGCGCGCAGGCTCTTGCCTTCCGCGGTGATGCGGCCGTCGCCATCCAGCGCGTTGAGCTCGCTGAGAAGGCTCTTGGCTTCCTTCCAGGCCGGCTGCGGCGGCGGGTCGAGGAACGACAGCGCGGCGGGGTCAGTGACGCCCCATTGCGCCAGGTCGAGCACCAGCGAGGACAGATCGGCGCTGAGGATTTCCGGCTGGGTGTAGGGCGCGAGCGAGGCCGTCTGCGGCTCGTCCCAGAGCCGGTAGCAGACGCCCGGCTCGGTGCGGCCGGCGCGGCCGCGGCGCTGGTCCACCGCCGCGCGCGAAGCGCGCACGGTCTCGAGCCGGGTCAGGCCGATATCAGGCTCGTAGCGCGGCACGCGGGCAAGACCGGAATCGACCACGATGCGGACGCCTTCGATGGTGAGCGAGGTCTCCGCGATCGAGGTCGCCAGCACCACCTTGCGCGTGCCCTTCGGCGCGGGCGCAATGGCGCGATCCTGCACGGCGGCATCGAGCGCGCCGAACAGTGGCACGATCTCGATACTGGCGTCCTGGACGCGCTCGCCGAGAAAATTCTGGGTGCGGCGGATTTCAGCGGCGCCGGGCAGGAACGCCAGCACCGAACCGCTATCGGCGCGAAGCGCAGACGCGATCGCATCCGCCATCTGCCGCTCGATCGGCGCGTCCGCCTTGCGGCCGAGATAGCGCGTCTCGACCGGAAAGGCGCGGCCCTCGCTTTCGACGACGGGCGCCTCACCGAGCAGCTTTGCGACGCGGGCGCCGTCGAGCGTTGCCGACATCACGAGAATGCGCAGATCCTCGCGCAGGCCGGTTTGCGCGTCACGCGCCAGCGCAAGGCCCATGTCAGCGTCGAGCGAACGCTCGTGGAATTCGTCGAACAGGACGGCGGCAACGCCGGAGAGCTCGGGATCGTCCATGATCTGGCGGGTGAAGATGCCTTCGGTCACGACCTCGATGCGCGTCGCGCGCGATATTTTCGAGCCGAAACGGACGCGGTAGCCGACGGTCTCACCTGCCCGCTCGCCGAGCGATTTGGCCATGCGATCGGCGCTGGCGCGCGCCGCGATGCGCCGCGGCTCCAGGACGATGATCTTCTTGCCCTTGGCCCAGGGCGCATCGAGCAACGCCAGAGGCACGCGCGTGGTCTTGCCGGCGCCGGGCGGGGCCACTAGCACGGCCGCATTGTGTGCCTTGAGCGTGCGCGACAAATCGTCGAGCACGGCATCGATCGGGAGGGGCGTGTCGAAGCTGCGGGGCAAAGGTCTCGGTCCGTCATCACCCGCGAAGGCGGGTGATCCAGTAAACTCAGGTCCCAATCATCACGAAGATCGGGGTTACTGGATACCCCGCCTTCGCGGGGTATGACAATCGTGTGTCGCTATCAGCCCTGCGCCGACGGACGGCCGACGCTCTCATAGGTGAAGCCGGCGGCGCGCATGTCTTCGGGGCTGTAGATGTTGCGGAGGTCGACGACGACGGGCTGCGCCATGACACTCTTCAGCCGGTCGAGATCGAGGCCGCGGAACTGCACCCATTCGGTGACGACAACCAGCGCATCGGCGCCTTGCGCACAGGAATAGGCGTCCTCGCAATAGGTGATGCTGGGCAGCTCACTCTTCGCCTGCTCCATGCCGACGGGATCGAAGGCCTTCACCTTGGCGCCCATGTCGATCAGGCCGGTCACCAGCGGGATCGACGGCGCATCGCGCATGTCGTCGGTGTCGGGCTTGAAGGTGAGGCCGAGCACGGCGATGGTCTTGCCGCGCAGCGAGCCGCCGAGCGCCTGGCTGACCTTGCGCGCCATCGCGCGCTTGCGGTTCTCGTTGACGGCCAGCACGG